>JBFWTE010000004.1:0-172292 GCA_050247975.1 Bacteriovoracaceae bacterium
AGAAAAAGCCAGGGTAAAAAGAAAGTAGACCAAGAAGAGAATTGATGTAAGAATTTTAAAAAGAAGCATTTTTTTGGCCGTCGAGTTATCTTTAATTGATCTGTCGAGTTACACCTTTATTCATCACCATTTTGTAAGGGTGAATGCCTCGGCAAAATATGAATTATTTTCAATCGCAAATTTTTCTATATTATTGAGAGCCGACTTGAAATTGGATACTTCATTTGGTGGAGATGGTCTAAGTTTTATCGGTTCTTTAAATTCGTGGAACCAATTTATTTTGTAGATCTCATCATTTCTTTTTGGCCTCCATAATTCTTCCTCGGGAATCCATTTTCTTCTTGCTTCTAAATCCTTTGGCCCAGATCCCCATTGAAGGAAAGGCTCAACCTCCACAGGAATCACTACATTCTTCAAATTTGACTGAAGAAAATTATCAACAACAATAAGAATGTTTCCTACAGGAATTGTATATAACTCAATCTCCCGCAAAGATTCTCGTGTATATTTTATTTCAAACAATTGGTTCAGATCATTAAGTACTAATTCCCAAAGCTTATCCGAATTTTCTTGAGCATCAATAAATTTTACAACATGATCTATAGTTGCATCCGGAGTGAAACTACCAACATCTCGGAACGAGTTTAAATCGCTCTTCTGTACTTGAATGAGATCGGCCCATTTATTTGTTAAAGGGAAAAGTAGCCCATCATATTTGATAGCTTGTTGAATCAGATGTAAAATATTAAAGATAGGGTCGCCGAAAATTTGAGGGAAATTACCCATCTTCAGAAGAGGAATAATTTCATCTGCTGAAACTTGTGGAATATTGTTGAATTCAAAGTTTTCGTTATAATACTCCATAATGAATTTAAGTGCCGTGTCTTTAGCAGCAGTTAATTCAAGGAGTTCGGACAAATCTTTCTGGGTAATAAGATATTCTGGTGAAAGATAAGTTTCATGGTAAAAATATCTGATTTCATCTCTTGTATTGATTCTCAGTACCAAATTTGAAGTTCCTTCAAACGACGCTAAGATATGCTCTGGAAGCCCAGTGTGAGACTCAAGATTCCCATAATGCGCACTGACCTCGGTAACTTCAGCATTCTGTACATATTTTGCAAATGAAAATTCTGTTTCATCCTTTAATTTAAATCCCAATCCTATTTTTTCAGGCTGGCGAAGTTTGCTGAAATACCCTGAAAAATTTTGGTCCATTGCTTCTAATAATGAATGTCGTTCCAGTGGTTTCTTTTTTAAAATTCCGACTGCGATTAAAAAATTAAACTTTTCCATGTCCATGGATGATCATCCTTGTGAAATTTAGATGAGATTTTGTTTAAGACTTATTTTAGTGTATCAATACCATATTACATAATTTTTTTTCAGAGATTCCTCTCTTTATAAAAGCCCAATTGATTGAGTGAAAACGTCAGTTGAATCTGCCCTAGGACGATAGCTGGAGAGGAGGATTCTTCGATTCTTACATACTTCCCCATTTTGAACGTTATGAAGACGAGAGCCGTAACTACCGCATTCTTTTTTTATGGCCTTAGTTACGATGGCCCAGTTCTCTTCGAACTGTTTTCTTCTCCTGAATGAATCCTCCATCTGTAGAGCAAAGCAACCATTTTCAGCTATAGGCACAGCAAATCATTGGACCTAAAGTCTGCAAGATACATGCATAAGCTGGCCTCTCCTTTGCCTCTATAGATTCTAGGGATTACTTCATTAGAAAAATTTTCAAGACGATCAATTATTTTCAAATTATCATTTTATTTAAACGGAGTTTAAATTGAAGATCATCAGTCTACTTCTGCTATTTATTGTCACGCTACCAATGAGTTTCGCTTTCAATAACCGAAAATGTATGCAGATTTACAAATACACTAACAATAAAAAGCGCCCACCTTGGCAATACACGCTGGGAGCGACCACAGCGCCCACTTCTATCTTTCAATTTACTTCATCTACGGGTAGCTGTTCCGCTATGGGGGCAACTCAAAACAAAGATGCTGAAATTTTTTATGCTTTTAATTCTAAAAAAGTTTTAGAAGATATTGCGAAAGGAGGAGGAGATTACATAACAGCTCTTTCTCAGTCTTGGGGCTGTTCAAAAACAGATACCGATTATTTAATACTGGCCCAAAAACAATCTTATTCTAAGCTCACCAGCATGAGTCTAGAAAAGCAGTATCTGTATTTAGAAAAATCTCAAATTGGTATTTGTGCACATTAAATTTTCATAAGATGAGAATTTAATGAGATTTATTACATTAGTTTTGAGTCCCACTTGCATTTAATAATTTGAAACGCTAGAAAAAGGTATGATTTTACTATTATCAATACTTTACGTTAGTCTTCAAAGTTCTTTTGCCAGCTTAGACAGTGTGGCCAATGATCCACTGGAATTCAGTGAGGAAGGCTTCAGATTGTTTGAACCTGTGCCGGCCAAAAAAATATTTCTCCGAACTCAGGCGGTCCTCAATTATTTTCAATCTCCGGCAGATAGCTCAAATTTCGAAGAATTAAAACCTTTTAGTGGAATGATTACCGCAGCAGATTTTTTACGTCGATTAACCATCGTGGATAGAGCAAACCAGTTTTCACGCTTTTCAAATACAAGTCCAGATAAATTGCAGCTTTTTTGGGATAGAGATTCAAAGTCACGAAAAGATGCAGAGTTAGATTTTTCGAATCAGGATGGTTCTGTCTCTGTTTCGAGAGCTTTGGAGAATATTAAACTGGCAAAAAGAAATCCTTCAATTCAGCAGCTCAGTGGACTAAAAATTGTTATTGATCCAGGACATATGAGCACTAAAGAATGGGATTCTCTCACTGGGAAATATGTTAGAGATTCTCAAAGGAATTATATTTCAGAGGGACTCATCAATCTTCAAACCTCTCTTCTATTGAAACAAGAACTTGAAAAGTATGGAGCCGAAGTAAGGCTCACTCGTGAAGATCATGAACCAGTCTCGAAAGTACCAATGGAAAAATTAGACCTGAATGAATTTGGTAGAAAGGCATTGAAAGAAAGAAGTTTCGAAAACTGGTTTCAGTCGCTGATTACACTTTATCCTGAGGGCCCGGAGTTATATTCCGCCTTTAAAAAAAGTGCTAATTTTCAGGCACTATTTAAAGAGAAAGCCCGAGGTAATTATTTTATTCTAAGAGAAGATCTTCAGGCACGTATCAACGAGATGAACGACTTTGAACCAGATCTCTCTTTGGTTATTCACTACGATTCTCTTGATCCGGCCAATGATTCAAATGGCGTTGGTACAAAAAAATACTCGAAAGTAAAAACCTATATTCATGGTTCAGTTGATCCGGAAGAGTGGGCCACTCAGGATGATCGAAAATTCTTTGCACTCCACTTACTTGACTCGGCCGTTTGGGATGCTTCATTTTCACTTGCTCAATCAATTGTAAATAATCTCAGTACAGGTCTTGGTTTGCAGCATGATACCAGCGGGGGAGGAAATTCATACTTGGTTGCTCCCGGGGTATTTGCGAGGAACTTATATATTACTCGGAAAATGACAGGACACGCGCATGCCTACATCGAATGCCTTCATTACAATGACCCAGATGAGTTTAAATCTCTTCTTAAAAATGAATTCCCTTTGTTAATTGATGGGGAGACAACTTACTATTCAGGCCGACTCAAGCAAGTCGTCACAAGCATAAGAAATGGTATTCTTCAATTCGTGATGAATTTTCCTGAAGAATAACGTTTTACTTATACTTTAAATAAATCACAGCAAATTGCTATGCATTCTTCGTTATCTGAAGGTCCGACAACTCGATTAGTGTTACTAATAAATTCAAGCATCATTTCTTTAAGTTTTTGAGCATCGGCCTCGCTTAGGGTACATACAGATGTGAAATGAATTGAATCATTTGAGAAGTCTTGGGCATCTGCTATTGCTCTCGTCCTCCAGTTTTGATGGTGTAGCACTACTAGAGGAGAGTTTTTTTCTAAATGAAAATTTCCTGATTTAAAAAACCATTGCTCACCTTTATGTGACTCCACAAGCCCTTGCTCTTCGAGTTCTTGCAGACATTTTTTTACGACTGATTTTTTTACGTTAAATCGTGTTGCGATGGCATCTATTTTTTGAAAATTCGGGCAAGATACAATAAAGTGAATTGCAGTATAGATCCAACTTGAAAAATAATTTGCTCTAAATACTTCAAAGGTTAGATATTTTCTTTGGGTTCTTTCTGAAATAGATTCGTTTTTCTTCTTAAGTTCTTTGAGCTCGTTTTTTAGATGTGATTTGAATTCTGGATCTGAAGCTCTTTCAAAATCCACCAGCATCAAAAAGTATTTTTTCTCTTCAATATTAAATCTCAAAAAATCAGCTAAATGGAATGCATGATCTGGAGTAAGCTGTGGCTTGTCCTTAATGACTCGAGTGAGAAAGGAAACTTGGCAGCCTATGTGTTCTGAAGCTCTTGTCATGTATCCCCATGGCGCTTCTTCTACAAGATAATAGGCCAATGCTTCTTTGTATGAATCGAAAGAAAAGATTTTTCTCTTAATTAGGGCAGAGTCTTTTTTAGAAGTCATAACTCTGTATCGGTCATATTGGAAAGAATCTTTACTTTTATGAAAGAAATTCAATTATTTTTGACAACAAATAAGTAGTTTCAAATTCCTTTTGGATCTAGGATGCGCTCGTTGCTAGGGACTAATCCCAATTTTTAATTGGTCAAAAGGAGAGAATCTATGAAACCTCAAATTCAATTGGCGTCGTTTTTGAATCTTAAACAGCCTATGAATAGGCATGTGTTAAAAAATAAACTACTTAGTCTAATGGGACTGTCTTTAATTTTGACAGCTGTTCAATTACCTCCTGCTTTTGCTGAAGGTAATAGTGGAACTGGAGGGGGCGATGTTCTCATCTGTGAAGGTGCACGTCTTAAATGGTACTCATGGTCTAAATCCTCAAGCTATTATTTGGCAGACTTATATAATGTCTATCATGACAATAATACGAAATGGAACTTAGACTACAGCACAGATATTTGGAAGCAGTCTGTTTTTGAAACCCTTAATAAAAAGCAACCAGGCTTTGGAGATATTATTAAAGCTCGCTTGACCCAGTTGAGGTTTGTCGAAACTGATCAGGAAATTCCTGAATTAGATGATGATAATATTAAAGTTCCAAAAGGGTGCGAGAAAAAGCAATTAGCGATTCAAAATTTAACAACTGGTGAAGTCGTTTATTCAAAAAAACTTGCTGAAAAACTAAGTCCTCTTGAATTCTTATTTTTCCAAATTCATGAGGCATTAATTTCAATTAAAAAAATTAATACAAACCAAGATACCACTCCTATTCGAGCTGAAGTCTTAAAGCTATCAAGTGATATCTCTCTTTCAGAAATTCTAAAAGAAACTGCAAGCAAGTATTTCATTCAGAATTCTCTTTCGAATAGAATTTCGGGTGCTTATTTTGCTATAAAATTAATAAGTGGAAAATTTGAAAAAGAAGGTGGAATTTATCTGTCTTGCAATCCATATAGAGGAAATTATAGTCAATGTGATGAGCTGATCTATAGAGATGATATCTTATCGTTGTACGCCAAAACAGCTGAGGATCAAATATATGCAGGGAAAATGCATTCCAGTGAATATTCTCTTGGGTATGAATGGCTTGCGATGACTCTAATGATCTACTCATCTGTAGATTATAAATTTTTAAAATCTCTAATGATGGATGGAAAGACCTTAACAGAAATTATTGCAACTTTTTCTCTAAATACAGATAACAATCTTGATATATTAATTGATCCTCGTCAGGTCACCCCACAAGATTTATTAAGAGACTCTAAGCGTTTGCAAGAAATTAGCTTAGGTCTGAAATTCAAAGGGAAGGCGACTAATAAATATGATGCTGCTATTGAGGCCTTAGAAGCTGATTTTAAACGCTATAGTAATGAATTATGTCAAAAGAACGACAAACTTTGTAATATTAGTTTTCTTGAAGTTAATTAAAAACCAATCTTTTCTTTCTATAGGGCCTCGCCTGCTGACTGGGCAAGGCCTTATATGAAAAGTTTACACTCCTTCTAAATCTTAAGCTGGCCACTATTTACTTAGCCCCTCCTTTGTTATTTGTAGTTAAAAATTTCGATCCTCAAAGGAGAAAATGATGAAAACTTTAGTATTGTTAGTTGCCCTAATGTCAGTTTCAGCAATGGCATCGGAAGTTAATCTTCGTTGTACTGATAGCTCTATCGAAAAATGTACTGCAAGAGTTGCTGCAGAAATTAGTGCTCAACAATGTGTTCTTGCAAATGAAACTATTCGTTGCGAGAAATTAGAATCTGGGATTTTATGTTCTGCTGAAACAGAAAAGTGCTCAGATGCATCTTCAGATGGTTTTGTTGGTGTCACTTGTTCTCAAGGTACAAAAGTAGATATCAAAGATAAAAAATTAACTGCTACATGGGCAAGATCAGTTCTTTGGCTTTGGGTTAAATCAATCTGTAAATCTAATTAATATTTTGTAGCTGGATAGTCCTTATGGTATCCAGCTACTCTTTTTTACCAGTAATCATTCCTAGCCAAGTTTTCCTCTTAAATTTCCAAGAATCAAAAAATATTCCTAAGAAGTGAATACCAATTAAAAGCTGTAGGCAAGTGGCCAAGAGCTCATGAAATTTTTCAAGTCTTTCATCTCCCCAGAAAGAATCTAATCCCATCATGTAACCAGTAATCCCTAGCCCTAAGGCGATGGCCCAAATGAGAAGATAGATCCAAGAGGCGATAGGATTATGGCCCTGAAATTTTTTATGCCCAAATTCCTTAATGTTGAAGGCGAACTTTTTAAAGTTGGCCTCATCTGTAGAAATCAGTCCCCAGATGAGGCGCAAGATAACAAAAGCAAAGGCCAAATAACCTAAAACTTTGTGGGCCTTATCTCCGCCTTCTATTAAGTAATTGAAGAGAATGGGCAGGGCCACGGCCCAGTGTATGAGGCGCGTGACCCGATTCCAAACGATCATTATTCAATCCTTTGTTTTACTGGAAGCCCGGTGACTGGGTTGAAATATATTTCAACTTTTTTGTTCTCAAGATTATGCCCATAAATCTCGTAGCAATTTCCTTCGGTAACCTTAAAGACTTTGATCTTGTAGGTCTTCTCTAACTCTTTTTTAAATTGTTCCTGATCCTTCCATTTGTCCTTAGATTCTTGAGTGCACTCAACTTTTGCCGAGACAGTTGTTAGCATCATCAAACCCAAGATTGTTCCTAATACTTTCATTTGTAAGCTCCTTGTGAATTGACCCCTCAGGGGTATGCAACTAAGATAATGTTAAATAGCGATAATCACTATCCGGCTTATGCCTAAAAGCCTTAAAAACGGACAAATGTCTTATGCTAAATGTGGTCTTACTCTTTATTTTTTCATTCTTTTTTTTAGTTGATGTTGTTGTGGACCTCAGAGAAGGAATTCCTTTCTCTCATGTTCTTCATGAAGTTTTATTGGTTTTAGCTGGTATTGCCGCGATTATTTGGCAGTTAAGAGTTATTTGGAGCAAAGAAAAGCGAATCGATAACTTAAATACAGAACTATTAGAAACTAAAAAAGAGTATCAGGACTGGAAAGAGAAATCCCATCGAAATGCATCGGAGATAAGAAATCTCATCGATGAGCAATTTGAAAAGTGGCAGTTAAGTCTTAGTGAAAAGGAAGTGGCCCTGCTTCTCATTAAAGGATTTTCTATGAAGGAAATTGCAGATTTACGCCAAACTCAAGAAAAAACTGTTAGGCAGCAGGCCACCGCCATTTATAGAAAATCAGCTTTATCAGGTCGTCAGGAATTGGCGGCTTTCTTTCTTGAAGATATTTTATCTAGTCCCTAATCAAGAATGGGCAGCTTGCCTTGATAGCACTTAATCTTAGTTCTTTTAGAAAAAAGATTGTTCCCACAGGTTTGAATCCCACTTAAAGACAATTTGCTTTGTAAGCAGGCAATTTTAACTTCGTTATCATCACTAACTTCATTGCAGGTATGAATTTCTTGGAAAGAGAGCTTACTTTTTAAACAAGCTATTTTGACATTTTTATCAAAGGTAATCTCTCCACAAGCATCAATATCATCTTTTGCAAGCCTACTTTGAAAGCAAACGCTTTTTATTTCAGAGTTTCGAGAAACATTTCCACAGGCCTGGATGGCCTCCAAAGACAACTGAGATTTCAGGCAAATTGACTTTGAATCTTCATTATCTGTTGCTAGTTCACAGCGGTGAGATTTCTCCGGGGAGACTCTAGAAAAACCAGTTAAAGGTATAAGTGCTATTAAAAAGATAATTAAAAATTTCATATGACCTCTAATGGTGAGTTAATTCAATTTTAAAGGGAATTGAGATTCATTAAAAGCTGAGTGAAGTGATTACATGAGGTGTTTAAAAAGTGCACAGCCGACCTAACTTCTTGAATCTCCTGAGCGCATATAATTATGGAATAAGTATGGAGGCCATTTCCTTAAAGAGATTGCCTAGATTTTAAAAAAAGTTCTTCAATGCCAAGATTTCTTCCATGAAGTTTTAATCATTCAAGGAGGATTTTATTAAAAACTTATTTTTCATTATTTTGGTTTTCTCTCTAGTTTCCTGTAACGGTAATGGAGGTGCCACAAGTGATAGTTCAAAGATTGATCAAACTAATTCGGTCACTCCTGCACCTACAAGCACTTCTACAACCTCAACATCAACCGACCCCGCTCCAGTAGAGGCGAGTACATTTGATACTAACATTTCGACTGCTGGATTAGATGCTGATCAGGATATGGAAGTGCAAAAGGCTTCGGAAATTATTAAATTGGTTGTTTCTTCTCAAGAGTTTAAGGATCGAGTATTAAATCATACTGTGAATGGAGTGAAGACTTTTCTGAATAACAATGGTCTAACTAATGAGCAAATTTATCAAAAAATATTGGAAGCAGCTGAGAATGATAATCTGACTAAAAATAATGTAATGGATCTCGCATTCGAATTAATTCCACAAAAAACGACTTCACGAATTTATAGGATTATTTCGGGGATTAAAAAGATTTTCTTCTTTCTAAATTTATTCAGCAATACGACTCCTGCAGGGATTGCGCAGAATTTGTTTCAACAATGGTTGGGAAAAATGGGATTTAGTTTGGTTGAGGGTTCTTCTTCAAATCTGACTGTTCAACAGGGAATTGCGGCCATTATCGGCGAATTAGGCAAAAAATATTTGTAGAAAGAAGGGCAGTAGTGTTTAGGCCACTGCCCATTTTAAATTAGATTTCTTTACAAGCGAAATGAACCGTTCCACCGACGTGATCCCCGGCCTGAAAAATATAGTGTGCAGCAAATTCAGCTGTCGTTGCTTTCACATCCACAACTAAGTATCCCCACATATTGCCTTCAAGGCCCTCTGATCGAGTAGAATTTAGGCCTTCAAATTTAGCAAAGCCTTTATATTTGGCCGGTTTGTAATTAGAGAATGCTTTAATTTCAGAATAATTAAAAAATTCAATATAACTATTATTAGGAGTTAAAACATCACCAGGGCCAGCATAATGAGAAATATAAAGATTTCCTTCAAGGTTAGAGATAACGCTTTGGTTTTCAGCTCGTACTAGATCAAAGCTAAAGTAACCCTTCGTTTGAAGATCCCCATACATTTGTTTTGCCGACTTTGCTTCACAAGTAACCCTAGCGTGGGCCATTGATAATCCAAAAATAAAAAAGAAAGCAGTCATTAATTTCATATTTAACCTCATTTAAGTTTTGGGTGAGCAAAGTGAAGTTGTCTATCACAACCATAAGAAACAAAACTATTTTCTAATTGGATATATCCAATTTTTTTCCAGCCTTGAGTGCTAAGACGAGAAGGAGTTGTCTCTGAGACATAAATGTTAATTTTCATGCCATCTTGATAATATTTAGAAAAATTTAATTCATTTCTAAAATCAGCTTCATTCACTTTCGCGGTATTGGTATCTGGCTCAAGCTTCATCCAGTGAGGTGTCACAATTTTTTGAGACGGAGATGTTGCTAGCTCAGATATAGGATAAAGCGGTCTAAAACCAGGATTTGAGTCAGCTTGCTTGAAAGCAGAATTAATAGCAAGCAAGAGTTTAACAAGAGTGAATCTAAATGAAAGCGCTGGCTCATTAGTGAGAGCAGTTTCAGTGAAGTGATTAATACTTGTTCCACCTAAATCATCGGCCGTAAAAAAGTTCGCCGTTTTGACAACTTCATTTGGATCAAGTGTTGGAAAAATTTTACCAGCAAGACCAAATCCTCTCAGAAAACCTTTTTCGGTATCAGATAAGGCAACAGAAACTCGTCCAATAAAAAGGGCCGATTTGCCTTTCTCAAAATATCCAGTATAGCCAGATTCTTCTGTGATATTCCATTTTCCACTCACGCAAATACCATTCGAGTGAACTAATTTGGTGATTCTTGGGTACCAATCAAATTTTTGTGTCGTTGTTCTTTTAGCGGCTTCTAGAATGAGATTCGTGCCTGCTTCAAAGAAATTTCCGCGATTAATTTCATAGTGTGGAAGTTCGCCTCTTTGATAAGTCTCGTACTCATCTTTGTACTTACTATCAATTGGACCCTCTGCTTTATTAGAGATGATTTGAAGGATCTCTTTATAGCTAGAGCCGACATATTCACCAGTTTGAGCGTAAGAGGAATTTAAAAAAGAGACTAATACAAGGGGGATCAGTTTTAGATTTTTCATGACTGCCTTATATTATCTTTCTGATACTTGTTCAATAAACATCTCTTTGACTTGTTGCAGCCATTAAAAAATAGAATAAAAACCAATTAATACCATCCATTTTTTAGGGGGTGAATTGTAAAAATGTAATGCATCTTTGTGGGGGATATATTAATTGGTCAGGGCCAATTCTTACTCATTTTGTATAATAAAATTATAATTTGGAATCAAGTTGTTTCCCCAGAGATGATGTAGATGTTTTTTTCTTTCATTTAATATTTCAATGTATCTGGCGCAAAATTTTGTAATTTTGAGGGGACAATAGTTTTTTAAAAAATGGATATCTTCTTTTTTTAAACTAGCACTAAAGAAATTTTCATAATCTTTCTCGAAGAAAGCTCTTAGATCATGATCATTAAAAGTATAAGAGTGAATGGCCCGAATGTCCTTGATAATGATTTCTTGCATGAACTCAGACCCATCTTGAGTGTAATTGGCATAAGAAATTTCAGTGTCCATTTCTTTTTTACTAAGATGTGGACGAGTAAGTTCCTGGCCTTTTTGATAGTACTTGTTGGTAACTCTATCAAAAATGACGACGTCTTTTTTGAAATCAATCCTAACAAGATATTTTCCATAAACTTCTTCAAAAGGCCATTTTCCCAAGTTCCCAGCAACTGATCCAGCAGGATGGGTCCAGCAATAAATACCATGGGGATTTTCTCTTCCGCGCTGAAGTTGATCGTAGAAAGGAATAAGGCCAAACTTAGGGTCCCCTTTAAGCCATTTTTTAGCTTCTTTTTCACTCATCCAACGGTAGCAACTTGATAAATTTAGGTTCAAATAGCTATGAGAAGAAACTTGTAAATTTGCAGGAAAAACTGAGGTTGAAAAAAAAACTAAGGATATAAGAATGAAATAAAAAATACTAGCATTCATAATTAAGACTCATTTAATAATTAATGAGTCTTAATATATGCTAGATAAGAGCTGTGTATAGAATCGATATATTTTTTATCTACAATTCTATTAAAATTTAGTTACTAAACCAGCAAGAAGGCCTTTTTTCACCTCTCCAGCCAGCAATCAGCGTATCTAATCGGCACTGTACTTTGGGGTAGCCATAATTCGTTCTTGAGGCCACATTTCGATCACATGATTCAAGACTAGGTTCTGGTTCATTAGAGACTTCCGCATAAATCTTAGTGAGTGCTAGTGAAGCCGAAAGAAAAGCAGCTTCATCCATTCCAAGTTTATGAGCACAATTAAGTCCTGAGAAATAGTCCGCTTGACCTTCTGTTGAAGACCAAGAAGTGCGAGACTTTAATGGTGGCCCTCCCAAAAAATGTCCTAACTCATGGCACAGTAATAAAATTAGTGTGTCGTTGTTCATTCTTGGGTGAGAGAGCATTCCACCCCAGATTGAGATGGCAACAGATGTATTAGTCTTATTAATCTCAGCATTAACTCTTGGGTTAAGTGGCTCTAGATTAATCGTAAGTTGATTAGGGGCAGGGATTTCATGGCCAATGGATTGTTGAAAATTCTCAGCGGTCTCTTCGGCCATTCTCATTTTTGTGGTCGAGGCTTCCATATTAACCTGAGAGTCAGACAGGCAGGCCGACTGACTCTCAAAAGGGATAAGAAGGAGGATGAGCCAATAAGCAATCATCTTCGATCTTCCGCATAGATAATTTTGTTAAACGATTTTCCATCCATAGTACGTACATGAATTAGTGGTTCTTTAACTTTCACCGAAGAGAAGTCAAGCTTAACAGGGTAAGCAATTGGCATCATTTTCATAGGGCAAAAATTAGAAACTTGTTTCATTACAGGTAGTATCGATAGGGTATCTTTACCATTGCTTACAACTTCTATTTTATCTAATTCAATACAGTTACTGAATCTCCATCCTTTAAGAACAAAGTCAGTTCCACTTTTTCTTTCAACACTCTCGATGTCAGCGTAAAGATGATCATCTGTAGCGTTAGATGAAGCCTCCTTAATTGAAACAGAGTCTTTTAAAACACCATTTACATTGATGTCATAATCGCCACCTTGAAGGTTTCCGATTGAGACAACTTCTTTAAATGGAACAATCATTTCAGCACAAAGTCTTTTTGTATCTTCATTGGCAATGGCAGAAACTGAAATATTAATCTTATCTTCTTTAATGTCTACGTTCACAGTGTTTCTAGAGAAACAAGTGTTGGTAAAATAACCTGTAACAACAACTTCTACGGCATCATTATTATCGAAACCTTGTGGCACATAAAGATGACTCACAGGAGCTGGGATAATTTGGGGTGCAGCATGAGCTAGTGATGAGAATAGGAAACTTAGTAAAATTGCTTTTTTCATTCGGTCCTCCGTTTGGATGTATCCAAAATAAAACATGCTACAAGAGTTGAATCTGATTCGTATCCAGAGTAAAACTGATATTTGTCATGTAAACTTGGATGCGCTGCTTTGTTGCAAAAAAACTTCTAAACCATTAAATATTGAGTTTGTAAACTCAATATGAGGAATAAGACCAGAATGAAGCTAAAATTAGTTAGTATTTTAAGTATTGTTACAATAATCATTATCGGAAGTATTTTTTATTTCAAAGATTCAACTCAGGTCGTTGCTTATCCAAAAATTGGGAATGTCACCGAAGCTGTATATGGGCTAGGAAAAGTAAAGTCTTATAAAAGATTTGAAGTCATCATCGGAGTTATTTCAACAGTTAGAAAGTTATATGTTGATGAAGGTTTTGAAGTAAAAAAAGGTGATCCTTTAATTGAATTTGAGTCAAGACCAAGTGTGAGAGCGCCATTTGATGGAACAGTCACTATGGTGAGAACGAGAGAAGGAGAAACAGCTTTGCCTCAGATGCCAGTGCTGCGTATGGAAGATCTCAATGATCGCTATATCGAATTATCGCTCGAGCAAGAAGCTGCCCTAAGAATTAGAAAAAATCAAATCGCCAAAGTTTCTTTTGAGGCCCTCAGAGGTCAAGTCTTAGAAGGAAAAGTCTCTGCCATTTATTCCCGTGAAGATGAATTTATAGCTCAGATCCAAGTTCCAAATTTGGCCTCATCGGTTTTACCCGGGATGACGGCTGATGTAAGTGTTGAGATTGGAAAGATTAAAAATGTGACTTTAATTCCTCTTAAGGCCGTTAATGCAGGAACTGTCACAATAAAAAGAAATGGTCATTGGAAAAAAGAAAAACTTGAGTTAGGTCATGTGGACGGTATGTTCATTGAAGTTCCAGGTAATCAGTTAAAGTTAACTGATGAATTAAAAATGCAAGAAGGTGAGTGATGTTTTTTCTTTCATGGAGACAACTCATCACAAGAAAAAAGCAAACTTTCTTAATTCTGTTAGGAATTAGCTTTGGTACTTTGCTCTATGTTTTTATTTCTGGTGTTCAGTTGGGGATGCGCCGATATATCTCCGAGCAACTATTAAACAATACAGCTCATGTTCTAATCAAAGGATCCGAAAAAAATGTTGATCCAATAGAGGTCGATCAGGCCTTTTATAAAGATCAAATTGTTCGATGGTTAAGGCCTCCGGCAGGGCTTCGAGAAGAATCAAAATTAGAAAATTATTCAGGTTGGTATCAGTTTTTAAGTCGCGATTCAAGAGTTCTTGATTTTGCGCCAAGATTATCCAGTCATGTTATTTTATCAGTAGGAAAATTCACTTCAGCTGTAAGTTTAATTGGCACAATTCCTGATAAGCAAATTCGTATAAGTTCAGTTGAAAGATACATGAAGGAAGGACGCTTTAGCTCTCTTATTGGAGGTAATAAGATTGTTATCGGAAGTGAAGTTGCTAAAGATCTTGGAGTTCAAGTAGGACAATACATTCATGTCACTGCAGGTAAGGGAACTAGATCATTCAAAGTTGTTGGTGTTTTCCATTTTGGGAATAAGCAAGTCGATCGATCAATGGCATTTGCGGCATTATCTGATGTTCAGATTCTAACCAAGAAATCAGGTGAAGTTAATGAGATTGCCGTTGCACTTTATAATATCGATGAAGCTGAAAAAGTTGCATCCGAATGGAAGATTTTAACCAAAGATCAGGTAGAAGATTGGAAAATGGCCAATCAGCAGTTTATGGAAATGATTAAAGTGCAAGATTTTACCCGATATTTTATTACGATAGCTGTTCTGTTAGTTGCTTCTTTTGGGATTTATAATGTGCTTACCATAATGATTAATCAAAAAAGACGAGAGATCGCTATTTTAAGGGCCATTGGTTATGGACCTGATAAAATTCTTCGTCTCATCCTGTATCAAGGATTGGTTCTAGGAGTGGCCGGAGGAGTTTTAGGTCTTGTTCTTGGATTTTTTGTTTGTCTTTATATTGGAAGTATTAATCTCAATTTAGAAATTGGTGGAAGTCATCATTTACTTATAAGTTATGATCCTGAGATTTATATAACTGCCTTTATTGCTGCTATCTTGTCATCCTTATGTGCCTCGATTATTCCTGCTCGAGCAGCAAGCTTACTTACTCCGATGGAGATTATTAGGTCTGAATAATGATTGAATGTAAAAATGTGATTAAAGAATTTGGTGAACCTCCTCAAAGAGTCTTGCATGGACTTAGTTTTAAAATTGAGGACGGAGAATTTGTTTCAATCTCGGGAAGATCTGGGAGTGGTAAAAGTACATTATTATACTTAATCAGCTCTCTTGATACTCCAAGCTCTGGTGAAATCTTTATTGATGGAAAAAATTTAAACAATATTAACTCCGATCAAATACATGCTTTCCGAAATCAAAATGTAGGCTTCATTTTTCAATTTCATTATCTTTTGCCCGAGCTAACCTCGATTGAAAATGTTCTTTTGCCTGCGCGTAATCTTGGGATTATGAATGAGAGGAGTGAGTTTGCTAAATCATTGCTCAAAGAGCTTGGAGTTCTAGAGAAAATGAATCGGTATCCTTCTGAGTTATCTGGTGGTGAGCAGCAGAGAATAGCGATTGCTCGCGCTTTAGTCTTAAAACCTCGATACATTTTTGCAGATGAGCCTACAGGGAATTTGGACACCATAAATGCAAGAATCGTGATGAATATGCTTAAAAAAGTTAATCAAGAAAATAAAACGACAATTTGCTTAGTCACCCATGATCCTTCATTTGCGGCCATGGGTGACAGAGAAATTTATTTGGTGGATGGAAGAATTTCTTCTAGAGATCGAGACACAATTTCATGAAGCTTCTGTGTTGTTAAGATAATTTCCAATTAAAGTTAACTTTACTTTTTTTTGAAAATCATTTTCATCATCTTCTATAAGTAACCTTAATAAATCATCAGTTGTAACAATGCCCTTTAGATGGCCAAGCGTATCTTCTACTAAAAAGGCCGAGACTTTTTGATCAAGCATTTCTTCAGCAACTTTTTTAACAGTCGTTGTTTCACTAACGGCGTAGACTGGCCAGCTCATGAAATCTTCTACTTTTAGACTGCCATCTAATTGAACTTCTTGTTGAAAATTATTAATTTTTTTAGTGCTCATTGCTCTTTGAATATCTCTGTCACTCAAGATACCAACTACTGAATGTCTATCATCGAGGACAGGTAGGTGTCTTATCCCTTTCTCATGCATAATTTTGTAAGCATTCACCATTGAATCTTCTGCCTTGATACAAATAACTTTTGAACTCATTACATCTTTTGTTAGATTCATAATTGACTCCTTTGCAACTTAATCTTTCTTAAATATCAACCACTTATTCAGTACAAAAAATGATCTATATCAGGATGGAAGGGGACATTCATCAACGTTCAAATCAAGCGGGAAACTTAAAATAGAATGGTGAAAGGAGATCGTATGAAATCTATTAAAAAAGTGGTGATAGCTATTAATTTGAATGAAAGTCGGCCAGAGATGTTCCAGGCCTTAAAGGGTATGGATTTTCTTAACGAAAGTGAGATACATTTAGTTCATGTCCTTCAAACAACGGTTTATGCTCTTGGGCTAGGTCAAGTGCCAGTTTATCCTTTAGAAAAAGATCGACAAGCTTTGGAGGAGTCAGTCAGACTGGGTCTTGAGAATTTTATAACTGGAGTTCTTCCGGTAAATTTCAAAGGAAAAATTGTTAATCAATGCTTATTTGGCGAAGATCCTAAGAAAACGTTCTGTTCACATATTCAAGAAGTCCGTCCAGATCTCGTTATTATTGCGGCCAGAGAAAAACGTGGTTTATTTGAGAGTTCTTTCGCTCAGTATGTGAATAAGCATACAGATTCAAATCTATTTATTATTAAAAGCAGATAGTTGTTATTTATGAATGCCCCTTCATGGGGCATCATTTATCAGGAAATAATTTTTTACTAGTTAGAATGGTTTCAGCAAATAGAGCTGTATACATTGAAAAAAGTGCCAATCCAATCAGCATTAAAATGATACTTAGAATTTTTCCAGCATCTGTGACTGGAGTAATGTCGCCATAACCTGTGGTTGTTGCAGTTGCAAAACTCCACCAGATAGCATCCATATAACGAGTGACTCGGGGGTTTCTGCCCTCTTCGATGAAATAAAAGAGAAGACCAGTAATACCAATAAAGCTATTACCAAAAAATGTGAGGATGATAAAAAAAGGGGACTTGATTAAGTACCAGATTTCTTCACAAAAGATCTTTACATGTTTCACGATGCGCATATTTAAATTATAAGCATAAAGATCATTCTGGTCATTAAATTTGATAGGGCCCTTTGGGGCCCTATCAGCAGAGTCTATTTCTCAACTAAAGTATTGATTGATTTCCCATCCATTGTTCTAACAAAAAGAACTAATTTATTGAAAGCAAAATCTTGAGGATTAAATTTAATAGGAATGCTCAAAAATTTCTTCTCGCCAGAGCAAGTTGGAGAAATCTTTTTCATAATAGGTAGTACTGATAAAGTATCTTTACCGTTTGATACATATTCAACTTTATCAAAGGCAAGACAATCAGTTGTTTTTCCAATTAAGAAAGCGTCCCCAGAAGCTCCTCCAGTGAAACCTAGATCAATATAATCCATCATGGCATAAAGATGGTCATCGACACTATTAGAGCTGGCCTCGGTAATCGCCAATTTCTCTTGAATTTTATTGTTCACATGAACAGTGTAGTCCCCGGCCTGAAGGTTACCAATGGTAATGTTCTCCATATAAGGAACTTCCATTGGGCTACATTCTTTGTCTTTTTTGTTAAGTAGAGCAGTTACTGTCACATCAATGACGTCTTCTTTTACTTGTACTTCTACTTTATTTCGTGAGTAGCAAGGATTTGGAAAAGTTCCTGATACTAGTAACTCAACGTTATCATTATTATCGAAACCCATTGGTACGAATAGATGATCTACTGGTGAATTAACTGGAACTGGAGCTGCATTTGCGGCAGCGATAGAGAAAATTATTGCAGGTAATAAACGTTTCATGGAAAACTCCTTTTTTACATGCAATTAAAGTATAAAAATAATTATGGCATGAAATTGAGATGTATCTTTAAGTTATATGATAATTATCAGTTTTGTATTGTTTGTCTTAAGGCCTTCAAAAAATCATTTTCGAAGATGTTGTTTGGATCAATTTGATCTTTGATCTGAAAGTAATTAATTATATTTTCCTTATCTCTTTTTAAGATTTGATTTTTATTCCACCATCTATGATAAGGCCAATAGAATGAGCCACCTACACTTTGAGCAGCATCAATAATTTTTTGTGTCCAGCTCGATCCATTATAAGAAATTAAAGAACCATTTCCTGAAGAAGTATCTTCAATATTGATGTATAAAACGATAGCAAGAGTATTTTCTTTAGTTAAGTAGGGAGTAAGGATAGAATCTTGATATGCTCCCATCTTTGGTATGTATCTCAATGTCACATTTAGTAAGTTAACCTGATTTGAATCCACAATCGCTTGAAGTTTTTTTAGAAAATTTTCACCCTGACTAATAGGAATGAAGTATTCCTGCAAAATATCAACTGATTGATTTTTATTGTAGTAATTGTCGAACAGGAAAAATACAGGATTATTAAGGATGTTATTTTTAGTTTTATGAGTCCCTGTTTTGGGTAATCCAAAAATTTCATCTAATTTTTCTTTAATCGTTTTTCCCCAAATAGATGTTTTTCGATTTCTCATGAGATTCATGAGTGCTGAAGAAATGGCCTCATTCTTTTCATTAAGATCTAATTTCCATCCCTTCCAAGTGCTGAGTTCCTCATTATCATTAATGGGGTTCCATTCAACAAATTGAACTTTACTAAATGGGGTTTCGCCAGTGAGATTAACCCGTCCGTAATGCATGATGTTTGCAGGTTTTTGCTCGATAGTCTTTAGGTAGTTGAGATAATCTTTTAATGAAATATCTTTGTATGATTGGGCCTCATACAGATAGTTTTTATCTACTCGAAGAGTGATTTCAGTTATGATCCCAAGGCCACCGTAACCACCAACAATCGCTCTAAAAATTTGCGTTCTTTGATTCCTGCCAACCTTTCTTTCAATTCCATCGCCATCGATATATTTGATCTCTATTAAGGAATTGATTAATGGCCCATAAACGTCCCGGCCATGAACATTAGTAGAAACACTTCCTCCGATACTAAAAATATTTGAGGACTGCTCTGTACGAACCGCCAATTTGTAAGGATCTAGTTTCGTTGCCAGTTCCCGCCAAGTCATTCCAGATTCAACAGTCACTTCCATCTTTGAGGAATTGATTGAAATAAGATGATTGTACTCGGCCATGTCTAGTTGGATGGCAGTCGGACAACCATTGATATCTTTGCGACGGTTATGTCCACCGTGACTGTGGTTAGTACCTTTGATTGTGACTTTTAAGTTATTAGCTTTAGCAAATTTGATAAAGCTAATGATCTCTGATTTGTTTTTTGGGCGAGCAATATAAGAGTAAGCTTTTTCTGTTCTCGATATATCCATCACCTCAGTGAAGTCCACCCCCTCAATTAATGGGACTGGACAAGTCGAGGCTTGAAGAAATGAATAAAAAAAGAGAGCAGAAAAAAGCCCTACCATTTAATTATCTAAAAAATGTTTTGATGGGGTATCTAGCAGACAAAAAAGTGTGTTGGTGTCACTTATAATGCCATTGAGACTTGTAGACTCGCCACACTTGAGAAGTTTGTCAGTTTCAAATTTTTTATTTGCAGCAATGTAAAGGCAGTCGTTTCTAAATGGATCATATATGAGACTTTTACAAATTTTTACAACTTCAGCATCCAAGTAAAATGTTTTATTTAAAGTTTCAAAGCAATCAGCTTTGAAAACTTCAGTTTTATTTTCTAAGCAAATTGACTCTGCATCTTCCAGAGGAGTGGCATTTGCTATAACAGAAACTAAAAGTAATACGATGATAAGAAAATGCTTCATTTTTTCCTCCAATAAACATTTTATCGAGGGAAATTAACTATCTAATGAGCTAACTAAAACAAAAAAAATCTTACATTGAAAAAAGGAATAATTTAGTGGGCAGGAAAGATGCGTGGTGTCTTAAATTCCCCCTTCTATAAATCTCTTCAAACCCTTATACTTGGCCCATGAAAAAAACGATTCTTAGCGGTAGCACTGTAACTGGCGATCTTACTCTTGGAAATTATATTGGCGCAATTAACAATTGGCGTAAACTTCAAGAGGACTATGATTGTTTGTATTTTCTTGCAGATTTACATGCTCTCACAGTTTTTCAAGACCCAAAAATTTTAAAAGAGCGGACTTATAGTTTTTTTGCTCAATACCTGGCCCTAGGACTAGATCCTCAAAAAAATATCATTTTCGTGCAATCTCATGTTCCTCAACACACCGAGCTATCTTGGATTTTAACTTGCCTTACGCCGATGGGTTATTTGAATAGAATGACTCAATTTAAAGAAAAATCTGAAAAGCATGTTAAGAATATCAATGCGGGTCTTTATACTTATCCTGTATTAATGGCCGCTGATATCCTCTTATATCAGGCCGACCTTGTCCCAGTAGGTGAAGATCAAAGACAACATTTAGAATTATGTCGAGATATTGTTGGCTTCTTTGAAAATCGATATGGAGAGGGAACTTTAAAAATGCCTGATGCTTATGTTGGTAAGCTTGGTGCAAGAATTATGTCTCTACAAGATCCTGATAAGAAAATGTCCAAGTCAGATGAGAATGATAAGAATTTTGTTTCTATCATTGATGATGCTAAAAAAATTGAGAAGAAAATTAAGTCTGCGACTACGGATTCTGGAACAGAAATCAAGTACGATCCAGAAAATAAGGCCGGTCTTTCAAACTTAATGACCATTTATTCAGTTTTGAGTGGTAAGTCTTTAGAGCAAATCGAACAAGATTATGTCGGTAAGATGTATGGGCATTTAAAAGTAGATTTGGCCGATCTTGTGGTAGAAACCCTAAGGCCAATTCGTGCCAAGTATGATGAGTTGATGAAAAATAAAGATCACCTGGATGAGCTGATGAGACTTGGTGCAGATCGTGCAGAAGCTCGTGCTCAAAAAACTCTCGAGAATGTTTATAATAAAGTGGGCCTTATCCCTCGAAAGTAGTGTCTTGAGGAAAAATTAAAATTTTTTGCACTTTTTTAAATTTCAGATTTAATAACTCTTTATCCTTTTAAATCATATTGAAGCTAAAGATCCGTTCTAAAAACGAATTGACTTAAATTTCGTGTCATCATTATTTTCCTGCGAGCCTTCTGAGCAAAATTTAAATTTGCTGAGTTCCTAAATTATTTAACGAAAGATTCATTGCACCCCAGTGCGGGTGCTTTTTTATTAAGTGCGTATGTAAAAGGAAGAATTATGAGCACCATCAGGAAAACGTTGATTTCGGCATTCATTGTCTTAAATCTCATGGCCATGATGAGGATTCATTTTCCTCAGGACAAAAAATTTTTCAGTTTCATATATCGGCCAGTTGATTCGTATCTTTCTTTTTTTAGTATCTACCAAGATTGGATGATGTTTGCCCCCGATCCATCTAAAACAAATTTTTATATTACTGCCATTGCTGAGTTTGATGATGGGACCTGGGATCAATACACATTCCCTAGAGGAACTGAGCTAACCATCGTGCAGAAATATGTTAATGGAGAGAAATATCGAAAAATTATTACGGAGGCCATTGGCCGAGATAAGAATCAATTCATGTGGAAAGATGTTGCTCGATTTGCTCTTCGGAAAATGAAAAACAGTAATTTTAGAAAAATTCCGGTTAAAGTTCACTTAACGAGACATTGGAATTTTATTCCTAATATAAAAACTAAATTTATTCCACATTCTGAAATTGCCAGTAATTATCAAAGTTATCGTTTCTTTACATATGAGGTGATCTAATGAGTAGCTTTAAATCAATGACCAATGCAGTCGATAATTTTTTTTTTGAACCTAAACCAACAGAGGGAATCGCAGTCTTTAGGATAGTTTGGATTTCACTACTGATTTTTAGTTATTTTTGCGACATTCAAAATATCGAAGATTTTTATGGGCCAGATGCAATTATTTCTTTGAAGACAGTTAAAGAGCATTTTCCATTTCCACACATGAATATCTTTCATTGGTTGGGAAACACTCTGGAGATGACTCAATTGATCTTTATGGTTTATGGACTTGCACTATTTGCTTCATTAATTGGTTTTTATACTCGACCTTCTTTAATCATCGTTCTTATATGCATGACAAGCCTCCATCAACGAAATATCTGGCTTTTAAGTTCTATGGAGCTACTTTGTAGAGTGATAACGATTTTTCTTGCTTGTTCACCATGCGGACACTCACTCTCAGTGGATTCTATTTTAGGAAGGAAGTATTCATCTTTTAAGCAAGAAAAAATGTGGGCGCCTTGGGCACTGAGAATGATTCAAATACAAATAGCTGTCTTATATGTTTGGACAGTTTGGCAAAAGCTTCAAGGTTCGGATTGGTTTGATGGCAGTGCCGTCTACTATGCTACTCGACTAGATAATATGAAGAATTTTCCTGTTCCATTCATCTTGGACTCTGTACTGATGCTTAAATTATTAACCTGGGGAACTTTATTAGTTGAGCTCGCCCTAGGCATCCTTATCTGGTTTGACGAGTTTAGAAAACCTTTAATTTATATTGGCATTATTTTTCATCTTGGAATTGATTACATTATGAGTATTCCATTTTTTGAATTAACAATGATGGCACTTCTTATAAATTATTTTACTCCTGAAGAATATAAAACCTTTGTCGAGCGCTTGCAGCAGCGATGTGTAAAATTGCTAGAATCTTCTAACATGGTTGCAGAAGTAAAAGAAAAAATAATTTGGGCAGTGAAACCATCTTAATTAAGAAAAATTATTAATGGAGCTTAAATGCGGAGTTTAGAGATACAGAAATTTATTCTTTCTAATGATTTAGTGGTCTGTGCTAGCACAAATATGAATAGGGAGAATTAAAACTGATTAATCAAATCTGTTGAATGATCTTTCGCTTTCACTTTACGGTACCGTTACCAAAAACTTCAACCGAGAAGGGGAAAAAATGAAAAATGTAAAAAAACACTTGTCTTCAATGTTGGTTCTCTCAATTTTTTGTAGTTCTATTCCACAAGGTTTTGCTGCTCAAACAGTAGCTGATTATAAGTTGTCTGAGCGATCTACTAGTAAAGCAGTTGCAGATGCCTTTAATAAGTTTAGATATGACATGACTGTTGAATGGGATCAAAGAGATGAGTCTTTTAAACAGCAGGCCCAAAATGATCTTGAAAGAACACTACTTGCTTTATCTGCTGAAGGTGTGTCTGAGCAAGAGATTCTATCTTACATGGAAGATAGTATTTTAGATGCTAAGGTAAAAAAAGATTATCAAGATTTATTAGCTACAATGAAAAAGCAAAATCTTCATGAAGATGATGCTTCTCAAGTTGCTATGAAGTTCATGGAGAAAAACTATCAGCAAGGTCTTGGCTTTTCTGGTGGAGCTTCAAGAAGCTATCGTCGTGTTATGATGGTTGTGGGTGTGATTATTGTAGGTGTTGTCACTTACATCTGTATCAGACATCACAAAAAACATAATGATGATAATTCAACTTCTGGTGGAACAGGAGAAACAGGCGGTACAGGTGAAACAGGAACAACTGGAGACAACTGTACCGGTATAACAGGATCGAATGGCTCTAATGGCGAGACTGGTTCTACTGGAAGCAATGGCCATAACGGCAACAATGGTAACAACGGCAACAATGGTAACAACGGTAACAATGGTAGCAACGGTAACAATGGTAACAATGGTAACAATGGTAACAATGGTAACAATGGTAACAACGGCAACAATGGTAACAACGGCAACAATGGGAACAACGGCAACAATGGGAACAACGGCAACAATGGGAACAACGGCAACAATGGTAACAACGGCAACAATGGAAGAAATGGTAACAACGGTAATCACTAATTTCTTGTACACTGGTATCATCCGCACCCCATTAATTGGGGTGCTTCTTCTCCTCTAAAAATCTCATCTCTCCTTCAATTTAAACTTAGCGTCTTGATTCACTCTTTAGTTGTAACTAGCTCCTGTTCATTGACTTCAATCAGCTTATCCTTATAAATTTGAGCGGTTTTTAAATTTAACTTTTTCCAAAGGGTAAAGATGAAATCGATGAAAAAGCAGTTATCGTTTTTAGTTATTGTTTCATTATTTGCAACGACAACAGTTCCAAATGAACTTCAGGCAGTTACTGTTGTCGAAGAGAAAATTGATCTTCAGTCATCTCAAGAGAAAATTGCAGATGTTTTTAATCAGTTTCGATATGAGATGGCCGTAGAATGGGATCAACATGATGAGGATTTTAAAGAGAATGCAAAGTATGAACTAGAGAGATCGCTTCTTAAATTGAAAATGGAAGGTGTTGATGAACAAGAGATATTTTCATACGTTGAGAGTAATATTTTAGATGCAAAAATTCGAAAAGATTATCACGCATTTATTGGCACATTAAAAAAACAAGACTTACACGAGGATGACGCTGCAGAGTTGGCCATGAAATTCATGGAGAAAAGTTATCAGCGAGGAGCAAATTTTTCGGGAGGAGCCTCGAGGAGTTATCGGAAAGTTTTAATGGTAGTGAGTGTAATTATTGTTGGTGTGGTGACATATTTAATTATTAAACATCATAAGGATAGAAAACATAAGGATGATAATTCAACGACTGGAGAAACTGGAAGTTCTGGTGAGGATTGTTCAACAGGTTCAACTGGTTCAACTGGTTCAACTGGTTCAACAGGTTCAACAGGATCAACTGGATCAACAGGTTCAACAGGATCAACAGGTTCAACAGGATCAACAGGTTCAACAGGATCAACAGGTGTAACCGGCGATAATGGAAATACAGGGGCCAACGGCAATAATGGTAGCAACGGATCGAACGGCAGTAACGGATCGAACGGCAGTAACGGATCGAACGGCAGTAATGGATCGAACGGTAGTAATGGATCGAACGGTAGTAACGGATCGAATGGAAGTAACGGATCGAACGGCAACAATGGATCAAACGGCAGTAACGGATCTAACGGTAGTAATGGATCAAACGGAAGTAACGGATCAAACGGTAGCAATGGATCGAATGGAAGTAACGGATCGAACGGCAGTAACGGATCGAATGGAAGTAACGGATCGAACGGCAGTAACGGTTCTAACGGTAGCAACGGATCGAACGGCAGTAATGGATCAAACGGAAGTAACGGATCGAACGGCAGTAACGGTTCTAACGGAAGTAACGGATCGAACGGCAGTAACGGTTCTAACGGAAGTAACGGTTCTAACGGCAGTAACGGATCGAACGGCAGCAACGGATCGAACGGTAGTAATGGATCAAACGGAAGTAACGGATCGAACGGCAGTAATGGATCAAACGGTAGCAACGGATCGAACGGTAGTAATGGTCGAAATGGAAATAATGGGTTTTAGAAATGAAGGCCCCTCAAAATAAGAGGGGCCAATTTATTTAAAATCCTCTTTTCGCAAAAGTCTCATATAACTTATATCGATCTCTTCTGGGTAGTTCACATTTTCTCTCACATGCATCAAGAATAGCTCTGATCAAATGGTCACTAATGGTGGCAGATTCTGTCTTCAAATCTAATCGAGCATCATAGATAACTCTATCTGCAGCCTCGTTACCCAAAGTTTCTCTAACGTCCCAAAGTACCGCCAAGGCAAAATCAGCTTGAGCATTTTTATTAGATTCGTCCCAATGACTGTAGAATTTTTTGCTTTGAGTGTCTTTGGGATTGGCATTACTCACTCCGGCCACTTTTGCATACATCTTTCTTTTATTTGAAAGAACCGCTGCAAAGTAATCTGCCATTCCTTCATTAACGGGAGTCGAGTGAGATAAGGCCAATCTATCACTTAAAACAATATGAGTATATTCGTGGTAAATGATTTCTGGAACGAGGGCACTATCCAAGTAGAAATATTTCTCTATAAATAAATTATCTAACTTTTTACTTCCGGCAATAAGAAATTTAGTTAGAGCAATTGTTCCCATAAAAGTAATCGCCTCCTGATGAAGGGGCTTATTGGAATATTCTGGATAGAAGGCATGTTCAATAATCGAATGATTAAACTGATTTTCCATAAAATTAATAAATGGATCTTCAATTGTTTCTAATGAGGTTGTTATTGGATTAGGCCCTATATTATGAGGAAGATCAGAAGTGTTGATGATTTTTTTAGGCCGAAACCAAATCTCATTACCCCATTTATCCTTTTTCCCTTCAGGTACCCAAGCAGGAGATTCCCCCGCTGGAATGGATAAAGCATTATTAAACTGCGGGTCTCTGTTATCATGAGCGTAGTGTCCTTGTTCATCAAAGACATTGGTTAGTTCAAGACGAATTGTCATTTTGGACAATTTTTCAGGCGCAGAAATTTTTAAAACATTAATCCAGTAATCTCTCGCTGAATTGAGGTGATAATAGACAGTAGCTGCTTTTAAGAGGAGATTTTTGTCTTCTGTCTTAAAAGAAATGGGATCGTTTGATTTTGCTTTTACAATTTTAAAATATTTACCATCAAATGAATCTTCGCTTTCAAGATTTATCATTGGTACTTTTTTTATATAAGTCTTTAATGATTTATCTGCTCTTAACAGAACTTCGAACATAGGAGCATCCGAGGCAATCGAATTTAAAGATAATAAAATCAAAGATATATTTACTAAATATTTCATTGTGAGTCCTTTTAAATAATTGTGTTCCAGCTATCATCTGGATCAGCTTTAGGTTTATTCATAATTTTTGATTCCGTGATAACTAAACCAATGGCCCCAAGGATATTGTAAGGAGCAGGAAGGTAGAAGCTTGCCGTCCCCATAAGGTTAAAGGCAAAATTGGCATAGGTTTTCCAGCGAGGCGAAGTCGGATTCCAGAATTCTTCAAAACGTACTACATAATTGAGCTCTTCATTTTTGATGAAACCTGTTTCATAGGCCGACGTGATAATGTCTTCGTAACTGATGGACTTACCTTGCATGAGATCTGATCTTCTAAGCTCCGCCAGATCTTTTCTTATCATTTTTATTGAAATTCGATACTGCTCCATCGGAGAGAGGACGTAGGTTTCTGTTTCAGATTCCGGATCGTCATTAAATTTGAAATTAAGACTTACCTGTTTTGCATCCATCCTTTTAGCAGCTTTTTCTAATATTGCAGACATCAGCATGATTTGCGTACTATCAAAATTGGCATACAAGGATCCACGTTGAGTTAATTGATCTCTCCGAGAGACATATTGTTGGCCAAATTTATTATCGCTAGTACTTTCTATTTCTTTTGCTACTTTATCTTTAGCATTCTTTGTTATCTCCAAATACTCATACAGATACAGGTTCCAATCTAGGGCCTGTCTTTTTCTCAACACTTCTATGCGATGAAAGTTTTCCAGTGAAATCACATTATTTATCAATGCGAGGTAATTTAACTTTTTTAATTCAGCATCTCTCTCAGATTTAGAGTCCGTGTTTATTGACCGGGATAGGGCATTAAATTTTGCAATTGAGCAAGATTCAATATCATTAGGATACGTTTTAAAATTCGAATAGGCCTTTTCAAGATCAATACCTCTATTTAAGTCAGTGTAGAGATTGAGGGGACGAAGTGGTTTTCGCTTTCTGACTTCAGTTTTCATCTGTAACTTAATCTCGGCCGAGTTGAGTAGAATTTTTAAAAACAAATCATCAATGAGATTCTCTTGCCTCATGAAGATAAGAAGGTGGATGAATTCTTGGTCGCTATTAATCAGCTTTTGACCTTTAACTTCGTTAAGTAGTAACTCCGCTAACCCTAAATCACATTGGGCCTCTCTTTTTTCAAACGTACTCATGGTGTTTAATAATGCAATGGATGATTTTTTTCTCAAATCTATTGTGTTTAGATTTATACTATTTAACCATTCTTGATATTCGTTCTCTTGATCTACTGATACATATTCCTCGATCACTCGAGAGACAGCTTCTTTGTTATTGCGAAGAATTTGAATGTCGAAAGCAAGTGCATAATTTGCCACGACGATTCCTGTGAGAAAAATACTACAAATCAATTTCATAAATGTCCCCCCTATATAGGTTTTGGGCGAGATATCACGCACAATATTAGAGGGTAACTTAAATTATCTTTAGATTATGAATCTCTTTCTTTCTTCAGGTGTTGGTAATCGGCAGGAGTCTTTTTTGCCAAAGAATTGATAGCGGTTAGAGGCAACTAAATCATAGACAAAATCAAGAAGGAAATTGGGTAGGATCTTCAAGAGTGAAATCATCTTCCAGATGCCACCAATTTCATTAAAAACAGCAAAAACAGCTTGGGCCTTTTTAAAGGTTTGCCCATCAATTAGTACAACAATGGTTTTTAAGTCATGAGTCAATTCTTGAGGTAAAGTTTGGATTGCAAATTCACTCTGTAATGGTGAAAAAATAAAATTGTTATTTCTATCAATTTTAAGGATAAAATTTACAAACCCATTACATAGTCCGCAAAGTCCATCAAAAAAAATAACTCGTTTAGGGTTAGCTGGATTTAATTCTTTCACCTGATTTTCCTCTCAAAAGAGGTCTTACTTCAAAAAGATTAGCATTTTAACTTAATAAATACTTGAAAAACCATCAGCGGGATTTTTACTTTTAACTTAATTCTTGTTATCAAGGGGATATAAGGCATCTGAATGAAGATCAATTTATTAATATTTTTTCTATGCGCATCATTTTCTCTTGGGGCCCAAGAGCCACAGGATATTGTTTTCAAATCTCGTTTTGATGATGAATCTTCAAGTGCCTTTATAAAAAGATTGAGAGATTTTTTTATCAGCAATAAATTTGGTGATCCCTATAAGCAAGTGATCAATCGGCCTATCAGCGTAGATTTAAGTAAAGTCTTAGATGATATTCCTGAAGATACACAAGTTTGGATTCGAGAGCTGCAATCCATTTTGAAACTAAAATTATTTGATTCTGAAATTAAACTCATCTTTGAAGATTTGGGATATTCGATTAATCAGTTTCTTCCCACGTTTAATCTTTCTTCGTCCGAAAATAATCGTGTGGAATATGTCACTTCAAATAGAGTGAATGGGATCACTTTAAATGCTAAAAAAATATCCTTTGAAGTAACATTAAAAAAAGCTTCATTAGATCAGGTTATTTCATTTCAAGTGCAATTTATTAATCCAGAATTTGTTGTTCAAGAAGATTTACTTCTGGAAGTGCCAATGGGCTGGTCTTCTAGTTTGAGGAATCAGGATCTGTTACTCTCTCTTAATTCAGTTGATCTTAGGAAAGTTTTTTCTGAAGCCGGTAAGCGACCAGAATTAATTTCATTTCGAGTTCAAGACTTTCATATGCCAGATGTTGCTTTTCGAGTTGGAAATAAAGAAATCAAATTTGATCCAATAAAAATTGAAAACTTTTTTACCTCCCGTCAGGAGCAATTCAAAAAAGGCATCTTAGATATCATTAATCAGAGAATGCAAAACCGTTTAGATAATGTCCTTTCTGATAATCCAGAAACTCTTCCCTTACCGAGAACAAAACTCATATCAGGACCTATAAATGGAGTTTTTGATGTCACTCAGCTAAATGCAAATAAAACAGGAATATTACAAATTAATTTGGATGGTCATTTTTGTTCCTCAATTTTAGAGGGTGATCAGTTTTGTAGAGACAGCAAAATTCCTGCCAAAATGATACGAGCGATAGATGAAGCAACTTTTGATCGATCGATGAGAGAAATTAATCGTTTCCTGATTGAGAAGAGTGCCAATATTGCCGTCAGCGTGAGTGAGCATTATTTGAATCAGTTAATTCAATCAACCATTCAGGCTGGGCTTTGGGAAAAAACTTTGGATGAAAAAGGTTTTAAGCTAGGAAGCGAGACGGCCTTTGTCCTAGCAGATGAGAGAGGGGATACTTTTTCTTTGTACCTGGACGTTATTTACCAACTTTCGCGATCACAAAGAATATTGGTAGGAAGATCATCTTTGAGATTTCCAGTTAAATTTAAAATTGCCTTAAAAATTGAAGATCAAGATGGATTACCTCATTTGCTGATTACAGTTAAGAAAGTTGTCACTGATCGAGATCTTATTTTTAACGGGGTGCCAGAATACAATTTACCGTCTAATGTAGGTAATGCTCGTTTTAGAGAAAGAGTTCTGGGAGCAATTTTATATAATATAAGCTCTTTTCAAGGTAGTGAATTAATCCATCTTGAAGTGTTAGATTTTAAAAACTCATACTTGGAAAAGTTGCAATTTTTTTCTGATGGGATGGGACGTGCTACGGCGATTATTAATTTTGAGGATTAGATATATGAAGATTTTTTCGATTTTATTATTTCTCGTAAGTTTTTCAGTTAGTGCCAAAATAATTAACTGTGATTCGAATGGTGAAAGAATGACAATTAATGCGCAGGGAACTGATATTCAAGTTATTTATAAAGGTGAAATTGCTCCTGCCGATGGCCTAGTTTCAACTGAGGAAGTTGATTTAGTCGCGAAGTTCAGAACTTATGGTGAAATTGTTATTTTTGCCAAGATTGGAAAGAATGTTCCAGAAAACTATCTTTTCTTTAAGGGACAAAAAAATCCGGTTCAATGCCGATAAATAAATTCCCTTCCTCTCGACTCTTGATTAAAATAGTGGAGTTGAAGGAGATCATATGTCACGTATTACAGTTAACCCTGAAGAACAATTAAAAGAGCTTAAGAGGGGAGCTTTTGAAATTATTCCTGAAGAAGAACTATTAAAAAAATTAAAAAAGTCATACGAAAAACAAAAGCCACTTATTATTAAATTCGGTGCAGATCCATCAAGACCGGATATTCATTTAGGGCATACAGTTGTTTTGCAAAAGTTAAGACTGCTTCAAGATTTTGGTCATGAAATTTATTTTTTGATTGGTGATTATACGGCCCAAATCGGAGATCCAACAGGAAAGAATAAAACTCGTCCCATCCTGACTCCCGAAGAAGTGATGAAAAACGCTCAGACTTATAAAGAGCAAGTTGGAAAAGTTTTAGATATGACTAAGACCAACGTTGTTTTTAACAAAGATTGGCTGGGTCGATTCAATGGTTTGGATTTGATTCAGCTGATGGCCAAAGCTACAGTTGGGGCCATTTTACAAAGAGATGATTTTTCAAAACGCTATAATAATTCTGAAGCTATTTATCTTCATGAATTTGTGTATCCCATTTTACAAGGATATGACTCGGTTCACTTAAAGGCCGATTTAGAATTAGGTGGAACTGATCAAACTTTCAACTTAATGATGGGGCGTCATTTGCAGCATTCTTATGAGCAAGAGCCTCAATGTATTTTGACCATGCCTTTAATTGAAGGGACTGATGGAGTTCATAAAATGTCCAAATCCATGGACAATTATATTGCTCTTACTGATACACCAACAAATATGTTTGGTAAGATCATGTCCATTTCTGATGAGCTCATGAAAAAATACTATCTACTTCTTTCTAGAAAACCTGCTGAAGAAGTGGAAAGAATCGTTAAAGGACTTACTGAGGGGACTATCCATCCAATGGAGGCCAAGAAAAGCCTTGCCGCAGAAATTACTGGTTACTATCACGGTGGAGAAGCTGGCAAAGAAGAGCGCGAAAAATTTGAAGCTCGCTTTTCAAAGAAACAAATTCCTGATGACATTCAAACCATCACTAAACCGGCCGGCGTGATTGCCTTACTTGATCTTTTCGTGGAGCTGGAACTTATTAAATCTAAATCAGAGGGACGAAGATTAATTCAACAAAATGCTGTTAAGGTAAATTTTGAAAACCATAACACTGATTCTTTGAATTTAGAAAAAGGGCAGGAGCTTATCCTGAAAATTGGTAAGCTCCGCATGTTAAAACTAATAGGTGCTTAATAGTTAGAAGTGGACGTCATACCTTTTATGATGTCCACACTAGCACTAGTGCCGAGTCTGGTGGCACCGGCCTCGATCATTTTCGCCGCAATTTTAGCATTTCTAATTCCACCAGAAGCTTTCACTCCCATATTGGGGCCAACAATAGATCTCATGAGTTTTACATCTTCTACAGTGGCACCCGCAGTCGAAAAGCCTGTAGAGGTTTTTACAAAATCCACTCCGGCCTTAACTGCTAGTTCACAAGCTTTCTTTTTTTCTTCGTCAGTTAACAAGCAAGTTTCAAGAATAACTTTCAACAGGGCACCTTGTTGATGACAGACTTGGGCAAGAGAGCTCATATCATCAAGAACGTATTGCCACTCCCCAGATTTTACGGCCGAAATATTCAGCACCATATCGATCTCTTTGGCACCTTCAGCAACAGCTTTCATCGCCTCAAATCTTTTGGTTTCCATAGTTGAGGCCCCAAGTGGAAAGCCAACGACGGTACAAACCTTTACATCACTTCCAGAAAGTAATTGTTTGGCCAATTTGACGTAGTAGGAATTCACACAAACGGAAAAAAAATCATATTCACGAGCTTCTAGGCAAAGCTTTTCAATTTGAGTTTTAGTGGCCTCGGCCTTGAGTAGAGTATGATCAATATATTTATTCAATTTCATATTTATCCTTTAGGGATTTGAGTTTTATTAATGATTTCTCGGTGAGAGTGTATTTCCATAAATTTTCTACATTCAGGTCGATGCTCTATAGAAAAAATATTTCTAAATTGTCCCCAATCTAAAAAAGAATAGAGAGACATGGTTTGAAAATTCCAATCATTCATGGCCGGGCCTGTGATATAAGGTTTTAAATAGTCTAAGACAGACTCAATTCTATCTTTTTGACGAGCCACATACATCAATTGTTCATCTGTATTTATACCCGATCTTTTTAACATTAATAGAGCTACTCCAGCTTCCATGGCCCCTTCAATAGCCGTTAAAAGATTCTCATCATCCCAACTCATTTTTTGGAAAGAATGCTTGGAGTTGAGATAATTGAATATCACTCTTGAATTCCAAATGGTCTGATCGCCATCAGTTAATACTGGAATTTGATTAATAGGATTAATCTTATTTAAAGTCACAGCATCCTGGGTTTCAAAAATATTCATTTCCTTAAATTCATAAGGGATGAATTCTAAGAGCATTCTCATTCTTCGAACAAATGGCGAAGTATGGGAGCCGTAAAGCGTATAGGTCATGGCCACTCCGGTGTTAAAAAGGGTGTCTAAAATTTAGACATTTACGTAAAGCTTATCCAGTTATTTTTTTATTTGAGACCCAAACCCTTTAAATTTCATTCGGGAATTTGGCATGAAATTTGGACTTGTTACAGCAAAAACAAATTTCATGGGGGGAACTATGAAAACAGTATTTTTATCATCAGTTTTGATGCTTTCTTTGTTGGTGGGGTGTGGAAAAGATAAATCTTCATCTGGTGGAGGCTCAGCTTCTTCGAGTTTATCTTACAGTAATCTGTCTGCTTCAGGTCAGCAGGTGGCCTCAGAATTTAACAATTGGTACAATTCCAATACTGAGCCTTTTCAGCTGTCTGGGAATTATAATAAGGTTTTAGGAGTTTATAATACTTCAAGTAATTCTAATACAAATTCTAATTGTATTGGAGGATGGTTAAAGCTTTGTGGGTCATTTAGTTGGTCAACATCAAGCAGTTCAAGCTCACCGACTTCAACTTACAATCAAACAGTCAGTGTTTCTCAGGGATCATCAAAGTTATCTAACCCTGAATTGGCAAAATTATTTAACGGCTCTGCTGGAACTTTGGCCTATGCAGAGAAGGTTCAGGCCTCAGGTTCTATTCCTTATGCCTACATGCTGACTTTTGAAAAAAATGGAGTTTTAACTTCATATGTGATTGATCCAAACTATCACTCTCATCAAAATCCGATGAGTTTCTCTGTGGCTGGATCGCAACAAGTCACTAACGTCATCAACTTTTACAGACTTAATTAATATCTTCAAGGGCAGCTTTTAGCTGCCCTTTTCCTGTTCTTTTTGCTCAACTTTTAAGATTCTTTTCTTGTTTTCCTTAATTCAACTAACTAAAATTCCGAACAGAAGTTATTATTTATCTATCAGTTTCATTTTCAATCATTAAGGGGCATTTATGGCATACTACAAGGCCGACATTCGTGACGTTGAATTTAATTTAACAGAGTTATTGAAAGTTCAAGAGTGGAAAGACTTTGGTCTTGAAGAAGCAGATGTAAAAAATATTCTAGCTGAGTACAACAAGTTTGTAGAAAACGAAGTTTTTCCAAGCCGTGAACCTTCTGATCAACAAGGTGTAAGACATGTTAACGGGAAAGTGCTTGCACCAGAGGCCCTAAGAGGTGTTCAAAAAAGTTTTTATGATAATGGCTGGTTTGCTCTAGCTCTACCTGCTGAATATAACGGAACTCCAGTTCCAGAAGCTCTTTATGTTGCTTGTATGTCTCTTGCAACAGGTGCGAATTGTGCTTGGACAATGTATCCAGGTCTTACTCGTGCAGCATTGAATGTAATGCATTTAAAGGGTAATGATTTTATGAAAACAAAAATCATTCCTAAAATGATGACTGGAGAGTGGGGCGGAACAATGTGTTTAACTGAGCCAGGTGCTGGTTCTGATGTAGGTGCCCTTCGCTCAACGGCCAAGCCACTTGGAAACGGTAAGTACGCTATTCAAGGCACAAAGATTTTTATTTCTTCTGGTGAATCTGATCTTTATGAAAATAATATTCACCTTGTTCTAGCAAGAACTCCAGGTGGAGCAGAGGGGACTAAAGGGATTTCTCTTTTTGTTGTTCCTAGATTCAAGATCAACGAAGATGGTTCAATGGGTGGATCTAACAATGTTGTATGTTCGAAGATTGAACATAAAATGGGGATTCATGCCTCTGCAACATGTGAAATGCAATTTGGTCAAGACGGCCAAACTGAAGGCTGGCTGATTGGTGAAGAGTTTGATGGTATGGCCACAATGTTCATCATGATGAATGAAGCACGTCTTTATTGCGGTCTTCAGGGTGAATCTCAGGCCAATCTTGCTTACATGATGACAGAAAAATACGTTAAAGAACGCGTTCAGTTTGGTAAAGAAATCATTCACCATCCTGATGTGAGAAGAATACTTCTTCGTATGCGTGCTCAATCACGCGGTATGAGAGCTCTTTGTTTATATACTGCTGATCTTTTTAATAAGGCCCACCAAGATCCTAAGTTTGAAGCTTTGATTGGACTTCTGACTCCAATCTGTAAGGCCTATTGTTCAGAACAAGGATTCCAAGTGGCCGTAGATGCCGTTCAGGCCCATGGGGGATATGGCTACTGTACTGAATACGGAGTAGAGCAGTTTGTTCGTGATACAAAAATTGCAACCATCTATGAAGGGACTAATGCGATTCAGGCCATCGATTTCGTGATGAGAAAAACTCTTAAGGATGGTGGGAAAACATTAATGTTTCTTACCCAAGAAATCATGTCTGCAGCGAACAAATTAGATGAGAATAAATTTAAAAAAGAAAAAGAGCTTTTTGGTAAGGTAATGGTCAGTGCTCAATCAGTAATGGAATTTATTTCTTCTAACGCAAAAAACAATAAGTTTAATATCGTTCTTCAAAATGCGACTGATTTTCTCCAGTTTGCTTCTCAATTAGTTATTGCTTGGAAATTATTAGAATCAGCTCTTCTTGCGGAACAGAAAATGGGTTCAGCTTCAGCTGATGACAAGAAATACTATGAGACCAAAATAACTGATTTTAAAATTTATTGTAACCACTTCCTCATTCACAATCTTTCGATTGCAAAAACGATCACTGATTTTACTGAGGATTTAACTGCACTAGAGATTTAAATCGTCTCATGATAAGATTGGTGTAATTACAGTTTAAAAGGTTACACCGTGTTAAAAGATAAAGTCTTTGAGTTGGCCCAGAAGTTTTCTGGGTCAACCCATGGCAGCTCCGATTATGACAAGGACCACGTTTTTGTCAGAGGAACTAATGATAAGGAATACGTTCCATTTAGTTTCCTTCAAAAAGAGATGCCTGAAATTGATCACATTAATAAATTGAAGTCAGAAGGGTTTGTTTTCAGCTCCTATGACTTTCTTGAAATCAATGAATTCGACCAATGGTATTTGGCCCAATTTAATAAGCGCCTATCAAGTAAGGCGATGAAGAATATTGGGATCCTTCATTTACCTGATCAAAAATCAATTTTTGATACTGTAGAAGTCGTTCATCAAACTTTTCAAATTCTCAAAGATCATAAAGTTTTGATGAATGGTAAGAATCTTCCAATTCAGTTGGGGGAATGGTACTCGAAAATTATTTTTGGTTTGCATCAGATTAAATCTTCTTCGCAAAGAGGTTTTGACTTTAAAACTGATGATGGAAAAATCGTAGAAGTAAAAGTTCATTGGCACGATGCCACTTCTCCTAAGGGTGTAAAAATTAAGAAATCTTTAGCGGAACTTTCAGACTATTGCATTATTATGTATATTTCAAAGAACTTTACGATCAGAGATATATTATTCTTAGATTCAGAGTTTATTTTGAGAAAGTTTGATACTAAAGGGCATACAATTTTTTTAAAAGATCAGGATGTTTCAGGATATTTTTTCAGTAAATCGGATAAACATTTTGATAAGGTTGTGAATAAAACAGCTCTTTTAAAATTTGCAAGCCCGACACTGGCCATGAAACTAGAGGATCGCTTAAAGTAAATTTTTGGGAGAACTATTGAAGAGTGAAATTGCTTACATTGATGATAGTCAATTAAACCTTGATTGCATCAAAACAATTTTTGATCAAGACTTCGAAGTTCAAATTTTTTCCAAACCAGAATTATTTTTAACGAAGTTTCCCAAGTCTTCCTATTCTTGCATTCTGATAGATATTCACATGCCAACAATGGATGGTTTCACCCTTTATGAAAAGGTGATTGAACATCCTATTTATAATGGCTGTCCCATTTTATTTATTTCTTCAGATGATTCTGACGCAGCTCGGATTAAATCATTTACGCTTGGAGCAGTCGATTTTTTGGCCCGTCAAACCGGTCCTGATGAGATGATTGCCAGAGTAAAATCTAAAATTCAATTTTTTCAAAAACATCGAAGTATTATTGAATTTGGTCCTCTTAAAATTAACCTCACTTTACTTAAGACCTATTTGAATAACAAAGAATTACCCCTCACTTTCATCGAGCTTAAGATTCTTTGCCATCTCTTAAAAAATTACCCTGACTCAGTTAGTAAAGAAAATTTAGTTGAACATGTGTGGCGAACGAGTCATGTTTTGGATGCCACGATTTACACGCACATTTCTAATCTTAATGGAAAGCTGAAAGATTGGGATCATGAAGTGCAGACCGTAAAAAATAAGGGCGTACAATTAGTTAAGAAAGAGAATTAAACATGAGATGGACTCTTGTCTATTTCGATGATGACAGTCACAATTTGGACTCGTTTCACGAATTATTAAAAGATGACTTTAGAGTAATAGGTTGCTCAGAGCCAGAGCTCTATTCAAAGATTATTGAGACGAATCATATCCATGGTTTTTTGATCGATGTTCATATGCCTATCATCGATGGCTTCTCCCTCTATGAAAAAATAATTGATCATCCTTTCTATAATGGATGTCCTATCTTTTTTATCTCTGGGGATCAGTCCGATGAAAATAAAATTAAATCTTATCGAAGTGGTGGAGTTGATTTTTTATCTCGTGAAATGAAATGTGAAGAGTTGGTCATCCGACTTACGAATAGAGTTAAGTTTCATCTTCATACATCTACAAAATTAGAATTAGGGAATTTAAAAATTGATATTGATGCTTTGAAAGTAACACTCAACCAAAGGCCAGTAGAATTAACTTTGATCGAGTTGAGAATTCTGAGTGTTCTCCTTAGAGGATATCCAGGCCCCTTAAGTCGTTCTGATGTCATTAGAAAAATTTGGGTCGATGATATTGTGAAGCCTGGTACTATAAATACCCACATCGCCAATTTAAGGCCAAAGATTGCAGACTGGGATCACGTGATAAAAATCAAAGATGAATTTATCTCAATCTTGCCAAAAGATTAGTACAACGAATACTCGGCCAAGCGACACTCAATGTCTCCATTGAAAAGAATGTGACGTTTGGAAGTTCTAAGCCCAACCACTTTAAGCATCTCAAGATTTCCAGTAAACAAAGCTGCCCTATGACCTTTAAATTCATTTTTCCAAAGATCTCCAAGACCCTTGTAAAGTGTTTTAAGTTTTTCCTCTTCGCCATACTCTAATCTTTCTCCATAAGGTGGATTACAGATAAAGAGAACTTTGGCTTTTGGAGCAGAGACAGTTAGGGCATCGGCCTGCTTTAGGACGATATAAGGAGCAAGTCTGGCCTTTTTAACATTTTCTCGAGCTGAAATAAGGTTCATTTCAGTAATGTCACTTCCTGAAATAACGATTTTAGATTTTTCTAAAAAGTCTAAACCTTTTTCAGTGGCATCAACAACTTCTTGAAGAAGTTTATTAAAGTTTTCAACTAAAAATTCATCTTTTGTAAACCATGGGTAATTTAAAAATGTCCAAAGTTTGAAATTGGTATTTTTAAGATACCTTTCTACTTTAAGATAACTTGGAGGAATTTCTGCGGCCATTAAGGCAGCCTCAATAACAAAAGTTCCTGACCCACACATGGCATCGAGAAGACCTTCAACTTGAGGATTCCAGTTAACGAGTTTTAAAATACCTGCTGCGACATTCTCTTTTACTGGAGCTTCTGTTTTAGAAATCCTATAACCTCTTTGATTAAGAGGATCTCCGCAAAGATCATACATTAATGTCACTTTATAAGGTTTATCTGCGCCTCTTTCAATTCGGGCCAAGAACGCTACGTCTGGCAATTCTTTACTAACACTTGGACGAATACCATCATGATGGCGAAAATAATCTACGATGGCATCTTTCAGTTTTAAATTAGCGAATTGAGAATTTCTAAATTCCTCACGCTCGTGAGGTAGATCCCCAAAAATGGTGGTTAAACGGAAAGTATGGTTAACCTCCATCAAGCTTTTCCACTTAATGTCCGTAGCTTCTAAGTAATAATCTTTTTCGTTATTCACTTCAAAAGTATAGAGGTATTTAAAAACTCGACTGGCCAAACGGCTCATCAAAATCACTTTTAGTGCAATTTCATGAAAGCATTCAAACTGAACGCCTCCGCGAGTTTCTAGGGCCGACTTAGCTCCTAAAGCTTTAATTTCTTGTGCCAGAAGGCTTTCTAAACCAGTAGGACATGAAGCGAAGTATTCAAAACGATATTTTTCCATAGTTTTACCTTAGACAAACCCTTGATCTTTCGTCCTTTTCCTTGAGAAGGAAGAGAAAGAATGCTAGCGTAGGGCAAATCAATTTTTTTTGGATATTTACCAGACCCAATTAGGTTTAGGAAAGGAATTGTCAATGAAAGCAACTTTTTCACAAGGAAATTACGGAAATTCTACTCGAGTTAAGTACAAAGTTAAGGATATTTCTTTAGCGGACTGGGGTCGCAAGGAAATTAAGCTCGCTGAAGCGGAAATGCCTGGACTTATGGCCCTTCGCGAAGAGTACGGTAAAACAAAGCCACTTAAAGGTGCGCGAATTGCAGGTTGTCTTCATATGACAATTCAAACTGCTGTTCTTATTGAAACATTAGTTGAACTAGGAGCTGAAGTTACTTGGTCTTCTTGTAACATCTTCTCTACTCAAGATCATGCTGCCGCTGCAATTGCTGCTGCCGGAATTCCTGTTTATGCTTGGAAAGGGATGAACGAAGAAGAATTCATGTGGTGTATTGATCAGACGGTTTTCTTTGGCGAAAAGAAAGAGCCTTTGAATATGATTCTTGATGATGGTGGTGACCTTACTCAACTTATTCTTGATCGCTACCCTGAGCTTTATAAAGGTATCAAAGGTATTTCTGAAGAGACGACTACAGGTGTACACCGTCTTTATGAGCTAGCAAAACAAGGCAAACTTCCTGTTCCATGTATCAACGTCAATGATTCTGTAACAAAATCAAAGTTTGATAATAAATATGGTTGTCGTGAATCATGTGTAGATGCAATTCGTAGAGCTACAGATGTGATGATTGCCGGTAAAGTTGCTGTTGTGGCCGGTTTTGGTGATGTTGGTAAAGGTTCTGCTGATTCATTAAAAGGAGCTGGTGCTCGCGTAATCGTAACTGAAATCGATCCAATCTGTGCACTTCAAGCTGCGATGGAAGGTTATGAAGTGAAGAAAATGGACGATGCTGTAAAAGAAGCGGACATCGTTGTGACAACTACTGGTTGTAAAGACATCGTAACTGGAAAACATTTCTTAGCGATGAAAGATAAGACCATTGTTTGTAACATTGGCCACTTTGATATCGAAATTGATATGGCATGGTTAAATAAAAACTTTGGCCATACAAAAGATACTGTTAAGCCTCAAGTTGATCTTTATACTCTTGAAGGTGGTAAACAAGTGATCATTCTTGCTGAAGGGCGTCTTGTGAACCTTGGATGTGCTACAGGTCACCCAAGCTTTGTGATGTCGAACTCATTCACTAACCAAACTCTTGCTCAAATTGAGCTTTGGACAAATTCGCAAGCTTATCAAAAACAAGTTTATATGCTTCCAAAGCATCTTGATGAAAAAGTTGCGCGTCTTCACTTGAAGAAAATTGGTGTTGAACTTGATGTATTGACTCCTGCACAAGCTGAGTACCTTGGTATTTCTGCATCTGGCCCATATAAACCTGATTACTACCGTTACTAATAATTCGCCGGCCTATCACGGGCCGGCTTTCTTTTCCCTAACATTCTTTTGATCATACGGTCCTGAAAAGGATCAGTGTGAAAATACTATTTCTGATTTTCTTTTTTACTTCTCATGTCTTTGCATCTGCTCCTGATATTTCAAAAAAATTTGGAATTGGAGGGGGGTTAGGTAGGGATCTTCCTGTGGGAGGAAATAAATTTGATGATCGCGCTCGTGGAGAGTGTGTTTCAGGAATTTATGGGCGTTATCAGCTTACTCAGTCCTCTGGTCTTATCTTTGGCTATACTCGCTATGAGTGGAGTAGAAGTCCTACGGCCGCACGGGTTTATGATGTCGTTTATATGTATCGAGTAGCATCGAAGCATTGGGTTTCACCAATATTCGGGGCGGGAATTGGAGCTGTCGATATTGCTCACTATAATGTGGATGAAAACTTAAAACTAGGTCTTAAGGCAAGAAGTGGTGTTGAATTTATTCTTAATAAAAATATGTTGATTGATGCCGCTTTTGACTATCAATTTGTGAATCGAATGATAGGGGAGCAGGATAATTTAACTATAGGTGAGATGCATATACTGGCAGCTGAATTTATGGTGAGTTATTTATTTTGAATCTTAAATTTTCCAAGATAAGATAAGGCCATGAAAATATATCTTGCCTCAGACCATGCTGCATTTAATGAAAAACAGGCCCTTGTTGAATACCTCTCTAAATCCTATCAAGTGATAGATCTGGGAACAAATTCAAGTGAGTCTACTAATTACCCAGAGTGGGCAAAGAAATTAGTGGAAAAAGTCAAAGAAGAAAAGACTCCTGGGATTGTTCTCTGTGGCTCAGGGATTGGTGTGTGTATGGTGGCCAATCGTTACAAGGGTATTCGTGCGGCCCTATGTCGAGATGAAGAAGATGCGAAAATGAGTCGTCTTCATAATGATGCCAATGTTCTCTGTCTCTCAGGTAGAAGAACATCAATTGATCTGCTAAAAAAAATTGCAGATGTTTTTCTCACCACTTCTTTTGAAGGTGGCCGTCACGAAGTCAGAATTTCTCAGTTCAATAATCTGGGAGAGTAGTTATTTTTTTTCTTCGTTACTAAGTTTTTCCCAGCCGGATCTGCGGTAACGATTTGAGATGATATCAAAGAGTTGAGTCTCGGGTGCATTGGCAACATCAGCTTGGCTGATGGCCTTTTCGGCGTAATTCACGATTTCTGTATTTTCAACTTCAACTTTATCTCCCGTGAGATTAGGCAGAGTCATCTCTTCTTCTTTTGGGCCTTGAGAATTTGCTGTATTACTTGGAGTTGTATTGATCTTTATTGCCTCAACCTCAGACAATTTTTTCTTAGTCTCTTCAGGAAGTTTAGATAGGGCACTGGCAGAAATGTTACTCATCACTCCACCACCAGGAGCATCTTTAGGTGGAAGAGAAGCAGCTAGATTAGCAAGAGGGGTAGGAAGAACATCTTTGAGGCCCTCAGCTTCTTGTTTTTGAGCATCGCTCAGGCTTACGTTAGGAATAGTTTTAAGATCGACCTTCGCGAGTACCGCCTTACCAACAGCTTGAGAATCGGTGATATAAGAATCCATTTTGGCCTGATCAAAATCGTTACCAAGCAGTGAGTAACCTTTGTTCGCTTGGGCCATCAAATTTGAAGAGACTTTAAGATTTGGATTATAAATTTTTAGATTCGGCATGAAGCAAGAATTAGTTTGCTTACATTTACACTCTTTATCTAATTGCATTTTGCCATCAACAATCGTTCCACATCCCATGGCCGACTTTGTGACATTAAAGTTTCCATTATTGAGGATACAGACTTCATTATACTGATTAGGATAAAGTGTTTTAGAGGTGGCTTCTTTACAAAAACATTGAGTCCCTGTCCATGGATTACAGTCTCCGGCCTTAGGAAGTGAATCAATCACCAGTTGAACTTTACTGGCCGCATCTGCATGCTTTTTTGCCTTGGCAATATACAGAGTTGAGAGGGCACCAGCGGCCGCCATTTTAGCGATATACATTTTGTTAGCTATTATTGTGGGGTCAAGAAGACGAAGAGCATAGCAAGCAGTCGTGGCACCATAGGCAGTGGCCTGGTAGGTAGCCGTTTTCTTTCTGGCCTCATGAGTCTGTTTTAAATTCACCAATGCCTGCAACTGAGGGTCATTAGGAACAGTATTGTCTGCTGATTTTTGTAAGCTCGCTTGCATAAGTCCGGCCAAGAACTCATAGGAAATAGCAATGTACATGCAGTAATCATTTTTCTCTTCAACTTTACCGTTCTTAGTTTGAACTTCACCGTTTCTTGCTAGTTCTTTAGATTGGTCTTTAGTTAGGTTAATATCTTTGCGAGTCGCTTGTGTTTGACCTTTTTCTGCTTTAGCAACGGCACTTATTTTTGGTGCCCCTCCACCTTGCAAGAAGCTTGCTCCCCCAAAAAGTAGGCCATAGAGTTTTCCTAAATTTTGCTCTAATAAAGAGCCAACGGAACCTTTGAACAAAACTCCATCGTTATCGGCCGCTGATGGGTTACAATTTTTGAGTCCTTGGCACCCTTGCTTATAGGCCTCATCTTTTTTACCTTGATGGACGAAAGTTTTCGCATCGTTCATTTCTTGGTCGGTATAGCTTGTTGAAGAAGAGAAGGTCCCATCAACGGAATCTTCAGCAAGAGAGATGTTAAACTGGGCCAACAAAACAATAATGAATAAAGACTTCATAAACACACCTTTAAAGATAAGATAATTTTATCACGGGCCCCATTTCTTCCAATGGGGAGAAAAGCTGCCTAGGTATGAAAATCCGTAATTTTAGCTAGTTACGGTGTATTCCACTCGGTTGTTTAAGAATATTACTGCAACAAATATTTATCGTTTGACGGGTATAGGGGGGATAAGTACCTTATAGCTATGCCTGATAAAAAACAGCAAATTCAACACACACATGATAATGATCTGACCCATTCTATGGTTCACTACCTTTTAGCGATCCATAAATTAAAGGAGTCCAAAGGGTATGCTCGGGTAACCGATATTGCCCATGAGATGGGACTTACCAAGGGGTCTGTTTCTACGGCCTTAACTAATCTTAAAAAGCGTGAACTCGTACTTGAGGATGAGAGTAAATTTCTATCTTTATCACACTCAGGACATGAAGCTGTTCATGGCATCTTATCTTCAAGAACGCTATTATATTATTTTTTGAGAGATATTATCGGCGTTAATGAAGAGATTGCTCACAAAGATTCATGTTTAATGGAACATCTAATGAGTACTGAAACTCGTGAGAGATTTTTCAATTTCATGAAAAGTCTTTGTAGCGAAGACATAAAAAAAATGAATTTTTCTACCTCTTTTGATTTTTCTCAATTTGAACATCAGCATGATTTTGAAGAGATTCAGAAGGGTGATACCTATCTTAAGCACGAATGAAATTTCTCGATCTTCTTAAAAATAGCGATCCTGAGTATCGAAAAAATTTTTGGTACTTCTTTTGTGCGTATTTTCTCGTCCTTTTAAATTATCCCTTAATTCGAGCTTCAAGTACGACAATGTTTTTTGAATCTTTTGGGGCCAAAAGTTCTCCTGTGGCGTGGCTTTGGACTGTGCTTTTTTTAAGTATTGCCATCTATAGCTGCAATAAACTTCAGTCGTGGTATTCAATTCAAAAAGTATTTCTCTTTTCAAGTTTATTTTCGGCCGGCGTTTTTGCCCTCAATCTTTTAGGACTGAGTCTTGGTTTTAAAGAGTTGTCCTGGACGTCTTTTATCTGGAAAGAAATCTACATTGTTATCCAAGTCCATTTTCTCTTGGGATACGCCAATAATTATTTTAAGCAGGAAGATTTTAAACTCATGGTTGGGCCAATGGGTGCTTTTGGAAGTATCGGAGGAATCATTGGCGGACTTCTAACTAGCCATATGAGTTCTATCACTGGAACTTCGGGAGTTATGGTTTTAGGTATTTTTTTTGTGATCATTCCTGCGCTGCTATTTTGGTTTACTCCATCTTTGTTAAAAATTGATCAAAAACATCCTGAGTCTCCTGTTCATACTCTAGATACACCCGATATAAGAAGATATGTGTTTTTTGTAGCAAGTCTGGTGACTCTATCTCAATTTGTAATCAATATTGCTGATTTTAAATTTAATCTTTTATTTGAAAAAGAAATCATCGATTCAGCTGCTAGAACTAGCTACTTAGGGCATGTTTTTACCATAACAAACTTGGTAACTTTTATTTTGCAATTCGCATTTCTTCCCTTGATTCTGCCTAGAGTATCAGAAAGAAATTATCACCTGTTTATCCCGATCTCTTATATTCTTGTAGGGGCAGGACTTTTCTTTTCTAACTTAGGTGGGATACTTCCAATTGCTGCATTGTTTATCTACTTGAAGGCATCTGATTATTCATTTTTTGTTTCTGGTAAAGAAATTCTCTATCAACCTCTTAATCAGGCCCAAAAATATGGGGCGAAATATCTCACTGATATGCTCGTGTATAGGGTTGCCAAGGCCTTGATTGCTGCCGTCTTGATTTATCTTCAATCCTCTTTCATTCTTAATATGATGATGGGCATTTTTCTGATTTTGTGGATTGTGCTCGTGACTCAATTATTTAGGCTTCATCGCCGACTTTTTAGTTATTAAGGAACATTATGAAAAATCCTCTACTTGAAAAACCCACGGCCATTCATGGGGCCTATCCTTTTGATGTGATTAAAGCTGAACATTTTCTACCTGCACTTAAATCAGCAGTGGAGAGTGCAAAATTTAATTTGGAAAATTTTAAAAAGAATCCTAGTGCTGATTTTCAGCACGTTATTTCTGAAAAAAATGACATCACTGAGCAGGTTGATTACATCGCCGGTATCTTTTTTAATTTGCATTCAGCAGAATGCTCTGAAGAGCTTGAAAAAATTTCACCTGAATTTTCAGAGATTCTGACTCGCTTTGGGAATGATATTTCTCTTGATCCAGTTATCTTTAGTAAAGTCAAAAAATGTTTTGATACTCGATTTGAACAGAATCTTTCTGTTGAAGAGCTAACGATAATTGAAAAGAATTATAAATCATTCGTAAGAAATGGAGCTCTTCTTGCAGAGAGTGAAAAAGCTCGCATGCGTGAGATAGATGAGAAATTGGCAAAATTAACTCTCTCATTTTCGCAAAATGTACTTAAGGCAACGAATGACTTTTTGTTGGAAATTACAGACAAACATGATCTTGATGGATTACCTGAATCGGCGGTGGAAGCAGCTGCTGAGCTTGCAGAGAAAAAAGGGAAAACGGGATGGTGTTTTTCACTTGATATGCCTTCCATGATTCCTTTCATGACTTACTCTAAGAAAAGAGAACTAAGAAAGAAAATGTTTTTGGCCAATGGATCTAAAACATTTAAAACAAAATTTGATAATCAAGAAAACTTAAAACAAATCTTAGAACTTAGAACTGAAAGAGCAAAAATTCTTGGTTTTAAAACTCATGCTGATTATGTGCTGGAAGAAAGAATGGCCATGTCACCAAAGAAAGTGATGGATTTTCTTGATGAACTACTAGTTAAAGCTCGTCCTCATGCCGAAAAAGAGCTCTCTAAGCTAAAAAAATTGGCCCAAGAAGATGGCATCAATGATTTCCAATCTTATGATTCAGCTTTTTATTCTGAGATTCTGAAAAAGCGTGAACTGGATATGGATGATGAAATGCTTCGTCCTTATTTTAAGCTTGAGAATGTTGTTGAGGGTATTTTTAAAGTTGCTAACAAGCTTTATGGCCTTCATTTTAATGAAGTTTTCAACGTGCCTAAATATCATGAAGACGTTCGCACTTTTGAAGTCTTTGATGAAAGTAAAAAATTTATTGGGCTTTTTTATACAGATTTTTTCCCTCGTACAACAAAGCGTGGTGGGGCCTGGATGTCTGGGATTAAAGAACAAGGAATGTATCATGGTAAAGTGGAGCGACCACATATCATGATTGTTTGTAACTTTACCAAGCCAACGAAAACGAAACCATCTCTTCTTTCTTTAGATGAAGTTTTAACTCTGTTTCATGAATTTGGTCATGCTCTTCATGGTTTACTTTCGAATGTGAAGTATAGAGATTTGTCTGGTACCAATGTTTATTGGGATTTCGTCGAGCTTCCTTCTCAAATCATGGAAAATTGGGTTTTAGAGAAAGAATGTTTAGATTTGTTCGCCGTACATTATGAAACTGGTGAAAAAATACCGGCAGAGTTAGTGGAAAAAATCAAGGCCAGTGGAAAATTTCTTGAGGCGATGGGGACCATGAGGCAGCTAACTTTTGCACTTTTAGATATGGCCTATCATACTGTCGATCCTAAAGAAATTACAGATATTGAAAGCTTCGAATCTAAAGCAACTTCTAAAACAACCTTGCTTCCCAAGGTTGAAGGGACAAGTGTCTCTACGGCCTTCTCGCATATTTTTGCTGGAGGATATTCTGCTGGATACTACTCTTATAAATGGGCGGAAGTTTTAGATGCAGATGCTTTTGAATTTTTTCAAAGTGAAGGCATTTTTAATCGAGAAGTTGCCAATAAGTTTAGAGAGTTCGTTCTTGAGAAGGGCGGGACAGAACATCCGATGGAACTCTATAAAAAGTTTAGGGGACAAGAGCCAGATGTTGCGGCTCTCTTAAGAAGGGCCGGTCTTCATTAAATCTTAAGTTTGCCTAAATTGCTTTGAGCAAAAAGTCTGTGGTATACCTGCCCAATTGAGGATACCAATGACTGATAAATTTGAAAATTATCATGCTGCTCAAAGCTGGTTTGCCAAGAATGCTGAGATTTATTCTAGTAGTCGCAAAGATTCGCTTAAAATAATTTGCTCAAAAGTTGCAGAGGTCATGCAAGTTCAAAGAGTAGGGGTTTGGTTTTTCACGCCAGATCATGAAGCTCTTTATGAAGAAATGACCCATTCTATCGATTCAGAAATCTCTCATGGCATGGTCCTGAGAAGATCTAAATATCCAAACTACTTTAAACATATAGAAGAAGAGAGAGTCGTCGTTGGCCATGATACCTTTGGTCCTGGACCTTTTTCAGAGTTGATAGATTCCTATATGAAGCCCTTGGATGTCCATGCTTTATTAGATGCTCCTATTTTTTCGGATGGAGCAATTATTGGTGTTCTTTGTTGTGAAGTTAAAAAGACAACAAGAGATTGGGATATTCATGATAAGAATTTTGTGTCTATATCTGCAGACTTTATAGCCAGAATTATTGAATCTGAAAAACGACATACCTATGAAAAGGAACTTCATCATCGCATTACTTATTTAGAGAATGATCTTAGAAAAAAGCTTGATGACTTAAATGAAGCAAAAATCAGTTTAGATATGGCCCTAGAAGGTGCGCAAGTAGGGAAGTGGGATTGGGACATTCGAACGGATAAGGTCGCATTAAGTAGAACATGGTTTACCAAATTGGGATATCAAAATAATGAATTACCCCAGGCATTCGAATCATTTAGAAAAACAGTTCATCCAGAAGACTTTGGTCGAGTTCTTGAAGAATTAGAAAAGCATCTTAAAAGAGAAACGCCTTTCTATGAATGTCGCTTTCGAATGTTCACTAAAACTGGTGAAATTCAGTGGTGCTTAGACCGCGGGTGTGTAGTGGAAAGGGATAAGGATGGTAACGCCGTAAGAATGACTGGAGTGAATATAAACGTGACTCCCATTATGAAATGGGAACAAAGTTTAATTGCCTCTGAAAAGCAATTAAAATTAATGATCTCATCACTTCCTACTCCAGTTGCCATGTTTGATAAAAATTTTAAGTTTCTTGCTTTTAGTTCACGTTGGGCGGAAGAATGGTCTACTCCTAATCCTCCTAAGGTTGGGGACTCACTCAAAGATACAAATTCAGAATGGATTGATATTTTTAAAGAGGCGATGACTGGAAAAACAATTCGAAGAGATGAAGATCTAAGAGAGCCTGCTCCTGGTGTGGAGTTTTGGCTTCGTTGGGAAGTTCATCCTTGGAAAACTCCATCGGGCGAGATTGGTGGAGTGATCGCAATGGCAGAGAATATTACGAATAGAAAGCAGGCGGAAATTAAAATTGCTCAGACCTCAAAGTTAACAGCTTTGGGAGAAATGGCCGGAGGCATTGCTCATGAGATCAATAATCCATTGAGTATCATAAAAGGATATATAGATTTATTGAGAAGACAATCTTCTAGGCAATCACTTGGCCCAGAATTACTTCTTCAATATATTAATAAGATGGATCAGACGGTTGCGAGAATCTCTAGAATTGTTAATGGCATGAGAAGATTTTCAAGAGAATCCTCTCAAGATGAAAAAGTCCGTTATTCTTTAAATAAAATTATTGAAGAGACTTTGGATATTTGCCAAGAGCGAATGAATAATAATGGAACTGCCATTGAAGTTGAATATTTACCCGAAGAATCTTTTATTTTTTGTCGTCCAGTTGAAATTTCTCAAGTTTTATTAAATCTGATAAATAATTCTTATCAAGTGGTTTCAGATGAACTTCATCCTTGGATAAAAATCAAACTGGAAGATGCGGAAAATTATTTTCGAATATATATTAGTGATTCGGGTGAAGGGATTCCACCTATGGTTAGGCATAAACTCTTTCAACCATTCTTCACGACTAAAGATATAGGTGTAGGTACGGGATTGGGACTGAGTATTTCACGAGGCATTGTGGAGGAGCATCACGGAAAAATTCTTTATAAAGAAGATGCTCCAAATACGACATTTATCATTGAGCTTCCCAAGTACAAAACAAGAGAAGCCCAGATAACAGAACATTTATCTCACTGAAATTTAATATAGTTTTTCACTTTAAAGTTTTCAGACTTTAGATCTTTTATTTTCAAAAGGTATTCTTTGACGATTTCTGCGTCAGTAAAACCAAATTTTTTAAATTTCACAGGAGGGTATTTATCTCCTCCAATGGCAATAAACTCTGGTAGAGCAATAGAATAGATTCTATTTTCTTCTAGAGGCCTATTGTTGATCAGAAGATTAACGATTTGTTTGGTTTCTTTTTTTCCTAATACCTCAACCCCTGCGATCTGAGCAAAACTTCCTGAGCCTGGATTGAGTTCGAACACAACGTGCTCCAAATATTTCTTGAGATCTTTACCAGACATTTCTGCAATAACAATTTCTCCTCCGAAAGGAAGACAAGTAAGGACTGATTCGTATGTCACAACACCTGCATAAAGAGTTTCACGGATACCACCAGAATTGATGATAGCAATATCTGTATTAAATTTATCTCTAAAGGCAGTAGTAAAAAAATTGGCCAGAGGAGCTTCCTGGTAGCGAACCAGTTCTCTTTTGCCATTTAGATCATGGTCTAGTTTTCCAAGTGGAATAAGTAATGATTTATCGCCTTTATCTTTAAAAGCTTTTAAAGCGGTGAGAATTTTTTGATCTTCAGGAATTCTAACTCCTGAATCTTTTAGATTTACAGGAATTAGTTTGTAATCTTTGAGAACGACCTTCCCATCAGTAAACTCTAAATCGACTTTACCAACGTACTTACCCCATTCATAGGCCTGAACAATGATGCTTCCATTTTGAATATCGGGCCCAAATAGAGGCTTTTGTGTATGGCCACCTACGATGAGATGAATACCATCCACTTTGCGAGCAAGGGTTACATCTCCAGGGGCATCTGCTCCTTGATTCTCATTAGGATAGTGGCCAATATGGGTAACCGCAATGATGACATCAGAATCTTTTCTATATTCAGGGACAATCTTTTTTGCTTCATTCACTGCTTTTTTAAATTCTAGCCCTTTGGTATTTCCTGGTTTCGCCTTTAATGGAGTATCTTCTGTAGTAAGTCCAAAAATTGTTATTTTTAAATCTTCAATTTCTTTTTTGACTCTCGCAGGGAAAACTCGTGGCCCTTTAACATGATAAATATTGGCCGAGATAAAAGGAAAGCCGGCCCATTTTTGCTGTTGTCTGATCACAGAGAGATTATTGTCGAATTCATGGTTCCCTAAGGCCATAACATCATAACCCAAAAGTGACATTCCTTTAAAATCTGGTTCAGCATCAAGCATATCTGATTGAGGAATTCCTGTATTAATATCGCCAGCATCTAGAAGAAGAACATGACTTCCATCGGCCTTTGCCTTGGCCTTTAATTGTTGAATAAGAGTTGAGCGTGCAGCTAAACCAAGCTCACCATCCTTGTTTTGCCAAAATCTTCCGTGGTGATCATTGGTATGGAGTACAGTAATTTTATAAGTTTTACCCTTGGTGTAAGCATGTGCAGTAAAGCATAAAATTAGTGACAAAAAATGCCATCCTATCAATTTCATTGGGGCCTCCATTTGGGCGTATCTTAATAAAGATTTGGCCAAAAGGCCCGATGTTTGATACATCAAACTTATGATCAAAATGAATATGGCCCCTCTTAATAAAATCCTGACAGTAAAATCATTTGCTGAGGATTGTGTTCGTGAATTAACGGAAGTTGAATCACGACTGATGCATTTAGGTTTTATTCATGGCCAGACTGTTCGAATTACAAAGAAAGCACCTCTTTTTCAGGAGCCTTTACTGGTGGAAGTAAGAGGACGATTAGTCGCTCTTTCATCGGCCGAGGCCAAGCTCATTGAAGTAGAGGTTCATCCATGATTCCTCGGGTTGCTTTAGTTGGAATGCCTAATGTGGGAAAGACTGCTTTATTTAATAAGTTAACTGGAAGTTTTCAAAAAGTTGCCAATTTCCCGGGCATTACCGTTGAAAAAAAAATTGGCTGGATTACAGAACAAAATCAAAAACTCGTTGAACTGATAGATCTTCCTGGTCTTTATTCGCTGGATGCCACGACACTCGATGAGAAGGTGACGAAAGATTTTCTTTTAAAAAAAGAAAAAGAAGCTTCCGCAGAGTTATTTGTTCTTGTTTTAGATGCCACCAATTTAGATAAATCTTTATTTCTCGCATTTCAATTAAAGCAAATTGGTTATCCTTTATTGATTGCGCTTAATTTAATAGATGAAGCTCGAAAACGTGAGTTTTCTATTGATATAGAAAAATTTAAAGCAGCTTTAAATGCAGAAATTATTCCTGTAAGTGGCGCCACTGGTGAAGGCATTGCTGAATTAAAGAAAAAAATTATTGAGAAATTTAACTCAGAACAAAGAATTAATTTAGTACTTCCAGAAAATCCTCAAAAAGAATTTCGCTCTCCGATTTATGTCAGTTCTATTTTTAAGCAAGTTGATTTACTGCTTAAAGAAATTACGCTGTCTCCACTTAAGGCCGATTCATTTAGTGAGAAGGTGGATCGATGGGTGCTTCATCCTATTTGGGGAATTGTGATTTTATTCACCTTGCTTCTTCTGATGTTTCAGATGCTTTTCAGTTGGGCGACCCCTTTGCAAGATTTGATTGAGGCCGCTTTCTCATTTTTAGGAACACTGGCCAGTAATCATATTTCTAATGAATTATTTAAGAGCTTTATTGTAGATGGAATTATTAGTGGAGTAGGGGGAGTGATTGTCTTTCTTCCACAAATTCTTATTTTGTTTTTATTTATTCAGTTTTTAGAGGATCTTGGATATTTGGGACGTGCTGCTTTTTTAATGGATTCTTTTATGCGAAGAATTGGTTTACCAGGAAAAGCTGTAATTCCGCTTCTGTCATCTCATGCCTGCGCTATTCCCGGAGTACTCTCTACTCGTATCATTGATAATCACCGAGAGCGATTGATTACCACTCTTGTGATTCCACTCACGACTTGTTCGGCCAGACTTCCGGTTTATACAATATTAATTGCGGCCATTATTCCTAATGTTTCTGTATGGGGAATCCCATGGCTAAAGGCCCCAGGGCTTGCCTTATTTGCTCTTTATATGCTTGGTTTTGTCTCGGCCCTCATTGTGGCCTTTGTATTAAAGAAAACGTTGCCTCAATCTTCACCCTCTATGCTTTTGATGGAACTGCCGCCCTATCGCATTCCAAAATTAAAAAACTTACTTCTAGTTTTAAACAACAATGCCAAAATTTTTCTGCAAAAAGCAGGAGGATTTATTCTTTTGGTGAGTATCATTATTTGGGTGTTGATTACTTTCCCTCAGGAAAATGGAGTCTCCCATATTGAGCAATCCTATGCTGCGATGATTGGAAGAGTATTTGAGCCACTGTTTAGCCCGCTTGGTTTTGATTGGCGGATGATGACGGCCTTAATCCCAAGTATAGGTGCGAGAGAAGTTGTGGTGAGTGCCCTCTCACTTGTTCTGTCTGTTCAGGCCGATGCAGATCCTACTCAAATGTCTCAGGCCCTATTAAATAATTTTAGCATGGGAAGCTTGATTGCTCTTTTAGTTTGGTATGTTTTTGCCCCTCAATGTATTTCAACTTTCGCTGTTATTAAGAGAGAAACTAATTCATTGAAGTGGCCCCTTCTTATGCTTGGTTACACTCTCACGCTTGCGTATTTTTTTGCTTGGCTTGCCAGGATTACCTTTAGTTAAAAATCCCTGGCAAATAAGTTTATCCAGATCTGGGTTCATACGTAATGATGCCAGAGGCTTCGAGCACGTTCTTTTGTATATACTTCATTAAAATCCGATACTGCTTTCCCCAATCAGAAACTCTGGAGAAGGCTAGATATTCCCAGAGTTTTCCAGCTCCCATAAGGCGAGCAATAAGTCCTGTTACTGACCGAAGGAAGTGCTTAATGTGCACCCGTCTTTTAACTACAATCAAAAGATGCAAATGATTTGAATTAACTGAGACCCGATAGATTTTGATATTAAATCTCTCGGCATATTTTTTAAGCAGGTTTTGAATTTTTCGCTCTCAGAACAATATGGAGTGGTTTATTCATCTTTAGGGGTCGCTCACACTTTCTCTTGCCACGATTAAGTTCTCCACCGTGAGCGAGTCGAGTTGAGGGTAGAAATGAAATGGTTTGCTGCTTAGACATGGGCTATCTTTAGCTATTTGTCTGTTGTTTTTAAGTCAAAATGGCATTGCCCCGGGAAAGAAAGTTCAAGAATGAAATCTCGCCATTTAGGATTCATGGCGATTGGGGCAATGTCGAAACTTCATAATCGATATGTAATTTAAAATGGTTAAATACATGGGTTAGAGATCTTTAGTTAAGCCTAAGGATTTGTAAAATTTATAACTCCCGCATACTTTGATCTGGTTTTTGATACTCTTGAATAATTAAAACATTGGGAGAGTTATGAAAGTTGCTTTGATTTTTATTCTATTAAGTCTTGCTACTCATACATTTGCTAAAGTTGAGGTTCTTGAAAAGAATATCTCTTGTGAAGTCTCAAGTGCTAAAGGTCTTAAGGCCAAAAGTTTAGAAATAGAACCTATTTCTCAACATCGAATCGAAGTGAAATTTACTTTTCAAGATGATCGAGTAGGTGATTTACAAATGGATCAAATGGTTTCTTCAAAACGCGGTGAGCTTCTTTATGGCGTATATAATTTAAGATTAAATATTTCTAACAATCTTTCCAAGGTCACAATTGAAGGGACGGATTATCGTCGCACTCAAATCAAAATTCAGGCCAGTAATTGTAGGTAATAATAAGCGCCCATTAAAGGGCGCTTATTTAAAAAACTATTTAGTTCGTACTTGTTCCCATTTTTTCAGCTGCCACATTGTTTTAACAGTCGCCACTTCCTTACCATTCTTATCACGAATAATTGTTTCTAATTCTTGAAGGTATTTCCCTTCAGAATCGAGTGCTTTTTGAATGGCCTCTTTATCAATATGGTGAGTGCATGAGGCGGTTAAATCAGTTCTTGCTTGGTAAGTATACTTCACACTTAAATCAGACATGATCAATCGATATTTGCTGATACCAAATGATGAAAGAAGAGACATTCCCGCACAGTATTCACCAACTGTGGCCATCGCACAGGCATGAACTCCTCCGAGGTGATTGTGATTCAATTTCCTATTAGGCAGAAAAATTTCCACAGAATTTGAAGATAATTTTTTGATTTTAAAACCATGAGGTGCATTGAAAGGAATCCCCACAGTCATAACCTTATTCAGGGCGACTAGATTTAGTGCTGTTGGGTTAGCGAGTAATTTATCAATCATGTTGTAGATAAGTCTCATATTTATCCTAATGTCTTGTTTAAATTTTGTTTTGCTGTCTCAAATTCATTCATTAAACGATTGACAATATTTTTCAATGGTTCAACTTGATGAGTGAATTCTATCGAACTTCCTGCACACCATACAGTCTTGTAAGTTGCTCCGAAGGCAGCTTTCTCGATCATCTTCATGCCCTTATAGTAAGTCAGCATTTTGGCATATTTTTTTAATTGCTTATTGTGATTCAAAAAATTCTCGATTGCATTTTGATCAGTCCCAATTTTCTTTACATAAGGCGTATTGATGACTGTACATCGAGTACCAGAAAGTTTGGTCGTAACAACAATGTCATGGGCCCCATAATCGACACAGGCCTGCTTATAATCTTGAGTCACACCAGACTCTTTACATGCAATAAAAGGTGAGCCAATAGAGAGACCATCAGCTCCGAGAGCAAGCATAGAGAGAATTCCAGAGCCTGTACCGACTCCGCCCGCTGAAATAACAGGAATTTTGCATTTTGCTTTAAGTGTAGGAACTAAAACTGAAGCAGGGACGTTACCTAAGTGGCCACCAGCACCGGAGTTAACTGCAATAATTCCATCTGCCCCAAGATCTTCAACTTTTTTGGCATAGGCTTCGTCGATAACATCACAAAATACTTTGATACCTTTCTTTTTAGATTCTTTGATCACTTCTTCAGGTGAGCCAAGAGAAGTAATAAAGAAGTCCACTCCAAGTTCAACACATTTTTCTAACTGCTTTTTGTAAAGAATATTGGACTTATTAACAATCAAGTTAATACCAAATGGTTTTTTAGTTCTGGATTTAATGTCCTTAATTCCGGCCTCAAGCTCTTCAATGGTTCTAAAATTTAGCGCTGGTATGCATCCCGCGATTCCAGATTCGGCTGCGGCAACGATCATGTCCGTATTAGTGACAAGAAACATAGGGGCCATGATAATGGGATGTTCAATGCCAAGAAGTTCAGTAAGTGCTGTTTTCATTTGGTCCTTCTTTTTGGGTATGTGCGTTAGTGTAAGTTAAAGTATTAAGTTTTACTTTCCAAAGCTTTCTTATTTGTGGGTTAATTATATCAATCATTTTTCAGCAAGGATGAAGAAAATGAAAAAAATTTTTAGCATGGTCGCTTTCTCGCTCTCCACAACCCTTCTCGCAGCTCCAACAACAACAAAATGGTTAACTGTAGATAATAATGTCTTGGCCAAAATTCGTCCAAAACTTAATAAATCGGTTCAATCGCTCTATAGTGCTCAAGGCGCTAGTGTAGTTGAGTTAAGACAAGATGAAATTGAAAAACTTTCTGGAATTATTCACAATGAATTACATCGTTGTGGTGGATTTATTACTCACGATTCTTTTGAAGAGGCCCAGGATGCGCTTTCTCCAAGAAGTGAGATGTTTCTAGCTAAGTCAGCTATCTTTGCTGATTATTCACTTGATCAAGCAAATCTTGTTAAACCAATGGTTAATCAAGTTCAAGAAGCTTCGATTCGTCAGATGATTATCAAGCTTTCAAATTTTAAAACTCGATATTACAAGTCTGATACTGGAGTAAAATCTTCTGAATTTATTCGTGATACTTGGGCAGATTTAATTAAGAATCGTTCTGATGCTAAAGTAGAATTATTCAAGCACAAGGACTGGCCTCAAGCTTCAATTGTTTTGACAATCACAGGTTCAGAAAAACCAAACGAAATCGTTATTCTTGGTGGTCATGCTGACTCGATTTCAGGTTATTTTGGTGGTGGAAGTCGTGCTCCAGGTGCTGATGATAATGCTTCAGGGATTGCAACTCTTACTGAAGTGTTAAGAATTTTAATGGCCAATGACTTTAAACCAAAGAGAACAATTCAATTCATGGGATATGCTGCTGAAGAAGTTGGTCTTCTTGGATCAAAAGAGATTGCTAAAAGTTATAAAGCTGCCGGAAAACAAGTTCTTGGTGTTCTTCAATATGACATGACATTGAATAAGGGGACTCAAGATAAAGATATCGTGATGATGGCCGACTTTACTAATGCTGCTCAAAATGAATTTATCGGTAAACTAATTGATGAGTACGTAAAAGTTCCTTGGGGCTACTCTCGTTGTGGATATGGATGCTCGGATCATGCTTCATGGACAGGAGCAGGATATCCATCTTCAATTCCTTTCGAATCTACAATGGAAGATATCAATCATAAGATCCATACTGAAGATGATACTTTGCAAACTGCTGGCGGAGATGCTAAACATTCAGCTAAGTTCGCAAAATTGGCCACAGCTTACGTTATTGAGCTGTCGAACTAATAAGGAAGTTGGAATAAGTTGAGCAATGAATTACAGTCCCTTTATCAGGACATCCGAAACAATCTAGAATTATCAAGAAAAGCATTTATAACAACTAGTATCCTTGGAGATGAAGAATCTCCAGGGATACGAAGTTTATCTGATGCTCAAGTTATCCTCAATACGCTTGAATTCATAGCTATCGAAACAAGACAATTGATCGATCAAGAATCTTCTTTAGAATCACTTTTTGAGAAAAATTTTGGTCGTTTGCATGAAGTTTTTGAGCGTGAGGCGATTATTGAAACTGCTTTAGTGGAAGATTTTATCTTTCCAAGCACTGAAAATTATCCTGTTAACGTAGAGGGAAATTTTAGCTCAGAGTTAGTAGAGTCTTATAAAGACCAATTCAAGGCCTGGTGCCTAGAGAAAATTTCTGCTCACGCGGAAACACAAGATATCGTAAAAAATAAATTCGATTTAAAGCTTAATGATAGAGATCTTAGCTGTCAGTGTGCTCAGTGCTTGGGTGATTACCGAACTCAAGTGAGAGAGAGTGTTTTTAAAACTCAGGCCGGATTAATTGATAAGGCCGAAGAAAAATTGCATGAAATGATTCTCGTCAGAAGAATCAGTGATGTCTCCAATGCTGTTTTTGATTTGAAGAAAAATTTGGATAAGAATTTTCATCAAATGCGCAATAAATTAAAGCGCTCTTCAGTTAATAAGTTAGAGAATGAGATTAAGCATTATTTTCGATCTAAATTAGGTGCTAAGTCTGATTTAGGGAAAGTATATAAAGAAAAACTGACAGTTTTTTTTAACACACTTTTAGTTGAACAAGGCCTAAAGCCTGAACTTGTTTCTCACGAAGAGTATGAGAGATTTTATATTCAATTAGAAACAAATATCTGGAAGGGTGAAGTTTTTCTTAGAAAAGAATTTGAAAGATTTATTCAAGCGATCCTTGCTCTTAAAAGAAAAGATATCTCCGCTAGTATTTTGAGAGATTACTTAGGTCAATTCTGGTTACATACCGATGCGAGACGTTTGAACCGTAAAATAATCTACCATATGGGGCCAACAAATTCTGGTAAAACTTACCACGCTATCGAGGCTCTCTGTAAGGCTTCCAGAGGCTGTTATCTTGCCCCACTAAGATTACTTGCCTCTGAATTATTCGACACGATGAACTCAAAAGGAGTAAAGACAACTTTACTCACCGGTGAAGAAGTTATTGATGTTCCAGATCACACTCACGTTTCTTCGACGATTGAGATGGCGAAGCTTCAAACCAAGTTTGATTGTTGTGTGATCGATGAAATTCAAATGTTAACCGATCCACAGCGAGGATGGGCCTGGACTCGGGCCTTAGTTAATATTCAAGCTGATGAGATCCATTTATGTGGAGATCATTCAGTTCTAGAATTGGTGAAGAAAATTCTTGCTCTATGTGGCGATACTCTTGAAGTTCGAGAGTATACTCGAATGACTGAACTTCATGTAATGGACCAGACGATTCCACTTTCACAGCTTCAAAAGAATGATGCTTTAATTGTTTTTTCTCGAAGAAATGCTCTGAAGTATAAAGCAGACTTAGAAGACTTAGGTTTTAAAGTTTCTATTGTTTACGGAAGACTCTCGCCCGAGGTTCGTAGAGAGCAAGCAAGAAAGTTTGATGAAGGTGAGACAGATATTATTGTAAGTACTGATGCCATCGCGATGGGAATGAATTTACCTGTTAAGCGAATTGTCTTTTCGGCACTTTCTAAATTCGTTGATGAAAAGGAAATCCCTTTATCATTTTCTGAAGTTAAGCAAATTGCTGGCCGGGCCGGACGCTTTAAGCGCTTCCCTGTAGGCCATGTGACAACCTTGAACCGAGTTGAGAATGGACTTTATATTTTAAAGAATGCTCTGGCCCATCATTTGTCTCAAAGTGATAAGGCCATGGTTGGGCCAGATTTAGATATCTACAAGAGTGTCAATCATGCTTTAGAAGCAAATTCTCTCCCAAGTCTTTCACTCTCTGAATTTTTACGTCTCTTTAATACCATGACGTTTCAAAAGCCATTTTATTGTGTGGATATGAAAGAGATGATTGAGCTGGCTGAAATGGTAGAAGATGCGGATGAGGATAGAAAACTCAATTACGCTGAAATATTTGGTTTCTCATGTGCTCCAGTGAACCTCGGTTTAATTGAGCATGTGCAGTACTATATGTGGATTTTAAATCACTATGTCGCTGGCCAGAGTATTTACAACGAACCGATTGATGATCAATCAGATAATATAGATTATCTTGAGACATCGATTAAGTGTGTTGAGCTTTATCAGTGGTTATCTCGTCACTTTGATAGAAAAAACTTTGATTATGATGAGAAAGTGCTTTTAGAAAATAAGTCGAAGGCGATTGAAAGATTAAATGAATTGCTCTCGGATAAAATTGGAAAAAATTGTTCTAGCTGTGGCTGTAAAATGCCTCCAAATTCTCGCTTTAATATTTGCGAGGAGTGTTTTTCTAAAAGAAAGTTTCAGCGTCGTCCTAGAGAAAATCAGGGTTCGCCGTCTGAAGAAAGATCCTTCAGAGATAATTATAGACCCTCTAAAAATAAATCTAGTCAAAAGAGTAGGCCTCAACATGGTGGAGGCCCGAAAAAGAGCGGAGGCGGAAAAGGGAAGAATCCGGCCAATGCATTCAAAAAATTTCGCTAACTATGATTTCGTATTCTGAATACGCAAAACAAATACTTTTAGGAAATAAGCTGGAAGACAAGCTTTTGGAGACTCCCATTGATTGGAGTGACTGGAAGGAATTTGATCTTCCCAACTTGCCCGGTAGAGCGGGGGTGATTAGTTTTTCTGATCAGCAAATGAAATTTCCTAAATTGGGTCGATTGAAAGAAGTTGAAAAAAAGGCCATGGCCCTTCATAGTTTTGCTAATCATGAATTATTGGCCATCGAAATGATGGCAGCTGCTGTTCTTATCTATCCTCATCAGAGTGAAGAAGACTTACGTTTTAAAAAAGGTATTGTCACCGCATTGAAAGATGAACAAAAACATTTAAGTCTCTATATAAAAAGAATCAATGAACTTGGCTTTCAATTTGGTGATTTCCCTTTGAATGATTTTTTTTGGCGTCAAATGAGTAAGTTAAAAACTCCTGCTCAATATGCAGCCGTCATGGCCTTAACTTTTGAGGCAGCTAATTTGGATTTTGCTCAATTCTATTCCAATTTTTTTAGAGAAATTGGTGACGAAGAAACGGCCAAAGTTCTAGACATAGTTTTAGAAGATGAAATTACTCACGTTGCTTTTGGTGCCCATTGGATGAAGCGATGGAGAAATGATAAGTCTCTTTGGAATTACTATCTTGAATCATTACCATGGCCACTTACTCCCGCCCGAAGTAGAGGTAATGGTTTTGACCCCAATTTGCATTCCAAGGCCATTAATGATCAAAATTTCATTGAGGAATTAGTGAAATTTGATGATCAGTTTCAAATAACTAAGCGAACATAAATGGAAAGTATTAAGGTCAATGCTGATTATGAATCAGTTTTGTATCATGGTAAAAACTCTGAAGAGATGAATCGCTCCTTAGAGTTTTTGGCATTTTTTCTTGAAGAAAAACCAATTCTTTCTCATAAGAGTTATCGGCCTGAATATTTAAATTATGTAGAGAAAATCACTGGTCGCCGTCCTCAAATAGTATCGAGTGGAAAATATGATAATTGGTGGGGGGATTTAAAAGATTTGGTTAAAGAAAGGTGGATGAATTCTAAAGTTACCACCGCTGAACTTAATCTCAAACAGGGGTGGTGCAAGGTTTTTATTGTGAATTCACCTGATGAGCTGATAGCGATTCCTCAAAAAAAGTTTCTTGCTAAAATTGCTTATGGAATTTCCGGACAAAAGTTTTCTCTTCTCGAAAGACCAGAAGAGCTGACCCCGCAATTAAAAGACACACCATATATTCTTGAGCCCTTATTAGATAGGAAATTTGATTTTTCTCACTATGTTTTTCCTGATGGCAAATCCATATGCTATGAGAATGTGGTTGATCAAAATTTTCAATATAAAGGCTCCATATTTCAGAATTATCATCAAGCAGAAATTCAAAATCTTTCTTTTTATTCAAATGTCTCTTTAGATGAATGGAATCATTTTAAAAATGCTCTCACAGAAATTAAGAGTTACTTTTTAAAAGATAATCAAATGGGTTTTTCAATAGACTCTTTTGTTTATTTTGATAATGGCTTGAAGATAAGATTTTTAAGTGAAATCAATTATCGAAAGACGATGGGATTAATTGCATATGAATTATCTAGAAAGTATGCACTTAAATCCCCATGGACTATGTTGATGATTTACAAGTCTCAAAAATCCAAAGGTGGCTTTTCCTTTCTTCAAGAAAAACTTGGCCATTTAGAAAATCTGATCATTTTATCGCCCGGAGACACTCGTTTTGAATTACTCTTTTTTTTCGCTGAAAATGCTGAGATAGGAATGAAATTAAAGGCTAAAATTGAGTCACTACTGTCTAGTTGAAAGCTTACGATAGAGGTCTAGGATTACCTTACCGGCTTCTTCTGCGGTTGAACCATAAGAAATAATCCCATCTTCATGGCCCTTCATAACAAAGACACCACAACTCTTTCCATTAATCAGGAGATTGGCAGCTTCGGCCATTTCTTGGGTGCCATAGGCAATATCTTCACTAATAAAATCATAAGGCCCATTGCTAAGCATATTCCACAGGGCGCGGTGATGAATATGAAAAACATATTGAATGGCCGGATTAGTTTCGTAAATTCCAAAATGAGTTAAGGATTCACTTGATGGTGGGATTAATCCCTCTGCTGTTACAGAACCCTTTTTAAGATCGCAGTCTATAACCTTGGTGTAATGATGAGATTGTAAATGGGCCAAATGTCCTGTTTGAGATCCAGTAATGATGAATGATTTTTTTGAAAGGCGAGAAGAAAGATTCCCATAGCCGACTTTTTCAATTGGATATTCTCCAACTAAACCCAGCTTAAAAAATAAGGCCCGCCATTTTTCTAGGGCTATGACTTGATTCATTTCAGGGGCCGGGGCCCTCTTAAGTGTTAATTTAAATTTGATGACACCTTCATCTCGGCCGGTATTCACGGTAAGTCCTCGATCTTGGGGGAGAAGTATTGCAAACTGCACAATGTCCCTTATAATGAGAATACTGGATAACATAAGCGTAATTCAAGAATAAAACGAGGAGCAGTTATCCTAGACAAAATCGTAAGTGACTTTAAGTCCAAATTATCTAAAAAAACCGACGAAGAGCTTGAAAGCGATGAGTTGGAAGACGAAACTGACCCGAATGTACAGTCGGATCGTACGGGTATTACCAACATTTCTAATATGGAGCAGGATCAAGAAGAGGACGAAGACCAAGAGGTCACTGGTTCATTCTTGGATAAAGTTAAGTCGAAATTTCAAGGAAGTCCAAAATCTAAATCTCCTAAAAATAAGACAGCGAGCTATATTATCCAGGCCATTATTGTTGTTGGTGTGGTTTATATTGTGATGACAGAATTTTTTCCAGAAGAACATGTTGAGGCTCCTGCACCAATAATTACTCCGAGAAAGAAAGAAGTTGTGGTGGAAAAGACCACACCAGAAGTAGCCGCTAAACCTGAAGAGTCTCCAAAAATTGAAGAATCGACTGAAGCGCCAATTAATCTAGAAACACCTGTCGATTCCCCTATAGAGGTTACATCAATTGACCAACCCTCTACTGACAATGCTCCTGAGCCGAGCTTGCCAAGTGAGCCAATTGATTTAGAAGGGCCAATGGTAAAAGAATCTCCTTCAGAGGATATGATCACTGACGAAGGTATCAAAACCAGCACTGAAGAAGACAATTTAACAGATAAAATACTGCAAGATATTGAAAAGCAGGCAAAAGATAATAAAGAAGTAGAAACAAAGAAAGAGTATGTTGCTCCACCTGATTATGATTATCGGGGTAGAGGATTAGTTTATAATTGCCTTGGAAAACATTGGGCCTGCGTGGATGCTCCAAGCTATAAAATTTGTGAAGATAACTCTTCAAGTACTAAGGCCTTAAAGAAAGCGAAGGAATGTTATCCATTCAATGTTTATGAGACCCAAAAAGGATGTGAAAGCGTTCAGAATAGAATGGTTTCTTCGGGTGCAAAAACAGATTTTTGTGGAGAAAATTAAGCAGCGTCTTTTTCAAAACTTCTATCCATCAGTGGAAGAAAAAAAGTTTTTTCATTTTTAAGAGCTTCTTTGCGCATACCTTGAATAAAAAGATTTACTAGTTTTGGATCAAATTGTGTTCCTGCAAACTGAAGTAATTCTTCAAACGCAACTTCGTAGGGAAGACCTTTGCGGTATGTTCGAGTTGAAGTCATAGCATCAAATGTGTCTGTAATAAGAATGATTCTAGCAGCGACTGGAATTTGCTGACCCTTTAGTCCCTCTGGATAGCCTTTTCCATCAAATCTTTCGTGATGATATTTTGCATTCAATGCAATTTGCTCAAATCCTGGAAAACCTTTTAGTATTTCATAAGATTTTTCCGGATGATCTTTCATGATTTTAAACTCATCTTCTGACAATCGAGATGGCTTATTAAGAACAGCATCAGGGGTTCCAATTTTTCCAATATCATGGAAAATGGCCGACAATTCTAGATTTCTCATTTCTTCTGTAGAAAGTCCAAGCTCGGCCCCAGTTACTAAAGAGAAATAGGCAACTCTCATACTATGGCCAAAAGTGTAACTATCTTTAAAGTCTAGAGCAGTTAAAATAGTTCGGGCCGCTTGTTCAGCTATTTTCTGGTTATTTCTCTTAAGTTCTTCAACTTGAGCGGCCATTCCCAGCAGGGAAAGGGCCGTATTCATAGATGGAAGTTCAAAAACGTTGTTTTTTTTCATAAAAAATCCACAGGACTATGCCTGTTAATTTCTCATCGGTTGTTTTGGATAAAAATAAACAGTAAAATTGATAAATATCATTAAAGGTATAAGTCTAAGAAAATATTGATAAATAATTCGGGAAGTTAGGATGCTAATAATTGATGAGCAAAAATTTATTGAGAAATCCCTTATTGAAAGAGGATTTGAAATTTTTGATTACTTTGACATAAAAAATACACTTACTCTTAAAGAGTTTTGCAACCTTCCCCTTGAGAGAAGAGGGGATGTCATCCTGGTCAATACTCGGACTGTTCTTAGTCACCCTGAATTGATTGAAAATTTTAAAATGTCGATGAATACATTTTTAGGAGCGATTTTCTTTCATGAACAAAAAGATCTGGAAGGACAGAAATGGGTTCAAGATCAAGCTGCATTTTTACAAAAAATTATCGGGGAGTATGCTCTTCCAATGCCTGATTTAAATTGGACTATGCTCTCTAATCAACTTCATTTTTATTGGGGTTTACTTCAGGAACAAAAAAATTTACAGAAGCACATGATGGCCTTTAGTCAACAGCTAGATCAAGTGCTTGAGTCAGCTGAATCTCAGATGAATAAAGCTAAAAAAATTCATGATGCTCTCATTCCTAAAAGAACTGAGGAAATTAAAGGTGTTCAATTTTTAAATAAGTATGCTACAGGAGATGGTGGAGGCGGGGAATTTTTCGATTTTCACCAATCGGCCAATAAGGTTTATCAAATCATCGTATCAAGTGAATCTTATTTAGTGACCAGTGCTGTGATGGGGCTACTTATAAAAAGTAAGCAGGATGATTTTAATCCAGATAAGTTTTATGCTGATGCTCGATTTGAAATGAATCAAATTTTAAAGAGTAAAGGCAAAGAAGCCTTTGCTGACTTACTACTTTTAGAGCTCGACCTCACTCATTTAACTTTAAAGTCTTGGGGAGAGTCTAAGTCTGAGCTTTATAGTCAAACAAGAGGGATGTTCTCTATTGGAAAAGAAAAGGTCTCTCTGAAGCGTGGAGAAAAAATCATTGTATTCTCTCCCGGTTTTATATTTAATTGGAAAGAGACCCATAAAAAGAAAAATTTAGAAAGCTTTTTAAAAAATCAACACCAGATGAACTCTCAAGATTTATTGGTGGAGCTTTTTTACCAAATTAAGCTTGATCAAGAATCGGACTTTCTTAAGAAAGACGCTACAGTGGTGATGATGGAGGTTAATAGACATGGAATTCATCAAGTTTAGTTTTCTCATTATATTAGTTTCATTTGGAGTAAATGCTCAAACGAGATTTAGCTCCAAGAGTTGTCTGGATGCAACTTATAGAATGAAGATGAATCAAAAAGGGCCTCTTTTCGGATTGCTTCAACATGAGTTTCTGATTGAGAAAAAAAATTGTGTCATCAGAATTAATCATCGCAAATATTTACCAAAAGAGTGGATTGTCGATGTTTGTCGTGAACCTATTCATATTAAAGTAACGTCTGCTACAGGTGTTGATGTCGCTAAAAAAGAAGAAGAATGCACGAGAAAAGATAAGTCCAAAGATACGAGTGATTTCTGCTCTCAATATAATGATATGATGGATGTGATTCAGGATGATGGACTCATTTTCGCTGAAGGTGATAGAGATAATTTAAGTTCTGATCACGGTAAAACTTTTTGCGCTTATCTTTTGCTTAAAAAATACCTCAATGACTCTGTGGTGTTTAGTAAATACACTGAAGTTCCGGAGATTTTCATGGAAGGTAAAAAACAGCCAGAGGTTGCCCCAACTCCTGTTCCTGCAGTAGCACCGGCAAAAGATAAATTAGAATCAAAAAATGTAGAATTAAATAAAGAGGCCACTGTTAATGGCCTCTTAACTGTAAAGTTAAACTCTGCTCAAGGCGTTTGATAGATCATTGATTAAATCATCAGCATCTTCAATCCCAACTGATAATCGAATAAGGTTATCAAAAATACCTAATTCTTCTCTAACATTTTTAGGAATAGAAGCATGGGTCATAATCGCCGGATGATCTACGAGACTTTCAACACCACCAAGGCTTTCGGCCAGGGCAAAAATTTCAAGATTTTCTAAAAAACGACGTGATTCTGCGATTTCACCTTTCAAAAAGAAGGTGATCATTCCACTAAATCCCTTCATCTGTTTTTTTGCAAGCTCATGCTGGGGATGTGACTTCAAACCTGGATAAACAACTCTTTCAACTTTAGGGTGCGACTCAAGAAAGGTTGCAATCTTCATCGCATTTTGTTCATGAGTTTTCATTCTTACGGCCAGAGTTTTAAGACCTCTTAAAACAAGCCAGCTATCAAAAGGTGACTGTGATGGGCCAATAGCATTCTGCAAGAAGAATAGTTTATCTCTTAATTCTTGGGAATTCATGATGAGAGCGCCACCAACCACATCAGAATGGCCATTTATATATTTAGTCATTGAATGAAGAACAATATCAGCACCCAAATTAAGCGGGTTTTGAAAATAAGGGCTCATGAAGGTGTTATCTACCACTGTTAAAGCACCAACTTTTTTTGCCAATGAAGAAATCGCGGTGATATCAGAAATTTTTAATAATGGGTTGGTTGGAGTTTCAACCCAAATAAGTGCTGGTTTGAATGAATTAACTTCTTCTTCTAATTTTTTAAGATTAGTTGTATCAACAAATTTAAATTGGTGAAGACCTTCAAACACTTTAGTAAACAACCTGTAAGTTCCACCGTAGACATCATCTCCACAAATGATTTTTGAACCTTTTGGTAACATGTGCATAACAAGTGTTTCTGCTGATAATCCACTGGCAGTAGTGAGACAAAATTTTCCATTTTCGATTGAGGCCAGGCATTCCTGAAGTCGTGTTCTCGTTGGGTTATGGGAGCGTGTATACTCGTAACCCTTGTGTTCTCCTGGAGAGGATTGAACATATGTTGAAGTTTGAAAAATAGGTGGCATGATGGCCCCTGTCGTAGGATCAGGTTCACCACCAACGTGAATAACTTTAGTTTCGAATTTCATTTCTTTCATGTGTTCTCCATTAATTCCTTCATCTCATGAGAAGCTGCCAGAGTGGATAATCGTGCAATCACTGAGTACACAGCTTCTTTAATTTGATGATCATTATTTTGTTTTACTTCTGATATACAAAATTTGCGATACAACATTCCTTGGGCGTTTAAGTTGGCCTGAGTACCCTTTAGAGGGTTTGTTCTCATGAACCCACCAGAACTTTTTCCATTTACTAAGTAGATGGTTACCTCTGCAGGCGCCTCATCATATTTTAAAATGGTTTCAACACCTTCTTGAATAAGCACCGAGGTAAATTTTAAATTATTTTTACCTACATCCATTTTATTTCGAACTTTTCTGTTCATAGATCTAATTTCTTCACCAGATGAAACGACAGAAATTCCCATCCCGTAGGTCCCTTGAGATGCTTTAACAAAAACTGACGAGTTTTGAGGTAACTTCTCTAGAAGTTTGTCTACTTCATTGGCCAGATCATCTAGTCCTTCTTTAGTGTTGAAATCAATGTCGTGAACGTAACTAAAATGTGCCTGAATCAGATCAGGATTTATATTAAAGTTTTCTGCAAATTTATTGGCAATCTCGCGATAATGCTTAAAGTGATGTATTTTTTGTCTTTTATACCAGCCGGCCATTGGACTAGGCATGACTGGAACCTTGATAGTATTCCAATCGACATTAAGTGGGACTGATTGATCATTATTTAAAATGATGATTTCAAAGTTAAATTTTATTTTGCTATCCACGGCCATGAAGTTTCCATCAACGGCCTTGGCCTGATGAATTTGAAGCTTATATCCACTAAAGGATTCAAGTTCAATTATCGTTGATTCTTGGAAGAGACTATCATCGGGAGAAAATAAGACAACTTCCGTCTCGGCCATCTCTAAAGTGGATTTTAATTTAAATAAGTGATCAAGGTAGTACTTATTTTTTGTATGAGACTCTGGTAGGAGACCAACTCGTCTGAGTTTAGGATTGATTTGATTAAAAACTTCTCTAAAGCGATCAGCGCAATGAAGAAGGTCTTTACTGCAGAGATTGTTAAATCCTGCGGGATACATATTATGATCCACTGGCGCAAACTTGGTCTTACTCTCTCTTATATCAACACTTGAAGTAATCGGTTGAGTTAATTTAGATTGTTCAGAATCAATCCAATCATTAATTTTATTCCAATCACTACAAATAAAGCTCTCGAGCTCTTGTTTGTTATTTATTTTATATGTCATATGAGTTCCATTTTTGAGTGAGAAAGTGAATGTGTTCGGATGGTGAGAGACTTATAACCTCAGGGAATTCTAAAACGACGGGAAAAAGATTTTTTAACGACTCTTTTAGTTTACCTTCCCGGTCTTGGAGAGAATTTTTGAGCGTTTTGAGTTCTTCAGTTTCAGGATTCCAGTTAATGAGTTCTTGTTCCAAGCATTTATTTAAAACTAAAAAGTGATTTTGATGAATAAAGTGAGATGCATGAGATTTTAATTCCACTGCTTCTTGGACTTTACCTTGTTCTACTGAAGTGACTAAGAACCAATTACAAAGTTCTTTGGATTTAAGTTTATCTTGTAATGAAAGACCTTTAAGAAAAGCATCTTTTGATTCATAAATGATTTTTACAGCAACGATAAAATCATCAATAAATTTAGCTCCTGTCACTGCTTGTAAGTAACCCAAGAGTTTTCTGAGGCCTGATGAAAGCATGCGACTAATAAGGGAGAGCCCAAAAACTTTTTTTCCAGCCTTTGATCCAATTTGAGTAAAGAGTTCAATAAAACTTTGATCAAAAAAGGCCTTAATCTTTCCGATTCCTTCTAAGAAATCTAAAAAGTGGGCCCCAGGAGGGGTATCCAAAACAATAACATCATATTGTTGAGTATCAAATTGCATTTGAACTTCAACCAGTGAAAGTATTTCGTTCATTCCACCATAAGGTCGACTTAAAATTTGTACAATTCTATTTGAGGCAAGATCTGGTGTATTGAACTTTGAGGCCATTCTTTGAATCGTTTTTTCTGGAGACATAAGAAGGGCATCAAGTGCTATTCCATCAAGAGTAACTTTTCTAACTTCGCCTTCAGCATCACTACTTAGGCCAAGTAAGTCTTTTAATCTTTTGGCCGGATCAATAGTAATAAGAAGAACGCGCAAGTTTTTACTCGCTAAGCTTAAAGCACGTGAAGTGGCGAGAGTTGTTTTTCCAACTCCACCTGTGCCACAAAAAATCTCAAATGATTTCGTTGTTTGAGACACTCTAGTAATCCTTTAAAGAGACAGTTTATTTTATATGAGATTTGAAAGAGACCCAAGTAAATCTAATTCAATGGCCTTAGAGTTTGGCCCAATAGAGTGGGGAAGCATACAACGCATCTCGTCTTTGTGTTCCTCTATCAACGTCTTCTCATATAAAGCTTTGGCCTTTAGCCCATCGGGTAAACTTGTTAAGTTTTTTTCAACTAATGGGTAAAGGCAATTATTAAGAGTGATATCTATATCAATTTTAGTTCTCTGAGAGAGTCCTTTCTTTAACTCCATGGCCTCTTGCCATGACATGAGACTAGGTAAACTAATCACGTTTATTTTGGTATACTCCGGATCATTCAACCTGGATAACATTTTGCCTGTATCCTCAAAAATAATGCCGCTCTCAAATATTTCTTGAAAATTATTTGTTGCTTCCATCATGGTAAGCGCATGGCCTGAAGCAGGGGCATCCAATACCACGATTAATCTTGGATTTTCATTTCCCATTTCAAGAATTTTCCCAAGATAAATAAGATAACTAAAACCAGGCACCATATTAACTAATGATTTAAAGAAGGGAGTTTTCACAACCCAAGAAGCAATCATCTTTGAATTTAATTTCTTTTCAATATAACCACGAGCACAGTCCTCTAGATCGAGAGAAATTTCTCTTATGCCGGATGAAATAGATTCTGTGGTTGATTGTTGGACTTCACCAATTGATTGGTTTTTTAAAGTAATGTAGACAGCTTCGTGATCATGTTCAATTAAATATCTTACGAAAGCTTTACTCAGAGTGGTTTTGCCAACCCCGCCTTTCCCTGAAAAAATATAGAGTCGGCGAGGTTGTCTTTCCATTAGAATAAGTACATTCCCGTAATGAGTAGTTTAAAGTAATAACCTTTTAGATCTGATTGATTGTCTTCTTTCACAGTGAAAGGCCAGTGCATTTGTCCAAGTACACCAACGACGTAGTGATCATTTAAACGAAGATCGATACCACCCCCGAAATTTAAACCGAAGGTAAGCTTTTGATCCGTCCATTTAGCACCATCATCTGAATTTCTTTTTGCTTTAGGAGCATAAAAACCAAGACCACCAAGAACATAAGGCGAAAAATTATCAAACTCGATAACTCGGCCTTTGATTGAAGTGGTTAATCCTAAAAGCTTCATTCTCTCATTATTATCTTTGTGTTCTGACATGTGAGCATTCACAAGAAGATCAAATGAGTAACTAGCAGCATAGCTATAAAGAAGATCGGCCGTGATTTTGTCATTTCCATATTTAGCGTAATTTCCAAGAAGGAAAGTTTCACCAATACCTAAACCTAAACCATGCTGTTGAACTCTTCTTTGCGCTGAAGACGTTGTTCCAGAAGACTTTGGTGCTTCTTCACTTGCATCTACCTCATCTTTTTTGTTGGGAGCTTTTTCATCATTGATGAGCTCTTTTTTAGTTTGAGGAGTTTTTATTTTTGGCGTAAAGACCCGGCTGACGTCTTGGGCATAAAGAGGGGACTTAAAAAAACTCATGGCCACAAGGGCCATGAGTATAGCTTTGAAATTTTTTTTACTCATGAACTAAGATTAGTTCAGAGTAGCTGAATTTTCCATAGAAGAATTAAGGCCAGGAACAAAAGCTGGTTTGAAATCTTCAGTAGCAACAGTTGCAACTGGGATATCGAAAGTAAGGTTAAGCTTGCTTTCTAGCATTTTGATATAACCAGTTAGAGTGCCTTCTTCAGAACGGATAACACGCTTAAGAAGTTCAGTGTCACCTGGCTTTAAAGATTTGCGCTCTTGATCAAAAAGAAGCTGGATTTGAGTCATGTACGTAATGTCGTTTTTAGACTTGTTGTCGATAACTTGGATTTCATGCCCTTCACGGATGATTTGAGCAATTTCCTCTAGAGTTACATAGCAGCTTTGGAAAGTGTCGTAGAGCTTACGGTTTTGGTAACGCTTGATAATACGTACGTCTTTCATGTTGTTCCCCTAATTTTTTGTTATACCCTGTAAAAAATCGTTTTAAAGGTACGTCTGTTAATAGTTTTCAATTTAGTTTTTGGTATAGATGAGATTGCAAAAGAAGTTTTATTTTTGCGCGCTGACACTACACCATCAATCCGGGGCTGTTCTACTAATACCATTTGATCATGTCAACCCAGATGGTCATAAAAAAACCTAAAGATAAAAAAGCGCTCTGTGTTATCGGTAAAAAATTCCCATAAAAATGAAGGTAAACCAATAAAAATCATGTGGTTGGAAGGCTCTTATGGAGTCATAAAAACTCTTGAAAAATCGAGCTGAAAGCTAAAAAAACTGTTTGAAAAACCGATAAAGATAAAAAGTGGGTTCAGAAGATTGGCCCAATCTAAAGCATAGGAAGCCTATGAAAATATTATCGGTTCTCATTCAAATTACTTTCTTTGGAACCTTCATAGGTTGCTCCCAACTTTTACAAAAAAAATCTGAAACAGCTTCTTTTACACCAGAGCAAGTGGAAGAAATGAACCGTGAAGCCTTAGTGATTGCCTCAAAAAGATTGGAACAAATGGTGATCCAAGCAAAATCAAATAGAGTAGCATCAAATTATTTAGCTACTGATTTGTTTTTGAAAGCAAATATGTCGCTGCTTGAAGGAGATTATTCCACAGCATCAGTTTTGTTTAAGCATCTTACTTTTCTCATTCCTGATGATGAGTTTTTGCAAAAAAAATATGCCGTCAGCTTAATTAGAAGTGGTGACCTGGAAACTGCTGAAGGTGTCTTAGAAAAAATTTATAAAAATGGTAAAGATGAAAAAGTAGGATTAATTCTTGCAGGTGTTTACGTTGGAATTGATCAAGAAAATAAGGCCAGGGTCGTTTATCAAGAAATTCTTCGAAAGAATCCTAAAAATGAGGATGCCTGTGTATTTTTAAGTAAGTCATATATTGGGACGAAAGAAACTCATAAAGGAATCACCCAGTTAAAGGCCTGTTCGCTTAAAGATTCTAAGAATGGAATGTACGATTATTTTTTGGGTAAAATTTATTTAGATTTAGGTAAACCAGATCTTGCGATTGAGTCCTTTAAAACTGCTAGTCGAAGACAGCCTTCTCTTGGCCAGTCCGTTTCAGCTCTTGGCGCATTGTTTGAAGAAAAAGAGAGATACTCAGAAGCTATTTCTCTCTATGCATCACATTTAAAGAAATATCCTAATGACCAAATCATTCTAGCAAGAATGGTGCAAATTTTGTTTTTGAAAGAACGCTTTCAAGACGTCATACCATATGCAGAAAAACTAAGCGACTTAGAGCCTGAAAATTTAAATTTAAAAGTAAAATTAGGAATTCTTTATACAGATGCAAGAAAGTATCCAGAGGCCATTTCGGTTTTTAAAGATTTACTGGCCGCAGCTCCTGCTTCAGACAAGATTCTCTATTATTTAGGAGCTATTTATCAAGAGATGAATCAGTTACATGAATCGATTGAATACTTCAATCAAATCCCTTCATCGAGTGCCCTCTATACAGATAGTGCAATTCAAATGGCAAATATGCTTTCTACTTTGGCCCAGGAAGAGCATTTTAAAGGTGAAGGAAGCCAAGAAGTTTGGAAGAGCGCATTTTTAAAGCATGTAAATCAAAAGATTGATGAGTTTAAAGATTTAAGAACTGAGTTTAGTGTTATTAAGTCTGGCTTTTATGAAAGTTTGGGCCTTTATAAAGAAGCAATGGAAACAATGATTGTTGTCCAGGATGAGAAAAGCTTTTCTACTCAACATAAATATTATCTCGCTAACTTGTTTGAGAGACAAAAAAGATATGAAGATTCTCATGCTCTTATTTTGGGTATATTAGAGAAAGAGCCAAAAAATGCTCACGCCTTAAACTTTCTGGGTTATTCAATGTTAGTGAGAGGAGATGAAGCTGATAAGGCCTATGAGTATATTAAGAAAGCTTACGAAATAAATCCGGAAGATGGGTATATTAGAGATTCATTAGGCTGGTATTATTTCAAAAAAGGTGAGATGAAAAAAGCTTTAAGTGAGCTGGAATTAGCTCATAAAAAAGTTCCAGACGATATAGAGATCTTAAAGCATCTTGCAACAATCCATAAAGAATTAAAAGATTTCTCGAAGGCCAGAGTTTATTTAAAATCTGCTCTTAAGCATGCCCGCTATCATTATGATAAGCAAGAAATTATGGCCAATTTAGAAGAGCTTGAAAGAGATCGTCTCCCAGCATCTGGTGCAGTAGATTAATCTTTCTGCTTGCGTTTCAAAGAAAAGGCTTTCAATATGAGCTCATGTTGAAACTTTTTCTCCTTATCCTTATTTCATCATGTAGCTTGTTTCAAAAGCCTTCTTCCCTAGCTGAAAAAGATGTCTTGAAAGTGCTAGATTCAGTTCAATTAGAGGGAAGTGGGCGCGGAAGATTGGGTGTTGACCAACAACAATATCTTTTTAGTTATGATGCTCTACTAAAAGAGAATAATGACTGGATACTCGCTGTGGAAATCCCTCTTCATGGTGAAGAAGTGATGGTTCTTTCAAATCTTAAAGAGAACTCTGTAAAAGAAATTCCCAATGAAAGTTTTGAAACCAGAATCGAGCGATCTCTTGAAGGGCGAGTGCCAATATCTGGAGAAAAGTTTGTTTTGGAATTACGAACATTAGTTCGATTTTTACTGGCCGATCAGTTGAAGCTTACTAGAACCTGCCAAAAAAATGGCACTGAGTATTTATGTAAACAAGGGGAAAATAGCTACAATGTGATACTAAAAGGTCAGAAGCTTACTATAAAAAAACAAATTAAAGATAAATTGTTGTTAGAGTTGGTTGCAGAAAACCCTTCAGGCCCTCATTTCTCTCGCACTTCCTTTTTTCTCAAAGATTTTCAGACTCATTTATCTCTCGAACTCTTCTGGAAGGAAAAGTCAGAATAGTTGATCGATTTTGGTGACAAATTGCACCTCTAGACAGGAACTTCCTGTTTTTATACTCACTATAGTTGGATTACAATATTCCTATTCTATTGTGAGGTTTTTTAAATGAAGCAGTTAATCCTAGTATTGGGTCTTTTGTTAATCGTCCAGTCTTGTAGTAAAAATCGAAATTTTGATGAAAGAGAGCTTCATCTTATTTCACCAGAAAAAATTGCAGGATTTGATCCGATACATGCTTCTGACAATTATTCAGGTAATGAAGCTGGAAAAGTTTATGAAGGCCTTTATGAATTTCATCCCTACAAACGGCCCTATGAATTATCTCCCAATTTAGCTGATGGCCTTCCTGTCGTAAGTACTGATGGTCTTACCTATACATTTAAAATTAGAAAAGGTGTTTTATTTCATGACAGTCCTTGTTTTAAGGATGGGATTGGCCGTGAATTAAAATCTGATGATGTGATCTACACATTTAAGCGTCTTGCCGATCCCAAGCTTCAGGCCAAGGGGTGGTGGTTGTTTGATGATAAAATTGTTGGCCTCAATGAGTGGAGAACAAAGTATGCCGCACTAGATGCGACAAATTATGAAGAATCAATTGAAGGTTTAAAGAAAGTTGATGACTATAGTTTTCAAATTAAATTGAAAAAACCATATCCACAGTTTTTGTATGCACTTGTTATGCCTTACTCATTTATCGTCGCCAAAGAAGCGGTGGAGTTTTTTGGAAAAGAGTTCTTAAACCATCCAGTTGGGACTGGACCTTTTATCCTCGAAACTTTTGATCAATCCAATAAGATTGTTTATTTAAGAAATCCAAAATTTCGTGAAAAGTTTTTCCCTTCAGAAGGTGAAGAAGGGGATGATAAGTTAGGTCTATTAGCAGATGCTGGGAAACGTCTTCCTCTAGTTGATAAAATTACAGTACACATTTTGGTTGAGTCTCAACCTAAGTGGCTTTCATTTCAAAAAGCTAAAGTTGATTTGTTAGAACTTCCTAAAGATAACTTTGATCAAGCTGTTGTGGGCGGTAAAGAAATCTCTCCTGATTTAAAAGCAAAAGGTGTGCGTTTAATTGCTAATCCGATGTTAGATGTAACTTTTTATGCTTTTAACCACGAAGATCCAATTTTTAAAAATAAGAAACTAAGACAGGCCATGTCTCTTGCTTGGGATCGAGCGGAAGCGAATAAATTATTTTACAATGGAACAGCTATCGACGCCCAGAGTGTGATTCCTCCAGGTCTTGCGGGTTACCATAAAGAATTTAAAAATCCTTATGTGAAATATGATCTGGCAGAAGCAAAAAAATTACTGACCGAAGCAGGTTATCCAAATGGTAAAGGCCTTCCTGAGATGACTATTCAAACTCGCAATGAAACAGTTGCTCGTCAGATGATTGAACATTTTGCCAAGTGTATGGATAGAATTGGTATTAAAGTTAAGGCCGGAGTTAATACATGGCCTGAGCTAATTAATAAAGTGACTAAAAAACAGTTTCAACTTTATACCATGGCGTGGGGAGCAGATTACCCGGATGCTGAAAATTTTCTAGGTCTTTTATATTGTCCTAATTCTTCTCCAGGATCTAATGGTTCTAATTATTGTAATCCTGATTTTGATGCGCTTTATAAGCAAGCGACAATTTTACAAGACACTCCTGAGAGAACGGCGATGTATGAGAAGCTTAATGAAATGGCCGCGGTCGAAGTGCCTTGGATCTTTGGTTTCAATCGTACGAGATTCTATTTAGGTCAAGCTTGGCTTAAGAACTTTAAATATATGGAGTTCAATCATTCTCAATTTCAATATTTGGGAGTTGATTTAGAAATTAAAAAAGAATTAAGTAAAAAGTTTTAAGAGATGCTTAAATATATAATCAGACGCTTATTGTATTTAATTCCTGTTGTCCTGGGAGTGAGTTTAATTATTTTTATTCTTTTCAATCTTGTTGCGGGTGATCCAACGGCGGTTTTATTGGGTAAGAATGCGACTGCTAAACAAATGATTGAACTGAGAGAGCAATTAGGACTTAATAAATCACTCTTTGCTCAGTATCTTGATATCGTAAAGTCAGCTTTCACTTTTGATTTTGGAAGATCCTGGGCAACGAAGCAGGAAATTTCACAGATGATTTTACAAGGGGCCTATCCTTCTCTTTGTTTGACTGTCCCAGCTTTTGTTATTGCTACAGTGATGTCACTTATTATCTCACTCATTGTTGCTTATTATCGCGGCAAGGGAATTGATCTCTTTGTTCGTTTTATGTGTATTGCAGGGATGAGTATTTCTGCCTTGGCCTACATCTTAGGCTTTCAGTATTTCTTTGCTTATCAATTGGGCTGGTTTGAAATCTCAGGATTTGAATATGGTTTCCCTGATTTTGTACCTTATATTGCTTTACCTGCAATCATTTGGATTCTACTCAGTCTTGGACCTGATGTGAGGTTTTTTAGAACGGTCATTTTGGATGAAATTTATCAAGACTATGTGCGAACAGCGAGAGCTAAAGGTTTAGGTGAGATTCATATTTTGCTTAAACATGTGTTAAGAAATGCTCTCATTCCAATTATCACTTATGTCGTGATTCAAATTCCATTTTTAATTTTGGGTGCTCTATTACTGGAAAACTTTTTTAGTATCCCTGGGCTTGGAAGTATTATTTTGAATGCTTTAAATTCATCTGACTTTCCAGTCATTAAGGCGATGGCCATTCTTTCTAGTATTGTTTACATCGTATTCACTTTAATCTCTGATATTCTTTATACTCTTGCTGACCCAAGAGTGAAGTTGAAGTAGGCCTATGAAACAGAATTCTTTATGGAGAGATGCATTTTTTCAATTGATCAAAGACAAGGTTGCTCTGATCTCTCTTATCATTGTTGTTACCTATGGGATTGTAGCGATATTATCTGCTCTCGGTCTAATTGCTGCAGATTGGGCAAATGAAGTCGGTTCTTCAAATATGGCCCCAAGTGCCGAGCATATTTTTGGGACTGATATTTTTGGTAGAGATGTTTTCACTAAAGTTATTAGAGGAACTCAGATTGCGATGTCAGTTGGCCTTGCCACTTCTTTGATTGCTATCCCTATAGGTGTTTTTTTAGGAGCAATAGCTGGATATTTTGGTGGATGGGTAGATGATTTTGTCACTTGGCTTTACACCACGTTTTCTTCTGTTCCTAATATTATGCTTTTAATTTCAATCACCATGATTTTAGGAAAAGGTCTTGTGGCCGTTTATGTTGCTCTTGGTGCTACTAGCTGGGTTAATCTTTGTCGATTGATTCGTGGTGAAGTGATGAAGCATAAAGAAAGAGAGTATGTGCAGGCCGCTGGCGCCATTGGCGGTGGTCATTTTCGAAAGCTCTTTATTCATATTCTTCCAAATGTTACTCACATTATTATCATCAATACTTCGCTTCAATTTCAGGTGGCGATCAAGTCTGAAGTGATTCTTTCTTACCTTGGACTTGGAGTTCAAGGAGAGCCAAGTTGGGGAACGATGATTGATGATGCTAAGTTAGAATTAGCTCGCGGTGTATGGTGGCAGTTGGCCGGTGCTACACTCGCGATGTTTCTCATTGTTCTGGCATTTAATTTACTTGGGGATGCATTACGCGACTCCCTTGATCCAAAGCTAAAAGGAAAATAGCTATGACTTCACCACTTTTATCAGTAAGAAATCTTGTGGTCGAGTTTCATACCAGTGAAGGTATTACTCGTGCAGTAAACAATGTCTCCTTTGATATTCCTCAGGGAAAGACCATTGGTATAGTTGGGGAATCTGGCTCTGGTAAGAGTGTTACTTCTCTAGCGGTGATGGGGTTATTGCAAAAACCTGCAGCGAAAATTCTTCAAGGTGAAATTCTTTTTAATGGACAGGATTTATTAAAATTTAATGAATCACAAATGAGAGATTTGCGAGGTAATCAGATCTCCATGATATTTCAGGAGCCAATGACGAGTTTGAATCCGGTGTTTAAAGTTGGAGATCAAATTGCTGAGGCCCTACAAATTCACAAAAGAATTTCTAAAAAAGAGGCCTGGGAAAAAGCGGTTGATCTTATGGCCCAAGTTGGAATACCAAATCCTGCGATAAGTGCTCATAAATATCCACATGAAATGTCGGGTGGGCAAAAGCAAAGAGTGATGATTGCCATGGCCATTTCCTGTGAGCCAAAACTTCTTATCGCAGATGAGCCAACTACGGCCCTCGATGTAACTATTCAAAAGCAAGTTCTCGATTTACTTTTCAAGCTTCAAGAGCAGTACCATATGAGTATGATGTTTATCACTCATGACCTTGGAGTTATTGGTGATATTGCTGATGATGTCGTGGTGATGTACCGATCTAATGTGGTTGAGAAAAATAATGCTAAAGAGATTTTTCATACAGCTCAACATCCGTACACTAAAGGTCTTCTTGCTTGTCGTCCAAAATTAGGTGCCAATCCAAGAAGATTATTAACGGTTAGTGATTTTATGACTGAAGAAGGTAAGGAGATTCAGATACCAGCTTCTAAGGTTGAAGTTTTTGATAAAGAAAGTGTTGTTGAAAAATCATCTGATATTTTATTAGAAGTTAAAGATCTTGTGACTCAATTCCCTATTAAGGGTGGATTGTTTGGACGGACAGTTGATCACTTTAAGGCCGTGAATGGTGTGAGTTTCCAATTAAAAAAAGGAAAAACTCTAGGGCTTGTTGGGGAGTCTGGTTGTGGTAAGACCACTCTTGGTAGAAGCATTTTAAGGTTAGTTGAACCAGCAAGTGGAAATATCATTTATAATGGAAAGGACATAACTAATGTCTATGGTGAAGAATTAAGACAACTTCGTCGTAAGATGCAGATTATCTTCCAAGACCCTTATTCTTCTTTAAACCCAAGAATGACAGTTGCCGAGATTTTAACTGAGCCATTAAATATTCACCATGTTGGTGCTAACAAGAAAGAGCGTTATGATATGGCCCAAGCTTTAATGGAAAAAGTTGGCCTTAAAGTAAATCAAATGAGTCGTTATCCTCATGAGTTTTCTGGAGGACAACGTCAAAGGATTTGTATCGCTAGAGCGCTCATGCTCAGGCCTGAGTTTGTGGTTTGTGATGAATCTGTTTCAGCGCTGGACGTTTCAATTCAAGCACAAGTTTTAAATTTGTTACTGGATCTTCAGGAAGAGTTTGGTTTAACTTATATTTTCATTTCTCACGATTTAAGTGTAGTGAATTTCATCGCCGATGAAGTTGGTGTGATGAATGCTGGTAAAATTATTGAAATGGATAAGGCCAGCAGGATTTATAAGAATCCAAAAGAAGAGTATACGCGCACTCTTCTTTCGGCGATTCCTAAAGGTGAAGTGAAAGTTAATTTAGCGTCGCTGGTTTAAGGGTAGAGTATAATTTGAGAAACAACAAATTCATAGCACAGCCCCAGTAAACGTTTAAGTTCCAATCCCACTGTAATATATGGGTGTTAAGATATACACCCATTATCCCAAATGCATAGGCACCGATGACACTTGCAGGATTTAAAGTATAAGGAAACCATTTTTTAAGAATGACTTTACTAAGAAATAATCCTAGTAATGGGCCCGCGGTCCATGATTGAACTTTGAGTCCTAACATAAGAAGGCCGTCGTTACTTGAAGCAATCACTGCAACACCAAAAAGTAAAAGAGTGATAACAACTGTATCGACGAAAGAATAAAATTTAATTTTTTCAGGTCTTCTTTTTGGAAAGATATCATTGTAGACAGTTGCACAGAGAGCATTAATGGTGGAATCTAAGGTACTCATCGTAGCGGCCAGTACTCCGGCCACCATGATTCCTCTAACACCAGTAGGAAAGTGATTCACAATATAATGAGAGAAAAGATGATCTGCACTGGCAACGTTTTCAGGAAAAGGTACATCTTGATAATGGGCCCAAAGAAGTGCTCCAACTCCAAGGAATAAAAAACCAACGCTAATTGATATAAAAGAAGAATAGAAAATGGCCTGCTGTCCTCTTTTTAGAGAATGATTGGCAGTGAGTCTTTGAGCAAAATCTTGATCCACTCCATGAGTTGCCATATCAAATAAAATTCCACCCATCACTCCAAAAATAAATGGAAGTGGATTATCAAAGCTAAAAAAAGTTGTTTTTCCTGCAGCGTAGGCCGTGCTCATCATTGAAGGCCATGATTGGCCGCTCGTTTGTGGAATGAGAATGTGAGCGAGAATTCCACCGCCAATAAATAATCCCATTTGCATAATATCTGTTCTTACAACAGCTTTTAGTCCCCCGATCAGGGTATAAAGAAAGGTAATAAAAGTGACAATTGCAAGTCCAAGATGCACATTGATATCCATGAAGTGGGCAACAAGAATTGAGCCCGAAAATAATCGAACACCAACAGCTAAAATTTTAGCTACAGAGTAGAAAATTGCGACAGTTCTCTGGCCTGAAGGCAGTCCCATTTCCTTGGCCATGACTTCATAAATAGTGAGACCTTTGCCATACACTTTTGGCAAAAAGAATTTTGCGATGATCAGTCGTCCGACAATTGCTCCAAAGTATATTTGTACGAAAGAGAAGTTATTATTGTAGGCAAAAGCTGGAATGCCTAAAAAGGTGAGAGCGGAAACTTCAGTCGCAATAATAGAGCAAATCGATTCAGTAAAAGTTAATGAATTGTTTGCCATGTATTGTTCCCGAGCAATATGCTCAGCATCTTTGAATTGAATTTTATTCATTTCGGCCCCAGCTTTTATCGCCAAGACAAAAATTACAATAATATACAATAAAATAACGATCCAATCGATTAGCTGAATGGTCATAAAATCACCTCGAAAAATGTGCTGGTATGTTACTCGATAATTCTAGTCCAGCAAACTTTTCTCGTAAAAAATTTAGGTATTTTTCTTTAATTCTAAAAACAAAGTAAACCGATAGGTATTGAGAAGTATTGGGAATTTAACATGACTGATCAATTACAGGGTATGCAGGATCTTCACATCAAAGAGTTTGCCAGAAAGGTAATCTGTGATGGTCATTTGTATTTAATGGTTGGAGAAAAAAAATATTTCATGATGAAGCCTGGAATAATGGTTGAGCCTGCGTTTATACGTAAGCATGGTCCATTGAATACAAATTTTAAATTTCAATCAGTCGTTTCTCTCGAGATAGAGGATAAATTTAAACTCTTATTTAAGGAATTAAGATATCTTCAGTTTGAAAAAGATGTTCGATTAAAATCTTTTGAGATTGTTAATTATTTTCATAAAACTTTTTCTGAACAAAATCATTTCCTCAATTTTGCCATATGCTGCTTTGAAGAATTTTTGCAAATACCAAAAGAAGAAATCATTAAGATGCATGAAACCGATATGCATTTATTTCGTAAATCTCTCTATTCATCGGCTTTCGCAGTCATTATTGCAATGATGAACGATTTTTATCACTATAATATTTTAAAAGACTTTTACAATATTACATTTGGCCTAGATATTGGATTGTGTGATTTAGATTATAGCTATTATGTTGCTTCTGCTTGTAATGAAGAAAATAATCTCCCTGGAAGCGGGTTAGATTACTTAAAGAAGGAACATGCCACAAAAGAAGAAGTTAAAGTTTTTCTTAATCATCCTCAAAAAAGTCATGAATTGATAGGACGATTAGACATTCTTTCATATCCTGATCTTTTAGAGATTATTCTTTATCAACATGAATTAAGTTCGGGGAAGGGATTTCCTAGAGGAATTCACAAAGAGCAAATTTCAACTTGGGAAGCCATTGTTATTCTTGCTGACTCATTAGTTAAAATCTCTGACGAGTATTATTTTGAAGATCAGGTCTTAAAATATTTTTTAAATTTTGAGAGTAATAAATTAGCTGATATTCCAGTCGCAAGAGTCTATAAAAAGGCCTGTAAGAGCCTTCAATATTTTGATCAATTGAAGGAGACTGGGACTTAATGGAAAATTCTTTAAGAAAACCATTAGTCATCTTGAATTTAGCTGGGGATTTATCTCCAGAGTTAACTATTTATTTTGCTGATAAAAATATAAAGGTTATTACGAATCCTGAAGAAGTTAATGTCCCTTTATCACATGTTCTTGTGAGAGGTGATGAGAAACTATTCGAATTAAACGATCAATTCCAGTTTAATGAAAACAATATTAAAATTATTTCTTTATCTCAAGTAGCCGATGTTAAAAAGTTTGTGCTTTATAATGGTCTTTTTGTATTTGATGAAAAATGGTTACAAACAAGTTTAGGTAACTTTATTTTAGATAAGTTCCTTAGAAGTTATGCTTCAATTAGCTTAACTGAAAACTATCCGAGCTTTCGAGAATTAGGACATTTTCAAATTGTAAATCCATTTAATACTGGAGAGTACTTAGATCGAATGATCCAGCACGCTTTTAATCAAAAAACAGCTGCTCTTTCAGTTAAGTCTTACTTTGATCATTTCTTAATGTATCTCGGTGGTCTTAAAGCAAGAACAAAGGTCTCTGTTCCTTTTGAAGTGAGTTATGGTGCTTATGAAGATATTTTTGGTCTTCAATTTCATTTTTATGCAAAAAATTTCACCATGGACGATGTTGTCAGCTGTTTAGGTCAAGGCAAGACAGATAAGATGGAAGAATCGTTACTTCGTATCGCTACTCAGTTGCCAGACTTTTTCGATTTTACCTATGTTGATGAGGTAAAAAAAGTTATTGTGACTGCATTATGGTTGCAGGGAAGTGATATAAAGATTTCTCATCGAGGAATCATGTTCAATCATCTTGTTCCTGGCAGTATGACCATTCAAACTGCTGTCGAAGAAGCGAATGCCTATTTTACAGAGGATCCTCTGCTTGAGGATTTATCTGTAAAGGTAAGATTACCTCTACCGCCTCAGGCCGATGAGGTTGTAAAATTAAATCCAACAAGTTTTACTGAAACAGTTGCTGAAAGAATAACTTCGTCACTCGAAGTAGATAAAATGAAAGAAGTTATTTCAGGCTGTTTTGATGAAGAAGTTGATTTTTCAAAACTGTCAGGTCTTTTAGATGAAGATGATGATAGAGTTAAAGTTTCATCTAGTGAAGAGATGAACGATATTGTTAATTTGGTTAAAGGACAAATTGACGAAGAAAATGAAATTATAAAAGTCTCTGGCGAAAAGATTGATCCAGATAAATTTGCCCTAAGAATTGCAGCGGGTATTGCAGAAAAAAATCATGGCCTACAAATGAATGTAAAAGATCTTGGGCCAAAGATTCAGGATACGATAAAGTCTGGCTTGTTTAATTTTGCTCAAGGTTTAGGGAAGTCGGTTGATAGTTTAGAGGTCCATGATCTCGAGCGGTTTAAGCGAGAGGAAGTGCCAAAGCTGATCGAGCAAGTGACAGTAGTCCAGTCAGGGCAAAAGACCAAAGCATTTTTTGATGATTTAAAAGTAAGATTAAAGAGTACTATTCAATCTCAATATAATGTCGATTCGGTTGATCATTTGATGCAGAGATTTACAACTCCTGAAGACGTTTTAAGAGTGAAGCAAACTCTTAAAAGTACGATTAAAGAATCTCTTGATCACAGTTTGAACTTTTCTAATAAAGATGATGTTACTAATGATGATGTCAAATTAGTAGTAGAATCATTAAGTACCACATTCGCTGAAGATGAAAATAAAGTACGATCAATAGTCACTGAAGCAGAAAGTGTTGAAAGTAAGCATGTCATCAGTTCTTTAAATACTGAGAATCAAAATTTAAAAGCTAAGATCAAGGCCTTAACCATGGAGGTTAAGCTTGCTAAAGATGTTAATGCTCATTTAAATCAAGTTCAACAGAAGGCCCTATCTGAAACATCAGAAGAGGCAATTGAATTAAAAGATGATACTGATGATATTTTAAGACAAGAAATCCAAGAGAAACTTTCTTCTCATCAGAATTTAAACCTTGAGGAAATTGAAAAATTAAAGGGGCTTCTAGAAAGAGAAGCCAAGGCAATTGAGGGATACAAGTTAAGAGAGATTGAAGGTAAAAAAACTATTCTTGAGTTAACTCAAAAGGAAAGTTTTTATTTGCAAGACCTTAAAACTAGCCATCGTCAAATTAAGGCCAAAGAGATGGTTATTACTAAGGCGAAAGATACTATTAATGAACTTGCCAATAAAAAAGACGGAGAGATTCGTCAGCTTAAAGAAAAGTTAGAAGAAGCAACAAAGGCCCTGGCAAATAACACTGTTCATGAGCAGGCAACGACTATAAGACATCTAGAAAAACAAAATCTTGGTATGACAAGAATGCTTGAAGTTTACAAAAATAAGCTTGCAAGTCTAGCAACAAATATGCAGTCTAATAAATCAGATGATGGGGCGATAAAAGAAGAAGTTCGTAAGCTTCATTTAAATATCAACCAGTATAAAAATCAACTCGAGCTATCTAGAAAAGATACATCTAAATTAAATGAAAAATTAGCTCAAGATGCAAAAGTGATTAATCAGTTAAGGCAAGACAAGTCTCGTTTAGAGCAGCTTCTTAAAAAAGCGACTCTTGAATTTGGATCTTTGGCCGCCAAAGAAAGTGCTCCTAATCCCGCCCAGGACCAAGAAATTAAGCGGCTTAAAACTCAGGTTCAGACTACAGAAAATCAGTTTAGAGAGGCCAATCAAAAAATCAAGGATTTGGAAGCAAAGGTTGTTGAACTTCAGAAGGCCCCTAAACAGCAGGCCGGATCTGATCATGATTCAAAAGTCCGTCTAGGCCATATGGAAGCTTCGGTTAAAAAGCTGACCCAAGATTTAATGGAAGCAAAGAACCAATTAAATGAGGCCAAAAAAGAAAACAATAAGTTGCGTAGTGAAAAGACCGCTATCCAGAACCAAATCGATAAGCTGAAGAAGGATGCTGAGAAAAATAAAAGCGCCGCCCCAGCTGCTAAAAAACCAGGTTCAAAAGCCGCATAAAAAATTGTTGTCAAACCGAACATTTTTGTCCATAATCGGTCCTCACACATATCGATGCCCAGTTGGTGGAATTGGTAGACACGTTAGGCTTAGAACCTAATGCGCGAGCGTGGGGGTTCGAGTCCCTCACTGGGCACCAAAGATATTTGTGAATTTTAAAAAGCCAGAGTCTCGCGCCTCTGGCTTTTTTTTTGCTTTCAAATACTTATCCATTCAGATTTCTCAAACATGTAAATGGTTTATTTATTGCAGCCTCCAACTGAGAGGTCGCCATTGAAGAATTGGTTGCAAATTTTAATTAGAGTAAAAAATTCGATCAAAGATAATCATATCACCTTGGTTGCAGCTGCCATGTCTTATTACGCTTTATTTGCTCTCGTTCCTGCAATCACTTCTCTTATTTTAACTTATGCTTGGGTGAGTGATCCCAAAGAAATTGTTTTGCAAATTGATAAGATTGCTTTTCTTATGCCTGTTGAAATGCAAAATTTTTTAAAATCTCAGTTAGTTGGTCTTGCCAGTAAAGCGCCTAACTCAATTGGAATAGGAGCAATGGCCACATTACTTTTTTCCCTCTGGAGTGCCTCTAAAGGAAGTAAAGCGGTTATGGAAGCCTTAAACATTATTTATCATGAAAAAGAGCAGCGCAAATTAATTAAACGAGCGTTTATTTCACTTGCTCTAACTTTTTTAGGAGTAATTTTGGCCATTATATCTTTGAGTGGAGTTATAATTATTCCTGCCGCTTTTTCATTTTTTCATCTCAAAGAAAGTTTGAAATTCTTGGTGACTCTCTCTACTTGGATAGTGCTTCTTGGTGTTTTTTCGTTTTATCTTGCTTGCATGTATAGAATTGGACCAAATCGAAATTTGCAAGGTTGGAAAGGAGTTAGATGGGGAGCAATGGTGGCCTCTATTTTTTGGCTAATAGTCTCTGCTCTTTTTTCTTGGTATGCCTCAAAATTTGCACATTTTAATAAAACCTACGGTTCACTGGGGGCCATTATTGGGGTGATGACTTGGTTTTATATAACTAGTTTTATCATTTTAATGGGTGCTCAATTAAACGCTGAACTTGAAAAGTTTAATAATGATATGACTACTTCTCATCAATAATAAGCCTTGCTCCTCTTCTAAATGTTAAATAAGTCCAGGCCCATTGAAAGAGGACAAAAATTCGATTTTTGAAACCAATCAAATAATAAATGTGGACCATCAGCCATGTTACCCATGCAATCAGGCCTGAGAATTCAATATTTTTATACATTCCCACGGCCCTTGATCTTCCTACGGTTGCTAATTGTCCTTTATCAACATAATGAAAAGTTTCTACTAATGGCTTTGATTTTATTTTTCGAATTAAATTTTTAGCAACAAATCTCCCTTGCTGCATGGCCACTGGAGCAAGTCCTGGAAGTGGCCTTTTGTCATAAGTAAAATCAAAGTGTGCCTGATCCCCAATGATGAAAAGATAAGGATATCCAGCAACACTTAAATCTTTTTGAACGAGTACTCTTCCTTGACGATCTAGGGGAACATTTAATTTTTGATTTAAATTATTTGAGGCCACACCTGCGGCCCAGAGGATAGTGCAAGATGAGATAAATTCATTTCCGATTTGAATTCCTTTTTCATTGATATTTGTGACCATAGAGTTTGTCCAAACCTGCACTCCCAGTTCTTCTAATTCTCGCATGGCCTCAATAGATAATTTTTCTGTCATGGTAGGAAGAATTCTATGACCGGCCTCAATTAGAATGATTCGAGTTTGCTCAGGTTGGATGTGGCGAAAATCCTGGGTAATGCTATATCGAGTGATTTCTCCCAGAGATCCGGCAAGCTCCACCCCTGTGGGGCCTCCACCTACAACGACAAAAGTAAGAAGAGATTTTCGTTTTTCAATATCACTTTCCCTTTCAGCTTTCTCAAACGCTAAAAAAATTTTTTTTCGAATTTCTGTCGCCTGCGATATCGTTTTTAAACTTGTAGCGAATGGTTCCCATTGAGGAGAGTTAAAATAAGTATAAGTAGAGCCACATGACATAATGAGATAATCAAAGTTTACTTTGTTGGCCTCTGTAATGAGCCATTTTTCTTCTTTATTGATTTCTTGAACTTTACCTAAAAGAACTTCGATATTTTTTGCTCGTGAAAGAAGTGCTCTCAAGGGATAGGCAATTTCAGCAGGGGAGAGACCCGCTGTGGCCACTTGATAAAGGAGTGGTTGGAATAAATGATAATTTCTCTTATCAATGAGAGTTACTCTAATGGGCCTATTGGCGAGAACTCTTGCGGCCGAAAGTCCGCCGAATCCTCCCCCTACGATAACGACGTGAGGGGTTTTCATCCATTTAAATTATTACCAATCAAACCCAAAAGCAAAGTTGATTGCATTATCGGTATGCTTAGTGGTGCGTGTCCATTTTGTGGTTAAATGCGAAAATTCCAACTTAGTTACTATGTAATTAGATTGCGCATGATAGATAAGGCCTATGGTTTGAAGTAAAGCAGTATTTCCATAACCAAACGTGGCATCATCAAGTACTCGAGTATCTGTTGTGACCTTGCCTGACACTGTTTCATAAATTCGATGAGTTCCAATATAAGTTAAGAGAGGATCCCAAAAACGATATCCAGCGAGGAGTCCATATGAGCGATGTTGGAAAGAGTAACTGATGCGATGGATGTTAGTAGTATCGAAAAAATTATTTCCACCAACGTTTTTGGCCGATTGAGATCCAGTAAATCCAACCATCGATAAAGAATAACTTCCTTTTTTGGCATCAACTCTTCGATCACCTAAGATTTGATATTTAAGACCCAGATCAGTTGTTGAGGCAAGGTTGATAATTAAGTCGAGTGGTTTGAAAGTTCCAATTTCTGCTCCGGCGGAAATGACTTCATTGTCTTTTTTGGAATGTTTTAACTTTGAATAGACAGTATCTTCATCAAAATTAAGTTCATATTTAGCAGAACCCTCTATGCGGCCATTGGCGATCCCTTGCCATGCTTTGCCTTGTGCCTCAGGTGATATCAAGCGTGCCCCACTTGTTTTTACATTGGTGGCACAGCCCCAGAATAATATAAGAAAGAGGAAATTAAGAAAAAAGTGAAGCATCACCAGCTCCTTGTCTGATCACTGCTGGTAATCCCGAGGTAAAATCCACAATAGTTGTCTGACCTATAAACTCATACTCACCAGGATCAATAATCATCTCAATCAAGTGAGCAAATGTATCTTCGATTAAAGCCGAATAAATCATTCCATCTTCTTGGCCCACCATTTCTGGAGTTATATGGGAGCTAATTAAAACCTCTCCATGAGTCTCAAGAATTTTTTGGCATAGAATTGAAGGTGGAAAACGTAATCCAACTTGATGATCAGTTTTTGAGGCCTTCAGATACTTGGTAATCTTTTTCTGTGCAGGAAAAATAAAAGTATAAGGGCCAGGGATTACTTTTTTTAACAATCTAAATGCAGCATCGTCTATAAAAGCAATTTCCATTGCTTTTTGGAAATTTGAACAAAAAACAGTGAAGTGCTTGGTGTTTTCCACATGTCTGAGTTGATAAAGCTTATCAATGCTGGATTTAACTAAAGGGTCAGCAACAACCACCCAGTTAGTTTCGGTAGGAAACGAAATAAGCCCCCCATTTTTTAAAATCTGGGAGGCCTTCATTAAGATTCGATCATCTGGATTATGTCCTACGACATATTCAATCATTAGTGGCCAGCTACATTCATCTCGCGGCCAAGAGACTTAGATCGTCTCTCGAAGAAGTTTTGCGATTCTTCGCGCTCAGATTCTTCTTTGCAAAGTATGCACATCTCTGAAGTAGGGCGAGCTAGTAGGCGAGTATAAGTAATAGGGTCGCCACACTCATCGCACATACCGTATTGATCAGACTCGATTTTGCTCAAAGTCTTCATAATTTTTTTGTAATAAAGACTTTCGCGATTTGAAAAGCGCATATCTGCTGCAAGCAAGATGTTGTCATTTGCAGAATCAACTTCATCCTTGGCGCCGGTGATAGAGTTAGATTCATACTCAGCTTTCTTTAATTGAAAGTTAGTGCGAATACGCTCCGCTTCACCTAATAACTTGTCTTTAAGCGTCGCAATTTGCTTATCGGACAAGTGACTGTTTAGTCGAACTGACATCCTAAGTTCTCCTCGTTACAAGTTACGTATGTAATGTAGAGAAAATTAAAACAGGCTAATTTTTGATTGCCAAGAATTTATAAGGCCATAACCTCTTGTATTGTCTAACATTTGCTTGCAGGATTGCGAGGTGGTGTAAGACTCTGGTACACCTACTTTATAATAAATGGGTAGATCTATGTTATCACAGGCAGAAGAAAAGTTTTTGAATGACGTTTTTTTGACACTTAAGAGTCAGCTAAATGTAAGAGAGGGACAGCTACCTGTTGTTCATACTCAAACTGTTAATGAATTAAAAAAGAAAATTCCAGAAATTTCCTCAGCATCAACTTCGTTTGATTCCTTATTAGAGGAACTAAAAGATCTCATTGATACAAGTGTAAGAACAACTCATCCATTATTTTTAAACCAATTATTTGGTGGTTTTGATACAGCTGCATGGGCAGGAGAAGTGGCAAGCTCACTGCTTAATCCAACCATGGCAACTTTTGAAATAGCTCCGGCCTTAACCATTATAGAGAAGCGTCTTGCGGCCGCACTATTAAAGCAGTTGGGATTTGATAGTGGCGAAGGCATTATGGTGACCGGTGGTAGTAATGCTAATTTGCTTTCTATGCTTTGTGCTCGAACCTATTACAATCCAAGTATTCGTCAAACTGGGTTTGCTCATAATAATTTTAGAGTTTATGTTTCCGCTGAGGCCCACTATTCATTCGATAAGGCCGCCAATATTACTGGTATAGGAACACAGAATTTAATTCTTGTTCCTTGTAATGAGCGTGGAGGGATGCTCGCCGAAGAGTTAGAGAGAATTATCATCTCAGATATAAAAGATGGTTATACACCGATCATGGTAGGGGCAACAGCAGGTTCAACCGTTCTGGGAGCTTTTGATCCATTGATTAAAATTGCCAAAGTTTGTGAGGCCTACCGAATTTGGTTTCATGTTGATGCCGCCTGGGGTGGAGGGGCCATTTTTTCTAAGACAGCAAAGCATTTACTAAAAGGTATCGAGCTGGCCGATTCGATTACTTTTGATGCTCATAAAACCCTAGGAACACCTTTAATAACCTCTTTCTTCTTAACCAAGCATTCGGGAATTCTTCGCAATACCAACCGAGGCGGAGGGAGTGAGTACCTCTTTCATGAGTATGATAATTCTGAAATGGATACTGGAACGTATTCACTTCAATGTGGCAGAAGAGCAGATGCTTTAAAGTTATGGATGCTTTGGAGATTTCATGGAACAGATGGACTGATGAAAAGAACAGAACATTTATTAGATTTGGCCCAATTTACAGCTGAAGAAATAAAACAAAATCCTAAATTTAAGCTCTACCATGCTCATTATTTGAATGTTTGTTTTCAAGTGATCCCTCATCACAATCGTGAAAACATTAATAGCTTTACCCTAAAGGTTAGAAATGCTCTGGTTAAAGAGGGTAAGGCCTTAGTGAATTATGCTCAGAGGCCTGATGGAACCATCTTCTTTAGAGTCGTCTTTCCAAATCATTCAACTCAAAAATCTGATATAAGTGAGCTTTTGAAGTTAATTAGAGAAAAAGCTGAGGAGATTGAACTTTTAGGTTACAATGATTAAAAAGTTGAGGTCGATATGCAAACACCATTACATCCATTTGTAGCTCATTTCCCTATCGCTATTACCTTTTTAATGCCTATCTTGGCGATAGTTTTCGCCATACTACTTAAGAAAAACAAAATGAGTCCCATCTCTTGGGCCATTATTGTTGGACTTCAATTGTTCGTCGTGGCCACAGGTTATGTTGCTCTAGAGTCTGGAGAAGAAGAAGAGGAAAGAGTAGAAAAAGTCGTAGATGAGAAATTTATTGAAGAGCATGAAGAAGCTGCGGAAATTTTTGTAGGCTCTGCGGTTATTGCTTTAGTCATTTCAATTGCCGCTTTTTTTATTCGAAAAGAGTATCAGTTTCATTTGCAAATATTAATGGCCATAGTCGCTCTCGTTTCTTGTTTCCTGGCCGCAAGAACAGGTCAGCTTGGTGGTCGCCTAGTCTATATTTACGGGGCACCACTAGCTTACAAGCAAGAAGCTCCTCAGGGGATTCTTCCTACTCCAGGATTGAATACTTCCGAATCTTCTACACCAAAAGAGGAAAACGAAAGTTTAAAGAAAGATGATAACGACTACGGAAATAATGACGAAGAGTCTGATACTGAGGATGATGATTCAAAACAAGAAGATTAATTTTCTTATCTCTTAAAAATGAAATAAACTGCACCCACTAAACAGAGCCCAGCATAAAAGAAATTTTTATTGATGGGCTCTTTCATAAAAAAAATCGTAAATAAAGCAAATACAACCATCGTGATGACTTCTTGGATGATTTTAAGTTGTGGGAGAGTGAAATCTCCATATCCAATCCGATTGGCCGGAACTTGAAAGCAGTACTCAAAAAACGCCACTCCCCAGCTTAATATAATCGCGATCCATAAAGGCTTGCTGGCCAAAGTTCGAAGATGCCCATACCAGGCATAGGTCATAAAGATATTTGAAAGAATTAAAAGTCCAATTGTTTTCCACATATTATTTTAAAAGCTCATTAATTGTTTGATTAAATTCGGTTTTCCATTTTTCAAAGAACTCCCCGGTGGATGGGCCATTAAAACCTGCATGTACTTTCACCACTTCATGTTTTTTATTCAAAAAAACCGTTGTTGGAAAAGAAATAAAATTCTTAAGGCCAGGAATTTTATCCATGGGTTTATCTTTTGAAGTCGACCCCGCTATCAAGAGAGTATAAGGGACATTTTTTTTCTTTTGAACTTTGAGAAGCTGTCTTTTTGCATCCATTTCAGTAAGACTTCGCTCAAAGGCAAGAGCGATGATTTCGACTCCACGCTTTTGATTCTCTTTATACCAAGGAATAAAATAATTCATTTCATCAATACAGTTTGGGCACCAAGAGCCAAAAAATTGAACGATGACGGGTTTATTTTTAAACTTTGGATCGGCCAGAGAAATGATCTTTCCAGAAAGATCAGGAAATTTGAAAGAGAGCTCAGAAACTTTTGTTTGCTCATATGCACTTGGTAGCTCTGCTTGAGAATTCTTTTTTCCCTCAATATTGGTAACAAGATTAGCGGCCAAAACAGCTTTTAAGTTTCCTTCTTCAACTTTACCTTTTAGTAGAAAATTAAAAACCCCATCAAAACTTGCGAGCTTGAATTCATTTCCAGAAACAAATCCTTCTAAGTAGCGGTAATCTCCTGTCATGGTCATGATGGTTCCAGTGACGTAATTTCCTTTCTGTTGAAATAATCCAATACCCGGAGTCGTTACATTGTCACTATCGGTAAGCTTTAATTCCCATCTTCCATTAAGATCAATTTTCGCTGGGCTTTTTTCTTCAGGGAAGCGTTCATTAATCCCTTGAACTCCCTTTATTGGATATTTGAGCTGTGGGCTTTTATTTTGCTTAATTAAATAACCTGTCAGTAGTTCTGGGGATTGCTCTTGGAGCTCTAGGACAATTTCGTAATTTTGAAGAGGAATGCGAAGACTTTTTCTGGTGTAGACCACATCGGTTAACGGTATGGTTTCCTTTCCGTTATAGAGCTTTCCTGCTAATTTATTTTTTTGCCATTCAAATTCAATCAGAAAAGGAATACTAGCGCGGTCCGCAGTCAGCTCAAAGCGCCAAACTCCTGTTTTAAGTGTTTGTGCACTTGTAAAAAAGCTGAAAAAAGAGAGAAGAATTGTCCCTACGACCCAAGTTTTTTTAATCATACGCTTTAACCCCTTTATAGGCAGTGGTATTATCATCTTCTAAATTATGTGAATTTGTCACCTTTTCGGAGGAATAGATGAAGCAGTTCATCATGGGTCAACGTTGGATATCAGAATCAGAACCAGAACTCGGGCTTGGGGTTATTGTTGAAGTGGAAAGTAAAACTGTGACATGTTTTTTTCCTGCGGCCAAAGTTGATCGTCGTTATGGGGCACAGACAGCACCGCTTCGTCGGATCAAACTTATTCAGGGGGATGAGGCCAAATCTCAAAACGGTGAATCATTTATCGTTGAAGAAGTTACAGAAAATAATGGAATTGTGACTTATCATGGGGCCGGTAGAATATTGTCGGAATCTCAACTTGCTGACACTCTGGCCTTTTCTAAGCCGCAAGAGCGACTTTTTGCAGGGAATATTGATTCCAATGAATTATTTAAACTTCGCTATGATGTTCTTCTTAATCAAAGAAAACTTTTTATATCTCCTTATCGCGGTTATATAGGGCCAAAGCTTAGTCTCATTCCTCATCAGATGTATGTGGCGAGTGAAGTCGCTAAGAGAAGTCGTCCACGTGTTCTTCTAGCTGATGAAGTAGGACTAGGAAAGACAATTGAGGCAGGCCTTATTCTTCACCATTTAATTCTCACTGGAAGAGTTGAGCGGGCGATTATTCTGGTTCCTGATTCACTCGTCTATCAGTGGTTTGTAGAAATGCTTCGCAAGTTTCAGATGACTTTTACTACTATTAATCATGATTCAAAACTTGAAATTGGGGATCATCCTTTTGAAGAAGGGCAACTCTTTGTCGCTTCACTTAAATATTTAATGAAAGAAGATTGGTTAATGAATCAGGTGATGGATTCAAAATGGGATCTTGTTGTAGTGGATGAGGCCCACCAGCTTCGTTGGGCGCCAGATAACTCTTCTCCTGAATATGATTTTGTAGCGGCCTTAGCAAAAGACACTCCAGGGATGCTTCTTCTCTCAGGAACTCCAGAGATTCTTGGGCTTGCGGGCCATTACGCTCGTCTCCATCTTTTAGATCCGAATCGTTTTCATGATTATGGAAAGTTTGTTGAAGAGACTACCAATTACCAACCAATTTCAGATCTTGCTAATAAATTAATTTCTAATAAGGCCCTAACGGCCGAAGAAAAGAAAAATCTAAAAAATAAATTAGGTATTGATATTGAAGGCATGGATCGAGAAAAGGCCCTTCAGGCCTTAGTGGATCGACATGGGACCGGACGTGTCTATTTTAGAAATACTCGTAAAACCATGGCGACTTTTCAGGAATTTTTTCCTAAACGAGTCTTTCATTCTTATGGGCTTTCTTTAGGAAAAACTAAAACACCAGAAAAGAAAATTTTCGAACTTAAGTCTACTTGGTTGGCAGAATTTTTAGAAAAAAATAAGTCAGATAAAACCCTTCTTATCTGTCATGACAAAGATGTGGTGGTGGATTTAGAGAAGGCCTTAAAGGATAAAACAACAGCTAAGGTTGCTTTCTTTCATTCAGGAATGAATCTCATGAATCGTGATCGCCAGGCTGCTTATTTTGCTGATCCTGATGGTGCAGATATTCTGTTATCAACTGAGATTGGTTCAGAAGGAAGAAACTTTGAATTTGCCAAGCATCTCATTTTGTTTGATCTGCCTAAACTTCCTGATCTTCTTGAGCAAAGGATTGGCCGTTTAGATCGTATTGGCCAAAAGAACAATATTCAAATCCATGTTCCTTATATTGAAAAATCAAGCGATGAACTTCTTATGCGATGGTATCATGAAGGTTTTAATGCTTTTGAATCTTCTCCCCGCGGAGGAACAGAACTTTATGCCACGGTGAGAGCTGAGCTGATGGAACTTATTCAAATGACGGAAGATGAAGGATTTCCTGAAAAGAAATTTCAAGATTTTTTAAAGAAGACTCAAACGCTTCATCAAAATATTGAGAGACGCTTAGAAGAAGGACAGGATCAATTAGTTGAGTTCAACTCATTTAATCATCAAAGAGCAATGGAGTTTGTGAGAGAGCTTAAGGTGGCAGATGATTCCTCTGAGCTTAGAGATTTTATGATCACTCTATTTAATCAGCTTGGTGTTGATACTGAAGATATGGATGATCCAGACACATTTTTTATAAAACCCGGTGATAATATGTATCTTCCTCATTTCCCAGGGCTTGCAAGTGAGGGGATGACGATCACCTTTAAGCGTGAAAATGCTCTCAAGCGTGAGGACATGACTTTTCTTTCTTGGGATCACCCAATGGTTGTGGGTATTATGGACTTCATTTCCTCAAAGGAAATGGGGAATGCGACCATTGCTTCTTGGAAGACTCCAAGTAAAGAGCCTTTTTTATTTGAAGGATACTATTTATTAAGTTGTGTGGCGGATAAAAAACTGCAAATGCAGAAATGGTTCCCGCCAACACCTTTACGTGTGTTACTTAATTCTCAATTGCAAGATCTTACTCAAAAAATGCCTAAGAAATTTATCGATGAGAATACAGTTTCTTTAGATCAAGAAAAACGTGCTCAATTAAAAGATTTACCGAAGGACTTTATCAAAGAATGTATTAAAAAAGGTAAAGAGCTTTGCTTGGCACGAGCGAAGCAATATAAAGATAAGTTTAAAGAAGATATGTTGAAGAATATGAATGCAGAAATTGAAAGATTGGAGGCCCTACGAAAAGTTAATCCGACAGTTTCTGAAACAGAAATTCTTCTTCTTAAATTTAATCGAGATAATATTTCTAAAGCGATGGATAAAGCAGAGCTTTCGTTAGATTCACTAAGAATAACCATAGGGTAATTATGCAAGAAATAAATGACGGAAACATTTTTGATATTATTGAAGGTGAGAGTATTGTCTTCATTGATTTTTATGCCTCTTGGTGTGGGGCCTGTCGTATTGCGGCTCCCATGTTTGAGAGAATTTGCAATGAAGAAGGTGTGAAGATATTTAAAATTGATGTGGAGAAAAATCCTAAAATTAAAGAAATGGTGACTCTTCCTGGCCTTCCATCTGTGGGATGTTTTAAAAATGGTGAACCTCAAGATTTAATCAATGTCACAAAAGAGGATGCCTTTAGAGAGTTCGTACAAAAGATGAAGGTGTAAAATGGATGTTAAAATTGTTAAAGAACTGGCCCAAAAATATACCGTGGATGAGTTAAATAAGTTTGCTGATGAATTTGAAAGTACAGGGATTGCTCCTGTTAAAACTCAGGAAGATGCTGGAGAGCAAATGAGTGACTATCTTCAGGCGGCAGAACTTCGAGCGTATTTAGATCAAGGTCTTAGTTTACAAGAAGGTTTAAGAGAGTTTTCAAAACGTGTTCGTGGAGTACTTAGCTAATGGAAATAAAAATTCGCCCCGGTTTATTATTTGATGTTGCAACAATCGCTGAGTTTCAAATTAAAATGGCCCTTGAAACAGAGAACCTGAAATTGATTCCAGAAGTTGTTGAGAAAGGTGTTTCTGCCGTTTTTGATGATCCTGCTAAGGGTAAGTATTGGCTGGCAGAAGTGAATGGAGAAGTTGTTGGATCTCTTCTCGTTATTCCTGAATGGAGTGATTGGAGAAATGGAAATGTTCTATGGATTCATTCAGTTTATGTTTTACCAAAATTTCGTGGGAATAAAGTTTTCTCTAAGATGTATCAACATTTAAAAGATATGGTTGAGAATTCTCGTGATTTAAGAGGCCTGCGTTTATATGTAGATAAATCAAACCAGAGTGCTCAAAAGGTTTATGAAAAGCTTGGCATGTCTGGGGAACACTATCATTTATTTGAATGGTTAAAATAAAAAAGCCTGAGGGTCACTCAGGCTTTTTTAAATTTTGATAACCTTGCAGGGGAAGGAACGGGGATATTTTGGGGAGGGACTTTTTGCGGGAAAAACTTAGCGGTTAACTAACTTTTTCCTGGGACGTTTTATTGAACTTTTATGGAGTTCGATCCCCCTGCTTGTATTTATATAGAGCAAGGTCTGTGCCAGTTCTTAAGTTATGGTAACCCCCACAAATGACGTACTTATTCAGTCTGCCAAAACAAAATTACATGTAGTCAAAATGCCCCACCGGTTTCACTTCGTAGGGCAAAAAGGTGTCAGAATGCTAGTGTAAGAAAATGTAAGATCAGTAATACTATCAACTTAATTGATTGTGTTGAAATGTAAGATTCTGTACTGTGCCGCATCTTACGTTCTCGTTACTGCATTAATAAACCTTTTAACATGGCCTCATTTTCGATAATCCCATTGTATTCTTCTAACGCTTCAAAATGACCTTCTTTGATCCAACTTGCTAATTGGTTATTTAGGCCAGCTAGGGTCTGTTGCTTATTTTGTATTTCGCGCTCACCAACATAATCAAAATCTTGCTGCATGGGTATGCCATATCCACGATGAAGTGACTGGCCATAAGTGAGCTCGTTACTTAAACGAACAATTTGATCAGAGAGAAGTTTAATAGGGTCGTCTTTATCTAAAGGTTTCAAGCGAACTCCAAGAGCAATTTCAAGCTCACGATTCACAAGAAAAATTTTTGCATTTTCAATGGCAAGGAAAGGATAGATAGAAGAAGAGTTAATACTCGGAAAGAGTTCGCGTCGCTTTAAGGCAGATAGCTTCCAATACTCGTCCAAAGTCTCAATCCCTGTATCGCCTTTAATTGATTCATAAATTTTTTCAAGCTTTTTCCAAGGTGATGGCAAAATCTTAACACGACTAAGATCCACCAAGTTTTCTTTTATGAGTAAATCTTTTAAATCATTAGGGGTCGTCACTGATTGTTCTTGAAATGATTTTTTTCTAATGGAGCTCTTTAAAAGAGTCAAACCTTCTGTAGCACAATTATTACTAAGAAAATAAAATTTTCCAGAATATTCCCAGTAAAGACTAATTACTTGTTGAAGAAATATTGTTTTTTCATTTTCACTCAATTTTAATGGATAGGAAGTGACTTCTCTCAGCTCAGATCGACTATAGCGCTGTAGAGCAGTTTTATAGGGATAGATAAACATCTTGCTTGGATATTTTCCAGTCAGGCCCTTGATCATGCTAATGATCGTACTATCAACTTGGGCCACAAAACTGAGGACAACATCTTGATCTTCATTATTTGTTACTAATCGAAACATGACATGTCCAAAACGACTCATCATCGCTTCACCCTTTCCAGCGATGAGAAATTGAACTTCTTTAATTCGATCTGGAGAAAGATTCATCTGTAAACTTTGGTCACCATCTAGAATGCGAATTTCTGGATTGGGATTACATCTTGAATTTCTTTTGGCAAAGACCTCCTCAAAAAAACGATTGAGATTGGGTCTTCGGCAGGCATACTCTGAATCTAAGAAAAAATATTCTGCATTAACTGCAAAATGTTCTCTAGTATTTGCCAGCTCATAGGGATCTGGAGAGCGTCCAGTCGATTGGTTTTTTATTTTATCAGGTCCCAAGACAGTTTCTTGACCTTGGACGAGGGCCAGGTAAGTTTTTGATTGAGAATATTCATCGGTGCTTTTTCTTTCAAAAAGGTGAACGAGTTCATGAATAATTGTGGCCACCGCTAGCCGATAAGCATCTTTGTGCCCACAAGAAAAGGTTAATGATTTTTTATTCTCAATATAAGGAATAAGATTTTTATTGATCAGAATTGAAGATCCAAGCTTTCCATAGACTTGTTTCTCTTCTTTCTTTACACATGGGTTTTGAAGAGAATCATAGTTATCAAGTTCTGTGAACTCGATCAATACTTCTCGATTTATAACTTCTTTCATCTTACTTGGTAAAACTCGCTCAACTTCTTTTAGGAAATTCTGTGTTCTATTGGAATCAAGATTTGTCCTTAGAGAAAATCCAGCATAGAGATTGTTGGTTAGAAGAGCGAAAAGTAAAAAGAAATAGGCCATAAATTTCCCCAAGGTAAAAGGGTCTGTTTTTAAGCAGACCCTTTTATTTGCCATTACTTATTTTTTCTCAGACATTTCAATCACGATAAGAGCTTTTAAAAGTTCGATGTCATCAACATTGGCAAGTGCTTCATTAGATGAACGAAGGCCTGCAAGTTTATCCGCGAGGGATTGTGAAATTTGAGAAGCATCATTAAGTGAAATAGCGTCCACTGCTTCTTGGAAATTTTCAGTTTTAAGTGGGTGTCCACCGGTTACCATTGATGTTGAAAGTACAAGAGCAACAATCCCCATTGTTGCTGTCATCCCACCAACAACTTCGCCAGCATGAACATTGGCCGTAAAAAGAGCGCAAGCGATAAGAGTCGAGCTAATTAGTTTTTTCATAAGTTCTCCATTTGAGTAGTCTGACTTTATTGTCTGGACTAGATGGAGTGATTCATAGCATTGCGTGAGAAGATTTCAATGTGGTGCTGTTCATAATCTGCGGCAATTTCTTGCCGCAGCTAAATATTATAGAATCATCGAACTTTTTCGAGGATGTAAACTTTTTCTGTCAATTCTTCCAGTGTATCAAAGCGAGGACCTTTTTGGTCAGGTCGTTTACTTTCGACAAGTCTAATACTGAAATGATCCTCATAAAGATCATGAATTTCTTTGGTCTCAACACTAAATGGTGGGCCCTCAAGTTTTGATTGATCGTACTCGTAAACAATCAAAAGATATTTTCCACCAATCTTAAGGCATTGCTTAATGATTTGTGCATACTCTTTTCTCATTGAGGCAGGGAGTGCAACCAAGGAGGCGCGATCATAAATGAGATCGTAAAAGTTTTTTACATGGAGCTTGAAAAAGTCTCCACAATAAAGCGTAATGTTTTGAAAGTTGTAACTATTAAATTCCTTATCTTGATCTTTTTTAATAGGAGAGAGAGCATTTTCATTAAAAAATGCTTCTACAGCATTTTGATGTAATTCAAATCCATTAACTTTCAATTTTAAATGGGCCAGCCATAAAAGATCTTTTGATTTTCCACAAAGAGGAACAAGGACTTTTTGACCTTCTTGTGGGGATAGCTCGGGAAAATATTTTAAAAGTTTGTCGTGAAAAACTTGTTGATGGAAGCCCGTGCGTCCTTCATTCCAAGCGTTTATCCAGAATTGTGCATCCATATTTTTCCTTTATATCCATCGAATCACACTTATACTATAATTTGAATATGAAGAATGAACTATCTTATTTGAATGAAGAGGGATTTACCGTATTTACCGCTCAGTATCTCAAGAATAAAGGCACATGCTGCAAATCAATGTGTCTTCACTGTCCCTATGGTTTTACGATAAAAAAGTGTGGAATAACATTTCAAGAAGTTTCAGAAGGTAGTTTTGAGCAAGTTGAAAAAATAATGGCCGAGTCTAAAATTCCGGCCATCGATTGGAAGAGCTACTGGCCGGAACACATTAGATTTATTCTTTTAAAAGATAAGGTTCTTGGAATTTTTCTCAAAAATAATTTAGTTATTAAACATCTTTACTTACTTCCTCATTATCAAGATCAAGACATAACTAAAGAACTGGTTGAGGCCTATTTCTTTTAAAGAATCCCCACAAGACTAAAGAAGATGAAACTTCCAATAAGAATAAGAATTGAACGGCTAATCCATAAATCATTTTCAGTAACCATAGTGACTCCTTTATCGTTGAAAATTCTCCGCTCGTAGCATTCGCTACAGAGCTGGAGTAATTATCTTAGAAGCAATTAGTGCAGAAAATACTTCTCAAAAATATCAATATTGCTATCAATGGCCGAAAGAACTTCAATTAAATCCCAGGCCATTTCAGAAGCTAGATTTTCATCGATTGAATATCGGCTTACGATCTCAAGTTGTATTTTAGTAAAGAGTTCTTTATCAATTAATTCAATGGAATTTAGGTTATAGGCCACCATAGACGTCCTCCTTGACGAATATAAATGTACGTAAAGTTTAAAAGAAAATTAGTAAGTTCTGATTAACCCAACCAGCAGACCTCGAATTTCACATTCCTTGTCCTTGATGACAATAGGTTTCATTGCTTTATTGGCAGGATGAAGCTCGATTTGCTTAGATTTCTTGAAATATTTTTTTAGAGTTGTTTCATTATCCACAACGGCCACAACAATTTGACCATTGTTAGCTTGAGTTTGATGTTTAATAATAGCAACATCCCCATTTAAGATACCTTCTTCAATCATTGATTCACCTTTTACTCTTAAGGCATAAAATTGGCCTTTGCCTAACATGTGAGTTGGTACGCTAATCATATCTTGATTCTCTATCGCCTCTATTGGAATACCAGCAGCAATGGAACCTAGAAGTGGGATTTCCTCTGAATTTTGTTGGACATTAGATGGCATAAGACCTCGAACAGAATGCGAATCATTAACGAGGTATCCGCCATTAGTTAAATACTTAATGTAATCTTGAACAGAGCCAAGTGACTTAAAGCCAAAGTGTTCTTGAATTTCTTTTTGAGTAGGAGAGAATCCATTTTCTCTTACATATTCAGTGATAAAATCTAAAACGTCTTTTTGTTTTTTAGTCAGCGCCATACGTTCTCCGTATTGTTTCCGTATTTAAGAATTAGTATAGGCGTATTTTTTCCGTAGTTCAATAGAAATATTTAAGATTTTTTTTCAAATCTTTGAATGTATGTGCACTTGCGGCATAATTCTTCAGTAAGTATTCTTTTCTTAAACCCTTCTCTCATTTTTATCAGGCGAGGAGACATAAGAATTTCCTCAAATGAAGACTCTAGAATATTTCCTAAAGGAATCCCGGCCTCTTTATCAAGGCAACAAGGAACGACTGTTCCATCAGCATGTATTCCAATCTGTTGAGAAAGTGCATGACAAAAGCCTTTGTTTCCATGTTCTGGAGAGGAGTAACTAGGCCACTCAAAGCGGCTATCAAAATGGAAGTAGACTCTTCCTATGATATTTTTACTTTTTTTGAAACCTACATCAACTCGCTCATTGATTGGCACATTAAAAAATTCGCATACATGATCAATGATTTTTTTATTTGTTTCATTCTCTTGTTCAGAAGAATTGAGATTCCAAAGGCGATAATTAATATAGAGTTCGGGTTTTTCAGTTAATGCATCTTTAGAGAATTGCAGAATATCGTAAAGGTAAGGTCTAATATCTTGATTCGGAAAATTATCTTGGAAGCTATGGAGAGAAAAATTAATTTGTCTAAGGCATTGAGATTTGAAAAAGGTTTCAAATCCATATTTATTTAGAAAAGTACCATTCGTTGTCAAATGAACAACGGCACCTTCTTCGTTACAAATATTTAAAATGTCTTTGAATTCAGGATGGGCCAGTGGTTCACCCATAAGATGAAGACAAATTTGTTCTGTGTGAGGAAGAACTTGTTTTAAAATAACTCTAAATTGATCCTTGGAAAGAACTTTCTTCTCTCTCTCAACTTCTGGACAAAAACTGCATTGAAGGTTGCAGATATTAGAAATTTCAATATAGGTTCTTAAAAAGTGCATGGCCCATTTCTATCATAATGGGCCAGAAATGTCTGAAAATTATTTTTTAGAAGCAATTTCTCTGGTTAAGACTGTGGATTCTGTATCCACTGCTACAATTAAATCATTGATACTTTTACCAATTGATGAAAATACCTGAGGAACAGATACTTCCTTGTTAAGAACCCAATGATCGGTCTGGGCCTCAAATTCATAAAATACTTGTGTTTCATTTGGAGATAATTCAATCATCGTGTACTTATTGGCACTTTTTAAAAATGCTGATTCTTTGTCAAATTTCGGTTCGATAAGTTTCTTTACTTCATCATCAGAGAGCATTTGCTCAACGATAGTCACTGTTTTTTTTCCTTCATTATTTAAACCTTCTAAAATCTGAACTAATTCATAATAACCATAACTTCCGCGATTATAAATTTGGCGGCCAACGACCATTCTCTCAACTTCTCCAGGAAGTTTAGGCATTCCATCTTTAAGGTTAGTAATAATAAAACTCTCAATCATGTGTTCATTATTGTATTTGCAGTTTTTGTTTTTATCAGAAAATTTTCTTTTATCTTTATATTTGTTGTTACATCTTTCAGTAAAATTAGTGATGCTGTTTTTCAAAACATGGACAGGATATGGAAATTTCCTATTCCATGAGGCGAGGTATGTTCTCACTCCATCAGTTTTGCCTGAAGTAAGAGATACCCCATCAATAGTATCTCGGCGATCAACCTCAAGGGCAGCAAAAGTTGGAAGTGAAAGAAAGATAAAAAAAAGATTAAAATTAACTAATCGCATAGCATTCCTTTAAGACGTTTTGATTAATTTTAACCTGGCCTTAGATATTTGAGGTCATGGGAAATAATTTCTATTATTCGATACTCATGTAGATGATACTTTCAATCTCAAAAACAATCTCTCCTGAAGGAATCTTTATAATCACTTCATCACCAGCTGCTTTTCCCAGTAATGCTTTACCAATAGGGGATTGCCAGCTGATCCTGAATTTAGCAGTATTAACCTCGTCTACACCAACGATGGTAAAAACTTTACTTTCGCCATTTTCAGTTAATACAGAAACAGTGGCACCAAATTGAACTTTCTCTGATTTAATGGTTAGTGGATCAACAACAATGGCAGCATCCAATCTTTGAGTTAAAAAACGAATTCTTCTATCAATCTCTCTAAGCCTTCTTTTTCCATAGAGATAATCAGCATTTTCCGATCTGTCACCATTACTAGCTGCCCATTGAACTAATTTTGTCACTTCGGGCCTTTCTTTTGAGATTAAATGATTGAGTTCATCTACTAACAGTTTATGACCCTGAGGTGTAATATAGTTATTTTTCTTCATAGCTAACTTTGTAATTCCTTAAGGCCTTCTTCAATGACTGACTTTAGTTCTTCAGAACAATGGGCCGAATTGGAATATTTTACTAATAAAGCGAGTGGAGGTGTTGTTATTTTATTTTGGAGATAATCATCTAAAGACTCAATTAAGGTAGTGAGCTCATGGTTATTGTCTTCCCCTTTTTCTGTTAAACAGCATTGGAGAATATATCCCATGACAAGAGGCGTTTTATTTTGTTCATATTGGCCTATTTTTCTTTTTTGGTAGAGGTAATAGAGAACGCCCAAAACGATGAATAAGAGTATTTCAAAAATAAAATTAATCCAGAAGTTATCCATGAAGAGAATCCTTTAGTATCTGAGCGGTTTTGTCGTCAAATCGTAAGATATTATTTTTGCTATGAGAAATAATTATCATTTGTGACTAACTCAAATTAGCAAAGTACCGATAAGAGTATCGAGGGCCAAATATGTATCACGCAAAAAGTATCAAAGATTTGTTAAAGACAGTACCACTAACCGAAGATTTTTTTCAAGGTCTTGATGCGTTTCATTTAAACTATATAGATATGTGTTTTAAAAAGTCGCTCGATGAACAAATTGGAATGATGTCTGAAGTTGAATTTTCCAACTATCAACTTTTTTTAAAATATAAAAGTGAATATGTGGAAGATTTTTATCCAGAGCTAAAAACTACCAAAAAAGCTTCTTAGAGATTTTCCTGTCTTTCTGCTATCATTAGCTTTACTAATTCCTTATTAGCAAGGCCATGATGATGACAATTTCTTATTGGAACAATCCAAAATCCTCTGAATTGGGTGAATGTGATATTTTGATCATTGGTGCTGGACTGGCCGGACTTTCCACTGCTTATTGGTTAAAAGAGTTAAATCCAGATCTGAAGATTAAAGTTGTAGACCGAGGTTACTCTGGAGCAGGTGCCAGTGGTAGGAATGCGGGCTTTTTAACGAAAGGGAGTGCCGTTTTTTATCAATCCCTAATGGAGCATTGGGGGAAAGAGCGAGCTCATGAAATCTATCAATTCGCGAAAGAATCAATTTCTGAGACTTATCAACGGTTCTTAAAAAACCTTCCACATGAAAAGACCTCATCAATGACACTCTTTTCAACTTCAATTGAGTATTCCGAATTAGAAAAGTTTCAATTTACTTGGATGGATTCTGTTAAACTCCCAAATGAATTAAGAGATCGTTTTGTAGGCGGATTTGAAAGCGCTGGTGAATATAAAATTAATCCAATGATTCTGCTAACAAAGATGAAAGATCATTTACTACAAAAGGGAGTGGAATTTGTTGATGGAATCTCTGTTTTTGAAGTTACTTCAAGTGGAGTTAAATTCGATTCAGGAGAAGTTAAGGCCGAAAAAATTGTCCTGGCGATTAATGCTTATTTCCCTCAATTCCATAAAACGTTTAAGGATAAAATAATTCCTCGTCGGGCCCAAATGTTAGCAGTGGAATTAACTCAATCATTTAACTGCAATTCTCTTTATTATGATCCTCAGGAGCGAGTGTATTGGAGAAAGGAAGGGGGAAATATTCTATTGATTGGGGGAAAACGTTTACTTGATGTCGAGGGCGAAACAGGTGATTTTGAAAAAGTTACCTCTCAGATTCAAGCAGGCCTGGAGGAGTATTTATCTCTCAAGCTAAAGTTAAAATATAATATTATTAAAAGATGGTCTGGGACTATGGGCTTCACCGCACATGAGTTACCTTTCATAGAGAAAGTAGAATCTCAAAGCAAAACCTACATGCTAGGAGGTTTTAGCGGGCATGGTATTGGACTAGGTTTTCTCGCCGGTAAAGAAATGGCGGAATTAGTGTTAGAAAAAAAGGAAAGGTCACTTTTTTCCAAATTTAAAAAAGAGCAATTCATATTATGAAGAAAATAATTTCATTATTGTTACTCGGACTATTGTCATTAGGAAGTCTAACTTTTTTTCTTTGGCAAAATTTAAAAAACGATGAGGTTGCACTTTCAATCCTTCATCTTTCTCTAGATAATGCAGTAGAAAGCTTAGATCCTGTTAAGGCCTATAGCGATGACTCTCTAGTTATCTCAACACAAGTTCTTGAGCCATTATATCAATATCATTATCTAAAGCGCCCTTATGAAGTTCAGCCTCTTGTCGCCGAGGGACTTCCTGTTATTTCTCAAAATGGAAAGCTTATAACTATTAAATTAAAACAAGGGATTAAATATCATCCCCATCCAGCATTAGCTGAAGGAAGAGAGTTACTTGCAGAAGATTTCGTTATTCAATTTAAACGTATTGCTCTTGAATCTTTACAAAGCCCAGGTAGAAGTCTCTTTAGCAATCTCGTTTTAGGATTTGATGAATACTCTAAAGCAGTTGAAGATAATTGGAAAAATATTCCAAAAGTATCCATGCCAGGGATTAGAGCAATCGATCAGCATACATTGGAGTTTAAACTTTCTCGGCAAGAGAATAATTTTATTTATTATCTCGCTTTAAATTTTCTAACACCAGTTCCTTGGGAATTAGTGGAGCACCATCAGAATGATTTAAGTAAAATCCTAGTGGGCACAGGCCCTTATGTATTTTCAAAATTTAAGAATGATTATTACGAAATGCTTAGATTTAAAGATTATAGACAGGATTTTTATCCATCTTCTGGAGATCGATATGCCAATGTTCAAAACCTTCTTAATTCTTCAAAAGAAAAAATTCCATTTGTTGATCAAGTTAGATTTTATATTAATGTAGATGAAAATGAGCGTTGGAGAAAATTAATTAACCATGAGATCGATCTTTTAAATGTCCCTAAAACATTAATTCCTAAATTATATGATTCCAACGGAGAACTTAATAAAGAATTAAAAAGCGCTTCGATTGAATTGAAGCATTTTCCTATTCTTGCCAATCGTTGGTTGGGATTCAATATGCGAGATCCAATCGTTGGGAAAAATAAATATTTAAGGTTAGCAATCGCTTATTCAATTGATTATGATCAATATATTAAAACCTTGTCCCAAAATACTAATCTAAGAGCAAACTCTATATTGGTTCCTGGCATCTCGGGATATCTGCCTGCAAAAGAATTTCGCTTTACTTATAATCCAGAGAAGGCGAAGGAATATTTAAAATTGGCAGGTCTTACTAAAGAAGAAAATATGCCCACTATTGTTTACTCAACAAGAGGAAATCAGACAATAAACTTAGTAGAGGCAAATTTAATTAAAAAAAATTTGGAAGATATTGGTTTAAAGGTACAAGTTGAAATTTTAACATTTTCAGAGTTCTTGAAAAAAGGTCGGGCCGGGGAGCTTATGTTTTTTACAGATAATTGGCTTTTTGATTTTCCGGATGGGGAAAACATTATGCAATTATTAGTATCAACTAACTTTCCTGGAATTAATAAATCCGCTTACTCGAATCCTCGAATTGATTCACTCTATTCAAAGTTGAAAGAAGTCTCCAATGTCGAGGCCCGAGATAAAATTTATCAGGAAATGGAAGAAATTATTTTTGAAGATTTACCTTGGATTCCATTGATGTACGAAAGTTCTTTTGTTCTCCAGTATCCAGAGATTAAAAATTTTAGAAAATCTTCAATCATTAGAAATTATGTTAAATATCTTAAAATTGAGAAATAGATGAAAAGCGTTGATGAGAGGAAAAAACATTTAATACGACTTAAAGAATCCATATTAAACTATGAACAAGAAATTTATCAAGGCCTTAAAGATGACTTGGGGAAGTCGGCAGTCGAAAGTTATTTGACAGAATTAGGATTTATCTTAGAAGAAATTAAGTTTGTCATAAAAAATTTATCTAACTGGTCGAGACCCAAAAAAGTTAAAACCCCAATCAACTTATTTCCAGGAAAGAGCTACATTTACCCTGAGCCGTATGGCACAGTATTAATAATCTCTCCATGGAATTATCCATTTCAGCTATGTTTTTCTCCTTTGATTGGTGCAATTGCCGCCGGAAATCGTGTGGTCCTCAAACCTTCTGAATTTACCACCAAAACCTCAATGATTTTAAAGAAAATAATTAATGAAGTTTTTTCTGATCAAGAAGTTCTCGTCATAGAAGGGGGAGTAGAGGAAACACAAAGGCTTTTGAAACAAAAGTTTGATTATATTTTTTTTACAGGAAGTACTTCTGTTGGAAGAATTGTCATGAAGGCCGCAGCTGAATTCTTAACACCTGTAACACTAGAGCTAGGTGGGAAAAGTCCTGTTTTGATAACAGATTCTGCGGATTTGAACGTGGCCGCCAAACGATGCGCGTGGGGGAAGTTTACTAATGCTGGCCAAACTTGTGTGGCCCCTGATTATGTTCTGATTCCAGAGAAACTTCAGGAAGAGTTTATTTCATTAATTTCACATCATATAAAAAGCTTTTATTTTTCTTCAGATGATTTAGAGTATGGAAAAATAATTAATCAGAAAAATTTCGATCGTTTGCTTGATTTGATCATCCCTGAGAAGGTGGCAGTTGGGGGTAATTTTGAAAGAGAGAAATTATCAATTACTCCAACTATTCTCAAAAATATTTCTTGGTCAGATAAAATAATGAAAGATGAAATTTTTGGCCCCATTTTGCCAATAATTCCCTACTCAAATATCAACGAGGCGATAACTTCTATTAAAAACTACCCCAAGCCTTTGGCGTTTTATTTGTTTGGGAATAATAAAAACATGAATAATAAAATTATTCAGGACCTATCATTTGGTGGTGGTTGTATTAATGATACTTTGATTCATTTGGCCAACCCCTATCTTCCCTTTGGTGGCGTAGGCGATAGTGGTATGGGAAGTTATCATGGACGAAAGAGTTTTGAGACTTTTTCCCATATGAAGTCTGTTTTTCACCAATCAACTTGGGTGGACATCCCACTAAGGTACCCACCCTATAAGAATAAGTTGCGTTGGTTGAAATTTTTTATGGGTTAAATGAATCTAAAACTTCCAGCTGGCATCATACCAAGGCTTGAGCTGAGAAGAATAGCTAGCAATTTCACGGAATTGGCCAGGTGTTTTGATCGAGGCATAGTGAAGTGCTAAAAAACTAAAGCAAAAAAAGCAAAACAGATAGGTAAAACAAGACTGCCAAGAAAATGTCATAACAACCCCTTTGAATAAGACTTATTTCTTGTCGGATAGAGCTTGATAAAAGTTGATCTCAAAAGAAAGCTCGTCCTTTAAAATTAGAGGCTTAACTATGTAAATCTATTGCCGAGGGGAATTCCTTTGATCTATCATTTAAACTCGAGCAATTCCAGGAAAAGGCGTTTTCAGTGAAAGTGATTTTTCTCTTTCTCATTTTATTTTTTAGTCTGACTTCAGTATCAGTCGCTCAATTACTTAAAGATAAAGTTTTAATTGGGCGGGTTGAATGGGTTGAGTTACCTGAATTAAAAATTAAACAAGAAGCAAGAATTGATACTGGCGCTAAAACAACTTCAATGCATGCTGTGAATATTGAGGAAGTTGAGCAGCGGGGAGAGCTTTTTGTAAAATTTCAAACCATCAATGCTGAAGGTAAAGTTGTTGAAGTTGTAAGAAAAGTTGATACCACTCAGAAAGTTTCGAATACAGCAGGATTTGTATCAAGAAGATATGTCATAAAAGAAAAAATAAAAATGGGAAATATTGAGAGAGAAATTTTGATCAATCTTAATGATCGAACAAAAATGGATTATAAATTTTTGATTGGTAGGAATGTATTGTTAGGTCGCTTCTTAGTTGATGTTGCCCGCTCTCATGTTTTAGGTGATTAAATTATGAAAAGGTTAACCCCATTTTTTACGGCCTTCCTTATATTATTCCCCATCACTTGCTTATTTTACAAAACAGAAGTTTTGAATCTTTCATTACTTCCGCAAATGGTTGATGATGTTTGGAATTTTCATCTTTCAGTTAAGCCTAAAGGTGATGTCACTAGTTTTTCTTTTCCTATACCTAAGTCGGGGCAGGGAGTAAGAGTCAGCGATGAGAAAATTAAGACGAAAGACCTAAAAGTATTTATTGATGCAAATTCTGATAGTAGTCTGGCCACCTGGACTTCCAATGAAGTGATTAAAAGGCGTGTTAATTATTCTGCCAGGATCGATCTGAATACTGTGAAGTTTGGCAAGATACCTAAGGACATGACCGAAACCTATCCTAAAGGGCTGGAGAGTTATTTAATTGTTCCTAATTTATTACCCGAAGATGCTCAAGCGATAACCAATTTAGAATCTGCTATCCTCGAAGGAACTGAAGATAAGACCTCATTGATTAGAAAGATTTATTATTATGTTGAGGAAGAAATTCAAAGAAATACTGACATCAAAACTATTCATGAAACTTTAAATACTGGTAAGGGATCTCCCTTAATTAAGGCCAAGCTGTTTAATATCATGGCAAGACGAAAGTCAATTCCATCAAGAATCGTCGTTATGATTCGTGTTCCGAATAAAAAGGAGCGTGAAGAGAATAAGAGAATTCGATTCACATTCGCGAATGAAGTTTTTTTGAATAATAAATGGATTCCTATTGATACCAACCGTGGTTACTTTGGTGAAAGACCAGAGAATTTTATGGTTGTTCACAGAAATTATGAAGAAGTGGAAAGAATAATTTCAAAGAAAAGAGTGAGCTATTCTATTCAAATGGATAGAGCTAAAATCAATCGATTTAATCGGGCCGAATACAAGAAAGAAGTCATGAAGTCAGATTCGATCTTTGCCAAGCTTTCTCTTTATCGTTTGCCACTTCCACTGCAAACAATGTTTATGACTATCCTGCTTATTCCAGTTGGTACTCTAGTACTTTCTTTAGCAAGAAACATTATTGGTATTCCAACCTTTGGAATTTTTACGCCCATCTTATTAACACTATTTTTTAAAGAAACTTCTTTTACTTTTGGTCTTTTATTCTTTGGTGTAGTCGTTCTTGTGGGAATAGGGGAGCGCTATATCTTAGATAAATTTTATCTTCTGGCCGTTCCAAGAATGTCGATCATTTTGACTTTAGTCATTATGTTTATGATCGGTTATTCATTTTTTAGTGCTGATGTTACATTTTTTTCTCAGAATCACTTGGCCTTCTTTCCAATTGTGATTGTCACAACAAATATTGAACGGCTCTCAATTATGCTAACGGAAGAAGGACTTTTAAATACCTTAAAGACTCTTTTTGGTACTTTAATTATAGCTATTCTTGGTTACTCTCTTTATTCGATCCCAACTCTTGAAATGTTCATGTTTACTAATCCTGAACTACTTTTCACCATCATTGGTTTTTTAATCCTAATTGGAAAGTACAAGGGATATCGTTTATCTGAACTTTTGCGTTTTAGAGATTTAGTTAGACAGAAAAAGAAATTGGAAAAAGGCGCATGATTTTCAAGGAACTTAATGCTCTTGGAATTCTTGGGATAAATAATCGTGTCGGCAGATACATTCTTCGGCATAACAAGCGTGCTAATTATCCTCTTGTCGACAATAAAGTTCTAACGGCTCAACGTGCAGAAGCTTGGGGAATTGCCACTCCAGAAAATTATCTTATCGTAGAAAATTATGGTTTTTTAAAGAAGCTAGATCAAAAGCTTCAAAAGTATGAATCATTTGTTATTAAGCCAGCTAAAGGCTCTCAAGGAAATGGAATTGTCGTTATCAAAGAAGTGATAAGAGAAGAAGTTAATGGTGTCCCTCGCTTATTGTTCAGAAGATCTAATGATAAATTGATGGATATTGAAGAGGTAAAGCATCACATCTCAGGAATCCTTTCTGGTCTTTATTCTTTATCTGGTCAAAGTGATACGGCGATTATTCAGGCCAAAATTGATAAGCATCCCATTTTTGATGACTACTCCTTTGGTGGTATTCCTGATATTCGTGTTATTGTGTTTGAAGGGTTTCCGGTTATGACAATGGTGAGACTACCTACTAAATCTTCTGATGGTCGGGCCAATCTTCATCAAGGGGCCATTGGTGCAGGTTTAGATTTATCAAATGGTCAGACCATTAATGCAGTCATTAGAAATCAGGTGGTGGATATTCATCCCGATACTGGCCATAAACTTTCCGGACTTAAACTTCCTTTTTGGAGAGAGACACTGGAGCTTGCGGCCCGCTGTTACGATATGGTTGAGCTTGGTTATTTGGGTGCAGATATTGTTTTAACTCCTGATCAAGGGCCAATTCTTTTAGAATTGAATGCAAGACCTGGTCTTGGAATTCAAATTGCGAACTTATCAGGTCTTGTTCCTAGACTGGAAAAGATTCGTCTAGAGGCCCCAAGAAATTTACTCGCCAGAGAAAGAGTAGAGTTTTCAATTAATAATTTTAAAGCGTCTCAATAATTGAAAAGAACTCAGGGACAGTCTGAGAAAGAATTAGACTTCTTCTTATCTTTTCTCCATCTTCAATTCCATCCAACATATATCTTGAAACAGATTTACTTTGTTTGAGTAGGCCTCTCATGGAAACATTCTCACTTTCCAAAAGTTGTTTGTAGGCCGAAAAAAAAGTCTTAATTTTCTCAAATGTTTTTGATGAGTCTTCTTGAAAACTTCCTCTACGATAATCCTGGGCCATCCAAGGCGCTTTTAAGGCCCCTCGTGCCACCATGACACCATGGCATCCTGTGTGTTTTAACATGGAGTCAATGTCAGAAGTTTTCCAAATATCTCCATTTCCAATAATTGGAACTTTTGAAACTTGAACGGCCTTTTGAATGAAGCTCCAATTGGCCGGCTCTTTGTACATTTGTTCACGAGTTCTGCCATGAACAGTAATCATCTCAATACCTTCATCGTTTAAAAGATGAATGCTATCTTCAAAATTTTTGGTGTCATTAAAACCAATTCGAATTTTAGCAGTTAATCTCCCTTTAAAATGATCTCTTATTGATTTGATCAAAGGTCTTAAAGTCGTTAAATCTGTGAGAAGAAATGATCCTCCACCATTTTTGCAAACTGTGTTTGAAGGACAACCTAAATTAATATCAAGCCATGGGATTTGAAGTTCCTCTAATTGCTTCACCATCTCGATTGTAAATGCTTTGTGAGATGTTAAAATTTGAAACTGAGTCTTCTGTTTAACCCATTCAATTTCAAAAAGCTCTTTTCCAAAATGTCGAATCAAATGTTTGTTGGGGTATCTGCCGGCCGAAGGAACTCTTAAAAAATCTGTCGCAAGGTAATCCCACTCAGGATAGAGCTTCAGGATTGTTTTTCTAAATGTTTCATCAGTAATACCTTCCATTGGCGCAAAGAAAACTGAGCCATAGGGTATTTCTGTTAAAGATCTTGTCATGGGAGATACTTACAGAGGAAAAGCGATATGAGCAAGGGGCGAGGGAGTGTTATATGAAATTGTTTTATATAACACTCCTGAAAAAAATTATTCAGCACCCTTTTCTGGATCAATTTGTGACTGCATATAGTTTTGAGCGCCAACCATTTTAATAAGGTCGCGTTGAGTTTCTAACCAATCAATATGTTTCTCTTCCGATTTGAGGATAGAAAGAAAAAGATCACGAGTGGCGTAGTCATGTTCATTCTCGGCCTGTTGAATACATTTTTTTAGATGAGGAACTGCTTCATATTCAACTTCAAGATCAGCATCGATGACTTCTTTAATATCTTGGCCAATTCGAAGTTTATTTAATTTTTGAAGATTAGGAAGACCTTCTAAAAATAGAATTCTTTTAATTACCATATCAGCATGTTTCATTTCATCAATTGAAGCTTCATATTCAAGCTTGCCGATTTTTTCTAATCCCCAGTTTTGTAACATACGAGAATGAAGAAAATATTGATTAATGGCCGTAAGTTCTTTTGTGAGAACTGAATTAAGAGCGTCGATAATTGTTTTAGAACCTTTCATGGTGACCTCAAATGAAATTAGTATTGAGGCCATTGTAATTGAGGAGAGTGAAAGAATCAAAAAAGTTCAAACAACCTAAGAATTGTTTGAGGTGTCTTTCATTTCAAATGGAGCACGGGCACTTTTCTCTAAGAGTTTACTGACTGCATCTTCAACACAAGTCCCACAATCAGTCCCCACGCCAAGGGCCTTAAGCACTTCTTTTGGATTATTAGTGTTTCTAGATGACACCGCGTCCTGTATCTGTTTTTCAGTGATTCCTTTACAAATGCATACGTACATAGATAGATCCACCTTTCTACGGTTAAGTATACACCTGTTCGGCATATCTAACAAATGTTTTAATTAAATGTTAGAAGTTGCATTGCTCAAACGGAAAAACAACTACTTAGCTTTTCTGGTTTTAAGGAGCTCATTTAAGCGGAAAAAGCCCAATGTTGACATGGACCAGCGAATCTCATCATTGAGGTATTTTTCTAGGAGCTCCTCAGGTGAAAATTCTATGGTTTCCATAATTATGTCCTCACCATCAGGGTTAGGAAGTTTTGAAGGCCTAAGCCCAGTTGCTAGAAAAAAATATTGATCCGAATTAGTAGTGCCAGTGGTTTTTATGGTTAAAAAATTTTCTAAATGATCAGCGGCAAAACCAATTTCCTCTTGAAGCTCCCTTAAGGCATTTTCGCTGGGAGATCCTTTATCTGGCTCATAGATGCCTGATACTGGTTTGATACGAGTATTGGGAGTTTCATGGGGACGAAGTTCTTTTATATAAATGATTTTTCCCTCAGGAGTGATTGGATAAATAATGACTCCAGGTGGAAGATAAACTCTCTCCCAAACAATATTATCCATTAATTCTTCAGTGACCCTTAGGAATTTACCTTTATAAACTTCATTTTCCATATTTCTCCAAAATTTCTTTAACTTTTTCTCCTGCATTTTTGTTGATTTCATGGCCAGCATCAACAAGAGATAGATTCGAATTTATTCCGCGCTGTTGAAGCTTTTTAATTTCATTTTCGGCCCATTCAAATTGAATAATTGAGTCTTGTTTCCCATGAATTCCCTCTAGAGGGAAAGTAAATTTACTTTCTATTAATGAGCTTCGAAATTCACAACCAATTCCAATAACTAAACGAGTTTCAGGTATTTCAAGTCCCACAAGTGGAGCGAGATAACCTCCTTGTGAGAAACCAATAATCGTAACGGGAAGATGATGGGGATTTTTTTGTTTTAAGATTTGGGTCAGCCAATTCTTTGGTAGATCATGATTGATATAATAATCTTTTTTAAACCGATCATAAAAGTACCAAGCAAAACCAAAATCAAGACGATCCTCTTTTGGTCGTGGTAAGGGGAAAGGGCCATTTGGAGCTATGACCAGGGCATTCTCTGGTAGGTAAGGAATTAACTTACGAAAAATACGTTTCCCTCTCTCGTCATAACCATGAAGAAGCAGAATGATTTGTGAAGGGTTTTCAGGGACTTTTATAACGCCATCCATTTGGGCAAAAGAATTAAAAGTCCACCTTTCTTCCACAGAATCCTGTAAGTTTTTCATTTCTAGATACCTCGTAGGGAAAACTGGCCAAATTCACTATAAAATAACCTTAATTTTTTAAGGAGTCTTTCATGAAATTTCAGAAGTTCAACATTCTTAATCCTAAAGGGCAGGAGCTAGAAGAAGTTGAAGTACTGTTTAATCTTGATCATATTATTTCGATTAAGCCGATTCGAATTGCAAGGCCAGATAAGTTGTTGAATGGATTTTGGATTAGAACAACTAATGGCAAAAAGTATCGTGCATCAAAGATCCCTGACAGCTTGCTTGAGATTATTGGCGAGAAGTACCAAGGAACTGTCAATATTAGTCTGGATTCGGAAGAACAGCCCTTTCAATAAAAAATATCTCAAGGACATTGCTCTTCTCCCGAAAAGAGATTGAGGAGCAATGTTATGATGAATCTCATTCAAAAATTTTTAAGCAAGAATCCTAATAGTAAAATCAGAAATAATTTTAATCATTATTTCTTTTCTTTGCCTGAGCATCAGTGGATTCTCAATTCCCCTGCTAAAAAACACTTTGAGCGATTGTTTCAACATTTACCTGCAGGCCTTCTGGAAATTTTAATGACTAAAAATCCAGTAGTTTTTATTCCGAATCATCATTATCGTGAAGGGCAATTATTGACGAGTACCGTTGTTATATTTCCTAAATTTCAAGATCTATTAAAAACTTCTAAAAACTCAGCAGTGGCCTATCTTGCTCAAGAATTGGGTTATATTATTTATGAATTAGAAAACACAAATATGGATCCTCTTATGGCCGAAATTGAGGCCGATAAGTTTGTCTGTGATCTTGGGTTGGCCAATGAATTAGAAGAGCTACTTTTGGCGATGGATGAAACCATAGAAAAAAGACTTCGTTTAACTTACCTAACTATAAATTATTTTAGCTCAGAACAAGTTTAAAATGCCGTGATGCATATTTAGTATTGCTCCTTCCGCATTATAATAGATCCAATCCTTTAGAAATTTAAAGTTGCTGCTTTATCTTGTGAATGTTTAAACACAGAATGTGAATATAACTATGGAGTGTAAAATGAAAAAAATGTTAGTTCTTCTTGCCCTTATGATCTCTTCAACTTCTTTTGCTGCTAAGTATGGTTCAGCTGGTTGTGGTCTTGGATCAATGATTTTTGAAGGTGATCAAACTTGGTGGAAGCAAGTTCTTGCTGGTACAACAAATGCTACTGGTCTTCAATCAGTTGCCATCACTCTAGGTACATCTAATTGTGATTCTCCAGCTCCTTTAAAAATGGGTCAAGCGCAAGCTTATGTTGAGGCCAATAAAGTTGCTCTTGCTAATGATATTGCTCGTGGTAACGGTGAAACTGTTGTTGGGCTTTCAAAAGTTTACGGATGTAATAATTCTTCAGAATTTGGAAAAGCACTTAAGTCTCATTACACAAACATTTTTCCATCTGCCGAAGTTTCTTCTGCTGAAATCACTCATAACATTAACTCTATCGCTTCTACTTCTTGCAACACTCAGATCTAATTTTTATAATGGGACCTCTTCTATAGAGGTCCCATGTACTTGCTTTTTTCTCTTCTTTTATCCATAAATGTTTTTGCGAATGACCAACTGGCCTATCATCCAAAATGGTTGCGTTTACTTCATTATAAAAAAAATCTTTCAGGTTTCTTAAGTCAGGCAGACGGAAAGGGCTTTTTTTTAGATCCAGAGGGTAAGCATGATCCTGTTGCTGAATTAAAAACAACGATTAAGATTTTTTCTTCAGAATCTTCTCCAAATGATGAGCATCCGATATGTAAATTCCCGTTAAGATTTAAATGGCTCAGTAGCGAGGTTGGCCCTTGGAGAGTTGATTTAAGTGGTTGCCAAAAGTATCTTGCCTTTCTTTCAAAAGTGGCCGCAAAGAGGGCGAGTATTGTTTTTTCATCCTATTATTTGGGAAATCCCAACTCGGCCTTTGGGCATACATTTTTACGCTTGAGTAGGTATGAAGATACTTATGAAACAGAAATGTTGGATTACGGGATTAATTATTCGGCCCAAGCCAATGAAACCAATCCCTTGCTTTATGCTTATAAAGGGCTCTTTGGTGGCTTTAAAGGTCAATTTACTGCCATTCCTTATTATTACAAGGTAAGAGAGTACAGTGATTTTGAATTTAGGGATTTATGGTCTTATGATTTGAAATTAAATATGAATCAGGTTCTTCAAATTGTAGATCATGTTTGGGAGCTGGGTCATACAGATTTTGATTATTACTATTTTAAAGAAAATTGTGCTTATCATCTCCTAAGTGTTCTTGAGGTCGCTTTACCTGAAAAAAATTTAACTGATCAATACTCAGTATTTGCTATTCCAGCAGATACGATTCGTTTACTACAAAAAGAAAACTTATTAAAAGATGGGCGAAAAAGAGAGTCCACATTTTCTCGGCTCAGTAGAATGTCTCAAAATTTTAATTCAGATGATCTGGGCCTGGCCAAAAAAATTGCCAATAATCCTTCAGAATCTCGAGAGTGGCTCACCCATGTATCAGATAAGAAAGCTTCAGAGATTTTGGATTTATCAATTGAAGCTTTTGATTACTATCACGCTGAGAAAATTTTGGCCGATGAAACCTCCATAAAAAATAAGAAGGCCCCTCTTTTAGTAGCAAGGGCGATCAATCCGATTGTTTCTGAAGAAAATTCTATTGCTAAGGATTATTCAAAAGATTCTCCGGCCCTCAGCCATTCTCCAACTCGATTATCAGTTTCAGAGGGCCTTCAAAATAAACAGGGAAGCTTTTCTCGATTTGAATTTCGGGCCGCCCATCATGATCTTCTGGATCCTCCCCAGGGCTCGCTGCAAGATGCTCAGCTAGAGATGTTTAGATTTAGTTTTGATTATAAACAACAAGAATACAGAGAGCATAAAGTTATTTTAAATGAATTGAGCCTACTTTCGTTAAAAAATTTTCCTAAGCAAAATTTTTGGGCAAGTCCCATGTCTTGGGAGTTTGATGGTGGAGTGAAGCAATTAAAAAGACCAAACTGTTTTGATTGTCCTTCTGGTTATCTTAATGGTTCAGTGGGGAATGCCATAAATATGTTTAAAGACAGATTACTTTTGGCCATTTTAATGAACTCGGAATTTAAAATTCAATCTTACTTCAAAAATAATTACTTACTTGGGGCCGGACCTAAATTAGTATCAAGATGGTTCTTATCAGAAAAATGGGTGATGGGGATTGAGAGTTATCTGCATTTTAATACTTCTCTTGGAAGTGAAACTTATTATGAATGGCAGATAAGGAATCATGTCACTCAAAAATTTTCATTATTTGGAAAATTAAATGGAACGAAAAGGCAAAGTGTAAGTCAAAATTCTGCTGAAATTGGCCTACAATATTTTTATGAGTAAACCAGATTTCGTATCATTGTCAGATCTATCGTCAACCATTCAAATTAATGCTAATTATGCAGGCGAAGATAATTTTACTGGCCAGAAAGTGGATGGTTATCGAGCAAAAAAAATCTTACTTGCTCGTGTTGTCGCTGAGGCCCTACTTAAAGTTCAAGCAGAAGCATTAAAATTAAATCTCACATTAAAGATTTTTGATGGTTATAGGCCAAATAAGGCCACTCTTTTTTTTCAGAAATGGTCTCAATTGCCAGAGGATAATATCCAAAGAAAACAAAGATTTTACCCCTCCTATGCTAGAGAGGAGCTATTTGCTCATGGCTTTATCGCTTTGAAGTCATCACATTCCCGAGGATGTGCAGTTGATCTTACATTGGCAAATATAGATACCCTTCAAGAATTAGATATGGGGACAGAATTTGATTACTTTAATGATCTCTCCCACACCTTAAATCCTGAAATTCAGGGAAGGCAGTTAGAGAATAGGCTACTGTTAAAAAATTTAATGGAAGCACAAGGATTTAGAAATTACTCTAAGGAATGGTGGCATTTTAGTTTTAAACAAGAGCCCTATCCGGATGTCTGGTTTGATTTCGATATTGAATAGAAAGACGATTATTTCTCCAATAGATGAAAAATAAAATCGGGCTTAAAACTAGCATTAATACTTGAAACAAGTTTCTCATTTCGTCCTCTGCATAAATCTAAAACTAATTACCTAGATTTACTCTTTATCATTTTGTTAAGATGGTTAAGATTCTATTAAGACGGGTAACTTATGAAGCTTCTTCTCTGTTTTCTACTTTTTATGAGTGGTTGTTCTCATCTTTTTTACCAACCAACTCGCATCGGTTACGTCGATCCGGCCAGGCTAAAACTTAGCTACCAGGACATTTATTTTTCATCCCTCGACGGAGTAAAACTTCATAGTTGGTTTTTTAAATCAACTACGAAATCGAGTAAAGGGACTTTGATCTTTTTTCATGGTAATGCCCAAAATTTGAGCGCTCATTATCTCAACCTTATTTGGGTTTTAAATGAAGGCTATAATCTTTTTGTTTTTGATTATCGAGGTTATGGCCAGTCCGAAGGGGTTCCTAATCAGAAGGGAATTTATTTAGATGCCCTCGCGGCCCTCGAGATGGGCAGAGAGCTCAATAATCAGCATGGAAATGGCAAATTAGTTGTTTATGGCCAGAGTTTAGGGGGAATTATCAGCCTTCGGGCCATCCCGGATTTTAAATACGCAGATGATATAGATCTTATTGTCCAAGATTCAACCTTCACCTCTTATCAAAATATTGCCTTCGATAAACTCACTTCAAGATGGTTTTTATGGCCAATTAGTCCCTTGGCCTATGTCCTGGTATCAGATGAAATGAATAGCAAAGATGTCATTTCAAAAATTACACGGCCAACCTTGGTCATTGTGGGAAAAAAGGATGAAATTGTCCCTCCATCTCAAGGGGAGAGTCTTTATAAGGAGCTAAGTACCAAAAAATGGCTTTGGGAGTTGCCAGAGGGAACCCACATTGATGTTTTCCATCATGCGAACTTTAAGTATCGAAAAGAGTTCTTAGATTTAATTGATAAGCTTACTCAACAGTAAGAGAACTTTGCCTACCTGGAATGTTTTTTGTCAGCTTTTAATTTCGGACTATACTTTAATTAACTATTGTTTAGAACCTTCAAAGGATTGATGGAAGCTAATGAATCAAGTTAAGAAAAGTCCGATTGATGAAGTCGGCAAAAGGGCGTATACAGCATTCGCCAAATTAAACGGTCAGCACCCATTTAAAGATCAAGTTCCAGAAGGGCGAGTAGAGTACAAGGCCAGATACAGAAAAGGTGGAAAAGTTAGTTTTTTCAATTTTCAATTGGCCAAAGAAATGGGACTTATTCCTAAAAGTCATCCAAATATATTAAATCCTGAATTAGAAAAAGAAATCCTAGAAACATTTAGCCTTACAATTATTAATGAGTACGATCTCATCAATAATATCAAATTTTCAGAAGATGAGATCCATCCACATACATACATGGCGACCCGTTATTTACAACTTCAGCATCCAGATAAGACAGGAAGAACTTCTGGAGATGGACGAACAGTTTGGAATGGAAGTGTAAAGTACAACGGTATCACTTGGGATGTTTCAAGTTGCGGAACAGGCGCAACAAAATTATCTCCGGCCTGTAATATCAATAAGAAATTTTATCAAACTGGTGATCCGTCTATTTCTTATGGTTGTGGTCTATCAGAAGTGGCCGAAGGACTAGAGACTTTATTTTTCTCAGAAGTTTTAAAAAAGAATGGCTTCAAAACAGAAAGAGTTTTGGCCATTTTAGAATACGATAAAGGGATTGCGATCAATGTTAGGGCCAATCCTAATCTCATGCGGCCAAGCCATTTTTTTGGGCATTTAAAGCAAGGAAATCATAAAACGCTTAAGCAGGTATCTGATTATTATATTCAGAGACAAATTGATAATAAAGCTTGGGATAAAACAGTATTTAAAAGTGATAAGGAAAAATATTTTTATCTTGCCCAGCAAGTTGCTAAAAGCTTTTCAGAGACAACTGCCAAATTTGAGGATGAGTATATTTTTTGTTGGCTTGATTGGGATGGCGATAATATTTTAATGGATGGGGGAATAATTGATTATGGCTCCATCAGACAATTTGGATTATTTCATGCTGAATATCGTTTCGATGATGTCCAAAGATATTCGACAACAATTCTTGAGCAAAGACAAAAGGCGAGATACATTGTTCAGTGCTTTGTTCAAATTGCCGATTTCCTAAGTTCTGGAAATAAAAAACCTCTATCGAATTTTAAGAACCATGATGTCTTGAAATTTTTTGATCAAAACTTTCGCAATTGTAAAAATAGAAATGTTTTACAAAAGATTGGTTTCAAGAAAGAACATCAAGACTTACTCTTAGAAAAGCACCTAAATACAGTCATTAGATTCCGTAAAGTCTTCAGTTATTTTGAGCGTGCCAAATCTAAGCGTGGTCCATATAAAGTTGCAGATGGAATTAATCGAGATGCGATCTATTGTATGAGGGATATCTTACGAGAATTACCGCAAATTATGCTGTCGCGAGAGACATTATTAACACCTCAAGAGTTTATTGAGATTATTAAATCATCTTACGCCAAAAGAAGTGATCTCAAATTAACTGCATTAAAAGTAAAACAAATTCATACCTTTCAAAATCTTTATCATTCTTTGATTGCTTATACGGCAAAAGATTTTGGAATCAGTAAGGGACAGCTCTTACTTGAAATTACCATGAGATCCTCTGTCATCAATAAATATGATCGTGTGACAGGTGATTCTATTACATACATTGTGGATAAAGTTCAGAAGCAAAGGCCTAAATTAAATGGGGATGAGCTTTATAAACTTGCTCAACATTTTACTTCATATCAGAACTTAGATCCTGATCAGAAGATGGAAATACCAGAAATCTCTTCCAAACATAAAAGCTTCATGCACGGTCTTTATTCAATAGTTAGGGACTGTCGTGAGGGGCTATGAAGCTTGTCTTTTATAGTGGTGGAGATGATAAAGAAAATCGTAATTTGGATAAATCTTTTTTAGAAGTTCTAGGAAAGAAAAATCCGGTCATCACTTTTATTCCTTCTTCTTCCTATTTATCAGAACAAGAATTTAAAGTTTTTGTAAAGCATTATTCAAAATACAAGATAACTCGTTTTATACATTTTCCGGTAGATCTTCCCTTTGATAAAACTTTATTCCAAGAAGTTATGAGAAGTGATGTTATTCACCTGGCCGGTGGTAACACTTTTTACTTTTTAAATAGTTTAAGAAAAGCAAAGTTGTTAAAAGAAATTCGTAAATTTGCTCTTGAGGGAGGGGTTTTAACCGGGCTCTCCGCTGGGGCCATCATGATGACTGAAAATATTGAGATGGCCGGATATCCAGAGTTTGATAGAGATGAAAATACCGTTAATATCACAAATCTAAATTCACTGAACTTAGTTGATTTTAATTTCTTTCCCCACTTTAGAAATTCTCCTCGATATGATCTTGTTTTTAAGAAATTTACAAGAGAAAACTCTAAAACTATTTATGCCTGTCCAGATGGTTCAGGGATAGTTGTTAATGGAGAAGAATTAAGATTTATTGGCAAATGTTATGCCTTCTCAGCTGGCCATAAATTCTGCATTAATTAATCTTCTGGAACTTCAATCTCAACCAGTAAAGGCAAATGATCAGATAACTTTTTCCAATGTCTATCTTTTAAAGCAACTGCAGAAACGGGATTGATCTTATGAAGAAAAATTCTATCTAAACTTAGTGTTGGTAAGAATGATGGGAAAGTTCTGGGATATTTACCATGGAGTGTTTTAAAAACTTCCTTCGCCCCTAGTCTTTCTTCAATCCGAGGAGAGATCTTTTTATTCCAATCATTAAAATCTCCAACTAGTACCCATGGCATATCTTTTTCTGGAGTCATGTGTTTGACTAATAGATCGGTTTGAATATCTCGACCTCTTTGAGTCAGATCCAGGTGAGTGTTGGCGAGTAAAATATCTTTTTTAATATCAGGAAGATGTATTTTGGTCTTAAGTAAACCACGCTGTTCAAAACGATTGGTTGAAATAACATGGTTACTCCATTCAGTAATGGGAAATTTACTTAAGATGGCATTCCCATGGTGTCCTTCAGGGTAGACAGCATTTTTACCATAAGCAAAATGTGTCCAAACAGTATCGGCGAGGTATTCAAATTGAATGGCCGTTTGCCAGTCAGGAATTTTACACTTTGAATCTTGGTGGTCACCAAGAACTTCCTGTAAAAATAAAATGTCAGCGTTAAGTTCACGAAGAGCATGTCGAATCTGCTCTAAGATAAAATCTGTATTACCAATCGTGAAGCCTTTATGAATGTTGTAAGAGAGAATTCGAATTTTCATGTTTAAAACCAATATTTAAAGGTAAAAAATAATCTTGATAAAAAGCGATCTAAAAAAGGCCTATTCTTTAATACATCTAGAGTAATCTCTTTCTGAGTCTTCGTACATTCTAAAAAATGTTGCTCAATAATTGTTAGGTTTTTAGGCTCTTGAATGACTAAATCAACTTCTAAATCATGTAAAAAACTTCGATGATTAAGATTCGTTGAGCCAATCGTGATCCAGTCATCAATAATATAGTTTTTGGCATGGAGAACAGTGTCTACATATTGATAAACTTTGACTCCTTTTAAAAGCAAAAAAGGGTAGTAAAAAAATTGTAGTGTCCTAAATAATTTAACATCAGTTTCTGATGAAATTAATATTCTGACATCCACACCTCTTTGGGCCGCCTTACCTAGGGCCTTAATGAGTCTTCGTTTTGGTATAAAATATGGCGTCATTAACCAGATTCGTTTTTCGGCCTGATTGATTCTTTTTAAAAAATCTTTATAAAAATATCGTTTCATAAAGATGGTATGATTTAGCCTCAGGGGGAAGTAGCGCCAATTGGGTCTTTGAAGATATTTAATTTGTTTTTTAAAACGATAATAATCTCTAAGTTTCCAAATTTTTTTAAAATTAAGAACCGCAAATTTTACATAATCACCAGTAACTCGAACTCCCATGTCTTTCCAGGCCTTGTGGAGATGAAAGCGAGTGTGTTCAGCAGTTATATTAAAGCTGCCGGTATACATAATGTTATGATCAATCGTTATAATTTTTCTGTGGTTTCTCTTATTTAGTCTTAAAACACGAATGGAGAAAATTTGTAACTTTTTAAGAATATCCAATTTCCCATAATAGGGATGGTAGAAAGGGAGGGGATTATACATTTTGGAGATGATTCCATTTGTTTGAAAGATACCAAAAAGTAAGGTGAAAAAATCAAAGCTTCCAATTCCATCCACAATGATTTGAACTTTTACACCTCTTTTATGGGCCATAATAAGATGGTGGGCAATTTTCTTTCCTAAAGTGTCATGATTAAAGATATACATCTCAACCGTGATGTATTGTTTGGCCTGGTCAATATCTCGAATTAAATGTTCAAAATAGTGATCACCATCTAAAAATATTTCTTCAGTTTTCCAAAATGCCATATAGTTTTCTCTTCGGAATTTTAAATAATTAGTAAAGTTGATCAAAATGCTTTTTTGCTAAATAAAAATCAAAGTTCTTCGATAAAGTGTTTATGGCCTTAACCAAAGAAACTTTTTTAAATCTTATCAAGACAGCTGCGCAAAGTGGAGTAAGTGATATTCATTTAAGAACTGATGAAAAGCCTACTTTTAGATTAAGAGGTGATCTAGTTCAGATTAAGCTCGATCCATTGAGTAATGAAGATTTAAAGTTAGTTTGCTCCCTTATGATTAAAGATCCTGAGGTACTAAAGAAATTAGATACTATTAAAGAGCAGGACGGATCTTTCTCTATTCCAAAGGTTTGTCGGGTTCGCTACAACCTTCTTAGATATCAAGGGAAGCTTGGTCTCATACTAAGGCTTATAAGTGAAAGAGTTCCTACAACGGAAGAATTAAAGTTACCTGCAGTGATTAATAAGATAGCTGGTGCGAATGCAGGGTTAGTTCTTGTTACCGGTGCCACGGGCTCTGGGAAAAGTTCCACTCTTGCGGCCATGATAAATTACATCAATAAAAATTCTGCCGTACATGTCCTTACTTTAGAAGATCCTGTTGAATATGTGCACCAATCAATTAAGGCGAGAATCACTCAAAGAGAGATTGGCCAAGATACCAATGATTTTAATTCGGCACTTCGATCGGCACTCAGACAAGATCCAGATATCATTCTCATTGGTGAAATGAGAGATGCTGAAACCATTTCAATTGCTCTTAAAGCTGCAGAAACGGGACATCTTGTTTTTGGAACGGTTCATACAACAGATGCTCTTAGTACAATTAATCGACTGATTGCGATGTTTCCTCCAGAAGAACAGGGTGTAGTGAGAACAAGAATTGCAGACAATCTCCATGCAACCATTTCTCAACGTTTACTTAAAACAAAAGATGGTAAAGGGCGTGTGGCCGCACAAGAGATAATGATAAACAACCCAGGGATAAAGGAAGCGATCTTAGATCCTTTTCGAACCAAAGAAATTTATACCTATATTGAAAAAGGTCGAAATAGTTCGGGGGCCCAAAGCTTTGATCAGCACATTACAAAGCTATATAAAGATGGGCTAATTTCCCTAGAAGAAGCAAAAAGCAATGCCACCAGACCAGAAGATTTTGAGAGAAATCTTATGTTTGGTGATCAAGATGAGCAAGAGAGCGCTTGATCTAGCATTGATTTTTTTGCAACAAGAAAGTTGTCATATATATCTTTTTAAGAACTTCTTTTTTCGCTAAATTACCCTCTAGTGCAGATCTAACATCTTTTATTGATTCGATAATTGATTTGCAATTTGAATTAAAACTTTGATCACTTGAGATGTTATTGATTAACTCATCAGTAAAATCTCTAAAAGCAGGATAGCTATTATCTCCCCAATCTGAGAATTTAAGAGAAAAATCTTTTACAATAATAAAAATGGCTCGGTTGGCATTAACTTGATCAAATTTACCATTTTTAATTTTCTCATAAGCGAATAAATCTACAAATGGAACAATATCACGAATTAATTTAAGATCTTTTCTTAAAAAGACTACTTTTTTATCTTCTATATTATTAGTTTCGATTATGTCTTGTGATAGTTGTAGTGGAAGACCTAAAAGCTTAGAAAATGTTAAATTATTAATTTTATCAATTTCTTTAAATGCTTTTTCATACGAAGTTGTTTCATTTTGTGGATTTGCACTCTTTAGGCCAACAAGTAGAGAAGATTTAATTGTATTTACAGTATCCTGACTCCACTTCATCTTAAACTCTGCTGAGTTTATAATATCTTGTTCAGCTAGAACTTGATTGCTGTAGATAAAATTGTCGTCATTTATTCCACTGGCCCTAAGCATTTCGTGAAGTACCATCGTTTCTGCTACTCGACGATCTTTAAGGATATTGGCCCAGTTGATATTTTGCGCTTCATCTCCAATGTACAATGTAATTGAATTAGGCTCTCCAATCGCTGCGACAGGATTATTTTTATTATCATAAAGAAGATCCACTGAAGTATGGACAACATTAATATTTAAATATTTTCTTAACTCTTCAGGGTTCGGGAGGATATCTTTAATTTTGCTAAACCCAGTCTTATAGTAATCAATAATATTATTTCCAATTTTAAAGAACTCTAGACGAGGATTGTCGCCACCATTACCTGCACCAGAGCCTCCATCAAAACTATGGGCCGGAAGGTTCAGACTAATAATTAATAAGAGAATGAGACTTTTCATTGTCTTTCCTTAGTTATAGCAAAAAAGTTAACATTTAGATGGTATGTTTGATCACCTTCAGATTCCATGGCGCAGAATTTATCAACAAATTGTTCTCTAAATTCACGAATGGCTTTTTTCGCTTCTGATAGGGTTTCTTTTTTTATATTAAATGTAACGGCATTGAATTCACGTTCATTGAGATCTTGCTTCTCAATGGCCACCTTAGTTAAATCAGCTAAGTTCTTGTGATATTCTCTAATGGCCGCATTAGGGACTTCGCTCTGATTAAAAATGTTATTTGGAATTTTAGTGTATTCATTTTCAGAAATCTTGCTTGCAATTCCTAATTTTAACAAGGTATCGATAGCGCGTTTAATTTCAGCAGTTGAATATTCAAATTGAAGATGCTCTTTAATTTGATCTACTGTTAAGTTTTGGTTCTTCAGTTGAAACATTTCCAAAATAAAAAAGTGAAGTGGATTTTTAACGAGATCAAATTGTTCAATCTCGTGGAAGACAACTTTAAGTTGTTTTCTTTTAGATAAAATTTTATTTAAATAGAAGCTTTTTTCTTCTTCAGATTTTGCCTTTTGAATATCAATTAAAGCTTCGAGATATTCCACTTGGCCATTATTTAATTGCAAATTTTTAACTAGATTGCTTAAATATTTTTTAGGAATCGCCCGCTTGCCATAAATCATTTGATGAAGCTGGCTGTGAGAAGTGATGCCTAAGCTTTTTGACCAGGCCCGGATAGAAAAACTTGGGTTCTTCTTTTTTTTAAGAAGCCAGTGATCTCTTAAAAAGAGAGCTGGATCTTTATATGAATAGATATCGATTTGATTTTCCATAAATTATTTTTCAAGGGCCATGATTGAATCCACGACATCATTAAGACTGACGATGTGGCCTTGATCTAAGGCCTCTTGTTGAATTTTTTCAACTGTTGAAAGAAGCTCCACACTTGGAATTCCATCTATCTGGTAGGCGAAGGCATCAGCTTTTACCTGTTGCATTTGCTTTAAAGCGACAGCAGTAATGACAACTTCTACGATAGAAATTGGAATAAGAAATGCACAAGCATTGGAATCATTTTTATTGTAACAATCCAATGCTTGGTCAAAGCCGAGGGAGGCGAGGGAGTATGCTGCAATTGCACCAGCTGTAACAGGATCGACTGAAAAAGCCCTTTGCTCAATGATTGAGAATGTTAGGGGGAACATAACTAAAATCTTGATAAGCTTTTTCATATCGATTCCTATTCTTGAATTTTCATTTTGATGTGAATACCATTGTTCATTTCCCATACGCAGCTATGTCCATCTTTGCCTTGAGTTGCGGCCCTACCCTGATCAAGATCGAGGTACATGTAATTACCTGCTGAGGTCATGCGTCCAACGGACTTATTAGCGATATAATCTTCATTGGTTTTAAATAATTCATAATTTCCGAACCCATCACCTTCACCAATCATAGGTAGGCTGAAGCCACTGCAATTTTTCTTTGCTTCAGAAGATAGATTTAATGTGACTCTTTGATTGCCTATATCTTTAATGGTGAGCTCAAATTTTGCATTGACTGTTTTAATCTTGTCGTAGTCTTCTAGGCATATCAATGGTTGTACTACAATGGGTATGATGCCAGCTGATAGAACTAGACCAACTGACCAAGCGATTGCAATATCGTTGTTTGGACAAAGCGAGGAGTTCCATCCAAAGTCCCAGTATTTTAGAGTCACAGCTGATTTCCCGCTATAAGTTGTAATGGGAGCTTCAGCAAAGCTTGTTTGAATTGAGGCCGCAACTAAGGCAATTGTTAAAATATTTAAAATATATTTCTTCATACGTTTTCCTTGAATTTAATCTTCTATTTTTTTAACTTTAAGTTGAGCTTTTAATCCATTTTCCATATTCCATGAGCAGGTATTTCCTAGTTTTCCTTTAGTCAGAGCTTGAGATGGTTCGATGCTAATTGAGGCGATGTTATCTGCAATCATGAGTCGCCCTGCTAACTTATTAGCAACATAGTCATCATTATTTCTGAAAAGCTCATAGTTACCAAACCCATCTCCTTCTCCAACCACTGCTATAGTAAAGCCACCACAACCTTTTTTATCTTCAGATGAGAGACTAAGAGTGACGCGATTATTTCCGACCTCTTTCATAATTAACTCAAGCTTGGTTTTAATTGTGGTTGATTTTTTTACATCATAATCAATGCAAAGCATGGGTTGAACCACAACTGGCCAAATTCCAGCGGTGAACACAAGACCAATGGTCCAAACGAATAATCTTCCATCTGTATCACACAGGTAAGGTGTTTGACCGTCATTCCAGCCTGTTCCAAAATAGTCTAGGGCAATGCTTGCTTTACCTTGGTAAGTAGAGACACTATTTTCTGCAAAGCTACTCTGGATTGAAGTTGCTAAAAGTGTGGTAATCATAAGATTTAAAAAAAATTTCTTCATACGTTTTCCTTATATAAATTGTTAAGTTTTAAAATTTTTTACATTTTGCGTTAAATGTGAACAGGATATGTCAAAAAAGAGCACGGCCTGTAAATTATTCACACTAGTACTGGCATCTTGATCGGTAGTTTAATAGTCCCCAAGCCGCTCTTAGGTGATCTCTTTTATTGGTAACTTCATACTCCTCAAGGGCAATGCCTAATTCTTTACGGGCGCAGGCGTAGTCACGGCGGTAGTTGCTATTATCTAGAAGAGAGATGGAGATTTTTGTCGCGACATCAAGAGCAAAGATCTCTTGTTCATCAGTTTTGGCGGCACGACCTTCTTCAATTCCACGAGCAAGGACTTTAAGCACGTAAGTTGAGTGGTCTAGGGAGCAAAAATTACAGATTCTGCTACGGTAAATTGATTCATCTAAGTAAGTCAAATCTTCTAAGGCGTAGCGAGTCGCTCTTCTTAAATAACTTACTTGCTCTTCAACCTGTTGATAGTTTCTTAATCCAATGGCGATACTTTGAAGAGAGGTGAGAAAGTAGTAATGATCTTTAACTGGTGTTTCGATGATCGATCTTGCGATTGCATCCATCAGCATGCCTCTTTCGTCTTCATAACTTTGTGTATTGCGAGCATTGATCATGGCAATTCTTAAAATCGACCCAACACGATTGCACCACGTCTCATAGTATTCAGTTTTAGTAGATTCTTGAGCGCCGGCCTGAGCAGAATGGTTGAAAATGTTGAGGGCCACGAGAACCAAAATAATAGAAAATTTCATATTAACTCCTTTGAAGTTGTTTTCTTTTGTGGCGACTTTTTAATTCAAGTTTGGAAAAAAGGGGAGAGTCTTGTGAACAAAGTGGTTCGAGTTTGTAAACAGTGACTAAGAAGTACAGACTTCTTGCAACAGTGTTAGAGTTTTCTAAGCAAATGCTAATAATAAAAAAATCTAAATTATCTTAGAAGAATAAGACCTTGCGATTTACTCCGAAAAAATTTTAGATCTTTCTAAAAACTAGTAGAAAGAAATTTTAGTAGGGGTGAAAATTTGGGGATTATCAGGGACTAAAAATGATTACTGTTGATACTAATCAGATAGGACAGTTTTCGAGGCAATTGATTAAGTCTCAATTGCTTCGAAAAACATGATTTTAAATTATTTTTTTAATTCCAGATGAAGGCCATTAGATGTATTCCATAGACAATCTTTTCCTCTTGCTCCGGAAGTTCGAATATCAACGAGTGGATCAATATCAAGTAATAGTTGATCTTCTAGTGTCATTAATTTCCCTATTGATTTGTTAGCAATAATATCCTCATTGTTAAGATATAATTCATAGCTGCCGAAACCATCTCCCTCGCCCATTAAAGGAATAGAAAAACCGGCGCATGATTTTTTAGCAGAAGTAGATAAGCGAAGAGAAATGCGATCATTTCCAGCTTCTTTCAATATAGCTTTTATTTTTACTTTAAAACTAATACTTTGCACTTCATCGTTTACAATATTGAATGGCAAAGTGACTAAAGGGGCCACTCCCGCTGTTATTATCGCAATGGTAGTACCCTCGGCACCATCAAAGAAAAATTGTTGGTACTCGTCTCTAATCCCTAGGCCTGGATAAGTAAGCGACATTTGCACTTTCCCATGGAAAGTTGTGCTATTTGATTCAGCAAGCAAGGGTTTAAATGGGGAAGCAAGAGAAGCTAAAAGTAGTACACAGGTAAATATTCTTTTCATTTTTCACTCCGAATTGATTTTGGTTTTTGTTGATTTATTATTTACCATATTTGTTTGCATTGTGCGTTACTTGTAAACAAATCGGTTCATCTATGTAAACATAGTGAAAATTTTTTAGAGCTAGTTCTATTTAAAGCCTTATATGAGTTCGTAATCTCTTGAATTTATCAAGCTGGCCTGGGAATATTTGTAAGATGATTGCTTTCTTTAAACTCTTGGGAGCAGAGTTTAGATTTCGATTGCGGTCTATTTGTGACCAATATCCCTAATCAATATTTTTGGAATTGGGATAATCACAAGCCCTCCAAAACTAATATCAATGATGCACTCATTTTATTATTTCTTTAATCCTGAGATATATACTTTACTGATGTAAGCAGCATTTAAGCAATCTAGACTGGGATGGGCTTCATTGCTAAACTAGTGAAAATTTGAGGAATACATGGATTTAACTTTTAGGCACTTTTACTGGCGATGGATAAAAAACCTCGCGATTGTTTTTGTTTTTTTTGCAATTCTCTTAACTGTGGCCAGAGCTGGATTCGTTGTCTTCTTTGGTGATTTGGATTCTCTACTTACTCAACCAGGGGATTTGCTTAAGGCCTTTTATTTGGGACTTAGATTTGATTTGATTCCTCTGGCCTATATTAATGCTCTTCCTTTTTTAATCCTCAATTTTGCCTATTTCTTTTCAGGCAAAAAATTAATCGCTGGAGTAAGAGTCTTTTTAACTTATTTCCTCTTAGTTTTTTATCTTATTTTAATTTGGATCTATGTTTGTGATTACGGATTTTATTCTTATTTTCAAGATCATATTAATATTTTGTTTTTTGGCCTATTTGAAGATGATACCAAGGCCGTTCTGATTTCCATTTGGAAAAACTATAATGTGCCAGTCTGGTTAGGAATTCTTTTTATACTTCATTATGCTTTTTATCGGTTAATAAAGTTTTTCTTCTCTCAGTTTGAATTTGATTTGAAAGCTCATCATTTTGATTATCGTGCACCGGTGATTTTAGTTGTAGGAGTCGTTTTATTGGCCTTTTTGGGAAGGGGTAACTTTACTCGAGTTCCACTTTCATTTGAAGATGCTCACATAAGCTCGAACGAGTTCATTAATAAAATTCCACTAAATGGCGTCATCAGCCTGAATCGGGCCATCAAAATTAGAAAAACTTTTGGTAAAGATAATTTTGATTATCTCAAGGATTTTAAATATTCGAATTGGACTGAGGCCTATGTGGATGCCTTTGCGAAGTCTTCTGATCAGCAAGATTTTGGCCATGCCTTAATTTCTAAAACACCTGAAAATAAATTTTTAAAAGAAAATCCACCACACGTTGTTCTGATTATCATGGAGAGTTTTGGAAGCTATTGGAACGAAGAGGACTCAGAGGATTTTCAATTATTAGGTGAGCTCAAAAATCATTTTCAAAGTGGTCTACTTTTTAAAAACTTTTTATCGGCAGAGAATGGAACGATAGGGAGTACAGTTTCCGTTTCTGTCTCCCAAGTGATTCGTCCAGGGGCCAGGTTTTTATCAGAATCAGAGTACATGAATACATTCCTAAGCTCGGCTGGGCACCTTCCTTTTAAAGAGCAAAGCTATGAAACTCATTTCGTATATGGTGGTAAACTTGGTTGGAGAGATCTTGGAAGATTTTTATCAACTCAAAGATATGATCGACTTTGGGGGGCAGATGAAATTAAAGAGCATATGCCTGAGCTCAATCAATTAGATTCAAGAGAGTTAGGAAATGAATGGGGGATATTTGATGAATATCTTTATTCATTTATTGGAGAAAAATTAAGAACGGCCACTCGTCCGCAGTTTTTTCTAGTGCTCACGACATCTAATCATCCGCCATTTGAGTTCCCTACAAATTATAAACCTTTGCCGGTCAAACTCTCTGAACAAAAATTAGAACGTATGACGGTAGTGGAAGAACTTGCGCGCAAGCGTTTTGAGGGTCTTCAGTACGCTAATCAAAAAGTAGGAGAGTTCCTAACTCAAATTAAATCTTCAAATTTAAAAGATAAGGTGGTGGTTGCTCTTACTGGAGATCATAGTTATTGGATTGCTAAAGGTGTTGGTCTTGAGCAAGAGTTCAAAAGGTATGCGGTACCTTTTTTCATTTCAGTGCCAGAGGCCATGAGACCGGATAAGGTGAACTTGAATAAATTTGGATCTCACGAAGATATATTCCCAACTTTATATCATCTCACTCTTTCAAATCAGACTTATTTGGCACTAGGAGAAAATATTTTCGAAGATGAGTCTCATGCCATCAATAGCTCTGGCCTGGTGGCCAATGAGCATGGAGCGTTTCATCATGGCCAGTACTGGGTATGGGAAAATCTTGAGAAGCAAATTCTTGCTCCCGCAAATGAAAACCCAGATCTTTTAAAAATAAAAAAACATCGAGAGGGTTTAATAAGTCTTACTGATCTTTATTTAAAATCAGAGAAGAATAAGCAGTCTGTCTCAAAAAATGATCGGCGATAATAATTTTTGCCATTGCTTCAACTACAGGCACGACTCTGGGAAGAATACAAGGATCATGTCTTCCTTCTTTCGCATTCTGGCCAATTGTCGATGGGGCCTTGAAAGCAAGTTTTAAAAAGATCTCTTCTCCATTAGAAATTCCGCCTTCCATTCCTCCAAAGTTCTTTGAGTCTTTGGAAACTTCTGAACCAAGTTTTGTCGCAAAATCAAAACCTGCTCCAATGCTAAATCCTGTGCACGCTGGAATTGAGAGCATGGCCTTGGCCAAATCGGCCTTTAATTTATCAAAAACGGGCTCACCTAAAGCTGCAGGTACGTTGAGAATAGAGAGGGCAACAATACCACCGGCCGATTCACCTTTTTCTTTGCACTCTTTTAAAAAGGAAATAACTTCTTCAGTCATCTTTGTATCAGGGATATTGATTTCTCCACGATCGGTTGAATGAGTTGGAGTAGAGCTTATTTTAAAATGAGCGACTTGCTCGATATAAGAATAGAAGCTGACCTTTGGTAAAATCAGTCCAGCAAAATATCCACCAATCACTCGAGCAAGAGTTTCTCTTCCTGAGGCCCGACCACCTCCGCGATGATCTCGAATGCCATACTTTTGCATGGTCGTTTTATCAGCATGGCCAGGGCGATACTGATCTTTGAGGGCCTGGTAATCAGCACTTTTTTGATTGGTGTTACGAACGATAACAGTAATTGGAGTTCCTAACGTTTTATTTTCAAAAATACCTGAAAGTATTTCTGGCAGGTCCTCTTCTTTTCTTGAAGTATGAACAGCATGCTGTCCAGGGGCCCGACGTTTTAATTCTTTTTTAAGATCATCTAATTTAACTTCAATTCCGGCCGGCATTCCATCGATAATGACACCCAAGGCTTCGCCATGAGATTCTCCAAAAGTGGTGATTTTAAAAAGAGTCCCTAAACTATTGCCCGCCATTGATAACCTTCTGAATGAATTGTTCAAAAAACAGATCCCAAGCATTTTCAGGAAGAGAAATTAATTCTTCAACTGAGATATAAGTTTCCGCTCTTAAACCGCAAGGATTAAGGGCCTTTAAGGCTTCTTTCATATTTGGATCAAAATAAAGATTAAGGGCCATACCATGATAGGTGGTGAGCTTTTCAATCGCGATCCCCATGGAAGCGATTTTATGTTCACCATGCCACAACCCTAGTAATTTATTTTCGTGGGTTAAATCATTAAGTCCCCAGCCTTTGAGCACATTTATTGCTGATAAAAAAATGTCATCCATCATCTTTGAAAGAGAGAGAGTTTGGGGATTTAATTTAACAATTGGATAAAATATAAACTGGCCGGGATGATGAAAAGTTAGTCCTCCACCTCTTTCTATTTGGTGAAGAGGATAGGGGAGAGTCGAATAATTTTCAGGCCTAAACTCAATAAGATTTAAATTTTCTTTTCGAGACTTTTGTAAACCTCTGCCATTGGTGAGAACCGAAGGATGAGAGGTACAAATATAAACTCTTAACTGTGGAAGATCTTGCAGCAGTTTTACACAATGCTTTTGAAATTGATGAGCAAGAGAATACTCCCAATTCTTTTTTTTAATAACCAGACTCCGATCATTAATTTGAACGATATCTTCCGGATTAAGATGATAATCTTCTAAATGCGTGAGAGTTAAAAATGGCTCTTTCATACATCAGCATATTCAAGGAAATCGGCCGCTTTATAAGAGCTTCTTACAAGAGGGCCAGAAGCGACAAATTTAAATCCTAGTTTAAGCGACATGCGCTTGAGTTCTTCAAACTCTTCTGGAGTATAGAATTTTTTAACATCGAGGTGACGCTTACTTGGTTGAAGGTACTGACCGAAAGTGATGATATCCACTCCGGCTTTTCTCACATCTTCTAAGGTTTCTTGAATTTCTTGCCAAGTTTCGCCAAGACCTACCATAAGAGATGTCTTGGTTTGAATCTCAGGATAATGATCTTTATAAAATTTTAAACAATCGAGTGTTTTTTCATAACCAGCTCTAGGATCACGCACTGGATGAGTGAGGCGTTTAACTGTTTCTATATTTTGAGCAATCACAAAAGGCTTAGACTTTGCAAGTAAGTGCATGCGCTCTTCATCGCCACCAAAGTCAGGAATAAGTACCTCAACTTTCGTTTCAGGATGATCTTGATGGACGCGATCTACCACTGCTGCAAAATGAGAGGCCCCATGGTCGGCCAGATCGTCACGATCCACACTGGTGATGACGACATAGCGAAGGTTCATCATCCCAACCATCTTGGATGAATTTTCAATTTCTTCAGGATTGATAAATCCCTTAGGATTACCTGTTTTAACGTGACAAAACTTGCAGGCCCGAGTGCAAGTATCTCCCAGAATCATAATGGTGGCCGTTCGAGCACTCCAACATTCAGAGATGTTTGGACACTTGGCCTCTTCACAAACGGTGGCCAATCCCTTTTCGCGGAGATTGTTACGAATGTCTTTAAAGTCTTCGCCTTCAGGCAATTTGACTTTTAACCATTCAGGTTTACGCTGGTAATTTTCTTTATCAAAATATGTTACGGCCATGGTGAATTATTATCACGCACTCGAGAGTTCGACTAGAGGAAGGGCCAATTAATCAATTGTGTAAGTTGTTGAAATTAGATAATTAAAGAGGGATGAGAAAGCACTCGTCCCAATTTGGGGAGATAAGCATTTTACTATTTTTATTCTGCACTTCTTTTTGGGTATGGATGAAATAGGCCTTATCATTCATGAGAACTTCATATTCATAACTCAAATTTTTAATTGATACTTTGCTAATTCGAGATTCCATTCCTTCTGAATTGATACTCCATGAATGGTGAGGGATCACAAGGATGGCCTCATCTAAGGGATAATTGAATTCCTTCTTGCCCCAAGGAGTTAACCAGAGTGAGTTTTCTTTTTTTATTGGGATAAAGTTTTGATGGCCAATAAATTGAGCGACAAAAAGATTTGCCGGATTAAAAACGATTTTTTGTGGATTTGAAACTTGAATTAATTTACCAAAATTCAAAATGCCAATTCGATCTGAAAACTTAAGTGCTTCATTCATTTCATGAGTCACCCAGATAAGAGATATTTCCTGGTCTTTTAAATAATTAAAAAGTGATTTTAAAATATCTTGCCGAGTAAAAGGATCTAAGTGAGTAAATGGTTCATCAAGAAGAACTAAATTTGGACGATTAATAAGTTCCGAGGCGAGTAATACTTTCTGAAGTTGTCCTGCTGATAACTGTGAAATGTTTTGACGTAGCTGGAATGTAAATTCAAAAATATCAGCAAGGTCTCTGGCCAGTTGAACTTTTTTTTCTTCATCAATTTCTAAAGTAATCTTTTGAATAAGAAATTTTTGGACGTTTTGATCTTTGGGGGCCTCTGTCTTGAGTAGATGAATAGGCCCATCGATCGTGATTTGTCCTGAATCGGCCTGAATTTCTCCAGCAAGAATTTTTAATAAGGTCGATTTTCCACTTCCATTAGGTCCCATAATGGAAAGGATTTCTCCTCGATTAAGCTCAAGGTTAATACCATGAAGACCTGCTATTCCTCGACCGTCAAAAACTTTTGTTAATGAATGTATTCTAATCATGTGGACTTTTTTACCACCAACATAAGGCCTGCGAAAAGTAGAAAAACTCCCACGATCCTGTACATATTTAGAGTTTGGACAGGGGCCCCAAAAAGTCCAAAGTGATCAATAAGAATAGACATGATGAGCTGGCCAGTAATGAATGAAGCAATCATATTAGTGGCACCAATTTTTGGAATAAAAAAGATAGTTGATCCCACAAAGATCGCCCCTAAGACTCCCCCTAGAAAAAGGTGAGGAGAGGCGAGGCCGAGTCGCTTTATTTCTTGATGAGGAAAGCCTTTAATTAATAACAATGCTCCTAAAGTGATAACTCCAGTAGAGAATGAAATAAATGCGCCCAAAAAAGGGTTCTGGATGAGTCTACTGAGTTGTGTATTAATGCCGGCCTGAATGGGCATTAAACTTCCAACTAAAATGGCAATGAATAATAAAAGATAAATCATTTGTTCCTACTTGAAAGTGAGAGCTTTTTCGCCTCTTTTTGAGAAAAGTAAAAAGACTCAAATGTGTACCAAACAAGAGCAATCCAGATGAGGCAGAAGGCCTGAAGTTTTTCTGGAGTGAGTGCTTCTTTTAAAATGAAGAGTCCACAAACGAATTTCAAACTTGGTGAAAGGTACTGGATAAAACCGAGAGTCCTAAGTGGTAATCTCTTGGCACTGAAAGCAAAAAGCACCAGAGGAATACAAGTGACTAGGCCGGAAAGTAGAAGTGTTAATAGCTTCCATAAAGGAAGAATTTCAAACGCTGTGAGCGGAGTAGAGGGAAGAGTAAACCAATAGAGCATTGTGGGAATAATGACGATACTTGTTTCAAATGTTAGGCCCTCGGTTGATCCAACGTGAGCAATTTTTCGAAGTAAACCATAAAGAGCAAAAGTGAGTGATAAAGTCAGTGCGATCCATGGAAAATTTTGTAAATTTGTTTGGAAGGCAATAATCAGCATGGCAATACAAGCAAGTATAATTGATGGCCATTGAGTCACTCTCATTTTTTCTTTTAAAAGAAGCCACCCCATAAATACATTCAGAAGCGGATTAAGAAAATACCCCATACTTGCTTCGAGAACTTTTCCAATCGAAATAGCGTAAATATAGAGTAACCAGTTAGATGAAATAAGGATGGCCGAAGCAATTAGCATGTACCGAAGTCGAGGAGTTGCCCAAATATTTTTGATTGCTTGAAAATTTCTTTTATAGACAACGAGAATCGTCAGAGTGACAAAAGACCATAAGAGCCTATGAGCAAATAAATCCCAAGAGCTCAGTTCAGTAAAAATTTTCCAATATAGGGGAAAAAGCCCCCATAATGAAAAAGCAATAATGGCCGAAATGTGAGCTGATGAAATATTCATATTTAGCGTAGATTGAATTTATTTTTAATATGACTCGCTATAAAAATGGCGCCCAATGAAGTCACGATACCAATATAGCCAACAATATCATAATTTGTAAAAGTTCCTGCTGCCGTTGACCCCATGATGAGCCCTGCAACTTGTGAAGCTGCACCAGAAGAGAATTGTCTGGAAGCATTCTCCAAACTCATAAATGTTCCTCTCTCTTTTGGTTTTACAATGGCAGATATCATTGTCATCGCCGGAATAAATCTTCCAGAACCAGACATCATAAAAAAAGAGGTCATCGCTAAGACGATCCATAAAGGAGCAGGAGTGAGATGGGTCACAATGAAAATTGGAATAATAGAGATAATGGCCACAACTTTAAAAACATTAAAGCTGCCCTTCTTGTCACAGAGCTTTCCAATGAGTCTTGCTGAAATAATAGTACATATCCCACCAGAAAGATAAATTAGAGGCAACTCAGCTTCAGTCAGTCCAACATTTCTCACCATGAAGGCCGACATAAATGGGACAATAGAGAAAACTCCAAAACTTAAAACACTGGTAAGTAAGAAGCTTTTTAAATAATCCTTTTGTTTTAAAATATTTTTAAAATTTAAAAGATTATCTTTAAAAGATTTAGGCTCTGTCCGTACTCGTACAGATGGTAGAACGATAAAGGCCATGATCCAAAAAATAATCCCAATGGCACAAATAAAATAAAAGGCAGCATGCCAGTCAAAGATGTTAGAGATATAAAGACCAATCGGAACTCCAACCACACTTGATATTGAAAAAGATGACATCACCACACCCATGGCGGCACCTCTTCTCTCGAAGGGAATAAGATCAGATACGAGAGAGAGAACACTGGCATTGAGGATTCCCCCAAAGGCCCCCGCCAAAATTCGAGCAGTAAGTAAGGCGGCAAAGTTTGGAGCAATAGCGCACATAAAAGTGCCTAAAATAAAACCTGTAAAATTAAAAAGTAAAAACTTCCTTCGATCAAAGTGATCTGCATAAAGAGCACCAAAAAAACCAACAATCCCGGCACTAAAGGTATAGGCGGATACGAGAGTTGAAAATTCAGCGGGAGTAATATTAAAGACTCGCATAAAGCGAGGCCCAAGAGGCATCATAATCACAAAGTCTAGGATATGAGCTATCTGGATGGCAGATAAAATGATGACGTAGAGACGCTCTCTTTTTAAATCTTCCATTATTCTTCAAGTCCTAGGATATCAGTGATTTTCGAACTTGAATCATCAAGGGTTTCTAGAGTTGCCACTGTACTTACACAATGATCAATCATTGAAACAGCAGCAGGACGATGATTTCCTGAATTCTTTAAACCGCCAAACGGAAGTCGAGCAGAAGCTCCAACCGTTGATCGATTAAGATTAATCAGGCCAGCTTCAATGTCGCGAAGACAAAGCTGATAAATTAAAGGGTCTCTTGTAAAAACAGAAGCAGCAAGTCCATAGTCTGTGGAGTTGGCAATGTGAATGGCCTCCTCAATATCTTCATAAGGAACAAAAAAGCAGTTTGGCCCAAAAATTTCTTCTTGAATAAATTTTCCTTGGAGATTTGGCCTTTTTGCATAATGGATAGATGGAGAAACATAGTATCCTTCATAACCAAGATCTAATTTTTTTGGGGCAACAATTTCTTCGGCCCCTTCAGATTTTCCGAACTGGCAAAATTCAAAATATAGTTTTTCCGCATGAGCATCAATCAGTGGACCCATGAATGGATCCTTTGATGACTTCACTGGATGGCCAACACGAATTTTTTCAGTCACAGCTTTGAATTGTGAAATGAATTCTTGTTCAATTTTTTTATGAACTAAAATCATTGAAGTCGAAGTACATCTTTGGCCGGTAGTTAAAAAGCAAGCTCTTAAGAGTTCAGGAAGAGCATGGGGAATACTCGTGTCATGATGAATGATCGATGAATTTTTTCCACCTAGCTCCAGGGCCACTAGTTTATTGAGGTCTTTATACGTATTTTCTAGGATACGTAATCCTACTCCTCTTGAGCCGGTAAAGAATACTGCTCTAATTCTTTTATCGGAGGTTAATTTACTGGAAGTATATCCAGTACCATTAATGAAATTGATAACACCTTTAGGGAACCCTGCTTCATGGAAACACTCAATCATCAATTGCGCTGAATAAATTGTTTTCTCTGAAGGTTTAAAAATAATAGAATTTCCGGCCAGAAGTGCAGAGAGAATTTGTCCGTTTGCAAGGTGACATGGAAAATTAAAAGGCCCGATAATGAGAGATGGGCCTAGTGGTTTATAAAGCACATGCCCATCAATTTTTGGCATAACATCTTTAATCGTTTCTTGCTTAATTCTTTCAAGAGAGTCAGTGATGGTCACAGAAACCTTGGCATCGATTGATGCGGCTTCCGTTTTAGCTTCCCAAAGAGGTTTCCCTACCTCCCAAGCAAGTGCCAGGGCAAATTCATCCTTTCTTCTTCGAACAATTTCTTGATATTTCTTTAAGTATTGAATTCTTTCTTCAAAACTTGTTTTACGCCAGGTCTCATGGCCTTCTACGGCAGAATGTACAACAGCATCAATATGATCATAGAAAATTCCGCATTCCCAGAGCGTCTGATTGAGTTCCCCTGGGGCCCGTTTAAGTATTTTTTCATTGGCCTTAGATAGATCTGCTAGACCATTTGAATGAGTAAAATGACCTTGAAAATAGTCGCCTCTGAGTGTCATATGCATAGCTAATTTCCTTTCAATTTAGTCTGAGCTTGATCATACTCTTTTTAGGACACTTCTGCTAACATGCTTTTCAATGGAGATTTTATTTATGAATGAAGTTAAAACCTTACCAAGTTTGTTGGATAAAATGTGGAAAGATTATGTGACCATCAATCCTCTCGCCCAAAAAGTTTTTGATCTTTTAACCGGTGAGGGAGAGTCTGTGGTCAATGATCATATTGCTCTTCGAACTTTTAATCATCCAAGAGTGACGATAGATGTTTTGGCCCGACCATTTTTGGCCTCTGGTTACAAATATATTGGGGATTATCATTTTCCAGAAAAAAAACTCTATGCAAAACATTTTGAACATAGTGATCTTAATCAACCTAAGATCTTTATATCAGAGCTCAAAATGGAAGAGTTTTCTCCATCGCTCAGAGAAACTGTGAATAATCTGATAGATCAAATTCCTGCTGGCCTTGAAAATAGCTTTGAATTTGTTTCAATTGGCCGTCCCTGGAAAGTTACGTCTCAAATTTATAATTCACTTTTAAAAGAGAGTGATTATGCTGCTTGGGTTTCTGCTTTTGGATATCGACCAAATCACTTCACGGTGCTTGTAAATGCCCTTAAAAAACATCCAGATATTTTTGAATTAAATGAGCATTTAAAAAAGCATGGCTTCAAACTTAATGCTAGCGGTGGTGAAGTCAAAGGAACTAAAGAACTTCTTTTAGAGCAGTCTTCAACTCTTGCTAATAGCATCGATGTGAAATTTGAAGATACGACTTTAAATATTCCAGCTTGTTATTATGAATTTGCCAAGCGCTACCCAATGGCAAATGGTCAATTGTACCAAGGTTTTGTGGCCGCTTCGGCCGATAAAATCTTCGAGAGTACTAACAAGGGACAATAATTATTTTTTCTTTTTTCTTTTAATCACTTCAGGCCTAAAGGTGGCAAATCGAATTTTGTCACCTAGCCTAAGTTTCAAAGCAGCAGCAGTTACATCTGAAATTTTAAGACCTCCAGATTTAAGCTCTACAACTCCACCCAGACATGTTCTAAATTTTCCTGAAGTTTTTGAAATAATGTAGTTATCAGATTTAAAAGTTTTATCAGCGATTTCCTCAATCACTCCAACAATACTTTCTTTGATGGTTCGAATATTATCCACATCAGCAATTAAGACTGGGCCTGGCTCAAAAATACCAACCAATCCAGAAAATTTAAATCCTTCTTGCTCTAGAATTCGTTTGGCAGGCTCAGTATTAGGGTGAACTCTACCAATGACATATTGAGCGTCTTCTGGAAGAAGATTGGCGATAATAGGATATTTAGGTAGAAGCTCTTCAATAAAGCGCTTATTTTTCATGCTCATGTAATCGGCGGTTGGAAAATCAATTTTAAAAATATGAGATCCTACGGCATCCCAGAATGGAGAGTGCCCAGAATCATTCACCATTCCTCGCATCTCTGCGATGACCTGATCTTCAAAATATTTTCTATTCTCAGCAATGAAAAGAAAGCGAGAAAGAGAAAGAAATCTTCCATTTTGTGAATTTCTAAAATCTGGATCAAGGTAGAGGGAGCAGATTTCTGCTGGGCCATTATGAATAAAATGATAGTGAAGAGCTGTGATATCATTTTTTACATTAATTAATTTAGATTCATGGTGAACTTTTTCTAGGCGATAAAAATAGTAGGGTTGAAATCCTCCAATCTTCGAAATGATCCCGCAAACACCAATGATTCTTCCGGTGAAGAATTCTTCCATCACAAAGAGATAATCTTCTCCGCCTGGGCCATCCTCTCGATGAAGAAAACTTCTCTCGGAGGCCCTGATTCTTTTCTTTAAAACTTCAGGGTCTCTTGGGAGAGTTGTCAGACCATGACCTGAATGCTCAAGGAGCTTCATTAGTCCATCAAGATCTTTTTCTTCTATCGGTCGGATAATATACATTAATTGCTCTCGCTCAATGTTTTCTCGATGATTTCACAAACTTCATCAATGTGGTGAGGTTCTGTTGCCATTACTGGCATTAAGAATCGAACACGAGTTGTGTTACCACCACTTGCCATAAATGAAAGCACGCCATTTTCAAAAAGTTTTATAGTGAAAGCTTTTGTTTTGGCCTCATCTCCTCCAAAGGTTGTCATCGCAACCATGGCACCAATGCCATAAGGGCCACTTAGCTTCTCTGGATATTTTTTAGAAATTTTCTCTAAATTCGATTTAAATTTCTGGTGAAGTTTTTCTATCTTTCCTTCTTTACCAAGGTAACCACCACTTACGATTTCATTTACGACATAATAAGCCGCAGAAATTTGGCCGGCCGAACCAGTGAATGTTTGCGACATCAATCCTGGCTTTGGCTTATGGTCGTCAGTAAAAAATGTGGCGCAAACTTGAGAGTTCTTACCAATAGTCACAACATCAATTAGTTTATCTAATTTAAAATGTTGAAAAGCAAAAAGTTCATGAGTTCTAGCAAAAGATTGAACTTCATCTACTAATACAGAAACATTATTTTCTTTGCAGACTTTGATCAGGGCCTCAAAGTATTCTGTATTTCCAACCCATGATCCGTTTTCACCTTGAATAAGCTCCATAATAAATCCAGCATGCTGGCCAGGAAATCGTGTGATCGCTTTTTTCATTGCATAGACGGCCTTATCAATCGAGCCTTGATGATCTTCTGCTGAATAAAAAGGGATGTAATCAACATCAATTGTCTTAGGTAAGCCTTGTCGGTAAGCTGCTTTATCTGTTACCCAGGCCATACCTAAAGTTCGTCCAGCAAAACATTTTTCAAAAGCAAAAAAGCGAGCTGCTGGGTATCGCTTTTGGAAAATAATTTTGAATGCATTCTCATTGGCCATTGCCCCAGAAGTTGAGATGAAAACGTTCTTAACAGCCGCTCCATATTTGCAGGCCTGAGTTGAAAGAAGCTCAAGCAGTTTTGCTGAGTCGACATTTTGTTGAAGGTGACCATTCATGACAGTATTTGAAATGGCACCATTAATTTGAGCATCGATAACACCCATATGAGAGTGGCCCATGTAGTGCACACCAATACCAGTGATGAAATCATATTTAACCGATCCATCAGCAAGTTCTACTAGTGGACCTTTTCCAATTCCTGAACCGAGATAATTATAAAAAAGGGCCCCACCACGATATTCGGCCATCTTCTTTAATAGAGTATCGTATGATTCTTTTAATTCAGGGTTTGCTGGCCTCACACCAGTTATTTGTGATTGATGCTCCTTGAGGGCCTCTTCAATTAATTTTTTTGCTTTTTCCAAGCGAGGGTCAGAGAAGAAACCAGCGGCCACGGTCTTTGCCATAAATGCTCCACAATTTAGAATTTGTTGATGAGTTTTCGGCAGTTTAAGCCTTTGACTTTATGTTTATCAAGTAAAAGCTATCCGAGTAAATGAGTCGGATTTAATCTAGTCAAATCCCCCTAGTTTATTGCCGATAGTGGTGTGATATGGTAACAATTTGAAACTTATAATTAGCTGAAATTCAGACGGAGATCCTATGAAGGTCGTTAAGCACCATGACATTAAAAAAACAGATAAAGAAACATTGGGTCGTTGGCTATATCTTATGATTTTAGGTCGAATGATCGACGAGCGTGCCCCAAATTATTTAAAGCAGGCCCTAGGTTGGTCTTACCACGCTCCTTACGCAGGCCATGATGCCATTCAATTGGCCATTGGGCAGGTGTTTGATCGTGAAACTGACCACCTGTTTCCATATTATCGCGATATGCTAACGGCATTGTCGGCCGGTATCACGACAGAAGAAATTATTTTAAATGGTATTTCTAAGGCCACTGATATCGCTTCAGGTGGTCGACACATGTCTAACCACTTTGCTAAGCCAGCTTGGCATATTCACAACGTTTCTTCTTGCACAGGGAACCATATCCTTCATGCTGTTGGTGTGGCCCGTGCGATGAAAACTTATAAGCATAAAGGTGTAGCAATTTCATCTCAGGGTGAATCTTCTGTTTCAGAAGGTTATTGTTATGAGGCCATTACTGGTGCTGATAGAGAGCTTCTTCCATGTGTTTTTGTTTTCCAAGATAATGGTTATGGAATTTCAGTTCCAAAATCTGATCAAACCGCCAATGAAATAGTCGCGGATAACTTTTCAGGTTTTAAAAATCTCAAGATTATCAAGTGTGATGGTAAAGATGTTTTTGATTCAATGAATGCCATGATGACAGCTCATGAGCATGCGAAGAAAGATCTTGAGCCAGTGATTGTTCACGCTATGTGTGTGAGAATTGGAAATCACTCAAACTCTGATAATCATGAATGGTATAGGGATGAGAAAGAACGTGCAGAAGCTAAGGCACAAGATCCTCTACCACGTTTTAAAAATGATTTAATTAAAAACAAAATTTTTACTCAAAAAGAAATTGAAGAGATTGAGGCCAAGGCGAAAGAAGAACTTTTAGATGCTCACTCAAAAGCAATGAAAGCTCCAAATCCAACTCCAGAATCAATTTTTGATTACGTTGTTCCTGAGGCCTATGTTCCACAAAAATATGTTGATGGAACACACAACTCAACTTCTGAGCCTGTTAAATTCATTGATGCCCTAAATGGAACACTTAAAGCAGAATTCCGTCATAACCCTGATACTTATATTTGGGGACAAGATGTCGCTAACAAAGAAAAGGGCGGTATCTTTAACGTGACTAAAGGAATGCAGCAAGAATTTGGTAAGTCGCGAGTGTTCAACGGACCAATCGCTGAAGATTTTATTCTTGGTACGGCCAATGGAATGGTTCGCTTTAATGATAAAATTCGAGTGGTGGTTGAAGGTGCTGAATTTGCGGATTACTTCTGGCCTGCCATGGAGCAAATGGTAGAGACATCCCATGATTACTGGAGAAGTAATGGGGCCTTCTCTCCAAATATTATTGTTCGAATCGCTTCTGGTGGCTACATTGGTGGTGGTCTTTATCACTCTCAAAATATTGAAGGAACTCTTTGTACTCTTCCAGGAATTCGAGTAGTCGTTCCAGCTTTTGCTGATGATGCTGCTGGTTTACTGAGAACGGCGATGAGATCAAGAGGATGTACCGTTTATCTTGAGCCAAAGGCCCTTTATAATGCCAAGTATGCCATGACTTCAGTTCCTGAAGATTTTGAAGTTCCTTTTGGTAAGGCCCGTGTTCGTCGTGAAGGAAAAGATATTTCAATCATCACTTATGGAAATACAGTTCACTTCTCACTTGAAGCCGCTGAAATTTTAGCGAAAGAGGGGATTGAAGTAGAGGTTCTAGACCTAAGATCTCTTAATCCTCTGGATGTGGATTCAATTGTGGCCACTGTGAAGAAGACTCATCGTGCTTTAGTTGTCCATGAAGATAAAGTCTTTGCTGGATTTGGTGGTGAGCTTGTAGGTGTAATTAACGAGCACGCATTTGAATACCTGGATGCTCCAGTAAGACGTGTAGGCTCTACATTCACGCCAGTAGGCTTTAATCGTATTTTAGAGCGTGCGATTCTTCCGGATGTGAATAAAATTTTAACTGCTCTTCGTGATCTAGCGAAATACTAAAAAAACTGGGCCCTTCGGGGCCCAAATTCAACTACTTAATTCAGTAGATAAAAATTTTAGCCCTAGTGGTTAAGCTGCGTCATTTTCTCTAAGATGCTCTCACTTTCAAGGAGCATTTTATGAAATTCCTCACCACTCTTGCACTTGCCGCTTTTTCCATATCAGCTTTTTCTCAATCTTATCTTATTTTGAATAACGGAGTGACCTTAACATTAGATAGAAATGGAATGGTCTATGATTTAAATAATTTCATTCTTCCTTTTGATGTAAGTTTCAAAGGTGCTCAGTATCTTGGTGAAAAATCAAAACTAGTAACAGTTGATGAGAAAGGAATTCTTTATAAGAAGGATGAAGAAATCTCGAAAGTGAAAGGCACAGGTGCCAATTATTTATTTGATAAAAGTTTTAATTTAATCACGATTGATTCAAAAGGTTACTATTATAATTTTGAGAAAAATGATGACTTTAAAAAAACAACAGCTTTCGGGGGAAAGTTTTTTGTTGCTAACAATCAACTCTATACCATCACAGCAACTGGAAATTATATTTTAAAAGCTATCCCCGGACTTAATCCTGCTAGTATTACTACTTTAGGGGGGAATTATTTTCTGACTAAAGAAAAAGTCCTCTATACGATTTCAAAAGATGGTTACGTTTATGCGAAAGATTTAAAAGTGAATTCGATTGCAAAATTAGGTGGTAATTTTTTTGTTACAGATGCAAATTTACTTTACAGCATTTCAGAAGATGGCCTTCTGATTCTTCCTAGTCTTCCTGCGAATTTTAAGTTGAGCAATCTTTCGAAATTAGGATCGAACTTCATGTTAGATAATGAAGGAAGAATTTTTGTTGTTGATTCAAAAGGAAATATATTCGAGAGAGAAGTAAAAGAGCATAATTTAAAAAATGCTAAAGTCCTTTCGATTTAATTAATCGGGCCTTCGGGCCCTTTTTTATGGCCTTTATCGTCACTCTTAAGGAAACATAAGGTCATTCGTTGACTTAGAGAGCTTCTCAAAAATTTCATCCTCAAGATAGAAAAGCACAATTGAAGAGAGTATAGTCCGCGCTGCTTTTTATTAAGGAGGCAGTTATGAAAGTATCTCTCGTTCTTATTCTCCTCAGTATCTCATTGAATTTATCGGCCCAGTCTTATCTCATCATGGAAAATGGAATTATTGTTACAACGGACAAGGATGGATTTGCATATGATCCAGGACAGTTTACTTATCCGGACCAAGTGACTTTAAAGGGTGGGCAGTACTATGTTGAAAATGCAAATGTAATTGTCACGATAGATGAAACAGGTGTCCTTTTTAGGAAATATGAAGTTATTCCTGATGCGATTTTAGGAAAAGGTATTAATTATTTTTTATCTACGAAAGGGGATTTGTACACCATCAATAAACAAGGGAATGTGGATATCGTTAATAACTTGATTTTCACTCGAGCAAAAAATTTTGGAGGAAGTTATTTTACTGTAGTTGATGAAGTTGAATCATCAATGGAGATTTATACCATCAGTGAAGATGGTAAAGCTCAAAAGATAGAAACAGAGCTTCGTCCTAGAGATATCGTTGCTTATGGTGGAAATTATTTCATGACGACAAGAGGGGTTGTTTATACCGTTTCTTCTGATGGTCTATTGGCCTCTCATCCAGAAATGCGTATTGGGATTATTATAAAGAAAGGTGGAAATTATTTTACTGATTCTTCAGGAATTCTCTATACAGTTACCCAAGAGGGAGTGTTGAAAATGTCGGGACTTCCCATGACTTTAAGAGTGAGTGCGATTTCAAAACTTGGCTCTAATTATTTTATCGATTTAGGTGGAAGGTTTTATACTGTCGATCGATTTGGAAATGTGTTCGAAAGGGTGTTAAGAGATCAAGATCTAAGAAATGTAAAAATAATTTCATTATAAATTGGGCCTTTGGGCCCTATTATAATTTGATGAGTTGATAGTGAGAGATTAATTCTTTTGGAGACATTTTTTGGAGCTCATTAAATTGATTGTTATCGTCCAAAACTAAAATATTGCTTTCAAGCTTAAAATTTTTTTCAAATAAAGAAAAAAAACTATTTAATTCTTTAGAGTCTAATTGATTAACATAAAAAACATATATTTGATGATGAAAATTTTTTCCAACTAAAACCTGTGATGTTAGTTCGCGCAATTTCTCAAAACTAGCAGTCAGTAGTCCATTTAAGAGATAATCAATATCTTTGTAGTGAGTATCTTGAAAATTAATATTCGATTTAGGAAACCAAATAATACCAACTGTATGAGGAGTTACTAAAGATAAAAGATCACTCATTGCGCTTTAGTTCTTGTTTAAAAATACTATCTAATATTCCATTGATAAAGCCGGCCGACTCTTTCGTTGAATATTTTTTTCCAAGCTCAATTGCCTCGTTGATAACAACTTTACCAGGAATTTCTGGATGAAATTTAAGTTCAAAAATGGCCATCATGAAGATGGTATTTTCAATTTTAGAAATTCGAGAAAGTTTCCAGTTTTTTAAATACTTAACCAGAATTTCTTCAAGTTCTGTTTGATTTTTAAGAATACCTTTAACCAAGTTCGTGACAAATGCTTGGGATTCAGAAGTTAGTTCTATTCCAAGTGTTTGTTTGAAATCTTGAATACGCTCGAAGAGCTCGCTTGTATCACTTTCTTTCTTTAAATCTTGAAAGGCAGGTAATTGATAGTGATAGAGAAATTGTAGGCAAAATTCACGTGCCTCGCGCTTAGTGCTCACGGTTTTCTTCCTTCGATGGTTGATTTATTTTAAATTGATTGAATTCATCATGCTTAAGCTCATTTACAAATTCTTCAACATCTTGAAACTTACGATAGACGGCCGCAAAGCGAATATAGGCCACAGGATCCAGATGTCTTAAGTACATCATGACTAAGTTTCCAATGTCTTTAGAATGAACTTCTTTATCTGAAATATCTAAAATAGCTTTTTCAATGTTATTAATAATGCGCTCAATTTGAATCGCAGAAATTGGTCTTTTCTCACAGGCCTTTTCAATACCATGTTTAATTTTATCTTGTTGGTAAGCTTCACGTCTTCCATCACGCTTAATCACCATAGGCATAGAAAGTTCTACTGTTTCGAATGTTGTGAAACGTTTTTGGCAACTTTCACATTTTCGACGTCGACGAATGACACAACCTTCTTCAAGATTTCTTGAATCAAGAACTTTTGTATCTGGTGCCGAACAATAAGGACATTTCATAATGCGATCCTAGACTATATCTAGTGGATAAACAGTAATTTTCTACCATGTCGAGAACAAGATAGAAAGCTAAATAGTTGAAATGAGAACCGCACTAAAACTCTTTCAAATTCTAAGAAAATTTATTTTTTCTTAGAGGCGCAAGGACCTTCTTTCCAGGTCTTATGGCCATGGCATTCTGCTTCACATGAATTTCCATAGCTCACACCTTCGGCGCACACTGGCTCATATATTTTCATACAGAAACACGGTTTTACTGTATAAGGGCTGGCCGGTTTCGGCTCTTCTTTTTTGGGGCTTGAGCAAGCAACTAAACTAAATAATAAAATCCATTTCATATTTTATCCTTAAGCGTAAACTGGAAATTTCACGCAAAGTTCGCGGACTGTTTGTTTCACTTCATGAAGTGCTTTTTCATCCGTTGGGTTTTTAAGAGCTTTAACAATCAATTCACCCATCAGTTTTATTTCTGTTTCTTTAAAGCCTCTGGTTGTCACAGCAGGAGTTCCAAGACGTACTCCAGAAGTCACAAAAGGTGAGCGTTTATCATTTGGTACCATATTTTTATTACAAGTAATGTGCACCTTCTCAAGAATTTCACCGGCCTCTTTTCCGGACATATTTACAGAATCTGTTTTTACCAAAATGAGATGGTTATCAGTTCCACCTGAAACAAGATCGATTCCATGATCCATTAAGGTTTTTGCAAGAAGCTTAGAATTTTTCACCACTTGTTCCTGATAAGTTTTAAATTCTGGATCTAGAGCTTCTTTAAAGGCCACGGCCTTACCAGCAATGACGTGCTCGAGTGGGCCACCTTGAATACCAGGGAAAATAAGTGAATTTAATTTTTTAGCAATCTCTTCATTGTTAGTTAGAATTAAACCACCACGAGGTCCACGAAGAGTTTTATGAGTTGTTGAAGTCACAACATCTGCCAGTCCAATTGGTGATGGATGAAGGCCGGCCGCAATCAATCCAGCAATGTGGGCCATATCTACCATCAGAGTAGCGTCGATGGATTTAGCTATTTGAGAGAATTTTTCAAAATCAATAATTCGAGGGTAAGCAGAAGCACCTGCAATGATCATGCGGGGTTTTTCTTTTTTGGCGATTTCTTCTAGTTTGTTGTAATCGATTGTCTCTGTTTTTGGATCAAGGCCATAGTGTAAGGCCTTAAATAATTTGCCGGAAAAATTCACTGGAGAGCCGTGAGTTAAGTGGCCTCCCTGAGCAAGATCCATTCCTAAAAATGTATCCCCATGATTCATCATCGCCATGTAGACGGCCATATTTGCTTGGGAGCCGGAGTGAGGTTGAACATTGGCAAATCCAGCGTTGAAAATTTTCTTTAAACGTTCAATCGCTAAAGTTTCAATTTCATCTACGAACTCACAACCATTATAGTATCTTTTCTTTGGATAACCTTCAGCGTACTTGTTTGTCAGGCACGAGCCCTGGGCTTCCATGACGGCTTTTGAGCAATAATTTTCTGAGGCAATAAGCTCAAGGCCTAGTTCTTGTCTTTCTTGTTCTTTTTGTATGAATTTAAAAACTTCAGGGTCGATTGCAGCAAGATTTTTTGACATGGTGGAGTACTCCTTCATCTTTCTGATTTTAGAAAATTAATTTGGGCATTACCACTGATTTATCTACTAACGCATCGTAACTATTGCTTTTTTGATAGTGGCTAAATACTAGACGGCCTATGAAGAATCTTCAACTTTTTGGGCCAGATGATCTAGGTAATTTAATATCACTCTATGAGGCTATTGATATTGTTATTCATTTTTAGTTCAATTTCGGCCAGGGCAAAGGATATTGTTCTTTTAACCTCTATTAAACTTTCTGAGAGCTTACTCCTTGAATTAGAGGAGAGATTTCAGAATAAATTTGATGAAAATACTTACCATCTTGTGATCAAACATCAGGCGAAACCTTTCGATCTGTATCAAGTGATGACTTCTGATCAAACTGAAGCATTGATCTGGGTATCTCATTCGGCCCAGGATCATATCATTTCAGAAGGGGTAAAAGCAGATGAAGTTATCATGGATATGTGGGGAAATGATGTGAAACGATTTTTTACCTTAATTCCTCCCCATCTTCGTTTTGTTGGAATTGTTGGTTGTGAGGCAAAAAAAATAATTGATGGATTTAAGGCCAGAGGAAATTATACTGGCTCTCCAGATTTGGAAATGATGTCTTTTGATCAGAAAGTGCGCTTAACTCCAGGCTTTAAGAAAGTTTTAAAGCGAGCGGCCGAAGTTATGAGAATTCCAACTCAAATTGAAAATGCTTCTTTAGAGTTAGCCACTAGAATTAAAGTGAATCACTCTTCAAAGTCATTTTCTTGGATAGAAATGGGAGATCGGGTTGTTGGTGTAATAAATCCAGAGGGAAGTGAAGCCACTTTATCAATTCCAAAAGATGAAGTAAGCAAGAAGGGAAACTTAAAGCATCTTAGAGATAAGTCATCCTCTGGATCATTAACTATTCTTTATAATTTGTATTTTGAAAGGGGAAGTTGGGAATTATTTCAAAAGAAAAATGGTGGGCCAATAGGAGGAGATGATAAGCATCTCTATCTTTTTAAAGAAAAATTATCACCCAAGGAAGTTCAATGAAAAAATATTTATTAGTATTATTAACATTTTTTAGTTTAAACACTTTTGCCAATGTTCTTCATGTCTCTGAAGGATATTTTGAAATCATATTCAGATCTTCGGATCAATCAATTTTAAATACCACTGCTGCTGAGGAGGGGTTTTATTTAATAGGTAATGAATCGAGTTGGACCCAAAATATATTAATGGACATTAATGTGCCACCTTATCGAACAATTTTTAAAAAGGTCTCAATTAACCATAATAATTTTAAGTCAGTTGTTGGTGAAATAATAAATTCTACTTACCGTGAAGAGTTTTTAAAATATTTTCCAGCAGCAAAAGTAGTGAATACTAGAATGGATTTTTCAGCTGTAAAATGTTCTGCTGAAAAATGCACAGCAAATTATACGATGGAAGTTAATTATCGAGTTCACTAACGAGAAGTCGATGCCGACTCCTCGTTGTTTTATTCTGGTTTTTTAAATATCGTCGAAGAGTTCGTCCCACCAAAACCAAAAGAATTATTAAGGGCATATTTAATGTCTTTCTTCTGAGCTTGATTAGGAACATAGTTGAGATCACATTTTGGATCTTGGTTTTCAAGATTAATAGTCGGTGGAAGAATTCCGGTTTCTAGTGCTTTAAGACAGAAGATAGATTCAAGACCACCGGCCGCTCCGAGTAAGTGCCCTGTCATTGATTTGGTAGAGCTAACAGCTAATTTGTAGGCATGCTCTCCAAAAACTTTTTTGATGGCCTCAGTCTCTGCAATATCTCCAAGTGGAGTAGAGGTACCATGAGCATTGATATATCCAACTTCTTCTTTAGCGATTCCAGAAAGCTCCAGAGCTTGATTCATACAAAGTAGAGCTCCAGATCCTTCAGGATGTGGGGCCGTAATATGATAGGCATCAGAGCTGGCGCCAAAACCAACAACCTCAGCAATAATTCTTGCTCCACGGGCCTTGGCTTTCTCATAATTTTCTAAAACGATGATTCCTGCACCCTCTCCCATCACAAATCCATCACGATCAACATCGTAAGGACGTGAAGCGCGAGATGGATCTTCATTGCGTTTTGAGAGTGCTTTCATGCTGGCAAAGCCTGCGATTGTATAACCAGTAATGACGGCTTCAGTTCCACCGGTAATCATGGCATCTTGTCTTCCCATCATAATTTCAGTTGCGGCAATTCCAATAGCATGTGCACTTGAGGCACAGGCCGAGGCCACAGCAAAATTAATACCCTTAAATCCATGACGAATTGAGATTAACCCTTCAGGCATGTTTGGAATAACAGAGGGAATGAAGAAAGGAGAAACTCGACGGGCCCCTTTTTCTAAAAAGATTTGGTGATGCATTTCTATATGGGGAAATCCACCAAGTCCTGTTCCAAAGATAATTCCTATTTTTGCAGGATCGTAGTTGGCACTTTTAAGGGAAGACTGAATAATCGCTTCTTCAGAAGCATGAAGAGCGTATTGATTGAAAAGATCAAAACGTTCCTGATCTTTCAGTTCCATTAATTCAGGATTTAATTTGAAATTTTTTACTTCGCCGGCGAAAGTGACTGGCCAATTTTCTGTGTTCTGTCTTTCGATGCTGCTAACACCAGATTTGCCAAGAATGGCATTGGCCCAAACTTCATCGAGAGTGGTTCCAAGCCCACAAATTGCACCCATCCCTGTTACAGCTACGCGATTAAGTTTCATAATGTATCCGAAAATTAAAAGGCCTCCAAGAGGAGGCCTTCTCGATTTAGTGAGTCTTAGTTTTTAGATAGTTAACAACATCACCGATTGATTTCAAATTCTCTGTTTCATCTTCAGGAATTTCTACGCCAAACTCATCTTCCATTTTCATCATGAGTTCAACCATATCAAGTGAATCAAGGTTTAAATCATCAACAAAGCTAGTGTTAGGCCCGATGTTAGCTGCGTCCATTTTAGTTGCTTCAGAAACGAGCTTAATTACTTTCTCTTGTAATTCCATTCAAATATCCTCCAAATGTGAGCTTCTAAATTATTAGATGTAGAGTCCGCCGTCAATTTTAATCACCTCTCCAGTGATGTAGCTTGACGCTTTGCTTAACAGAAAACAGGTTAAATTTGCTACCTCTTCAGCACTGCCAAAGCGATTTAGTGGAATGCTTTTTGAGTATTCTTCTTTGGCCTTTTCATTTAAGGCATCAGTCATATCAGTTTGAATAAAACCTGGGCAGATGACATTTGAGCGTACATTTCGAGAGGCCAGCTCTTTTGCGACAGATTTTGAAAATCCAATCAGGCCCGCCTTAGAAGCTGCATAGGCCGCTTGAGAAGCGTTGCCCATGAGGCCAACAATTGAACTCATATTCACAATCGAAACATTTTCTGCTTTAAGAAAATTTCTGGAAAGGGCCTGAGTTATCATCATGGCACCTTTAAGATTAGTATCAATAATTTGTGAAATTTCTTCTGGTTTTAAACGCAGAAGAAGTGTGTCTTTAGAAATTCCGGCGTTATTTACTAGGCCTGAAATTGGGGCAACATTTTTTGTGAATTCATCCAGGGCCTTAGTCATGCCTTCATAGTCAGTCACATCAAATTTAAGTGCCGTTGCTTTTCCACCAAGAGATTCTAGTTCCTCTTTTAGGGCCATCGCCTTGGCCTCATCTCCACGATAATTGAAAACAACATGGGATCCTTGCTTTGCTAGAGCGGTAGCAATAGATTTACCAATACCACGAGATGCTCCCGTAACTAATATAACTTTGTCAGTTAAATCTGAATAATTTGCAATCATAGTGCCTCAACTTCAGAAAATCCTGTCTCAGAATCAAGACTAATGACTTTCAAATTAGGATTAATTTTTTTGATCAGCCCGGCCAGAACTTTCCCCGGGCCACATTCGATAATAGTAGTTTCATTAGAGAGTTTTTGAATACTGTGAGTCCAAAGAACACTTCCACAAACTTGCTTTAAAAGATTTTCTTTAATAACTGCTGGGTTAGTATCAATGCCGTATTCATGAGCATCGATATTAGCAACATAGGCAAATTTTAATTGTTCAAATTTTATTTCATCTAACACTGCTTTAAGTTTTATTTCAGCAGGTTTCATTAAAGCACAGTGAAATGGGGCCGAAACTTGAAGCTCTATTGCCTTAACTCTAGCACCAGTTTTCTCTTCCATAATTTTAAGGGCCCGTTCACAAGCAGATTTATCTCCTGAAATAACAATCTGTGCTGGTTCATTAAAATTAGCAGGGGAAACTTTCTCGTTTTCATTACTTGCACTCAAGCAAGCTTCACGAATAATAGCTTCATCTTGTTTTAAAATGGCGTACATGGTGCCTTTGCCAGCAGGCGAGGCTTCCTGCATATACTTTCCACGAAAGTGGACGGCCTTCACTGCATCTTCAAATTTAATAACTCCGGCAGCAGAAAGGGCAGCGTATTCTCCTACTGAATGTCCTAAGACTCTTTCAATTTCAATATTTTTGTTTTTTAAAAGCTCTTTGAGCTTATCAAAAAGCATAAGTGAGTGAGCAACAATGGCCGGTTGAGTATTCTCAGTGAGCTTGAGCTCCTCTGCTGGACCCTCTAACATAAGTTTTTTCAGATTATATCCAGCAGCTTGATTGGCCATTTCAAAGTATGAAGTTTCGGCAAAGGCCTGTCCCATTCCAACGTATTGAGTTCCTTGACCAGGAAATACGATCGTCACTTTCATATGTACCTCTTAATATTTAAGAAAAATCGCTCCACTAGTAAGACCAGCACCAAAAGCAGCAAGGAGAAGGTTATCACCACGCTTAATTTTTCCACTGCGAACAGCCTCATCTAGAGCAATTGGAATACTTGCCGAAGAGGTGTTGGCGTACTTATCAACATTCACAATCACTTTTTCTTGAGGGAAGTTGAATCGATTGCCGACGGCTTCAATAATACGAAGATTGGCCTGATGTGGGATAAACCAAGTCACATCATTCATATCTTTTCCTGAGTCTTTAATCACTTTTTCACAATGAGCGGCCATGGTTTTAACAGCAGCTTTGAAAACTTCCTGGCCATTCATTTGAACCGAGTTTGCTTCATTTCGCTCTAATACTTCATGAGTAATTCTTTTAGCAGAACCACCGGCCTCAAGTTTTAAATGATCTTTCTTGCTTGAATCTGCACCTAGAACAGATGTAAAAACTTTTGATTCTTCATTCTCTTCTGCACGTCCAAGAACAACAGCACCACATCCATCACCAAAGAGGATGCAGGTGTTTCTATCGGTCCAGTTATTAAATGAGCTCGTCATTTCTGCACCAACAAGAAGAATATTTTTGTAAACTCCTGTTTTGATCAAAGCATCGGCCATTGGTAGTCCATAGATCCAACCAGTGCAGGCAGCATTGATATCAAGGCAGGCGCAATTATTAGTCATGCCTAATTTTTCTTGAAGTAGGCAGGCAGTATTAGGAAAAAATTGATCAGGGAGAGTTACCGAGAAAAGAATAAGCTCAATATCGTTCGGAGTGAGGTTGGCAGCTTTGATTGCTTTTTCGGCCGCAATTTTCGCCATTCCACTTGGTGTTTCGCCTTTAGATGGATCAGATATTCTTCTGGTATGAATTCCAGTGCGCTCTACAATCCATTGATGATTGGTATCGACCATTTTAGCAATATCGTCGTTAGTAACAATCTTTTCAGGGACGAAGCTTCCGGTTCCAAGAATTTTGGTTTGCCATAATTTCATAAAGTCCCTCCTTAGAAACAAAAAAGCCTTCTTTCGAAGGCTTTTTTTATGAAAACATTTATTTCTTTCTTATGCTTCAGCAGAATTAGTGTCCGCTTTAACTTTAATTTCGAAAACTTGCTTGCCTTTATAGTGGCCACAAGATGGGCATACATGGTGTGGAAGAACTGAATCACCACAATTAGGGCATGCCTGAGGGAATTTTCTGTATAATTTATGATGTTGACCAGCACGTCTTAAGCCTTTACGTGATACGCTGGTTCTTTTCTTAGGTACTGCCACAAATGCCTCCGATATTACTCAATACAAAACTAATATTCTTTAAAAATGAGGTTCTATTTCTATTACAGATTTTTCTGGTTGCCAAGCTCAAATTTCAGTCTCGCTTCCTGGTAACTGGGTATCCGCGTCAATGATAGGATATTGCTCATAATGGAGAAAAATCTGTTCATGGAGCATTTCCTGGAAATCCACAGTTCTTTTGCTATAAAAATAAATCTCATAAATGTCATTATCTACGTAAGTTTCATCAATTTCCGCGAATAATTCAGTACTTGAGAGCTCTTCATCGATAAAGCAAATCTTAAATGGGACCTCCATTTCGACTTCCATTGGCTTCAAAGTTCTTACGCACTCCGTAGCATAATTGGCATAAATCGTCCCTTTTGCCGTAAGAAATTCCCCTAAATCTTGCTTATTCTTTTTTTCAATCACCCCAGAAATAACGAGTGAAGTCTCAGCGAGGTAGGCCTCAGGTGATTTTTCAGTCGCATTTTCATTCATCTCAATCAGTAGTTCTTTGATCCAGTCAATTGATTGATCAAGTTCAAATTCGATAGGGGTATTTGCAGCGATCTTGATTAAATTTATTTTGGGCAAAATCTTATCTTGCTTTAACATAGGATAACCTTTTTAAATTGAGTTCTACGTTAATAGTTCTCTTTCTTCAAAATGAGAAGGGCCATATGGCTTTATGCGAAAAAATTTTGATAACAGGCTTTTCCGGATCGGGCAAATCAACTCTGATGAGGGGCCTTAAGAGTGGGTATGGAAGTGATTGGGAGCATTTGGACGATCTTGATCAATTAATTCTGAAAAACCACTTTGGATTTCAGTCTATTCAGCATCTTGTAGAAGAAAAGGGGTGGTCAACTTTTCGACTTTGGGAGAGACAGGAATTAGATTCTTGGCTCAAAGAAGGGGGAAGTGGGGTTTTGGCCATGGGAGGCGGGGCCTTAAATCCGATGCTTTTCGATTTACTTAAAAATAATCGCAAGATCAAATTTTGTTACCTAGAGACTTCATTTGAAGAATGTTGGAGGAGATTGAATTTGGATTCTGGCGAGGTTAGGCCCCTTGTAAAGCAAGGAAAAGAAAATCTTTTTAAAATTTATCAGGAAAGGTCCATCGTTTTTAATCAAATCACCTGGAAAATTCCATCTACCAATCCTCAAGAGGTTTTGGAGACTTTTTTGAAAGATTGCCGAAGGTAAAAAGGTTAAGATACCATATTAGAGAGATTCATTTAGGTCTGGAGGACCATATGCAAACCACAACTCAAGGATTAGAAATTTCTGTGGCCATCCTGATGGATGATCTTGCGAGCGCAAAAGAAATTGCCAATGCTCTAAGACAAAAAGATATTTTGGCCCATCACTATCAAAATCTAGAAGATTTTTGGGCAGCAACCAATATTCAGGTTCCCGATCTGACTATTATAGATGTTACCAAGATGAGTTCTGGTAGTATTCAATTTAAAAATCACCCTAGAGTTTTGAATCAATCTCTTTGTTATGTTTTTTATTCTAAAGATTCTACGAAAATATTGCTTCAATCGACTTATGGATTAAATCCTTTTGGTTATTTACATCAAGATCCTTCTTTGACAGTTCAGATTATGTCGTTGGTGAATAGAAGAGTTGCTGATATCAAGAAAGATAGGGAATTGATGGATCTTCAAAATCGAATTCATCGATTACAGACCAGATCTCAAAGATTAATTTCGGATAGAAATTCGGCCGAAGAATTCAAGGCCCACTTTCAATTCATGAGAAATTTTTGTGCCGAAATTGAAGATGATTCAACTCGCGCCGATTTTACTCAGTCTCTGTTAAGTAAGATGGATAAATGGGATGCCATTGATGGGTTTGGTCTTTATGAATTGAACCAAAGTGGCCAAAAGTTAATTTCTCCAGAGATGTCTCACCGAAAGTACCATCCATTTCCATCTTTATGGCTAGGTCAGGCCAATACCTATGGCATTGAAAAATTTGCTCAAGAAATGGCGATGCAAGTGGCCAATGATCTTTTTGAAGTAGAACCCATCATGCTTAAAATTCATGCTGGTAGTAATTTACCAGACATTATTTTATTCGTTTCATTTACAGAAGAGCGAATGAAAGAGTTTCCTTGGGATGTTTTTGAGTCAATGCTAAGTTCTTCTCTTAGAAGATTAAAACTTTATCAGCAAATACCTCAATATTCAGCTCAGTTTATGCCAATGTGGGAGGCGATGGATAATCTTGATCGTCTTCAAAAAACATCGATGGAGTCAGATACAAGAATTATTTGCTTAAGTTTAATTCCATTAACTGAAGTTGCTAAAAAAAGAACTCAGAATAAATTCTATTGGTCTTCATTTTTTAACGATTTCTTTTTACAACTTTCTGGAAGAATTCAAAAAACAACTAAGTTGTCTTTGTTTGGCCCATGGCATGTGATGTTTTTTATTCCTAAAGAGAATTTAGAAGCTGAAACTCAAATGCTTCAGACTTTCATTAAGCAATTTAGCTATTGGAAGTTTTTTGAAGATAATACTCAAATCTTAAGTGAAGATATGTTTCCAACTCTAAAGCTTCTCCCACCTTCATCAGCTCATTATCTTCGTATTTTTGAAAAAGAGTTTGAAGAAGTTAAAAACCAAGAAGAAGCAAAACGATTAATTCTATCATCAGGTCCTAGGCCAAAAAGTTTAACGGTATAGATGAGGCATTCAAGTTATTTAGAAATTGATTTGAATTTTCTGGATAGTAATATCCAAAAGATTCAGAAATTGGCCCCTCATTCTAAAATACTTCCTATGGTGAAGGCCGATGCTTATGGCAATGGTCTCGTGCCTATTGCTCAATTTTTATCTCGCGAGCTGAATCATGAGATTTTAGGTGTGGCCACACTAGGTGAGGCCCTTCATCTTATTCAGAATTGTCCAACTCTCAAATCTGAAATTTATGTTTTCTCAGATACTGAGTTATTAAATGAAAAGGCGAGAGAAGCCTATTTAAATTTTAATATTACTCCTGTTCTTCATCAGAAAAGTGATCTTGATGTGGTTCTTAAAGATCCATCATTTAAACATTTACCTCTCGTTATTAAAATAAATACTGGGATGAATCGATTAGGGTTAAGTTTAGAGGAGCTAGAAGAGGTTGCTCCATTACTTAAAAATCGAGGTGTAAAACATTTAATGTCACATCTCGCGTGTTCTTATTATGTAAAGAAAGCTGGCGATAAAACAGAAAGACAGCTTCTGGAATTTGAGAAGGCAAAATCAATTTTAAAAACTGCTGGTGTGTCTGTTGAGTCGACTTCAATTTCAAATTCTGGTGCTATTGAGCAAGGAATTGGAACAAATGAAACTTTTGTTCGGCCAGGTCTGATGATGTATGGACCTTATAGTGTCGAGCCTAGAATTTGGGATGGGGCCCAAATTTCTCGTCTAGTAACCAAGGCGATGAAAACGATGGTGATTAAAAGAGGGACTCCTGTTGGTTACGGTATTAATGTCACAAACGAAGATACTTTTATTGTCGTCATACCTTTAGGCTATGGTGATGGACTGATGACTTTTGCCAGTGGAATTAATTTAAATGTGAATGGAATTGAAGGTAAGCTTTTTGCCCGCGTAAATATGGATATGGCCTTCTTGGCCTTTGGAGCGGATAAAGCAGGAAAAATTAAACAAGAAGATTCTATTGAAATTTGGAGTCATGATAATAGAGTGATAACCGACATAGCTACTCAGATGAAAACCATACCTTATCAAATAATGTGTGGGATATCTGGTCGAATTCCAAGAATTTATAAAGTAAAATAAAAAGATATGAAAATATTAGTAGAACAACAAATCACCAAACTTGGAGAAAATGTCCTAGATCTTATTAATGGTCTTGGAGAGTTCACCAATTTTACTCTGAAAACTATTTTTTGGACCTTTAAACCTCCGTTTCGTATTCGGTTGTTATTCGATCAAATGTATTTTATTGGGAATAAATCAATCTTTATTATTTTTCTCACTTCAAGTTTTACTGGTGCTGTTTTTGCGTTTCAAACTTATTTAGGTTTTAAAGTTATTAATGCAGATTCTTTTATTGGGCCGATTGTGGCCATCTCTCTGGCGAAAGAACTTGCTCCTGTTTTATCAGGCTTAGTCGTTGCTGGTAGATGTGGGGCCGCTATGGCAGCTCAAATTGGTACAATGAAAGTGACTGAACAAGTTGATGCCCTGGAAGTGATGGGGATAAATAGTTATCAATATCTTGCAGTTCCTCGTATTTTAGGAGCTATGTTAAGTCTGCCTATGCTTTCTGCACTTTTTTTACTAATCGGTAATATGGGTTCATGGCTTATTGGGGTAAAGGTTCTTGGTATTGATGAAATTATTTATACTCAGAAGATAAGTGAGTTTATGGATCTGGGGATGGTCGCTGAAGGGATAATAAAAGCTACGGTCTTTGGATATTTAATTGGAGTAATTGGTACCTTTCATGGTTTTGCTGTTGAGGGCGGAGCTGAGGGTGTGGGTAAAGGAACAAATATGGCGGTAGTTTGGGGAATGATTATCGTCTTAATTGTGGATTTCTTTTTAACTAGCTTTTTATCAAAGATTTTATAATGAGTGAATGGGCCGTAGAATTTAGAAATATGACAAAGGTTTTTGGTGAATCCACCATTCTTAATAACCTTAATGTTAAAATTCATAAAGGCAAAATAACTACCATCTTAGGTTTTTCTGGAGCTGGTAAAACCACCATGATGAAACATATTTTGGGCCTTGTTATGCCGACCAGTGGGGATGTGGTTGTTTTAGATACGGTGATCAACCAACTTTCTGAACTAGAGTTAAGAGAATTTCGAAGAAATTTTGGAATGGTTTTCCAATACGCTGCTCTTTTTGATTTTTTATCTTCCTATGAGAATGTGGCCTTTCCTTTAAGAGAATTCACTAAAATGAATGAAGATGAAATCCGAGAAAAAGTCATGTCTCTTTTAGAGTCGGTGGGAATTTCAAAAGAAGCTGCAAAACGTTTACCTTCAGAACTTTCTGGAGGAATGAGAAAAAGAGTAGGGCTTGCCAGAGGGCTGGCCTTGGATCCACATATTATGTTGTATGATGAGCCGACCTCTGGACTTGATCCGATCACAACACATGTTGTTTATGATTTGATGAGAGATACTCATAGAAGAAATGAGCATCGAGGATTCACTTCAATTATTATTTCACATGACATTCATGCCACACTAAAATACTCTGACTACATTGTGTTTATGGAAAAAGGGAAAGTAGTTGAGCATTTAGATGTGGAAACCTTTAAAAAATCGGAAAATCCTGTCATCCGAAGATTCCTTGAGTTATAGCCGGAATCGTTTATCATTTTAGTAATTGATTAGAATTTTTTTGGAGTGCACTTGAACCCACTTAAAGTAGGATTACTTACACTAGCAGCAATCGCCAGTATTGTTATTGTGTCGTTAAAGATAACTTCTAACCAAGCAGGGTTTGGAAGATACAACGAATATAAAACAGTTTTAAAAGATGCTTCTGGTATCTTTGAAAAAACGCCAATTAAAGTAGCTGGTATCAACGCTGGACGAATAAAAAGTATTGAGTTGTATGGTAATGAAGCGCTCATTACATTTGAGATGCTTGAGAAAATTAAAATTACTCAAAATTCAAAGTTAAAAATAAAATCAGTTGGCTTCCTAGGTGATAAATATATTGATATTGAACTTGGTGATCCAAATTCTCCTCAACTGGCCGAAGGTTCAATGATTGGATCTCAAGGAGGCAGTGGTTTTGAGGAACTTACCAAGGATGCATCTGAAGTCTTAAAAGAAGTCAAAGATATTGCAGTTACCATTAAGGAGTCTTTGCGAGATGAGCAGGGACAAAACATGGTTAAGCAAATTATTAAGAACATCAATGATATGAGTGCTAGTTTAAAAAGAGTTACCACTGGCAATGAAGAAAAAATTAACCAGATCATAGCGAATGTTAAAGATATTTCTGAACAGCTTGCTTATGAAACCGATAGATATCAAAAAGATTCTTTAATGGCCGATCTTACAAAAATTGGCCCAATTTTAGATAAAGCTGATTCTGCTGTGGGCGATTTTAAAATTATCATGGCCGATCTAAAAGATGGTAAAGGAACTGTCGGTAAACTGCTTCGAGATGATGCAGTGGTTGACCAAGTTTCGCAAACTCTCTCAAGTGTGAACCGTTTAGTTAACCGTATCAATAATATTGAAGCCGATATTGGTCTTTCAACAGGTGCTAATACAAGAACGGGATCAGACACAAGATTTGATATGGATATCTACCCAGCTCCTGAAAGATTTTTCCGTCTAGGTATTGTGACTAACGAGTTTGGCCCTCAAACTGAAACAGAGAAAGATACTTACACAATTACAGATGATGGCCCCGAGACGAAAGAAAGTACTAGAAAGGTTAACAAATCAAATTTCAAGTTCAACTTACAGATTGGTAGAAGAATTCAAAGATTTGGACTTAGAGCAGGTCTGATAGAATCAACTGGTGGTGTGGGTCTTGATTATTTCTTCCCTGACTGGGGTGTTAGAACTGGGGTTGAGATGTTTGATTATCAAAAAGATGCTGGCCCTTACTTACGTGTCATGACCGAAATAAAAGTTTGGAACGTTTTATTTACCAGAATAGCTGGAGAGGATCTTATTTCTAAGGACGGGAAGCAAAGTGCTACTATCTCGATGGGACTTAGATTCTCAGATCAAGATTTGGCCGCACTCGTCGGTTTACTTGCCAGGTAATAAATGGAAAAAAATTGGCTGATCCGAACAAAATCGAATCATATTCTTGGCCCTGTCACCAAGGACAAGGTTCTCGAGCTATACCGAAATGGCTCAATTAGACCAGACGATGAAGTATGTTCTGGAAATGGTTATTGGTTTTTCATTCGTGAAGACGACCTTGTTGAGAAATATCTTTTAGGTAACCAGCCTCAAGGATTTAATCCAATAAGTGAGGCCAAGGATGTTTTAACCACCGAAGAAAAAGCAATTGATGATGTCACTGTTGTTAAAGGTATTAGCTTGGGACAGTTAAACGATTCTGTTGCAGAGAATATCGAATTAACAAGTGAAAGTGAGCCTCAAGATGAGCAGCTCACATTAAATGAAGCAGATCTTTCAATTGCATCTGAAGATTCAAAAATATCTCAAAAAACTAAGCCTCTAAAAAAAAGTAAAAATAAAAAAAAGCAAATCAATAAAGAAAGCTATTTAAGACCAATTGGCATTATTTGTTTTATCCTTCTTATTCTCCTCATCTATTTTAGAAAAAGTATTATTAGGATTATATTTACTTCAATGGCCATAGCTGTAGAGTCTTCATATGCTCAGGAAGATCAATCACCTAAAAAAAAAAGTTTTTTGAAGAACCAATAACATTCGATAAGTATTCTTTTCATCCGATTTCAAATTTAAATGGCCTCAGAATTGTTAGCCGCTTTGATATTTCATCTCTAAATTGCTCAGAAATGAGTAATGAGATTACCCAAATGGCGATTATTTTATATTCTCCAGAGGTTTTGAATGAGAAGTTCTTAATAAAAATTCGCGATTGTGTTTTGAAATTAACTGATGATCATCCTTTAAAGAGATGGCTTAAGTGGGTTGCAGTAGTTAAACCACCTTCACCCAAAGAAGAGATCAAGGTTAAATTTTTGGAGGAAATACTTAACTCGAAATTTAATTTAATTTCAGATGTTAAAATTAAAAATCAGATTATCGAAATTTTAACGGATATACCTGAAGAAGGTATGGAAGAGGTTCTCCTTAAATCTTATCTCTATCTGATGATTGGTAATGTCACAAAATCCGATAATTTATTGAAGTCGATTATTAATAGGGCACCAATCCAAAATTGGAAAGGTTATCGCCCCTTAACCAATATTTATCAAAAAATATTTCGAGAACATATTTCTCAAATTATTGTTAAATTAACAAAACATCCGACAGATAGAAAAGTTTTTGAGCTTTTTAGACTTTATGGAATTAATTTTTTTAATGATGAGCAGATCCTAAATTTGCTTAACGAGAATGATATAAACTCAATATCAGATCAATTAGGCCTAAGGACTGTTTTTGAATTAGCTCCATCATTTGTGCATTATTTACGATTAAACGAGATGAGTGAAGAGCGGCGATTAAAAAATTTACGGAAGTTAGATGTTTATCCTTTGAATGAACAAAGTTATTGGTTCTGGCCATTTATGGATATCGGACCGTTAATATCATCAAGCTTTAATCCTGAATTAGCGCGATTAGAGAAAGAAGATGAGTTATGGTTTATTTACCTGATGGAAAATGAAAAGATGCTTGATACGTATTCAAAGAATACCGGCAAAGGTTTTCTTCCTGGCCGAAGACATCATTTAAGAGCAATGCTTGAGAATCGCGAAGTGTTCATGCTCGCTCTATTTAAGCTTTTAGCTTTTGGTGATATTGATTCTAGTTTAGTAAAAGAGACGATAGATTTTCTTACTTATGAATGATTATTGCCAACCGAGTTTTTACCGTTTCAACTCTGATTCTTTGAAATTAGTTGAATTTATTAAGAATAGAGTATCTAAGTCTCATTCGATTTTAGATTTAGGAGCAGGGTGTGGGATTATTGGTATTGAGTTGGCCAAATATTATTTCCCCGTTAATTTAATTTTATTAGAGCTTCAGAATGATTTTCTGCCAAGTCTAGAAAAGAATCTGCAAGAATATTTACCGAGAGAAACCAAAGGAGAAATTATTATCTCTTCATTCTCAAATTTTAAGGCCCAAAGAAAATTTGATTTGGTGGTCTCTAATCCTCCTTATTACTTACCAAAGCATGGTGAGCCCTCATCGGATAGAAGAAGAGGTCTTGCGAGATCATTTATTCAAGATAATTGGACAATTTTTCTCCGGCTGTTGAGAGAGAGTTTGAATCCGGAGGGAGAAGGTTTTGTGGTCATTAAAAATGATAAAGTTATTCTTGAGGAAGTACGTCAATCAGTTTTAACTTCTTCTTTAGTCATAAAAGAATGGGTTGAGGGCGATTTAGTTTTCTTAAATTTTCGATTGAATGTAGATTGAAACCATCATCTCTCTAAGTTCTTTTTCTTCAATACTGCCAAAAAGTCTGTCAGCTTCTTGTTTTAATAATTTGTACTGAGGAGATTGAGGATGAAGCTTGGTTCTGATTTCTTGATTGGCCTTTTCTTGCACTTTCTGTTGTTCGAAAAATTTTTCGTGAGTTTGAAAAACGAGTTTTTTGATGATTGGTTTTAAATGTGGAAAAACTTTAAAAATCTCTCCCATAATCTCATTGGATAAAAAAGATAACTCTTGAGAGTAAATGGAGTGCTTGGTGATGATAAATAGGGAAGAGTGAGAAATTTTGAGTGGTGAAGTCACAGTACAGAGTTTGGGCCCAACAATTTGAGGCCATTTTTTGACCATTTCTAGGAAATCAAAAGTTTGATAAAAAGACTGCATTTCATCATGCTTTAAGTCATGAGAGTTAATGCGGTCTAAGTCCTTATAATTTAAACCTTTGAAATTAATTTTTTTAAACATCTGTTCGTGTCCTTAACTAGAACATTCATTTTCTACATGATATATCTTTATAATGCGATTGATACTTTTTCTATTTATATTCGTGGGCTGTAGTGGCTACCGTTTTACTCAGCAAGATAATCCCCTGGCCCAGTATGGGGTTCAGAGTCTATCTGTTCCCATGTTTTATAATTATTCAAATTTACCGGATGTTTCTGGTGACTTTACAAGAGAAACCTACCGCTTACTTACTGGCTTTAGCGGATTAAAGCTTATTAGTGGTTATGACCAGAATGCAGACGCTGTATTAATCGGGATTATTAAAACTCCTGAGAAAGTGGCCGAGACTTTACGCCCTATGAACCTGATTGTTGCTAGTGGCCGCGCTAAAAATGCTGTGGAGAATAGAGAATTTCAAGGTAAAAAGCGAGGAAGTTTTTATATTCCTGGGGCATCTGATATGTCACTTTCTCTTCAAGTTGTTTTGATAAAAAAACCTTCTGAAGAAGAGCTTGCGCTATTGAAGTCAGGTATTGGTGATCAAATTAATTTTAATTCAAAAATTCTTCTCAATGAAACATTACCCCTAAGAACCACTTATACTCACGAAGTGCTGGATGATCAGGGTGTTGATGTGATTGGAACCCAAAATGCAGGTATTCAGCGAAAAACGTTGAAAGGTCTTGCTGAGCAGGCCGCTATTTCTGTTAGGGACATGATTTTATATGCATTCTAAATGGCAGATTTGGGATTTTTTTCCTTCATTTAATAAGGAATTTCTCCATTCTTTTAATGGAGTTCTTGGACTTAATACTTTTGATCCTATTAGCTTAAAGATGACCAAAGATTTCCTTGTGCAAGGAGCTCGTGAGAGAACCATTTTTTATAAAATGGCGTCCGAAGTTAATAAGAATTGGATCGAAGAAGAATTTCAAACGCTTTCACTGTTTGGAAATTCAGATTCTTTTTTTATTCATCAGGCCCATGAGTTAAATGCTGAACTGATTGAGATGATTTCAAAATTAGAACTTATAGATCGATTTTTAATTTTAAGTTTTGAATCAGAGAACGCCTCATGGAAAAAGATTATAAAAGAAAGCTCATTTCAGACTCTAACCATTGAAGCACCTCGATTTTGGGAGCTAAATAAGCTCTTAGATTTCACCTGTAATTATTTAAGATTGCCTTTGAGTTTTGAGGCGAAAAATTGGATTTTAGATTCAATAGAAAATAATCTTGTTAATTTTTATAATAGTTGCTGCTTAATAAAACTAAATCATCCCGAATCCCGTGAAGTCTCTCTTGTTCAAGTTCAAGAACTTCTTACTTTAGAAAAGATGGATCAGTTTGCCTTGGCGTCCCTTTACTCTCGGAAAAAGATGAAGGATTTCTTTGAAAAGATCATTCCTCTTGAAGGTGACTTTGAAAAAATGAGGGGCCTATTTAATTTTTTACAATCTCATTTAATTAAGATTGCAGATACAAGCTACCTAGGTCAAAAACCAAGACTCACACAATACGATAAAGATATTCAAAACTCTTCCAAGCTCTGGTCACAGAATGAGCTTATGCACGAAGTTGAGCGTTTTAGTCAATGGGAGCTCCTTTGTAAAAGAAAGGACACATCTTTGTGGCATAAAATTAAAGATACCTATCTAAGATTATTAATGTCCTATTAAATTATTCTTTAAAAAAAATTGATCTAACCATTTATATTTATCCTTTTAAAGCCGAATAATAATTGAGGTTTATATGATGATTTTATTAATGCTGTTATTGTCGAAGACTTGGGCCTTGGATTGGAGAATTGGCGGTAATTCAATAGAAGTTGTTTTCTTGCAAGAGTTCAACGTGCTTGTATCAAATTCATGTGTAAAGAATAAAAAATGTCTCGCACTACAGGCCGTAAGAAATAAAAAACAAGGAGATTTTTCCTCTCAAGTAGGTGCTAATCCTGGATCTAGAGTTTGTTATGAATTTCAAGGAACAGTTTTTATTGCAAATACTTCAGATGGAGGAAGCGAGGCTTTCTGTCGTTTTAAAGATAAAAGTTTTGTAGCGTTAAGGGGGATCTGGAAATGAGACAAATGATTTTTTTGACGATATTTCTTTCAGGCATGGTTCAAGCAGAAAATAACTGTCCTGCCACAATAAGACTAAAAGATCGTGCAGTACAAGATCAAGATGGAGTAGGTGAATGTTACTCAAATACAGGATCTTTAATGTTGCAGTATCGACTGAATTTAGAAAAATTTCCTTCTTATTTGCAAATGAGTATTTCAGCTTCTTTAAGAAATAACCAAAAGAAAACTTTTGTAAGTCCTAATGCTGACGATGAAAAAAAAGTGGAATTATTTAATGAAGGTGGATTCATTTGTGATGCCATAAATACAGCAAAAGATATTGGATGGTGTGACTCTGAAATGTTTGGGCCAGAATTTCATAATTCAAATGATTATTTTGATATACAATCTAAATATTTAAAAGGAATCGGAGAGCTATTAGATAAAAATTCAGATCTATTAATAAAACTATCTGAGCTCGCAAAATCTGGAAAAGAAGACGAGTTAAGAGATCGCCTAGCAAGTTTGCTCTATGAAAATGAGCAACTTTGTAGTCAAAGTGGCGCAGAGTATTTTGCTGGGAAAGCAATACAAAGACTCCAATTTCGTTGGAGGAAAAAGTTAAATACTTTAAAAGGCGAAAAAGCTCTGACGATGAAGAAAATCTATGATCTTGCATTTGATCAGATAGGAAGACCCATACCAGCTTTTAAAAAATTTGTTCAGCAAATGATAGATCCTGATTTGGAACACAAGTTAAAGGATTACAAGTTCAATAATAAGAAAATAGATATTTTGGATGAAAATAAACTTCTTGGGCTTTGGGGTTATTATAAGAAGATTCCTGCTTATGATTTGATTGATCCAAATTGGAGTAAATACAATGATGAAAATTTTCAACAGGATTATCAGGAATACAGTCGATGCTTAGTTGTATCTGGGAAGGCCGATGTTTTGGAGCGTTTTATAAAAAATCCTTCCTGTTCAGTAGCACCAGACTATGTTCCTAATGAACTAGTGGAAGAATCTTCTAAAATTCTTAAGGCCTTAATTCAAGTAGCTCAGATATCGGATTCGAGTAGATTGACTTATTTTTTAAGTATCGTTGCACCAAAGTGTGAGGAGCAAATTAAAGCAAGGCAAATTCAAAAGAAGATGGATGTGCCTCGTTGTTCCAGTCTAGATGTAAAAGATGTAAAAGAAGCTGCTAATAAAGTCGATTCTGAGTTATGTGTTGGAAGGCCCGTAGGAGTGGGGATTTGTATGTCTGCTTTAAAGTCAAAAGCGATTATAGATACACAGTTTTGTAATCAGCAAATTAGAGAATCTTTACCTAAGAAGCTTCAGGGTAAGCATGCCATAACTATTATTGGATATCGGCCTGGTAAAGGGGATAGTAAAATGTATTTGATTCAAAACTCTTGGGGGAGATCTTGTCCATTCTTAGAGGATGGTCAAATTCCTGAGCAATTAAAGGATCATGTCGAATGTGAAAAAGAGCCTTTAATTGGATATACAGGTCGTTTTTGGATGAGCGAAGAGCTGTTGTTTAAAAATTCGATGAGTTTAAGCTATTTTGATAATTAGTGGAATCTCTAACAAATAAGTTGGTTCAATTTATCCAGTTCGAGGAGAGAAGCTTATAAGTCCCGAAGCTTCGAGCACGTTCTTTTGAATATACCGCACTAAGATTTGGTACTGCTTACCCCAATCAGAAACTCTTGAGAAGGCGAGATATTCCCAGAGCTTTCCAGCTCCCATCAGACGAGCAATAAGTCCGGTAATTGATCTTAGAAAGTGCTGAAAGTGCATACGTCTTTTGACAACAATCAGAAGATGCAGATGATTTGAATTAACTGAGACCCGATGGATTTTGATATTAAATCTCTCAGCATATTTTTTAAGCAGGTTTTGAATTTTTCTCTCTTTGGTTTTAAGTGTGGATCTCTTCGCTCTCAGAACAACATGAAGTGGTTTATTCATTTTTAGAGGACGCTCGGACTTTCTTTTACCGCGGGCAAGTTCTCCTCCGTGAGTCAGACGAGTTGAGGATATAAATGAGAAGGTTTGCTGCTTAGACATGAGCTCTCTTTAGCGACTTGTCCGTGACTTTTAAATCAAAAGGGCATTGCCCCGAAAAGAAAGTTCAATAATGAAATCTTGGCATTTTAGGATTCATTGCAATTGGGGCAATGTCGAAACTTCAATAAGAATACTGATGTTAGGTTGTCTCTTTCCAATCACTTCTAAGACCTCTCTGAGATCCTTGAATAAATCAGTCAGAATGTTCGCGATGTCTCTTTAACGTATATTCAACAAATGTGTTAGAGACCCTAATTAGTGCCTAAAGTTTAGACAGGCCAAATTTATCTTGTTGAATCCGAGCGACTATGTCCTATTGATTTCCAAGCGATTATGTCCTACTGACCGAGTCATACTGCTCGCTTTTTATGCCCATTAAATCTAGAACTTTTAATAGGCCGAGGTTTAAGTTCTTT
>JBFWTE010000005.1:0-167549 GCA_050247975.1 Bacteriovoracaceae bacterium
AAAAGGGTCCGCCCACCACCAATGGATGAGAGATTTTTTAAGATGTAAATGGACTCTTCACAGACGGAGTTTTGAGGATAAAGACCATGCTTTTTGATGAGCTCTTGATTTTTTTCTTTCTGCTCATCAGTCATCCGCCCCTTGCGATTAAGAGGTGAGATGGTGTTGTGATAAATAAACATCGACCTACTTCCAACTGCGGTATTGATGTAGCAAGGTGAGAACTGTGAGTGAGTAAAAGTCTCAAAACCATCATAAGCGACATCTTCTTTCAATTTTTTTGGTTGATGACTTTTTTCAAAAAGTAGTGATTGCCTTGAAAGATGAGTCAGCCGATCACGAACCGTGCCCTCGTTAATTTTAAGCAATCTTGCTATCGAATTATTACTCATCCCATTCATTGAAAAATGCAGGATATTTTCGGAAAGATCGGTCAGTCTCTTTCTAAAATCCAGACTAAAAGTATTAGATGAAAATTGACCTCCACAGCCCTTACATTTAAAGCGCTGATTCTTGAAAGGAGGTTTATGGGTTTTAGTGCAACCATTTTTTACATAAAACTTGGATTCAGTTCCAAAATGAAACTTGCATTGAAAATTAGGACAAAAAGTGGGGATCAATTCTAATTGATCATCTGAAACTTGCATGGGAATTTGCTATGAAAAAATCTTGCCAAGTTTGTTTTAGGTAACTTTGAGAAATTAAAGAAGTTTAATTACTGCGCGTAAAATAAACTACACTACTATTCGTAAAAAATTAGTTTAAATTGTCCTCAGTTCGGTGCGAACAATTAAAAAATTAAATTATAGCCATTTTCTAAGTGGAGTCTTTAACGTCTCCACTTTTTTTAAACACACTTAATATTTCAACATGTGGAGTATGAGGAAATAAATCCAGCGGTGTAATTTCTTCGGTTTTCCACAAATTTTTCTCAAAATCAGCTGCATCTCGAGAAAATGTATCCAACTCACAAGAAATATAAAAAATTGTTTGAAGATTATCGAGGTACTTGAATAAACCTTTTCTCTTTTCAAGACCCTCTCGAGGAGGATCAATCAATATGGCCTTAGCATGTGGCTGATGTTTCGCAATTTTTGCCCAAGAGCCCTTTTCATTAATATCTAAATCTAAAACTCGAACCCCAACAAGTTTTTTCTTTCGCAGTTCTTCAAGTGCGACGCCTTGAACTTCCACCGCCAATATATTTTCAAATCCCATTCTTGAAAGTACTTCGGTGAAATTGCCGGATCCACAAAACAGATCAATCACAGGAGAATGTCTTGGAATATCGATAAACTTCTGAATAATCCATTCCTGCATCTTTGAATTTTGTTCCGTATTTCCTTGCTTAAAAGGCCGACGTTTATTGAGTTTGAGATCTTCAAAGTTCATTTCATCATCTAGATCTAAGTAAGACCAAGTATGGCTTCCAGTAGGCTTAAAGTCCTCTCTTGGTAGAGTTTGTCTGACTTGATGAAATATTTCATTTAATTTTTTATTTAAAATTAAACAATCTTCAACAGGGGCAATCTGAGATGTGCCTTCTGAAACATATCCCAATACTTGACCATTTGTTTTGAGTTGAATGCGATTACGATAGTTGAATATTTTGTCTGAAGCTATTATTGGATTTAAATGAGGATAAAGTTTTCTTTTCTCAAGGGCATGTCTTAAACGCTTTAACTTGAAATCAAGTTGTGCTGGATATTCTGCTATCATCCATGGGCACCCTCCACATTTACCAGGACCGACTCCTCTATAGGGACAAGGAACATCCACTCTTTGTTTTGAGACCTTAGTTAATTCTACTAATTTAGCTTCATCATACTTTTGGGCATCTTCAGAAATTTGAAATAATCCAGCATCCCCTGGCCAAACACCACGAACAAAAAAAACTCGACCATCTGGATGATCAACAACTCCCAATCCTTTATGAGAAAGATCACGAACGACAGAATGAAATTGAAGCATAAAAAAGAAAGGCGCCCTAAGGCGCCTTAAATTATTCTACAACAGGAACTGCTTTTAAATAGTCATGATGAGAGGCGCGAAAACGTTTCATCGCAATGACAATGAGATCTGACATTGGAATATTGGTGTTTTTAACCATTTTTTCAAAATCTTCGGCAACTTGCTTTTCAATTTTGATAGTGACTTCTTTAAGCTCACCTTGATTATGTTTTTGTGATTTCATAAAAACCCCTACTAATTTTTTTTCCTATTTTAACTTTTTTTCGACTCATGTCGAGCCATTGTTCTTAGTAGCAATAATTTTCAAGGCACCTTTTTTTCTCAAATTGACTAAGGCCAAAGTAATTTCATGGTCTAGTAGCTGACAATGCTGGTAGACATCGTGCGCCAAACTCCATTCACTTAAAGTGGTCATTACTTCAAACTCTTCAGAAGTAACCTGCACCTTTTCTTTAATAATTTCAGGACCTAAGATTATCCTTACGTCTGACGGTGGCCTCAATTTTAATGAAGAATGATAAAGTTTTATGACTTCGCTTAGTTTGTTCTTTAAAATTGTATACGAATAGTAAATTTGCTGCTCTTTTTCATTCACAACTTCAGGCTCAACCACATATTCAAAAGCAATAAGAGAAAATTCTTCAATAATAATCTTATAAAAAGCTTTAAGACCACTAATGCCCTGATAATGAGCATTAATAATCTCCCCATTCTTAAACAACAAATGGCCCAAAAACTGACGATTCAACTTAGACAAAACGTTTATCTTCCCAGTGAACGCAACAGCTACTTGCTCTTCTATAATTGAAAGTATTTTTAAATCCATCAACGATTCATTCCTAAAATTTTAGAAAAAAATCCTGCCTTTTCAGGTTGTGTTGGATAAAAAAACTGCTCTACTTTTTCTGTAACAGCGACAAAACCCTTCCATACTGCTCGATCTTTAAAATGCTCTTGCGTCATATATGGCTCCCCTTTATCCGAGCCAGTTCTTAACTCGATCTCTAGAGGGATTTGACCTAAAAATGGAACTTCCAATTGCTCTACGGCTTCAGCAACCCCACCATGTCCAAAAATATGGTGCTCAGTTCCACAGTGCGTACATATAAACGAACTCATATTCTCAACCATTCCAATGATAGGAAGATTGAGTTTCTTAAACATCTCAAGTCCTTTCTTAGCATCCAAAAGGGCAACATCCTGTGGAGTTGAAATAATAATTGCTCCATCGACGTGTGCATTTTGAATCATTGATAATTGAATATCACCTGTCCCTGGAGGGAGATCGATAAGTAAAAAATCTGTTCCACTCCAATCGACATCAAAGAGAAATTGATTAAGAACACCACCAAGCATAGGCCCACGCCAAATAACAGGATCCTGCTCGTTGATGAAGAATCCAAAACTCATAAACTTAATTCCATGGGCCTCAACTGGGATTATTTTCTTCTCTGAATTTGCTCTTGGTTTTTCATCTCGTTTTCCAAAAAGCATTGGTAGTGAAGGTCCATAAATATCAGCATCAATAATGCCGACTTTATGTCCTTTTTTCGCTAAAGAGATGGCCAAATTAGCAGTAAAAGTAGATTTACCTACACCACCCTTACCTGAGCCAATTGCAATAATTTTACCTACACCAGGAACAGGCTTTTTATTTCCAACTGTTCCATGTCCAGCCTTGAGTTGAGCAGGTTGAGTTTCTTCTTTTTTTGCAGGAGCTGAATCCAGTGCTTTAAACACATCTTGTGATTGTGACGAAGTCGTTTTCACTAAAATATTATCTATTCCAACTAAACCATTAAGGCTTTCAATAATATCTTTTTCAATCACTCGCTTCTCTGTAGGTGAGATGCCATCACGATTATATTGAGCTACCAGTTTATCACCTTCCATTTGAATTTGTTGCCATCGCTTTTCTTCGGCAAAGGTTTTACCTGTAGCAGGATTTTTAATTTCACTTAGTCTTTTTTGAATTTCTTGTAACATATGATCCTTAAGCTGACTGAAAGGGTTAGCTATTCTGAAGTTCTTTCCATCTGGTGGAATTTGCAAGAACATTTTATGATTCTAGTAGAACCTTGAATAGGGATAAAACTTTGGCATTTTACAAACGTTCGCACTTCTTAATCAATCCTTCTTTTCAACTCAAATTTAGTTTGATGGTAAGTTCATTGATTTTGATTTCCAGCCTCATCTATCCAATGCTTTTAATTGATTTTTTCGATGAATTGGCCATCCAAAACCCTCAATTTGTTAAGGATTTTTTGCCTAGCAAAAATAATTTCCTACTTTTTTTAGGTCTGATTCAAATTTTATTCTTTTCACTTATTTTTATTCTTTTCATTTTCCTCACCCACAAAATAGCTGGCCCGATGTACAAGTTAAAGCAGCATTTGCTTCAAATCAGAGAAGGTGAAGAAATTAGGCCACTTACTTTTAGACAAGGCGATTATTTTCAAGATGTAGCTGAGGAAGTTAGTTTATTTCTTCAGACAATAAATCAGCGTGAACAACATGAATTGGCCTATTTAGATGAAGTTTCAATTTATATTGATAATTTAACCACCGTAATTCCTGAAGACAAAAAAGCAACGTTGCACGAGATTTCTCGTCGGTTAATGGAAATAAAATCCAAATATCAAAGCCATCAATAAGTTGGATAAAATTTTCTGATTGATGCTATAATTTTTTAACTTTCAAAAAGAATTTAAGCTCATGCGATTAATTATTTTTTTCATAATCCTTTTCCCACTTAGTGCTTTAAGTACTACCTCTGAAGATGGTTACTTAAAGTTTGTAAATCATGAAAGGCTGCAACTTTCTCACTCGGAGCACATTATTGGCGAGCACATGATTAATATTATGAAGCTCACAGAAAAGGGTTATATCAATTTAGAGGTCCTTTCAAAGGTCATTCGTGAAACAGAAAAGTCTAAGAACTTTTCAAATTTTTTATCCTGGCTAAAAGCAGTTGAAGAAATAGTTAAAACGACTTCAATGAATGATCTCATCATCAAATGTCAAAAATACACGACAAAGGTGGAGACTCTTCCATTAGAAAGAGTTTTAGAAAAAGTAGCGGGAAATTTTTGTAGAGAAAAAACTCTAGAGGCCATTGGTCGTGATATTGAAAAGAAAAACCGAATATCTGAAGAAGCAGTTCAATTTATTCAGCAAAACTTAAAATTTTACTTAACTAAAAAGAATAAGAAAAACTTCGCATACTTTTTGCAATCTCAATCAAACAGACCCGAGATCTTAAAAAAATTATCTCAAGAAGTAACCACCTACAGTGTTTCTCATGATGTAATTCCTGCTCAAGAAGTGCTAAAAGATATTGTTATCAGCGAAGAAATTACGAAGTTAATTCAAAACAAGGGCTTTAACCCTCTTCAAAATCAAAATGTTTTTTATGCAGAATTTGGGAAATTAATTGAAAGTGGTTATCGCACATTAGACTCAAAGCCATCAGAAGATAAAGTTAAAGAGCATTATGAGTTTTTAAAAAATTATTTAGAGTTAAATAACGATCATCTTCCAACTGGACTTTGTTTAACAAGATTAAATGATTTTGCAAAAGCTGTTTTCAGAAATGGATTTAAGGATCTTTCTCGAGATATTTTTAAATTTATCATCAAGAAAAATAATAAAGAAATTCTAGAAGATGCTCAGTTTTTTCACCTTTGGACTTATTTGTTTGAAAATGATTATAAAGAAGCCTTAAAAATTGCTGATAAATACAATCTGATTGATAAATATGAGAAAGCTCAAGATCCACGACTCAAGTTTTGGATTGCTTATTCTTTAGAAAAAACTGGTGAAAATAGTAATGCTGTTGAAATCTATGAACACATCATTCAAAATCACCCCTTAAGCTACTTTGGCATTATGTCTACCAAGAAACTTCAGGCATTAAAACCAACGTCTCAGGTCATAAATTATTATGCTAATAAATCCAGCGATCCTTCTTCTAAGTTGAATGTTGATTTTAAAGAATTTGATGAAGATTATTTATCTTCTTTAATTCGCCTTAAGGCATGGGCGCGAATTGACTCACAACGAATGATGAAGCTCGAGCTTAAAAGGCTTAATCTTCATAGTATGCCAAACCAAATTGTTAAGTACTCCAGTGATCGCCAATTAGATGCTCGGTCAGATTTACATCTATTGAATGCAAAAATTATTCAAGAATCCAAAAATTACTTGGCCACTTTTCGCTATCTTTATGATGTTTTAGACAAGAAAGAAGTGAATTTTAACCGCGCTCTACTTGAAACTCTTTATCCACGTCCTTATTACGAAGATCTTGTTAAAATTTTAAAAAATGAAAGCTTAGATCCAATAGTTGTCCTGGCCCTGATTCGTCAAGAATCAGTTTTTAATCCACTGGCACAATCTCGAGTTGGGGCCCGAGGTTTAATGCAGCTTATGCCTGCGACAGCCAGGCGTTTTAAAAAATCACTTCGTGATAAGCATCTTGCCAATCCATCGCTAAATCTTGAATTAGGAACAAAGTATTTCAAAGGGCTTTTAAAGCGATATGATGGAAATCTTGTCTACGTTCTGTCCGCTTACAATGCAGGCGAAAGCCGAGTTGAGAGATGGAAGAATGTTTATTTTGATTCTGACGAAACCATCATTAAAAATATTGAGGCCATTCCATTCTTGGAAACCCGAAACTACGTAAAACTCATCTTTAGAAACATCTTTTTCTACAAGCTTCTTTCTGAGCAAAAAGAGTTGGCCGATTCTAGAGATGCCAATAGAATCTTTGATGTGACTCTAGGGTTTAATCATTAATCAAACAGATGCTCTTGTTTTTGCCTCATTCATTAAGTGCTAAAAATCTTTGTCTAATCTTTTGACACCACTAAGTCATTTGTTCAGAAGCCCTAGCGGAGCAGCTTGATTTATCAAATACTATGACAAAAAACTTAAGGGGTTTATGATGAAATTTGGAACTATCTTATTCTCACTCGCCTTATCATTTGCAGCAGTGGCAAAAGACGACTCTTTACAAGCTGCTATTCAAAGATACCAACAACTCGAGAGACAGGATCAAAACCAGCAAGTGCAAAATATAAAGAAGGCCAATATTAAACTTGCTAATAAATTACTTCTTAAAGCTAGCAAAGAATCTAAAGTAAATTTTATTGCTGATCTATCTACCTATCAACAGAACTTGGAACCTAGCAGTTTTAATCATATGATCTTTAAAGTTTATGCTTATGGGCAAAATGGAGAGATGTGTGAAATCAATAAACATGTACTTTCGATCAAATTAGAACCATCTGATCCAAATGAGCTCACATCAATCACTTGTCATGGGAATGAGAATGTTAATGGAAAAATCATCTACTCAGAAACTGTATACTAAGAAAGGCCCTCAAAAGAGGGCCTTCATATTACTTTCTCTAGGGAAAGTGAATTAAACGTTAAATTTGAAGTGAATCACATCCCCATCTTTCACTTCATATTCTTTACCTTCCATTCTGAATTTTCCGGCTTCTTTAACCTTTGCTTCAGAACCAAGAGCAAATAAATCATCACAGTGATAAACTTCGGCCTTAATAAACCCGCGCTCAAAATCAGAATGAATTACACCCGCAGCTTGAGGAGCCTTAGCACCTTTTGGAAAAGTCCAAGCACGAACTTCTTTTACCCCAGCGGTAAAGTATGTATACATATCAAGCATTTCATAACCGGCACGAATCATTTTGGTTAAACCAGATTCTTCAATACCGATATCTTTTAAAAAGGCTTCTTTTTCTTCTTTTGATTCAAGAGCTGCAATTTCAGATTCAATTTTTCCGCAAATAGTAATAACTTTTGAACCTTCTTTGGCAGCAATTTCTTTTACTTTTTTAACGTGCTCATTTTCTTCTAGAATTGAATTTTCATCCACGTTACAAACATAAAGCATCTTCTTCATCGTAATAAGATGAATATCTGCAATCGCCTCAATTTCATCTGCATCAAGAGGAAGTGAACGAGCAGGAAGACCTTCTTCTAGAGTTTTTACTAATCTTTCAAGAATTGGCTTTGAAACCTTTGCCTTGTCCTGAACTTTTTTATCTTGAGACTTTAAAAATTTATCTAAAGTTTGAATTCTTTTAGTTACTGATTCAAGATCGGCCAATGCAAGTTCAATATTAATGACTTCAATGTCAGAAACAGGATCCACTTTGCCAGCAACGTGAACAATATCATTGTCTTCAAAACAACGAACTACATGACAAATGGCCCCTACCTGACGAATGTGACCAAGAAATTGGTTCCCAAGTCCTTCACCCTTTGAAGCCCCTTTAACAAGGCCTGCGATATCTACGAATTCTGTTACGGCCGGAATTAATTTTTCAGGACCTACAATTTTAGCAATTTTTTCTAAACGAGGATCTGGAACATGTACAATCCCTACGTTTGGCTCGATTGTACAAAATGGGTAGTTAGCTGCTTCAGCAGGTGCCGATGTTAGTGCCGAGAAAATTGTCGACTTACCCACATTTGGTAGACCTACAATTCCACAATTCATACCCATAAATACTCCTTAAAACTTAGATAAGATTCTTTTTATTATAAATTCCAACTTTATTTAGACCCTCTACCATAGCTGTTATCATCGGGTCATGCAATTTCTGTAGTAGAAGAGGCAATTGAATGGCCTGATCTTTTGGAAAACCACTTAGAACCCAATTCGATACATCTCCATGGGGAGGTCTTCCTATTCCTACTCTCATACGAGCAAATTGATCAGTCCCAAGACAGGCCCCAATACTTTTAAGTCCATTATGCCCGGCAAATCCGCCACCCATTTTGAAATGAACCTGGCCAAAAGGAATATCCAGCTCATCATGAATAACAAGAATTTCTGAAGGGGCGATTTTAAAAAAAGCCGCCATCGGTTGAACTGACTCACCAGAAAGATTCATAAACGTTTGTGGCTTTAGGCCATAAAACTTATGGCCTTTAAAGCTGGCCTCAGCATAAAGACCTTTAAATTTTGATTTCCACTGAGATTTTTCAAAAAGTGGAGATTGATCCAGTAACATCCAGGCAATGTTGTGCTTAGTCTCGGCATATTGAGACCCTGGATTTCCTACTCCTACCACTAACTGAAACATATTAGATGAAAAGAGAGCTCACCGAATCATGATTAAATGTTCGATGAATGGCCTTGGCCAAGATTTCAGAAGTTGAAACAACTTTGATTTTGCTTACTTTGCGAGCTTCGGCAGTTAGAGGAATTGTATCTGTTACAATGACTTCTTCCAAAGCATCACATTCAGCAATTCTCTTGATTGCTGGATCTGAAAAAACTGGATGAGTTGCCGCTGCATAAATTTTATTGGCCCCATGCTTTTTCAAGGCATTTGCCGCCTGGATAAGAGTTCCAGCTGTATCGATCATATCATCGATGATGATACAATCTTTTCCTTTCACATCACCAATCACATTCATGGCCTCTGCAACATTAGGAGCAGTTCTTCTTTTATCGATCAAGGCCATGTCGGTATGAAGTTTTCCAGAATAATGTCTTACTCTTTCAACACCACCAGCATCTGGTGAGATACACATTAAATTATCTTTGTTTAAATTTTTCTGCATGTATTCCATTAAAACTGGAGAAGCAAAAATATTATCAAATGGAATATTGAAGAATCCCTGGATCTGACCAGCATGTAAATCCATTGTGATCACCCGCGAAGCGCCGGCAACAGTCACCATGTCGGCGACTAATTTTGCTGTAATCGGAGTTCTTGGGGCACTTTTCCTATCTTGTCTAGCGTAACCATAGTGAGGAACAACAGCGGTAATCGAGTTCGCAGACGCTCTTTTAAGGGCGTCTATCATGATTAAAAGTTCCATGAGATTTTCATTGGCCGGAGCACAGATGGATTGAATCACAAAAACATCTGCACCGCGTACATTTTTTTCAATTTCACAGTAAATTTCTCCGTTCGCAAAACGTCGAAGTTGGGGATTTACTAATGGAATGTCTAAAAATTCGGAAATCTTTTTGGAGAGGATTGGATTTGAGGTACCGGAGACAAGAACGATGCGTCTCACTCGAAGCTCCTTAAAGAAGTGGTAGGGGTGGCAGGGTTCGAACCTACGGATGGCAGAATCAAAATCTGCTGACTTACCACTTGTCGACACCCCTACAGATACATTTAATCGTCCAGTGAATATAAATTAAACCAACCTTTTTTGCAAGCCCATCCAAATATTTCGAACACTCTTTTTTATGGGTTGAGGCTTTCCACATCCAGAGGGATTTTCTATAGTTTATGTATTATTTTCCGCTCTCGAATAGAAGGAGTTTCCGTGAACGTGACTAAGTCCCGTCTTGCTCGAGTTGTTATTATTTCTACTCTCAGCATCAATTCTGCTATGGCCTTGCCTATCGACTGGTCAGGGGTTTTTGGGGTTGATACCCATTTACTAAGCAATATCTGTCGAACCAAGGACAATGTCCCTACAAAAAATGCTTCCTCAAAAACAGGAACAGAGGGATTGCCTGGTGATTGTGGGGCCAATTTCCAAACTTATGTTTTTAAACTAAATCCACAAATTATTGTTAATGACGGTGTGACTTTAAAAGGTGAGCTTTCTTCCGGCTACATCCGTGGTGGGTTTGCTGGTGATAATTCGGCCAACAACCAAGATGGTACAGGAAATAATTCATATTATTTCACGACACCAGCTCAACGAAGTGGTCTAAACGTAAATCAAATGTACATGGAAGTTTACGCTGATACTGCTTTAATTAAACTTGGCCGTATGTCGAAGCATTATGGTCTTGGTGCGATTTGGGATAATGGCAATGATCCATGGGATCGTTTTTTTACAATGTATGATGGTGCTGAAGCCGAAATGAAAATTGGAAATTTTAGCTTAATTCCTTCTTGGGCAAAAATCTCATCTTATAACGATGCTAATAGCCGCGCACAACCGAATGGAAGTTGGGATGTTCGCGAAACTGGTGTTGTAGCGAAATACGACAATAAAAACACTGATCTTGTCGCAAGTATTCTTTATGCCAAGAGATTCTCTGAAAGAAAGAACTCTCTTTATAACACAACCACAACTAGTGGTGACCAAGACAGAGGAAAAACTCAAGTTACTATCATTGATCCCTATGTTTCAAAGAAATGGAATAAATTCAAAGTCGCTTTTGAAGCTCCGATGATGTCGGGAACTTATGGAGATGTATACGGTAATGGTGATAAAAGTAAAATTGCTGCCAAGTCATATATTTTAGAGGCCAAGTATGATCTAAATCCTAAGTGGGATATGGGACTTAATGCTGGTCAAATCAGTGGTGATAAAGGAAGCACAAGTAAATTTGAGGCCACTTACCTTCACCCAAATTATCAAATTGCTGATTTAATGTTTCGCTATCACTACCCTTCATTTAATGAAGGAACAAAATCGATTTTTGATTCTTCTATTACTAACACTCGTTACTACAAAATTTTTGCTCATTACAAAGCAGATAAATGGACCTGGCGTGGAGCTTTCGTTATGGCAAACGCTATGGAAACAGCAAAAGCTGGAAGTCGCGCTTATCACCATGAAGAGAACTATGCTTTCAACTCAAACTATAAGCAAAAAAATAATATGGGTTGGGAAGTTGATTTTGGATTCGATTATCGTTGGAATCCGAATATGACAGTCGGTGGATACTACGGTTATTGGAAAGTTGGGGACTACTATGGTTATACCAACACCGCTACTTCGCTAACTATGTCTAGCGTTCACGGTGGTGGTTTAAGAGCTACTCTAGAGTTCTAATAATGTCGCCACATAGAAAAGTTTGAATAAGCAGCATTTGGTTGGTTCCAATACCCAAATTGGGACTGACCAAAATTCTGCTGTCCTTGAAATCCTAAGTTTCCATTCCAATTAAAGCCAAGATTTAAATTCGGATTCCATGACACTTGATTGTTCCATTGTTGCTGACCAAGCCAAGGATTCGATTGTTGAGTTGGGAACATATTTGGCTGGTTATACTGGTAAGTCATTGGCTGCACATACTGTTGTGTTGGTTGCTGCTGCTGAAAAGCTTGTGGATTATAATTAAAATTATAGACACTATCATCACTGGCCCTTACAGGAGGAGCAGTCTGAGGGGCTGCCGCCACTTCAGGTTTTTTAGCAGGCTCCTCTACTTCTTCACCAGTTTGCGAAGCTACATAACGACGCCCTTCGGCCTCTAACTTTCCATAATCTGCTGCTTTCGCCTCATATTCATCGGCAAGCTCACTATCAACTCTGTTATCATGCTCCATGAGATTGACCAGGGCCTGAAGGCGTTCTTGAGTGTCTTGCACACATTTGTTTTGGTTTACATAGAAACGAGTGCAATATCCACCAGGCTGAATTCGAGCGTATTCCGCCTGAATTTCTGCAGTGAAGTTTTTTGTTCTAATGTTAACAGCATTTCTATGGGCCTTTGCTTTGGCCGCAAAATCATCTGATACACCTGTAATTTCCCCGTGAGAAATAGCATATCTTTCTTTTTTATCTGCCAGCTCTTTTGCAAAGTCTGCTTTGGCCGAAACAAATCTCTCTTGAGCAAGGGCCGGAGTAATAATCACGCCACTTTCTTTTGCTCCAATTCTTTGGTGAGTTTGAATTTGAAGTTGAATACTTTTAAGAGCTTCAGCATCATCAAATTTTCCATCAGTAACTAACTTAATAATATTGTCGTTAGTAAAATAGTTCTTATTCAATGAAGCTAAATCCGCCAGGGTATTCTTTAGCTCTTCTTGTTTTGCTTTCTTTGCCTCACCTTCAAGTTCTAACATTTGATCATACTGAGCTTTAGCCAGGGCAATACGAGGTGAAACAATATATCTTTGAAAATCAGCAATCACTTTCAAATCATCATCTGTATATTTGCCTTCTTTAATTTTCGCCGCAGCTTTTTTTGCAGCATCTAAAATTGATTTATCTCTGACATTAAGTAGATCTTCCGAAAAATCTTCATATTTTTCGATGAAGTCAGCAAGCTTTCCATAATCCTTACAGTCTTTTTGAACAGCTTGGATGACAGCACTTCTTTCAGCACTTTTTCTTGCGGCTTCCTCATCCTGAAGATTCATAATGGAAACTGCATCTTTATTTATATCTTCGTAAAAATCACACTTATCCACATTGGTGAATTTATATTTTGCTTTAACGATATTGGCATTGGGGCCATGTGAAACATATTGTACAGATCCAGAGTCCTCAATTCCTTGAAACTTTTCATTAATGGGTGATGAGTAAATTGCCCCAGCAACAACTTTCCCGTTATCAATAACTCCGGATTTTTCCAAACAACTCTCAAAACCTTTAAGAGTCGCAGGAAATTTCATCGTCTCAAATTTATCAAATGAGCCATCTTTGACTTTGGCAACCTTATAGGAACATCCATCAGCACCACAATCTTCACCTTGCTTAAATCTTGCTTCTATCGCGTAAACAACTTTTCCACCTACAACTTGTTTTCTTTGCTTCCATTCAATCATGGATGAGCAGTTACTAATCATGTCAGCAGATGAAACAGATAAAGTTTGGTTTCTTGGATCATAGGAAATATCAAGTTTTGGATCTTTCTTTAAAATGAGTGAAGTCAAATAAGCGAGAGGAAGTGAGGCCTGATCATCCTCTTCACATTTAGAATTATTAACAGAGCTAGAAACTATTGTTTCTCTTGCTTTATCTGAACTAATTGGCGAATTAGAAACACCATTAAGATCATTCTGATACTTAGTTAAACTCTCTAAAATACTTGCTCCATAAAGTGGAACTGTCATTAAAGATAAAGCAATAGCAGAAGTCTTTTTCATAAATCCCTCAGTAAACAGTTGAGTTAACTCACCACCTATTCGGAATTTTTGGGTATAAACTTAACGATTATAAGACCTTCGCAACCTAGTCTAATAATTTCAATAGTTTTAATCTCCAAAAGGTGTCACGTACCTTTTGGTAAATTTTACAGCGACACTTCTATTGTCGTACTAATTAGCCGAATATCCCGCCTCACAAAATTTTTATCATTACTAAATACCCCTCTTATATTTAGGAGCTTTTTTTATGAAACTATTTCTTATTCTTGCATCACTTTTTTTACAAAGCGCTTTTGCCTATACAGAGCATCTCATCTGTTTTGGTGACAATCTTAAAGCAACTGTTTACAGCTCTTTCTCTAAAGAATTAAGAATTGATATCGAAAGATATAAGCCTTACTCACTAGCTTCTCTCGGTGATAAAAACATTATCAAAGAGCACATCGAGTCTGTTGAATATATGAATAAATCAAAAAGAGATATTCGCTATCATGCTCAATTATTTTTTAACAAAAAAGAAGAACTTGAAAAGTTAAAACTTTCATATTTCATTAGCGGCTCTCTTCAAGCAATTGATCTTGAATGTCGTAAACCATAGTTACATCATGGTATAGGGATCAATATCGATTTTATAACTAATAGAGCTTTGAGATTTATAATTCATCTCAAAGCTCTTTAATAAATTATGAAGTTGCCCAAGATCATTTGATTTTAAAAGCACTGACCAAGTAAATTGATTCGACTTCTTCTCAATATTGGCCGGTCTTGGACCTAGAATAATCACATCTTTAAAATGCGCTCTTATCATCTCTCTCATCATTGGCCCGACAAAATCATTTACATGAGAAATAAGCCTGTCTTGAAAGCGAGAAGAAAAATGTACTAAAGCAAGTCTCATAAATGGAGGGCAATTACAGATTTCTCGCATCTTTAATTCATCTTCATAAAATTTATGAAACTCATGCTCTTTGACTATTTGAAAAATGGAATTATCTGGATTTAAGGTTTGAACTAAAACTTTACCGTCTTGGGAATATCTTCCCGCTCTACCCGCCACCTGAGTGAGCGTCTGATAGACTCTCTCATTGGCACGAAAATCAGGGAAGTTGAGTTGAGAGTCTATCCCTAAAATTAAAACGAGTTTTACTTTTTCAAAATTATGCCCTTTTGAGAGCATTTGAGTTCCTACAAGAATATCAATTTTTCCTGAATGGAACGCCTCTAATCTTTCTTCAAGTTGCTTAAAGTTTTTTATATCCTCGCGATCAAAACGCTCAATCGCTTTTTCTGGTAATAAGTTTTGGAGTACCTCTTGAACTTTTTCTGTCCCAAAACCTTTTTGAGAAATGGTCATGCATCCACAGGCCGGACACTGAGTCGCCATTGGCTCTTTGTACTCGCAATGATGACAGGCCAATTGATTTTTTCTTTTATAGTAACGAAGAGTGATCGAACAATTAGGACAATTAAACTGATGACCACAGGCTCGACACTGAAGATAATTTGCAAAACCTAATCGGTTAACAAATACAAGTACCTGTTCTTTTTTTTCCAAAGCAGCTTTAATTGCCTTAATTGAATCAGGAGCAAATGGCCAAATATCCTCTCCATCTTCGCTCTTACTGCGAGCATCAACTAATTCAACGGCCGGAAGAAATGCCTCTCCCGCCCTTTCTTTCATTTCAAACAAATTCCCTGCTTGCTCAGGCCTGTGAAAATTTGCATAACTCTCAACACTTGGAGTCGCTGATCCCATGATAACTGGAACATTAAGTAGCTGGGCCTTCTTGGCGGCGACATCTCTTGCATTATAAGGACAGCGATCATCTTGCTTAAATGAACCATCATGTTCTTCATCAATGATAATCAGCCCTAAATTATTTATTGGTATAAAAATAGAACTTCTCACTCCTAAAATAAGAGCACCTTCATTGAGTGATCTAGCCATTTGCCAAATTTGATACTTCTGAGAATCGGCCAGTTCTGAATGGTAAGAAAGAATGGGTGCTTTAATATATTTGGAGAAAGTACTAATAAATTGTGGAGTCAGATTAATTTCTGGCAGTAAAAATAAAACACTTTTACCTTGTTTAAGAATTTCCAAAATCATCTCTAGGTAAATAACTGTTTTCCCACTACCCGTGACCCCATGAACTAGGTAACGCTTAAATTTACCTTCACCACTTTTGAGTGCCTGAATGATACTTTGCTGTTTTGAGTTTGGAGTAAATTCTAAATTTTGCCCCTCTCCTACTGTTTGCTCTAAAGGTCGGGGGCGCTTTAAATGATGAGGTAAGCAATCAAAAATGAGCTGGCCTAGACTGTAATGATAATAATTGGCCATCCATTCATACAATTCTAGCTCTGAAGATGTTAGCTTCCAATCTGGTACAATACTATGGATCGTCTTAATTTTTTCTTGTGATGTTTTTGAATACTCTTCAGAATGCGATTCATCAGCAGAGACGACACAGCCAACTTCCGTCCTCTTTCCAAGTGGAACTTCCACCACTTGACCGCGTTCAAGTGGTGTTTCTGAAAAATAGAGAAGACCACTATTTTTTAAAGGATAATTAACTGCAACTCGTACAACATTCATTTAAAGTAAAAAATCAGGACGAGGTTCTTTAGACTGATGACCTTTTAAAATTTGATCCCAATTCTTTAATCGACGAACAATATCTTCTTCTTTTTCTTGATAGTGACGAAGATTTGTTATTTCTAATTCAAATGTCTCGCCTTTAAATGTTTTAATGGTCATAAATCGTGGAAGACGATGAGTTCCATTTGCTAGCCAAAATGTTTTTGCCAATAGTTCAAACTCACCTTGAGTTGATTTATATTTTAAAACATGAACGTCACGATCTTTATAAGACACCATCGCTTCGAAAGGTAAAGCTGTAACTAACCATGCAGCCTCACCACCTTCACGAGACAGTTTCACCTGGTTGGTATCAATATACATCCCCTCACTCATCACTCGATCCACTTTTTCTTTTTCACCTGCATCTTCAGGACGAAGAGGATTTGGAATTTTTGCCGTTCTATCTTTGTTGGTAGCAGCTAAATAATGCTTATAGGCCGCAAGCAACTCGACCTTGTCTCTATTGATTAAATCATTATTTAATTTTACAGGTACCCCAATTGATTTTAAATAATTCACTATGTGCGAGCCGTTATTAAAAACCATTGAATGCATCAATGAATAAAACAATGACTTCTCTACATCTTCATTTGACCCTTTTAGGGTGTAGGGATTCATATTTGAATAGTAGATCTTATGATCTAAAGCTGATTCTGAAAAAGTATTGTTATTATACCTGGCCTGAGCAACTTTCACTGAATCGCCACCAGCTTTAGATAGAAAAACTTTATAAAATTCTTCGGCCTTCTGTCCTTCTTGTGGATTGATTCTCTTTAGTGAGAATGTAACAGCTGCTCCATTAACATTTATATCCGGATTAGAACCATTACGAAAAAGTGATTCCACTGTTGGCACGTAGGCGAAGGCCTGAAAAGATACAAAAAAAGTTATTAAGACAATTTTCATCATAGTTTAATTCCGTGTTGATCTAATCTCATTTTTAAAGATGCAATAAAGTGATCTCTGGTTTGAGGATCTCTTAGTGCAAAATCAATTGTCGCGTCAAGATATCCTGGTATATGGCCAGTATCGTATCTGTTGCCTTCAAATTTATAGGCGAAAACATTTTTTTCATTACACAAAACATTAATCGCATCAGTGAGCTGATACTCATTACCTGCACCCCGAGGGATTTTTTCAAGTATAGCAAAAATTTCAGGAGTTAAAATATATCGTCCAGGAGTTGCAAGATTAGTTGGAGCATCCTCTGGTTTTGGCTTCTCAACCATTCCAGTCATTTTTAAAGTCCGCTCATCAACGATATCACCTTTCACTATCCCATATTTAGAAGTTTGATCTTTTGGTACTTCCATAACTCCAATAACAGAAGCTCCCCCATGATTTAAGGAGATATCAATTAACTGTTTGATTGCAGGTTTTTTATTCAAAACAATATCATCACCCAATAAGACGGCAAAAGGCTCTGGTCCTACAAGCTCCTTGGCCATTAATACAGCATGACCAAGTCCTAGCTGTTCTTTTTGACGAACAGTGGTGATACTCACCATAGAACCAATTTTTTTTATCAATTCCAGTTCTTTTGTTTTATGATTTTTTTCTAAGAAACTTTCTAATTCGAGATTTCTATCAAAATAATTTTCTACTGAAGACTTACCAGATGAGGTAACGAAAATTATTTGTTCAATGCCAGCTTCTACAGCCTCTTGAACCACGTAATGAATCATAGGAACATTTATGATGGGTATAATCTCCTTAGCAATCTCTTTAGTGGCAGGCAAAAAACGAGTACCTTTTCCAGCGATAGGGATGACAGCTTTTTTGATTTTCATAAATGTCCTTGTTTTAGAGAGAAAAGTTCTCTACATTTTTCTTAATGAAGAAAGTTTATATTTTAGCCATCTTATTGCTTCTGGGCCAGTCATCCTGGGCCCAAATTCGAGAATTTCAAACCACACGCCTTATGTCGACAGCTGGCGCGGGTGTTGCCAGCATTCTGTCTACTGAAGCGGCAATATTAAATCCTGCAGCTGCAGCTTTTTTTGAAAGTTCTAGCTTTTCTTATCAGGGTTATTCTAGTGCTTTAAAAAAAGAGAATGCCTTACGCAACACAACAAGCAGTAAATTTCCAAAGAATAGCCGCTCTCAGGGTGTTTTTATGGCCGACCACTCTGGTCCGATTAAAGGGGGGGTTGGTTATGTCACTCAAAAAGAAAATTTTTATGATCGGCAGCGTATGATTCTTCATGGAGCAGCACCTGTTGGTACTAATAGCTCTTTAGGTCTAAGCTATAATTACGTTCAAGATCGACTTCCCTCTCAATTTAACAAGCAACACCAAGCAAACCATGTTTTAACCGCTGGTTTAACCAATATTGTTGATGAAAATACTACACTTGGTTTAGTCGTTACCGATATTTCTAAGGCACTCCCAGGGGAAGAGCGAGCGATAGTGGGTGTTCAACAAAAGTTAACCCAGAGCCTTATTCTTATTGCAGATGCAGGAACTGAGTACAGACGATCAGCGTCCAAAAATTATCTTTGGAGAGCATCTCTTCAGGCCAATTTTTTTGATGATTTTTTTGTAAGGGTCGGCCAATTTCATGACAATATTACTCTGTTTAAAGGAACTGGATGGGGTATTTCTTGGATTGGACCTCGTTTAGGAGTGGAATTTGCTCAAAAATACTCTAAACAGTACGGTCAAAATTACATTTATAAAGATGAACTTCTTGTAGATACTTCTTTATCTGCCGTTATTAATCTTTAAATTTTCTGAAGACTTTTCCGAAAAGCTCTTCATATGGCAGCTGCATCCAAAAACGGTAGACAGGTTCGTGAAGAACGCGAAAAGGCAATGATCCTCAAACACAAGTTTGAGAATCGTATTACTGTTGTTAGATTTGCCAAAGAATCAATGGATATTGGCGATTATGGAAATGCTTTAAAAAAATACACTGAATACTTATCTACCATGGCCGAAGTTAAAAAATGCCATGACTTTTATAATCTTAAAACCAGCCATTTTGATCCAAAGCAAGATGTCACCGAAATGTTAATGATTAGCCATGTATTTTTTGAAATGGCGAGAATGTATGATGCTGCTCCAAAATTTAAAAATGAATGCAGGCGCTGTTTAGAACAATTCGTGCACTTTTCTGTAAACCAGCCCTTTCAAGTTGTTAATTCTGAACTGGCCAGAAAGTTTTTAAAAAAGGGTGCCCTAAAAAACCCTGAAGTTTTTAGAGAACATTATCAGCAAATTTTTGTTCAATCTAAAAAATGTTATATTGTTACGTTTTGTTTCGGTGGCAAACATCAAGTTACTGAGGAATGTAGAGAATTTAAAGATTGGCTTCTTCAATATTCTTTTGGACAAGAACTGGTAAGACAATATTACCTTTATTCTTCTAGAATGGTTGATCAATTTGAACAAAACTTTGCTTTTAGGAAGATTAATACTTTTATCGTAAAACCCTTATTACTTTTATTTTCAAAAACCATACTGCGACTTATACTTAAATAATGTTAATTATTTCTCGATTAATTCTTAAAGAATGGTTTAAAAGCTTGATAGGAGCCGTAGTTGTTCTGTTTCTTTTAATCTCTGTGGCAGATTTAATTAACGGTTTTCTCCAAGGTAAAGATGCTCTCAGGGTATTGCTTGAATATTCTTTAAAAATGCCTGATCTCATGGGAAAAATGTTTCCAATTTGTTGTATGGTAGCCACCCTATTTTCATTCAATAAACTAAAGGCCCACTCAGAGCTCATTTCCATTTTGGCTTCAGGTTATTCTTATCAAAGAATCTATCTCCTTATTACTTTCTCTGCATTAGTTGTGGTAGGTGTGCAATTTTTAAATTTAGGTTTCATTGAACCATATGCGAACAAAGTTAAAAGACAGCATATCGAAAAAAGTAAAACTTCTGAAGGAAGGTACCTCACCCGTAGCTCAATTGAAGGTGGTAAATTCTGGTATAAATCGCAAAATTATTTTGCTTCTTTTTCATATTTCGATCGCAAAACTAAATCATTAGCAGAGCTTGATATTTACTACTTCTCTAAAGATCATCTCGGAGTGCGCTCATATAATGCATCCAAAGCTCAATTTGAAAATGGTGTTTGGAATTTACAGAATGTTACCGAGCTTTCAAATCTCGACAATTCTATTTTTCCGATTGAAGAACATAAAGATCAAATGTCTTTAAGACTTAACGAAGTTCCTGAAGATTTTGGTGAGTTTGAAGCTGATTTAACCACTTTAGATTTTATCAAATTGAAAGATTTTATTTCAAGATTATCTAAAACAGGTATTAACATTGATGAGTACTACATCATTCTCTATAATAAAGTTTTTCTCAGCCTGGCCTGTTTAATATTTGCTCTCATTCCAGTATCTACAATCTTTAATCCTAATCGACGCTCAAGTTCCTTTGGTAAAAATGTAGTCCTAACACTACTAGTTACTGTTGGATTTTGGGTACTTTACAGTTCTGCCGTGGCCTTTGGTAACACTGGTAAATTACCTCCACTGATTTGCACTGGAATTGTCCCTACTTTATTCCTAAGTTACGTAATTATTACCTTCTACAAGAATCGAAAACTCGCAATTTAATTTCACTATTCTCTGTGCTATAAAAGCTGCATGAAAATTGAAAATTATAAGCTTGAGGGTGATCGCCTACCGATCGTGACCTACCCTGATCCAGTATTATCAACCAAGGCCTTGCCTGTGACTGAGTTCTCCACAGAACTTCAGCAACTTGTAAAAGACATGCTCTACACTATGTATCATGCCCCGGGGATTGGACTCGCCGCGCCTCAAATTGGGCAAGGAATTCGACTGTTTGTGCTTGACGTCGATTATGATCGCGAGACCATAACCAATGCTAAAGGTGAAGAAGAAGTTCGCATGTCTAACTTCAATCCCATGGTTTTTATTAATCCAATTATCACCGGAACTTCTGGAACCACTGTTTATGAAGAAGGTTGCCTTTCGGTTCCTGGCGTTTATGAAGAAGTTAAACGACATAAAACAATTCACGTTAAATTCCAAAATTTAAAAGGTGAATTTCAAGAAATAGAAGCAGATGATTTGCTGGCGATTTGTATTCAGCACGAAAACGATCACCTTGAAGGTGTTGTTTTTATCGAACGCTTGAGTAACTTGAAGAAAAACTTTTATAAAAAGAAACTAGTTAAAGAGAAAGTTCGATGAAGAAATTCAAAGTTGCTTTTTGTGGAACCCCTGATTTCTCTGTTCCAACCCTAGATCTTTTGGCCAATCATCCTCACATTGATCTTTGCTATGTGATATCTATGCCTGATCGTCCCGCTGGACGTGGTATGGAGATGAAATCACCAGAAGTCATCACTTACGCAAAAGAGAAGAAAATTAATTTTTTTCAAACCGAAAATATCAATAAAGAAGCAGAATTTTTAAAGAAACTTAGAAGTGAAGATTTAGATTTTGTTGTCGTTTTGGCCTTCGCTCAATTTTTAGGCAGCGAAATGCTGAATATGGGTAAACTTGGATGCTTCAACATTCATACTTCAATACTTCCAAAGTATCGCGGAGCTGCTCCCATTCAATACGCTCTTCTTCATGGAGACAAGGAAACGGGTGTTTCAATTCAAAAAATGGTTAAGAAAATGGATGCTGGTGATTTAGTTCATTTTCATACAGTGGCCATTGCTTCCACAGAAAATGGTGGTCAACTCTACACTCGTTTAAAATATCAAGCTGCTCTTGCAATGAATGATTTCATTGTAAAAATCTTGGAAGATAAAGTTACTTATACTTCACAAGACGAATCTCAAGTTTCATTTGCTCCTACTTTAAAAAAAGAAGATGGTCTTTTAGATTTTGCTAATCAAAAGGTGCATGAAATTCTTAATCGCATCCGCGCCCTTGATCCATGGCCTGGTACTTATTGTTTTCTTAATGGAAAGCGAATGAAGGTGCTATTAGCAGAGCCTTATCACGCCAAGCTTTCTGCAGGTAAAGCAAAAAATGATCTTGGCTCGCTTGTAGTAGGTTGCCTAGATGGGTCTATGCGCTTATCTGAAATTCAACTCGAAGGAAAGAAAGCTTGTAGCGATCGAGAGCTACTTAATGGATTAAAATCAGAAATTATTATTAGCACAGGAAAGGAATCGTAATGAGTATTATAATTTCACCAAGCCTTCTCTCTGCTGATTTTTTAGAACTTAAAAAAGATCTTGAACGTTTAAATGAAGTTGATAATCTTTGGCTGCATTTAGATATCATGGACTCACACTTCGTTCCTAACCTCACTTTTGGTGAACCCGTTTTAAATAGAGTGAAAAGTGTTTCTAAGCACAAGTTAGATGCCCACTTCATGGTTACCAATCCAGATTTTTTTATCGAAAATTTCAAGAATGTAGGATTACACAATTTTACTTTTCACTGGGAAGCTGTAACTCACCATGATCGGCTTATCTCTCAAATTAAATTATTCTACCCATCTGTAGGAATTTCTTTAAATCCATCAACACCAATCAGTGTTATCCCAGATTATATTTTGGGCAAAGTTGATCTCGTACTACTAATGAGTGTCAACCCTGGATTTGGTGGCCAAAAGTTTATTCCTGAAGTTGTTGATAAAGTTATTGAGCTTGATCAAATTCGCCATGAGAAAGGTTTTAACTTTCAAATTCAAGTTGATGGTGGAATTAATGATCAAAATGCCGGCTACCTGATTCAGGCGGGGGCCAATAATTTAGTTGCAGGATCTTATATTTTCTCTGAACCAAACAAAGATTATCTGACAAGAATTAATAAAATTCGCTAGGACATTATGAAAAAATATCTACTTAATGGAACAAACTTATCAATTGAAGATGTGGCATTCATCGCAAATGCAAAACATACAGATGTAAAACTAGAAATTGAACCCAAGGCCTGGGATCGAATGAAACAATCACGTGAAGTGATTATGAATATTGTTAAAAAAGGCAAGCCAGTTTACGGAATCAATACTGGTTTTGGGGCCCTTGCTTCTAAGCAAATTGCTAACGAAGATCTTGAGCAACTCCAATATAACTTAATTCGCTCTCACTGTACTGGTGTTGGTCGCCCTTTTTCTCGTGAAATCACTCGTGCCATCATGCTCTCTAGAGCAAACTGTTTAATACAAGGTTACTCAGGTGTTACTCCTGAAACCATTTCCCTTTTACTCGATTTTATTAATCATGGAATTCATCCGGTGATTCCTGAAAAGGGATCTGTTGGTGCTTCGGGAGATCTGGCCCCTTTATCTCATATCGCTCTTGCTCTTATTGGAGAAGGCGATGTTGAGTATCAAGGCAAAATTATGAAGTCAGATTTTGCGATTCACCAGATTGGAAAAGAGCCTGCTCGACTTGGCCCTAAAGATGGACTTGCCCTTATTAATGGTACATCTGTCATGCTGGCCCTGGGAATTCTTGCTCTGACTGAAGCAAAGAAAATCGTTAAGCAAGCCGATATTATTGCTTGTCTAACTCTAGATGCGGTTCGAGGAACCTCCACTGCTTTTGACAGAAGAATTTCTGGACTTAAACCTCAGCCTGGTCAAGTTGCTGTTTCTGATAATTTATTGAAAATTATTTCTCATTCGCAAATTGCAGTTTCTCATCCTGATGATGGAAAAGTTCAGGACCCTTATTCACTTCGTTGTATTCCACAAGTCCACGGGGCCTGCAGACAAACATTAAAGCATGCTGAAGAAGTACTGAACGTTGAATTAAATTCAGTTACTGACAACCCACTTGTATTTATCGAAACAGGTGATGTTATCTCGGGTGGAAACTTTCATGGAGAGGCCCTTGCTTTATGTATGGACTATCTTGCTATGGGACTTTCTGAAATTTGTAATATTGCTGAAAGACGGGTGGAGAAAATGATGAATCCATCATTTTCAGATTTGCCAGCCTTTTTAACTAAGAACTCGGGTCTTAATTCAGGACTGATGATTGCTCACGTAACGATGGCCGCACTTGCCTCTGAAAATAAATATCTTTGCCATCCAGCTTCTGTGGATTCAATTCCAACATCTACTGACAAAGAAGACCATGTTTCTATGGGTGTTACTTCAGGTAGAAAACTTCATGAGGTTGTTGAAAATGTACAGCATGGACTTGCGATTGAGCTTTTATGTAACACACAAGGCATTGAGTTTTTAAGACCACTTAACACCTCACCTGCTCTAGAAAAAGTTGTGTCACTGGTAAGAAAACATGTTCGTCCAATTGAGGAAGATCGAATCTTCCACAAAGACATTGAGAATCTCACACGATTAATTAAATCAGATGAAATTATTAAAGAAGTGGAATCCGTCATTGGGCCACTGGCTTAAGGAGAAATATGAATCAAATACCTCTTCCTCCAACTGGTGATAAATTAACTTGTAAAGGCTGGCATCAAGAAGCAGCTCTTCGTTGCTTGCTTAATAACTTACATCCTGATGTTGCAGAAGATCGCGATAACTTAATTGTTTATGGTGGTAATGGACAAGCAGCACGTAATCCAAAAGCACTCAATGACCTTATAAGTGCACTTAAAAATCTAGAGAATGACGAAACTCTCATTGTACAATCAGGTAAACCAGTCGCGGTTTTCCCAAGTAACCCTCAGGGCCCAAGAGTTCTGATTGCTAATTCAAATTTAGTTCCTAAATGGGCAACATGGGAGCACTTTAATAAACTTAAAGATGAAGGTTTAATGATGTATGGCCAGATGACGGCCGGCTCATGGATTTACATTGGCTCACAAGGAATTGTTCAGGGAACTTACGAAACTTTCATGGCCGCTGCTCGTAAACATTATGGCGAGAATGCAACATTGAAAGGGAAACTCGTACTAACGGCTGGTATTGGTGGAATGGGCGGAGCTCAACCACTTGCCGTAAAAATGGCCGAAGGTGTTTGCCTTTGTTGTGATGTGGATAAAACACGAATTGAGAAAAGATTAAAAACAAAATATCTCGATGTACTTGCAAATACTTTTGAAGAAGCTCTTCAAATTGCACTTAAAGCTAAAAATAACAATGAAGCTTTAACTGTTGGAGTCGTGGGCAATGCTGTCGATTTTTTTGAATTTGTTTTAGACCAAGGAGTTCTTCCTGATCTTGTTACAGACCAAACTTCTGCTCATGATCCACTCAATGGTTATGTTCCTGCAGGAATGGGCCTTGAAGAAGCTCTTGATCTAAGAAAATCAAATCCAGAACAGTACATGCAGTATGCTTACGAATCAATGGGCCAGCATGTTCGCATCATGATTGCCTTTAAGAAAAAAGGCTCTCATGTTTTTGATTATGGTAATAACTTAAGAGCAGGTGCCGAAAAAGTTGGAGTGAAAGATGCATTTAGCTTTCCAGGATTTGTTCCGGCCTACATTCGACCACTTTTCTGTGAAGGCTCTGGCCCATTTAGATGGGTCGCTCTTTCTGGAGATCCAGAAGATATTAAAGTGACTGACGATGCTCTTCGTGAGCTCTTTCCTCATAATAAATCAATGAACAATTGGTTGGACAAGGCCGAGAAGATGATTCAATTCCAAGGCCTTCCTGCTCGAATCTGCTGGCTTAAGTATGGGGATCGTGAAAAGGCTGCTTTATTATTTAATAAACTTGTTCGCGAGAAAAAAGTTAAAGCACCAATCGTTATCGGACGTGATCATCTAGATTGCGGATCTGTTGCCAGCCCAAATCGTGAAACCGAAGCGATGAAAGATGGCTCTGATGCTGTTTCTGATTGGCCACTTCTTAATGCCATGATCAACATCAATAATGGTGCAAGTTGGATTTCTCTTCACCACGGTGGTGGAGTTGGCATGGGTTACTCACAACACTCCGGTATGGTGATTGTTTGTGATGGCTCAGCAGAAATGGATGTACGCTTATCGCGAGTTTTAAATTCTGACTCAGGTATGGGAATCGTTCGTCACGCTGACGCTGGATACGATATTGCTTTAGATATTGCAAAAAAGCCGGAAACAAAAATTAAATTTCCTTCGCTTTAATCTCATCATCCTCTTATCAGAACAGGTAAGAGGATATTAACCATCCTTTTCATTTTTAATAACAGTCTAGATCGTTATATGAAAAAGTCATTCTAAAACCAATCCTCTAAGAAATGTTGCGGAGTTCATCCCCCACTTTTCTTTTCCAAAAGCTTTCGTTTTTCCTTCGGGATAAATCACAAATCCTGGAATTTTTAATTTATCAACATAGTAGTTTAAAGACGTTGGAAAGTCTGTTTCACTAGATTTTGCTTCAATTAAGGCCATCGGTTTTAAATTTTTACAGATTATAAAATCTACTTCTCTTCGATCTTGATCTCTTAAATAAAACAGTTCCCATACTCCATGACCTTGATCCCGCCAGTATTGGCAAACCGTATAGAGTTGTATCGCAAGATAATTTTCAAAAAGTGCACCTGGATCATCATTCATTGTCCATTGAAAGAAATACCATTTTTGTTCCTTCTTTACAGCTCGATGAATTTTCCTGTGAAATGGTGGAATCAGAACACCAAGGTATAATTGTTCAAACAGTCTAAGCCATGACTTGATAGCAACTTGACTACATTCAATATCTTCACTCAATCCTTTTATCGAAATTGGAGAAGTGACTCGTTCAGGAAGGAGGCGTGCAAGAAGTTCAAGTTGATCAATTTTAATGACAGCACTAAAATCTCTTACATCTTCCTTAACCAAACGTTCAATATATAAATCATTCCATTTTCTCATACTCTGTATAGAATCTGATAAATACGGGGCAGGAAAACCACCAAGCTCTAACAATTTTTTATCGGCTTGATCCACCTTCATAGGCTTCCAGTCTTTAAAATCTCTTGGAGCTGCAGGAGTTAATTTTTTGTTTTGTTGCGATATTTCATCGAAAGTCAGTGGAAAAAGATGGTATAGATCATAGCGTCCCTGCAGGCTATCTCCACCTTTTCTAAATACATCAAAGCGTCCCGAACCTGTTATAAGAAAATTTTCTTCTCGATCAGGGGAATCGTAATAGCCCTTTAGTGTTTTTTTCCAATCACGACGTTTATGAATTTCATCAAAGACGACAAGTCGTTGATCGGAATGCATCCGACGAAAAAAGTATGGGTCTTTTAAAAAACTTTTTTTAACATCAACTGTATCCCAGTTAAAATATCGCTCACTGTATTTCTTTGAAAGAAAGGTTTTCCCAATCTGTCTGGGTCCGGTCAAAAAAGTCATCGGATGAAGACCTTTCTTATAAGCTTCCTTAAATATCCAAGCCTCTGGTGCTCTTCTGAATTGCTCCATACCCACCTCGTAATTTCATTATACACCAAGACTTTACGCGCGCAAACTCAACATCTATATTGAATTAACGACAAACTCGTCGTGATTTCAGTATCTTGAACAGCAAGTACCTACTATTTCTTTATTTTCAGTTTTAGAAAGAACTGGCAAAGTAATACGCATGTTAAAGGCCTATACAGACTTAAATGAAATTGTAACCTTGAAAAATGCCCATCAAAAAGATGGGCGAAATCTTTTACCAGAAGATCTTTCGATCATTAAAAATGGTGCGATCGTATTTGATGAAAATAAGATCCTTTGGGTTGGAGAAAATGATCGTTTTCCTGAGCAGTATCGAAACATTGCTCAAAGTTTAAAAGGTCATGTCTTGACTCCTGAGTTAGTGGATTCGCACACTCATTTGGTCTTTGCTGGCAATCGATCTCAAGAATACGCAGAAAGACTCAATGGTAAGAGTTATGAAGAAATAGCTAAAGATGGTGGAGGCATTCTTTTCACCATGAAAGAAACAAATCAAGCAACGGAGAATGAACTTTTTCACCTCGCTTGCGAAAGGATTGAGCGGATTTACTCTTACGGGGTGGGAACGATTGAAATTAAATCAGGCTATGGCCTTAACTTTGAAAAAGAGCTGGAACTAAGTCACCTCATTTACCGCCTAAAAAAACATTTTGCTCCAAGAATCCAAATATTTAACACCTTCTTGGCGGCTCATGATGTTCCAAAATCTTTTCTATCCTCTTCACAGTATCTCGATGATGTTGTTCTTCCCTTGTTGAAAACAATTGCTCCTTTAAAAATAATTGATGCTGTTGATATTTTTCACGAGAAAAACTATTTTACAGATTCCGATACAAAGAAACTTTTCTCTGAGGCCAAGTCACTTGGAATTTTTTGCAAGATTCATGCTGATGAACTTAACGACAATGCTGGAGCAAAAATTGCAGCTGATTATTCTGCCTTAAGTGCTGATCACCTCTTAAAAATATCCCAAGAAGGTATTTTGGCACTCGCCTCATCACCAACAGTAGCGACACTTCTTCCAGGGACCGCCTTTTTTTTAGGTAAACCTCTTGCACCAGCACGGGCACTACTTAATGCCGGTTGCAAAGTGGCAATCGCTTCAGATTACAATCCAGGCTCATGTCATTGTGATAATGTTTTGATGGTAGCATCTATTTCGGCAGCTCAATTGAAATTAAATCAAACTGAGTTGTGGGCGGGAATTACTTTAAATGCGGCCAGTGCTTTAAATTTAAAAAATCAGGGTGCTATCGGCCCAGGGATGAAGCCACGATTTTCGTTATTTAAAACAGAAAGTCTTTCACAGATTACTTATAACTGGGGTCGAAATCTTTCAGTTAGTTTGCCTTAAGAGCATTATCAATGAGATCTCTAAAATCTTTATCCATAAAATCATGAAGTTTCTTACTTTCGTAAATAATCTTCCCTTTATGAAAGATAAGAGAGACAGGATAAGTATTGATGAGAAATTTATTAGAAATTTCACTTTTCTCATCCATAGCAGATGGAAAATTTAGGCCATACTTCTTTTGAGTTTTTTGGATATTTATTAGAGGCTCTTCTTCATCCCCATTAATTCCGATGACTTTAACTTTTCCCCTATAGGCCTCTTGAAATTTAATTAAACTGGGAAATTCTTTAAGACATGGATAGCACCAAGATGCCCAAAAATTGAGAACAACAATTGGCTCAGAAACTTTCTTGAGTTCAATAGTAGACTTATCGGTCATCGTCAATTTAAGGACTTGGAAGTTAGTTTCGTAAGTAGCGTGCTTTTGCTTATCAGCATCCACTAATTCTGCGTTAGAATGAAATGAGTTCCACATAATTTGTATGGAAAGAAAGCCAGTAAAGGCCATAATAAAAAGTAGAAATGGGATTAACTTTTTCATTTCAGGCATAATTCTAGCTTAGTTCGAAGGTTTTATGAAGCTCAAGAAATTCTTACCATTTAAAAATAATAAAGGACAATCATTAGTCGAATTCGTCTTATTACTTCTCGTCATATCTAGTATTTCATGGGGCTTTGTGGCGTTAATGAATAGAAGTCTTGCGCAATACTGGGAATATTACGCAAATCTGGTTATTAATGATAGGCCAGGCACTAAATCTGTTAATTTAAAGTAGAACTAAAAGATAAGGAAATTTATGGGATTCTTACTTGCTATTGACCAGGGAACCACTGGAACTACATCACTTCTCATTGATTCAAAAACATTAAAAATCTTAGATAAAGAAAAATCTGATTATCGCCAGATTTATCCACATCCTTCTTGGGTAGAACACGATTTGGAAGATATTTGGAATTCAGTTTCAATTTCTATTACCGCTATTTTGAAAAGACAAAATATTGATCCTAAAAATATTGAGGCCATTGGAATTACCAATCAGCGAGAAACAACTTGTGCATATGATAAAAAAGGCAAACCACTCCATCATGCTATCGTTTGGCAGGATAGAAGAACAGCCAAATTCTGCGAAGAAAATCGCGCTCAATATGAAAAGAATTGTCGTAAGAAAACCGGTCTTCCATTAGATCCCTATTTTTCTGGAACAAAAATGCGCTGGATTTTAGACAATGTCCCAGCAGTAAAAATCGCCGCTGATCGCAATGAACTTAATCTTTCGACTGTAGATACATTTTTGGTTTACCGCTTAACCTCTGGTCAAACCTATGCCACAGAAGCTTCTAATGCATCAAGAACCATGCTGATGAATCTTGAAACATTTGATTGGGATCAAGAATTATTAAACTTTTTTGGAATTTCTCGAAATTTTCTCCCTGAGATTCGTGAATCATTCGCCAATTTTGGCGAAACAAAAAACTGTGGCATTCTGCCAGATGGTATTCCTATTCTTTCAATTCTTGGTGACCAACAAGCAGCTCTTTTTGGACAGGCCTGTGTGCGCGAAGGTGATTTGAAATGTACTTATGGAACAGGAGCCTTTTTACTTCTTAATATTGGAAGCAAAATTGTTCATTCTCAAACAGGTCTTTTAACGACTGCTGCTTATTCTTTTAAAGGAAAAAAAGTTTATGCCCTTGAAGGCTCTGCTTACATTGCTGGAGCTGCAGTTCAATGGCTAAGAGATAACCTTAAATGCATCAAAGCTTCACCTGAAGTTGAACAACTTGCTGGAGAAATTAAAGATCTTGCTCAAATGGAGCATGTACAATTTCTTCCGTTCTTTACTGGAATTGGGACTCCTTATTGGAACTCGCATGCCAAAGCGGCCATCGTTGGTTTAACTCGTGATACTCACAATGGTCATATTGCTCGGGCCTGCTTGGAAGGTATTGCTCTTTCTGTAAATGACTCTGTTTCAAGTTTCAAAAAAGACTTCACGCAACTTAATGATATTCGAGTTGATGGTGGAGCTGCTGCTAATAATTTATTAATGCAATTACAGGCTAATTTTTCTCAGAAAAATATATTAAGGCCCCAGGTCATCGATACCACTGCTTTTGGAGTGGCACTCGGTTGCCTAGTTGCTAAAGGCTCTCTAAGTATTGAAGAGATGGGTCGGTTCTGGTCTTTGGAAAAAGAATTTAAAGCTGAAAACGATCCTTATTATTCGAAGAAAAAGTCCCTATGGGATGATACGATAAGAAGATTATTCTTATAATTAAATATCAACCTGTTCCAATCAACTATTTAAAAACTAAATCTCATCTTCAACTTTCCCGAAAAGAAGAAGATGAGATTCTTACTCTTAATAACTTTATTCATAAATTCGGTTGTTGCAGCTGATTCAAACTTATCATTTAAAATAGAAGATCTTCTCACTAACTTACAAACGATAAATGATCCACAAAGCACATGCTATGTTCTAAGTCCTAATCATCAATTCTGTACTGAATCTTTTAAAGCAACTTGCGAGAAAAAGAGTGCTGATTCAAATGGTCTATTAGAATTACAAAAAAAACTTAGATCTCAATTTCCTATTGATCAGCAGTATAATTCTTATCTAGAAGCCAAAAAATCTATTAATACTCCCGAGGGTAAAGATAGATTCCTTTTAGAACAAGATAGTCTCGTCTCTTTGATTATTGGGCTTGAGAATCAGATTTTTAGTAAATATCAATTATCCCCAAAAGACTTAGAAACTCATATCGTGAAAATAAAAAACAGTATTAATACTAAAATTATGGATCATTTTAGCTCGCTCTCTAAAGAGGACACTTTTAAATTAGTCAGTATGGTAAACTCAGTGAATGTCTATACTCTTCAAAATCTTCCTTCAGGTTTATTTCCGACCTACCTATCTCAATGTGGCCACGATGGTTTAAAACAGCAGGCATTTTACCAAGAGCCTCCCGCAAATGCACTGATTGTATGTGCAGGATTTATTCTTAATTCGCTTTGGAGTGGGAATGGAAGCTTCAATTCATTATCTTTTGTCATTGCTCATGAACTTGGGCACTCAATCGATTTTGCCACAAAGAATATACCCACCAAAGTCAAAGTTACTTATGACAATATACTCAATTGTGTTAACAAAAACTTTATTCAACAGCCAAATTCTTTATTTAAAAGTCGATCTCAAATCATTTTGTACTACCAAGATAAAGTAAGTAACTATAATCAAGAGCTACTAAAAGCTTCGAATCAAATTCCACTTAATACACAAAAAATCTCTACACTTAGAGATCGTATTCAAATTCTTAATAGTTATATTGTTGAAATGAAATCCCATGATGAAAATGTAGAGATGATCCATTTTCAAAGAAGGGAGATTATGGCGGACTATTTCGGAAATTTGGCCCTGGGAAGTTTGCTTCAAAATATTCCTTTAAATGACCGAGCAAGTTTTTTAGCATCAAATATAAGGTTCTCCTGCGACAAAGAAGGTGATTTAGAGCATCCCCATGGAAGGTTTCGTATTGAAAATATCTTTCGAAATCCCGATGTTCGAAGAGCCCTATTTTGTGCAGAAGTTGAAGATACAAAATGGTGTGACTTGAATTAAAATCTACTGAAACAGCAAACTCTTTAATTCTTCGGCCTTCGATATCCCCACAAGATTAAGCTTGTACTTACCTTTCAAATCATCGGCGGCTCGCTTAGAAGTAATCACCCTTTTATAGTTCATTTGGGCAATCTCTTTTAATCTTATCTCCATCATTGGAACAGATCTTACTTCACCCGTTAATCCAACCTCACCTAAAAACAAAGTATCATTAGGTATTGGAGTGGCATAATAAGAACTTAAAAGTGAGGCTATCACCGAGAGATCATTTTCACGACTTGTTAATTTTATTCCACCTACAACGTTGACATAAATATCGTTATAAGAAAGGGGTATTCCTAAATATTTATCTATCACTGCCACAAGAAGTGCCACACGATTTGAATCTAGTCCTTGAGTTGTTCTTCTACCAACAGCAAACTTGTTTTCAACTACTAGAGCTTGGATTTCAACAAACAATGATCTTGAACCTTCTAAGATGCACGTTAACGATCGCCCATAGGATCCAGGCAGAGATTGCTCTAAAAAGTATTGGGACGGATTTTTAATTTCGGCCAATCCTGTTTCACGCATTTCAAAGATACCAACTTCGTTAGTATTTCCAAAACGATTCTTCATCACTCTAAGCATGCGGTATTGGCCTAATTGATCACCTTCAAAATAAATAACCGTATCAACCATGTGTTCTAATATTTTAGGGCCAGCAATTTGTCCCTCTTTCGTTACATGACCAATGATAAAACATGTAAGGTCATACGCCTTAGCATAATTCATCAGCTCATAAGTAACTTCGCGAATTTGAGATAAAGTTCCAGCGGCTGATTCAACTTGATTTGAGTGAGTTGTTTGAATTGAATCCAAAACCAGGAATTTTGGTTTTAAATTCTTCACTTGTTCAATTATTTTTTGCCAGTTGGTTTCATTGTAAATGTAAAAATTGTTGTTATTCACACCCAGCCGCTTTGAGCGACCGGCCACTTGTGACTCAGATTCTTCTCCACTGACATATAAAATCTTTTCATTGCCGTAATTAGTAAGAAGCTTTCCACAAACTTCCATCAATAGTGTCGACTTTCCAATACCTGGCTCTCCCCCAATTAAAGTAAGAGATCCAATCGTCACCCCACCACCCATCACTCTATCAAATTCTGAGATATCAGTATTAAATCGATGAATCGTCTCATGCTCAACTTCATTTATTGTTTTAGGTCGACTTTCTCTTCCTGAAATTGATTTTGGGGCAGCCTTACTTGGTTTAATTAATTCTTCTTCAGAAAAAGAATTCCATTGATTACAATCAGGACATTTTCCTAACCATTTTGGTGATTGATATCCACATTCTTGGCAAGTAAAGGTGGTTTTAATTTTGGCCATTTTATCCCTCGATCATTTTTAACAATTGATTTTCATCAATTATAGGAAGCCCTAGGCTTTTGGCCTTCACGAATTTACTAGAAGAGCTTTCTGTTTCATTTGTGACAAGGTAGCTGGTGTTTTTTGAAACTGAACTCACCATCACTCCACCATTTTGTTTAATTCTCTTTTCTATTTCAGGTCGAGGGGCACTCAATTCACCAGTTATACAAAACTTAAGTCCAGAAAGCGGTCCTTCACCAGTGCTGATTTCATCTGCCTTAACCTTCACTCCAACAGATACCAGCTCTTCAATTAATGGCAACTTTTTCTTTAATGAGGCTAATATATCTGAGGAAGACTTTTCTGCAAAACCTTCCATGGCAATTAACTTTTCCTCGGTCAAAGACAAGAACTTCTCTAGAGTGTTGTATCCATTTGAAATTATCTTCTCGCTTTTTGTTATTGATACACCCTCAACTCCAATGGCGGATATAAATTGGGCCAAGCTTTGATCCTTGGTTTTTTGAATATTATTGAACATTTTGTTAGCGAGTTTTTCTTTCACTTTATCAAGCAACAAAAAATCCTCGACTTTTAATCGATATAAATCTGGAATATGCTCAACCAATCCTTTTGATAGCATTTCATCCAATCTCTTATCAGAAACATCTTCAATCCCAGCTTTATGAACATAGTTGAGAATTTCTTCTTTTAACTTTGCAGGACATAGTTCATTGGGACATATTAACCAAATATCATGTATTTGAACTTCTGTTGAACAACTAGGACAGTGATGTGGATATTTAAAACCTCCACCTACTTTTTCTACTACACTTAAAAATTTAGGAATAACCTCCCCTGAGCGAATAATTTCAATTTGATCACCCGCTTTTAATTCATAAGATTTAACCATGCCAAAATTATGTAAAGTTACACGAGTAATGACCGCGCCAGAAAGTTCAACTGGTTCAACATGGGCGACGGGAGTTAATGTTCCTGTTCGAGAAACTCCCCACTCAATTTCATTTATTTTTGTAGTTTTAGTGTCACCTTGAAATTTAAACGCGATTTTATATCTTGGGTGATGAGATGTCTCACCCAGCTCTTCGTGCACTTTCAATTCATCATAGATAAAAACGAGCCCATCGATAAGGTAATCACCATTACCCATAAAATCTTTGGCCTCACTAATACGATTGGCAATATCTTTTGAACTTTTATGATGAACGAAATCTGGAGTGTTAAATCCAAGCTTCTTTAAGTATTCAAGCTTTTGATGTTCAAATTTGAATTTAGGCCCACCAATTATATCAAAAGCCTTAAAGTTCAAAAATTTTGCTAATTGTATATTTTCTTTTCGACCTAATAGCCCGGCCACAATATTTCTTTGCGAACTTGGAATTTCGAGCTTTAACTCTTTCATCTCCTCAGATAAATGAAAAAACTTTTCTTCAGTACAATAAACTTCTCCACGTACTTCTAAGGAGTTTTCATTTATGTGTTTAGGAACATCTGGAATATAAATGGCCTTCTTTGTTATATTTTCTCCAAACTGCCCATCACCTCTTGTTTTGGCCATAACCAAATGACCATCCTCATAAATTAGTGAACAACTTGATCCATCAATTTTAAAAACACTTACCGAATCTCTTTCACCAATCCACTTAGCAAGATCCTTTTCATCATAGGTTTTATCCAAAGACAGCATCTTCTTTTGATGTTCAACTTTGGCATTTGTATCAATTTGTTTAAAACCGACTGTATGAAGAACGGGATTTTCTGGATCTAACTTTCTTAACTCATCTTCTATTTTGTCATACTTTTCATCAGAAATTTCTGGAGTTCCCTTATAGTAACATTCTTTATGATGAAGAATTAACTTTTCAAGTTCTTGAATGCGATCTTTCATATTTAAATTTCTCGAGTTTTTGATAATTACAGCTAGTTTTTATAACATTCGTGTATGTATAAGCAATGCTCGGAGCTTGATCTATCTTTAAAAATTAAAGGACATACCAATTTTTAATAGATTATCTTTGTATGAGACTTCTTTGTTACCTGAACTAAATGTAGCCTTTCTGGAAATTGTATCCACTGAACCATCAATGGTGATTCTTGGGGTATATTGATACTTAAGTCCAATTTCAAGCTCCATGGCCGAAGTGGTTTTTGCTGAGCCATAATTCCCATCATTATCTTTAAAAGTTGGAAAAGGCATAAATTCTGCTGCAGCAAAAAATCTAAATTCCCTATTCATTGGTATATTAACTCTCGTACCAAGAATTAACCCTGAAATGCTGTTCTGACCAAATCCATCTTGACTTGAATTATTCAAGTCAAAATTATGAACTCCATATCCTCCAAACAAATCAATTTGTGGGCCATAGAAAAAACCGATTGGAAGATATTTATAACCACCTGTTAATTTATAAGTCGATTGAGTAACGTTTACTTTACTTAACTGAGGATTTCCTGAAGTTTTACTCATAGATCCCATAGAACGAATAATTTCTAGTGCACCAAAATAATTTCTAGTGATCCAGCCCTCACCTCGTAAATCTAAACCTAAAAGGTTACCACTCATTCGTATTGGGCCACTTGAAGGGTTAGTATCAACACTTGAACTACTTCCAAAGAGTGCTACTGATAAAATCCCAAGAGTCCCTGGTTGCTCATCATTCTTCTCTTCTAATGTTGGATCTCTTAAAACTGTTTCTTGAAAAGGCTCTAATCTAACCCAGTCTCCGGGCATTAGTTTTTTATCTGTTTTGTAAACCTTAACCATCCCTAGGGCTTGATTGTCAGAGATATTGAATACTTTCCCTTCGGCCAAAACTAATACATCCCAATCGACAATCTTTTTTAGAAGTGGATGCTTTTTCTTAGCAATTAATCTTTTAACTACAAAATTTTGACCTACGTGAATCGGAAATCCCTTTCCCACATCAAGAGTTATTTGTTCCCCTAAAATACCGTTGATTTTTGCATCATACGGAATCATTTTAGAGTACATGTCCAACCAATTCTTAACAGTTTGTCCTATAAGATCTATATCATCTTTATTGAGTAAGGATTTTTCACTAAAGTATAGATCCTCTCCATTTTCTCCCACAACATCCATTTGCACTTCAATGCCATCAACCTCATTAACCAAATCAACTCTGATCAACGAACCAACTTGAAGTTTTTCGGCCACCGTTTTCACTACTTCTTTTGTCTTTAAATACTGCGGTAAGTTTTCTCTATACTTACTGAAGACACTCATCATGCTTGAAGTTGAAACATAAGTGCACCAATTACTTTTCTTTAACTGCGCTTCAAGTTTTTCATAAACTTTAAATCCAATCGCTCCACCAACGCTATCCGTGATAGGTAATAGCGTGCATCGGCGCATAGACGATTGTGCCAAAGTTTCGAAACTAACCAAAAATACAACAAGCGCAATTAATTTTTTCATAGGTAACTTGGCACCTCTGGTGGCATTTCATTTATAAGCGAATCAGATTCTTTTTTTTCATAGATCTCAACCAACATTTTAAGTTCGTTGTTCTCATCGCGCAGTTGTCGAATATTTGTGCGCAGTAATTCTATTTCTAATTTCAGTTTCAGAATCTCTTCTTCTTCCCGAACTTTTACGCGCTCACTTGAAGGAACATAAACAAAATACTTTCCGTTTTCTTCTTTGTGCTTCAAGATATTATTTTTAATGTGTCTTCTTATTGTAGAGATAGAGACATTTTTATAGCGGGAATAGTCATTAATGGATAACCAAACCCCTTCCGTGGTATGCATGAATCCCCCTTATGCATTAATCTTTATGATAAAGAATCCGATGAAGATGTGCAAAATCAAAAACATCTTTAAAAAGTTGAGCAATGAAGTCAGTTGATTTGAATGAACTAAAAAATAAAAAAATTGCTCTCGTTTTATCGGGAGGCGTGGTTAAGGCAGCTGCTTGGCATCTTGGAGTTGCTCTTGCTCTTGAAGAACTTGGTTTTTATTTAAAAAGTAATAAGAATGCTAATCCCGGCCAAGACCTAAATCAGAAAAGCTTAGAAATTGGAACTTATGTCGGCTCAAGTGCTGGGGCCATGATTGCAGTTTACTTAGCAAGTGGCTACACCCCTCAAGATGTAATCCAGGCCACCCTGGGAATTAAAGGTTCAAAACTTAAGGGCATCTCCTATAAGGATATGTTCACTCTTAAAGTTCCAAATCTCAAAGTTCCTAACTTTTCTTTTTATAATCCCCTAGAAGGTTTTCCAACAGTAGTAAAAAATCTTATTCGTCCGGTTGTATCCCTTCCCGGATTCTTTACCACTGAAGGAGCTAGAAAATATCTTATTAATAATGTTATTGAGAATGATCGCTTTGAAGACTTTTCACCTGATCTATTTATTGTCGCCACCCAACTAGATCATTCTAGAAAAGTTATCTTTTCTAAATATAACTATCCCAACCCTAGCCATGACAACACTTCAGTTTATTATACAGGAACAAATGTTTCTCATGCAGCTGCGGCCAGTATGAGTGTTCCACCATTTTATGCTCCTTATCCAATTAAAAACTCCACAACTGGTGGTGTTGATTATTATATCGATGGAGAAATACGAGATACATTATCAACCCATGTTGCCGAAGATAATGGTTGCGATGTAATTATTAGCTCTTGGACTCATACTCCTTATCACTACCATGACGAGGTTGGCTCACTTGTAAATTATGGTTTACCCGCGATTTCAATTCAGGCGATATATCTATTGATACAGAAGAAAATTATTTCTCATCGCGCAGAGAGACTTCGTGCCGTTGATATTATGAACACCGTTAATGAATATATGAAAAAAGAGAAGTTTTCTCAAAACCATCGAAGAGAAATCATGGCGATTCTTGAAAGAAAATTTAACATTAATCCAAAGGTTAAACTAATCGACATATATCCTGACCATCATGATTACAAACTATTTTTCGCAAATTCATTTTCCTTAAACCAGAATGTTTCTACTCATGCAGTTGAGTCTGGATATAAGAGAACGATGCAAATTTTGAGTCCTCGATGATATTTAAATATTTTCTTATTAGTCTATTTGTACTTATTTTTATTACTGCTTCTGATCCATTCTTTGGGATTGATCTCTCAATTCGAAAAATACCAAAAGAAAAGCCGGGAGATGTAAGAGAGCTTCCATGGATGTCTACTCATGCTTTTAAGCCATATATTTTGGACCACAAAGACAGAGTAAACGACGTTTTTCGAGTTAATTCCTTTTATTATCCAAATGTTAATTTTTGGTTTTTAATTTATACTCAGTTTGAATCAAGTCATGTTGTTATTCATGATAAAAACAACCTCTCCTTGATTTATAAAGTTCTCGATTTCTCTGCTCTTCACGCCAAAAATTTACCCAAAAACACTCTCTATGTTCTTCAAAGGAAAATATCAGACGAAAGGCTTGATGATTTAAAAAGTGATTTAAATTTCATTAAGCACAATCCTTTTACTTTAGAGAGCAGGGCCAAAGCTATTTACCGCGCACTTGATCAGGCAAGAGTAAAGCTACCAACACATAAAAACAAATGGGCATCATTTTTTTCTAATCTAACTTCAAACCTAAGAACTCAGACAGGTCAAAAGAACTTTATTCGAAATGGAGTTATCAACTCTCTTCCTTATCAAAAATTTCTTTCCCATTATTTTGAAGAAAAGAATCTTCCACGAGAACTACTGGCCATTCCTTTTTTAGAATCAAGTTTTAATCCCAAGGCAGAATCAAAAGTTAACGCTCTTGGAGTTTGGCAATTTATGCCACTCATTTCTAGTTATTATGTTCCCAAAAGAACAAACCAATTTGATTATCGATCAAATGTTGGAATTGCTTCAATAGCTGCGGCCTTTTTAATGTCTGAGAATATTAAAATTATGAAGACTTGGGACTTGGCGGTGACGGCCTATAATTCTGGTACTAAGCACTTGGTTAAGTCTAAAAGAGAGCTTAATAAAAGTAATGCCAGTCTAGAAGAAATTATTAAGCATAGTAATTCGCAACATTTTGGCTTTGCATCTAAGAATTTTTATAGTGAGTTTTTAGCTCTTACTCATACACTAGCTTACCGTGAAGATTTATTCCCAGGACTTCATAAACATGATCGAAGTGATGTGGATGAGAGTTTAAGGTTTTCCATGCTCAAATGCTCTTTCCGATTAGATAAGTTTTTAGATGAGGAACAATTGGATGATGTCATTTTCCATAATCATCATATCGCTGATATCAAAAAGCCTTTTCCAAGAGGTTTTATCTTAACAACTAAATCAAACCTTCCAAAAAGCAAATTCTTATCTCTCTCTCACGAGCAAATTATTTCTACGAAACCAAAAGATTGGATGAAATTTCTAGCAAATCAAAGTTGTTCAACAAGATAAGTATTTGGAGAGCAATAGCTGCTTAAGTATTCAGTCGTATTGTCTTGGTATTGAATAAGAATATTTATCTTCCCATCCTGACTTAACTCTTCAGAACCTTCATGCTCACCCACAATAATTAACTTTTCAGTTTTATCGCTCATGGAGTCATAAAATTTCCCGTCACTATCTAGTACTTGGGTGTATGTTCTTAATGACTGTCCAGATGATTCTGCTCCTATTTCAAAGCTTGATGCCTTTTTGCTTAAATTCACTTGAACTAAGCATCGATTTCCAAGTTTTGAATTTTCAAAACGTGAAAGCATATATCTCATTAGATTTTCAGATGGAACCTTTACTTCCATGTTCTCACGAATACCTACAAAAACTGGCTCTTGTTGATGATTAAGCTCTAAATATCTTCTAGATCCCAACAGGGCCCTTTCGAAATCCATTTTGTAAGTATGGCTATTCAACTTTTTAGAGTATTTATCACTCGCAAATTGTTTTACTTGCTCTGAGGCCAATATCAAGGGTGCTTTTTCTTTAGATAAAAGGTCTTCTTCAAAAAGTGCAACACTCTCATTACTTATCGGTTCATAAAAATTTGACTCATAAGTCAGTTCATTTTCATGGATATGAATAATCTTATTTACACTTCTACTAGCAGAATCTTTGTAACTCAAAAGAGCATTTCCGGCCTTAACTCCGACAAATAATTTATATCTATAGTCATCAGAGTTTGTTTCATTCATATTGCCATCAAGATTTAACGATACAGCATATGGAACATCCAAGTCTGCGACTTCTGTTTCATCATCCATTTCTATAAGAACTGCACCTGTTAAAAACTTTGATGGATGCTTACTCATTAATTCATCAAACTTATTTTCTTCAATTAATGGTACAGATGCGACCGAGGCACCTTCTTCAAGAATCAAATCTACGTTAGTTGGAGTAAAACCTCTTTTTAAGATTGTTACGGCCCTATTCATTTTTGAAGAAGATAATTCCTCGTTTAGTGTGATTTGACCTGTAGCATAGTCTTCTCTCTGTTGAGATTGATCATCTTGAAATCTAACTTCAAAATCTTTGAGATTAGATGTTTTTCTTAAATCTGATCCTACAATTTGAATAGTCACCTGGCTTAAATGTCCCTTAGTTTCTGGGGCCATAAAAGCATTTTCTTCTTTTTGCTTATTCTCTGTTTCTTTGATTTTAGCAACTTGCGGGTGAGTATTCACTTTACTTACTGTAGGTATCTTTTGATTCTTAACTGCTTTTGTCGCAGCTGAGTAGTCAAATGTAGCTGGCTGATTTGTATTGTTCACAACAGTCATTGCCGGTGTTTTTACTATTTTTTCTGCTGGTTTTTCAGCAGAGTTAGCAATCTGCTTAGCTGGACTTCCATATTCGTAAGCGACGAGATCACTTACCGCTACTTCCTCTTCAATTGAATTTTTTGGACTTTTTGTATTAACAGTTTCAACAGTCGGTTCAGCTTCTTGCTTTGCTTCGTCTTTCTTTTCTGGATAGTCAAAAAACTCTGGCTCGGCATTTTCTTCACTCGGTAGATCGTTGGCCTGCTTGGTTGAAACCTCATCTTTAATTTGTTCAGTAACTTCAGCTTGGGCCAAGAGAATCTTTTGATCAATTGGCGCTGACTGATAAAATGAAATAAGGTTCTCTAACAATTTTGCATTAAATTCAATTTTAGTAAGCACAACTGGTTCATTAAATGGGAGTTCAAAACTCTTTTTAATTTCTCTTATAATGGGAGTTTTTTTCTTTTCAACTACCTTTACCAATTCTTTTTGAACATTCTTAGGAAAGTTAATTTCAGCAAAACTTAATTCCACTTTCTCATTTTCAACGTAATTTACATCTGCAACATTGAATGGGGCCAAGATAGAAAAATAGTTGGTATCGAATGTAATTTCAGAGAGAGATGGAGAAAATATGCGAACAGCGACGATACCTACCATGAGGTACACAAACACTGTGAAATAAGCAAACATTCGCATAAGCATTAATTGCATATAAAATAATTTTAAATCAAAATGAAAGTTTTGTTTTTGGAAGTTTTAGATTGCTTTAATTTTTTGCTTAATCACTTGATTTCATAGGAAGAATATTCGTGAATACTCAGGTGGAACAAAGCAAATTTTGCCCCACCATCATTTTATAATGCTGTTGTCCCAGAAGTTGTTGCCCCCGTAGAACCAGTTGCACCAGTTGCACCAGTTGTACCAGTTGTTCCAGTTGCACCAGTTGTACCAGTTGTACCAGTTGTTCCAGTTGCACCAGTTGCACCAGTTGTACCAGTTGTTCCAGTTGTTCCAGTTGCACCAGTTGCACCAGTTGTACCAGTTGTTCCAGTTGCACCAGTTGCACCAGTTGCACCAGTTGCACCAGTTGTTCCAGTTGCACCAGTTGCACCAGTTGTACCAGTTGCACCAGTTGCACCAGTTGTGCCAGTTGCACCAGTTGTACCAGTTGTACCAGTTGTGCCAGTTGTGCCAGTTGTGCCAGTTGCACCAGTTGTTCCTGTTATTCTAGTTAAAACACCACATGCAATTGGTATTGATTGATGAGTTGGAAAGTTATTAATTGTTGCTACGGTTGATGGAAGACCTGATGAAGATTGAATTCCGTGAATCACCACAACCTTTCCTTCTACTATTAAATCAACACCTGCAGGTAACTTATCAATTGAATCAGTTGTATCAGTATCAGGTGTTTGAAGGTCGGCCAGCATTTTTGAAAATGAAGCACTCTCACGATAGCTGTAGTCTTTTCCTGATGGAAAATTATTAACTGACTGTGTTTCTAAATCCGAATCTAAAGGTACAATTATTTTTCCCGTTGATGTCTGTCCCTCTACTGCATCTATAATTCCATCTTTATTTGTATCATTTGCAGTTGTAGGACAACTAGATCCTAAACTAATTGTTTGAATGTGCTTACCCATCGGAGCTCCACTGACCTGAACATCCACAATTGCTTGATCCGTTTCAATCGTCACGATTGCTGTTCCGGCCACTGTGCTGGCCAAAGTTGTATTAACAGGTGCAAGGTCTGCTCTAAAAATACCTTCTACTTGTTGCTGCTGTTGTGGTTGCCTTCCTTCGTCTGCAGCATGATGAGTTCTTCCCGTGCAGGCCGCAAGACCAAGCACACCTAAACCTAATACTATTGGCGTTATTCGTTTCATGCGTTTCCCCTTTTTAAGTGCGTAAAAAACGCCTGTTTAAAAAGCAAAGAAGAGGCCAAAACTAAATAGCTAATATAATAAAAGACCGATACAAATTTTTGAGGAAATAAGGAACTTTGTTGGAAATAAAAAACCCCGCATTAAGCGGGGTTTTAATTATTTAAGATTTGCTAATCTTAATCTTAATTCAGCTCTTTCAAGCTTGCGTCGATACTTGATCAATTCTACGTCAGATAAAGATTCTTTACCCGAAAGACGATCATGAGCTTTTGCTCTGGCCGACTTAGCACGCTCAATATCAATCGTTTCAGGTTTCTCTGAAGTGAACGAAAGAATAGTTATAGTATCTTTTAACACTCGACATAGCCCAGCTGTTACCGAAAAATGACGAGCACCCATAGGTGTCTTTGCAGTCAAAATTCCAGTACTAACTTCAGTCAAAATATGAGTGTGTTCAGGGAGAATATTAATCTCCCCACGAACTGTTGGAATGACGATGTCATTACACTCAAGCTCTTTAATTACGACACCTTTTGGTGTAAAAAGATTAAGTTTAAAGGCTGATGCCATAATTACTTCCCTTCAGAAAGTTTCTTCGCTTTTTCAAATACCATTTCTAAGTTACCAACAAGGTAGAAAGCTTGCTCTGGAAGGTGATCAACTTCACCAGCTAGAATTGCTTTAAAGCCTTTAATTGTTTCTTCAATTGTTACGAACTTACCTGGATTACCAGTGAACTGTTCAGCAACGAAGAATGGCTGAGAAAGGAATTTTTGTACTTTACGAGCACGTGCCACAAGCTGTTTATCTTCTTCAGAAAGTTCATCCATACCAAGAATGGCGATGATATCTTGAAGTTCTTTATATTTCTGTAGAACTGACTGAACTTGACGAGCAACTGTATAGTGCTCCTCACCAACAACGTCCGGAGTAAGGATCGTTGAAGAAGAAGAAAGTGGATCCACAGCTGGATAAATTCCAAGCTCAGCGATCTGACGAGAAAGTTCTGTTGTTGCATCCAAGTGAGCAAAGGTTGTTGCTGGAGCTGGATCGGTGTAGTCATCCGCAGGAACGTATACAGCTTGAATTGAAGTGATCGATCCATCTTTTGTCGATGTAATACGCTCTTGCATTGCTCCCATTTCTGTAGAAAGAGTTGGCTGATATCCCACCGCTGATGGAATACGACCAAGAAGAGCAGACACTTCAGATCCCGCTTGTGTAAAACGGAAAATGTTATCTACGAAAAATAGAACGTCTTGTTTTTCTTCATCACGGAAATATTCCGCAAGTGAAAGACCAGTAAGAGCAACACGTGCACGTGCTCCAGGTGGCTCGTTCATCTGGCCGTAGCACAGAGCTGTTTTTGAAAGAACTCCAGAGTCTTTCATTTCATGCCAAAGGTCGTTACCTTCACGAGTACGCTCACCCACACCAGCAAATACCGAGAAACCACCGTGTTGAGTAGCGATGTTGTTAATAAGTTCCATAATAAGAACTGTCTTACCTACACCTGCACCACCGAATAGACCGATCTTTCCACCTTTTAGGTATGGAGCTAGAAGGTCGATAACTTTAATACCAGTAAAGAATGGCTCTTTCTTAGTAGATTGGTTTGCGAATTTAGGAGCTTCACGGTGAATTGGGTAGCTCTTCTTGTTACCAAGAGGGCCAGCTTCATCCACAGCTTCACCAATAACGTTAATAATACGACCAAGACACTCACGACCAACTGGCGCTTGAATTGGAGCTCCGGTGTCCTTAACTGTCTGACCGCGCGATAATCCTTCAGTCGCGTCCATAGCGATACAACGAACCATGTTGTTACCAAGATGAGATGCTACCTCAACAGTGAGGTTTCCTTCTCCGCCCGGAAGTGTTTTGTTTGTGATTTTAAGAGCGTTGTAAAGCGCTGGAAGTTTTCCGCTAGAAAACTCAACATCGATTACCGGCCCTAACACCTGACGAATAACGCCTGTATTTTGTTCCATTTGAATGGCTCCTTAACCGTTTAGAGATTCAGCACCGGATACAACTTCGATTAGCTCTGTTGTAATTCGGGCCTGTCTCATCTTATTCATTTTTAGTGATAACTTTTTAATCATTTCTTTACAGTTCTTAGATGCGTTTTCCATCGCATTCATACGAGATCCGTGCTCAGAAGCAATTGCATCTAGAACACATGTATAAACTGTTGTGAGATAAACTTCTGGAACTAGAGTATCCAGAATTTGTCCTGCACTCGGCTCATACTTAAAATCGTAAGGATACTTAGACTTAATCGCTTCTTTTGTTTCAGCAGAAACTTGCATAGGCAGAAGTTGTCTGACTTTAGAATCAAATGCAATTGCAGAAATGAATGAGTTGTAAGCTACATAAACTTTACCAACTTCACCTGTAATAAACATTGAGCCTAATTCATCTGCAACTTTGCGAACTTCTTCGTAAGTTGGATCTGCTTTAACAAAAGTAAACGTCTTACCAGAATTAACTTCTTTCTGAATAAGCTCTCTTACTTTTTTACCGATATAAAAAAACTTAAGATCTTCATCTTTATGTTCAGCTGTAAATTTTCTGACTGTTTTTGCGAGCTGAGAGTTGTATCCGCCGCAAAGACCTTTATCAGATGAAATAACGAGAACTACTGCTTTATTATTTTCCTTCGGTGTGAAGTAATCATTAGTGTAGTTAACGGCTAGTGCAGAAACTGTTCTCACGGTTTCTTCAAGCTCAGTTGAATATGGACGAAGACCTAAAATACGAACCTGAGCTTTGTTCAACTTTGCAGCTGAAACAAGCTTCATGGCTTTTGTAATCTTGAAAGTACCTTTAGTACTTTTGATCTTTTTCTTTAGGTCTTTAATATTTGCCATGGTCTTTAATCCTTAAATTAAGCCTTATAGCTAGCAACGAAACCTTTGATAATATCAACAAGCTTCGCTTCATGTTCAGCAGACATTTGCTTCTCAGCTCTCATCTGGCCCATAAGATCAGCATGACGAGTATTAAGAGTTGCAAGAAGTTCTTTTTCAACGTTCTGAATTTTATTAACAGGAACCGAATCGAAGAAACCTTTTGTCGCAGCGAAGATTGATACTGATTGATCAATTACATCCATCGGTGAGTATTGACCTTGCTTAAGAAGCTCAACTAGGCGAGCACCACGGTTAAGCTGTCTTTGAGTAGCTTCATCAAGGTCAGAACCGAACTGAGCAAACGCTGCAAGTTCACGGTACTGAGCTAGATCTAGACGAAGAGTACCAGCAACTTTTTTCATTGCTTTAATTTGAGCTGAACCACCTACTCGAGATACCGAAAGACCTACGTTAACCGCAGGACGGATACCAGAGTTGAATAGATCTGATTCAAGATAAATCTGACCATCTGTAATTGAAATTACGTTTGTAGGAATGTACGCCGAAACGTCACCTTCTTGAGTTTCAATGATTGGAAGAGCTGTAAGAGATCCAGCACCCAATTCATCGTTAACCTTACAAGCACGCTCTAGAAGACGTGAGTGAATATAGAATACGTCCCCTGGAAATGCTTCACGTCCTGGTGGACGACGAAGAAGAAGTGAAAGCTGACGATAAGCTTGAGATTGTTTTGTTAAGTCATCGTACACGATAAGCGCGTGCTTACCAGCATCACGGTAATACTCACCCATTGTACAACCTGTGTATGGAGCAAGATATTGAAGTGGAGCTGAGTGAGAAGCAGTTGCTGAAACGATGATTGTATATTCAAGAGCACCAGCTTCAAGAAGCTTTTGGTAAACCTGACGAACTGTTGATTGCTTTTGACCGATGGCCACGTAAACGCAAACAACGCCTTTGCCTTTTTGGTTAATAATTGTGTCTACCGCAACAGCTGTTTTACCAGTTTTACGGTCACCAATGATAAGCTCACGCTGACCACGACCGATTGGAATCATGGCATCGATTGCTTTAATACCAGTTTGCATTGGCTCATGAACTGATTTACGAGCAATAATTCCTGGAGCTTTAATTTCTACGTTTCTGAAATGAGTTGTTTTGATTTCACCTTGACCATCGATTGGCTCACCAATTGCGTTTACCACGCGGCCAAGAAGAGCATCACCGACAGGAACAGATACGATTTTCTCTGTTCTTTTAACAGTTGAACCTTCTTTAATAGATGAATCATCACCAAGTACCACAACACCAACGTTGTTAGCTTCAAGGTTAAGAACCATTCCTTTAATTCCGCCATCGAACTCAACAAGCTCTCCAGCAAGAACATTTTTTAATCCAAATACTCGGGCAACACCGTCACCGATTGTTAAAACAGTCCCAATTTCATTCATCGATAAGCGAGATTCAAAATTTGAAATTCTCTCTTTGATGATTCCTGTAATCTCTTCAGGTCTAATTGATGTGCTCATCTAAAATCCCTTCCCTTTTTGGGTTTATTATTCACTTAAGATTGATTGTTTAAATTTCTCTAGCTGATTATCAAGTGAAGCATCAAGTTGGAGGTCCTCAACTGTTACTTTATATCCAGCACTTAAATTTTTATTTTGTATGTAAGTTAAATGGGGCTCTCTTCCAAGCTTTCCCTTAAGAAATGATTCAATCTTTGCTTTGAAGGCAGGATCAATTTGTACATCACTTCCTTCAATAACACCTTTCATGAAACCTTTTCTTTCATCATCGAGTACAATGATTTCCTTGAAGATAAGAGGTAAGATCCCGATTCTTTTTTCATCAATTAAGAACTTCACTGTTTCAACTGTAATTGGCGATAAAGAAAGCTTTGTCGCCACATCAGAAAAAACTGATTTCTTCTCTTCTTGAGTGAAGAGTTCTAAAAAAAGAACATTTTCTAATTCATTTGATTTATTAATCACTTCAGTAAGCTTTGTGAGCTCATCTGCAATGTTAACTTTTTTCTCGTCGCCTAATTCGAGAAGAGATTTGGCATATACTTTAGCTACTGCTTGCTCTCTCATTCTATAACCCTTGAAGAAGTTTTGTTGAAACTTTCGTTTGGTAATCTTTATTTGTTTTAATTGTTGTTTTTGTTTTAGCAATAACTTGATCTAGAAGTTCTGCGTTCAATTCATCCATCGTTGCTTTTCTATCTGCTTCGATTTTTGATTTTGCATCGATCTTCAACTTTTCAGTCTTCTCAGCAACTTCTTGATTTATCGCTTTTTCGAAATTAACAACATCACTTTCAGCTTGTTCAGCAATGACCTTAAGCTCTTGTGACAAAGAAGCCATTTTCTTTTCTTCTCTCTCAAGAAGTGCTTTGGCTTCAGCAGATTTCATATTTGCTCTTTCAATTGTATTAGCAACTTCTTCTGCTTTTTTTGTAAACATGTCGCTTAATGGTTTTTTTAATTTCCAAACTAAAACACCAACAAGAATTCCCACATTGATTGCAGGAGCGATTAAATCAGTGATCGAAGCATGATGACCGCCACCATGATCAGATCCATAAGCTTTTGTAATAATTCCTAGAGCTAAAACTGCATAAGCTGTCCAAAAACGCATAATCTACCTTATTGAAGAATTTTCTGAACTAAAGTTTGTGCAAGAGTATCTGCTTCTGAAAGAAATTTATCTTTATTTGAAGCAATTTCTTGTTGAAAATCATTACGGGCCTTATCAACTTGTCCGCTGACTTCTTTCTCTTCAGACTTATATTGATTGGTATACTTTTGTGTGATTTCCTGTTTCTTATCAGTCAACACTTTCAACGCCTGTCTGTGAGCTTCATCAATTTTAAGTTTTCTCTCTGCCTGCATTTTATTAACTTTTTCAACAGTTTCATCAGCAGAATTTTCCAACTTAAAAGTGCTCTCTTCACGCTTTTCTAAAACGTTTTGCAATTTACTTAAAAATAAGAAATGAGCAACTGCAAATATAGCGATAATAACAAATAGCTGGGGTAACAACGATGAATCCACTCCTAACTGAGTGAATATGGCCTTGAATGTTTCCATAGTCTAAACCTTAAAATGAATCTAATTTAATTAAGCAGTAGATTTTTAAGCTGAGTGCCAGTTTTCGTCAAGGAATATAGAGGCTATTTTTTGTCTTTCATTTTAGTAATTCCATGGAAGATAACCCCTTCTTCCACAATTAGTGATGGACTGGTTACAGTTCCCTCAAACCTTGCTGGGCGCCTAATTTCCACGCGAGAAGTTGCTTTGATGGTTCCTTTCACAGAACCTGAAATAATCACGATATTTGCGTTTATATCAGCGTTTATGACTGCACCCTCAGGTATGATAAGGGTATCGTTAGAAAAGATACTACCGTTCACATAACCGGCAATACGAACGGTTCCGCTGAACGAGAGGTTACCTTCAAACTTGCAGCCTTCCTCAATTATGGCGCAAATGTCATTTTTCTTGGCCAAAAGTCCTCCATGGACTTGTTTATTTCATTAGATAACTAAATATATCATTAAATTCAGCTTCGTTGCTAAATTTGATCGTGATTTCACCAGCACCGTTTTTCTTACCTTTTACATCGATATGAAAACCAGTTTTCTGTTCAAGTTTATTTCTTAGCTGAGTATATTGCTCGGCAATAAACTTATTCGATTCATCTTTCTTTGTCGATTTCTTCGATTTCTTTGCAAGCTCTTCCAATTCACGAACTGAAAGATTTTTTGCAATCACTTCATTTGCAAGTCTTTTAGTCATTTCGTCATCATTGATACTAACTAGTACCTTCGCATGGCCGAAAGATAAAAGGTCTTTTTGTAATGAAACAATGACATCTTTTGGTAATTTTAGAATTCGAAGAAAGTTTGCAATTGTAGAGCGCTCTTTACCAATTTTCTTAGCGACTTCTTCTTGGGTTAATTCAAACTCATTCATCAATTGAAAATAAGCTAATGCTTCTTCTACGCAGTTTAAATCTGAACGCTGAACGTTTTCGATTATAGACATCACTAAGATGTCTTTTTTAGTAGCACGCTTCACTATGACTGGAATTTTAGAAAGACCGGCAAGCTTTGAAGCTCTATATCTTCTTTCACCAGCAACGATTTCAAACTGGCCATCTTTTTCAACAACTACGATTGGCTGAATAACACCATTTTCTTTGATTGATTCTGATAATTCTAAGAGATCTTTCTCTTTAAAAATTTTTCTTGGCTGAGCTTTGTTCGCAACAATTTTATCTAAATCAACCAGCATTGGCTGAGTTTCAATTTGAACTTGTTTCTTCTCAGGAGTTGGTTCTATAGGGGCAGCTACCGGCGGTGCTTCAGTATAGCCAGCAGGATTATTACCCAATAACGCGGCCATTCCTTTACCTAGCTGAATTTTATTCTTCTGCATAACTTCTCCTAAGAATTAATTTGATAATCTTCAAATTTAGGGATTTGGTTTAAAGGTAATTTCACCTGAGCTGAGTCAGGCTTCTTCTCGGATTTTAAAATAATCTCACGAGCTAGAGAGAGATATGCTTCACTTCCCTTTGAAGTTATATCGTATAAAATTATTGGTTTACCAAAGCTTGTACATTCAGAAAGTTTTACATTTCTAGGAATGATTGATTTCAAAATATCATCCTTGAAATGGGCCATTAGATCATTGGCCACTAATTTACATAGATTGTTTCTTGAATCGTACATCGTTAACAGAATGCCTTCGAGGGCCAATTTTGGATTTAACGAAGCACGAATTAATCTCACTGTATTTAAAAGCTGAGAGAGTCCTTCCATCGCCAAATATTCAGTCTGCATTGGAACTAAGTAAGTGTGTGCAGCTGTAAATGCATTTACTGTTAATAAGTTAAGTGAAGGAGCACAATCAATAATGATGTAATCATATTTATTTTGAATGGCTTCGAGTGCAACTTTGAGTTTATTTTCTCGAGCGAACATGTGAACGAGCTCTAATTCAGCACCAACAAGATCATTGTTTGACGGACACACTTCTAAGAGTGGTAATTCTGTTTTATAAATGCAGTTTTCAATATTCTCTTCATTGATTAGTGCGTGATAAATGTTCGCTTTTGTGAACGTTTCTTTATCTATTCCTAAGCAAGAACTGGCATTCCCCTGGGGATCCAAATCGATTAAGAGAGTGCGTTTTTCTGCTGCGGCGAGACATGCACTTAAGTTGACTGAAGTTGTCGTCTTTCCAACCCCACCTTTCTGGTTTGTAATCGCAATGATTTTAGCCATTTAGATCCTCTCAAAATTATGATTTAGACTCATAGTTTTAAAGAAAATCAGAGAGTTTGACAAGCGTTTTAGATGTTCCACGTGGAACATTTTGTGCAGAAAAAGAAAGCAGGAATCTTTCCTGAGTTCCGGGCACATTTATCTTCTCATTTGCTATTAATTCCCACTGAGGCTTTAGCTTTTCCAAAGACCTTCCCTCAAGTTCCATAAAGCTTGGGCCTTTATAAAAGAAAACACTCATATCATTGTGGGGACGACGAATTATAGGAAGATAATCTGCAACCGTACCCACAGCTTTGAAAGTTACTGTGGCAGGAACATCAAAGAGAAAGTCTTCTAATCTTGAATGAACTAACTTTACATTAGTAAGACCCATCTTCTCAGCAATTAAGCTCACGGCCTCTGCCTTCTTTCTTCTGGACTCAACACCCACAAATTTTATCTGCGGAAGAAGCTTCGCTAGAGGAAGGATCGGGAATCCGCCACCAAATCCAACATCCACAACCACGCCTCTCTTTTGGACTTCTTTTTGAAATAATTCTGATTGAAGATAGGGATTGATCGAATCTAGGATCTGTTTATTGTAAAACTCCTCCGGATCCAAAATTGTTGTGAGATTTAGGCCTGCCAAATCAGTTTTTAATATATTTAAGTAACGAATAGAAAAATCCAACATTAAAGTGCCTTTGCTGCTACCACTGCAAGAGTTGCTGGGCGAATACCTTCGATTAGCTTCAACTGGCCAAAAGTTTCGGGCCTAATTCGCAGAATTCTCTGCTTACATTCAAATGAAATATTGTTTGAAGAACAAATATCTTCCCAAGAGATCTTTGAACTATCCATTTTCTTTAATTTTTCGAATTGTGTTTCAGATCTTTTAATATAGCCATCATATTTCTTCGAAATGGCCACTACTCTAACCAAATCATAGGAAACTTGCACTCCATAGCTATCCAAAACTCTCTCAAGGGTAGAAATCGGGTTCAACCATGCCTGTCGAAGTATTTCAGACATGCTCATGCGCCGATTTAGCTTCTGTAACTCACCTTCCCCGGAAAATTCAGTCATTAACGGCGAATTTTCTGAAATCATGGTCTGGTCACAGAAGTTCATGAGCACATCAAACTCCTCTAAAAACTCTCTTTGATAAAAATCAATTGGAGTATTTAGTAAAAACTGTGCTCTATATTGTGCCATTCTGAGAATAGAATTATCTTCTCTGATAAAAAGTCGGTTTTCTGAGCGTGCAGTAAACAATCTGTAAGGCTCATCTCTTGTATTTGAAGTTAAATCTTCAATCATCACACCAATATAACTTTCATGCCTACTCAAAATAAGCGATTCCATGCCTAAAAATGATAAAGCTGCATTTGCTCCAGCAATAAAACCTTGTCCAGCAGCTTCTTCATAGCCAGAAGTCCCATTAACTTGGCCAGCAAAGTACAAGTTTGCTATTTGAGTATGTTCTAAAGTGATTTTAAGATCTGTTGTATCGATAACATCGTATTCAACTGCATATCCATAAACCTTTATTTCTGCATTTTCTAAACCTTCAATGCTTCTTACGTACTCTTTTTGGACTTCCGCAGGTAAAGAAGAAGAAATTCCTGATGGATACATCGTATCCAACTCTAACCCTTCTGGTTCAATGAAAACATGATGGGTATTTTTATCAGGATATCTAAAAGCTTTGTCTTCAATTGAAGGACAGTATCTCGCTCCTACTCCCTTGATTTGCCCATTAAACATTGGACTCTTCTCTTTGTTAGAGCGGATAATTTCCATTGTCGTTGGATTAGTTCGGGCCAGATAACATGAAACCTGTGAAGAGAATCTATTAAATGGACTGTGCAAACAATGAAAGTTTCGAACTGATGAATCTGAAGGCTGCTCCTCTAATTTGCTGTAGTCGATGCTACTTTTTGCCAATCTCGGCGGTGTTCCTGTTTTAAATCTTTGTGGTCTAGTTTTTATGTCTTTAAAGAGAGCTTCAAGTCCGTTAGATGGCTCACAACCAATTCTTCCGCCCAAGGTCTGATTACTTCCAGTATGAAGCTTTCCATTAAGAAATGTCCCTACTGTCATAATGACTTTGGTGGTTCTATAGGACCGTTCAGTCGTAGTAATGAGGAAGTTTTCGTCCTTGTCGATTCCTGTCACCTTCTCTCGAATAACAGTAATATTTGGAATGGATGCGATGTACTTCTCGGCCTCTTTTGCATAGAGGTCCTTATCAATCTGCACTCGAGTTGATTGTACAGCAAATCCCTTTGAGTCGTTTAGTGTTCTAAATTGTATCCCTGCTTTATCAGCAAGAATGCCCATCAATCCACCAAGAGCATCTAGCTCTCGTACCACCTGACCCTTTCCCACGCCACCCACTGAAGGGTTGCAAGGAGCAGAGCCGAGCATAATTCCAGGCATAGTGATAATAGCAATATTCAATTGAAACTGAGCTGCAATGTGAGCTGCTTCAATACCGGCGTGACCGCCGCCAACAATAACTATGTCGAATGTTTTCATTTTTCTCCATCAATGTTCCACGTGGAACAATTCTATTTTCCAATACAGAAATTTGAGAAAATAGAATTTAAGATTTGATCTGGTGAAACTATACCTATGAGTTCTGAAAGACAATGGCCTAAGGTATTTAATTCAGAAGACAAAATAGCTACATCTGTCTCATAAGTAGTTAAATTTGCATAATTAAACAATATTTGTTTTATCTCTAAAATCATAGACTTGTGACGATCTAGTAGAATTGGCATTTCTCTAGTGTGGTCTAAGTATTTTTTATTTACACGTTGAAAAAGTTCATTTTCCCAGTTTCTAGAAAGCTTGGTTAAATCAATCGCCCCTATAGAACCAGATTCGAAATACTGATCTTGAACTTGCTTTTTGGCCGCATCAAAGTCAGGTAAGTCAGAATGAGTAAATAAGATTAAATCAAAGTCATTCTGGGATAATTCTTTGAAATCTTCATTCATCTCAAATGGGTTTATGAGCAGTATTGAAAAGAAAGCATCTTTAATTTTTTTCCGAGTACGACGGATACCCTCTGCTTCAATGGTGTCTTGTGATTCACGAACACCTGCAGTATCAACCAATTTATACTTAACACCTTCAATCACAAGGTATTCTGATAAATAATCACGAGTTGTCCCTGCTATAGAAGATACAATCGCTCTTTCATCCGCGAGTAGAAAGTTAAATAATGAGCTTTTACCTGAATTGGGGAGCCCAGCTAGTACAATCTCAGGCTGAATTAAGTTTTGATCCAAAGGCTGTACTCTTTTGGCCAGCATCTCAAATTTTTTGTGGAAAGCTTCGAGGGAATCAAAAAAGTACTTCTTCGCGGTCTCCTCCCCTACATCTTCACTAAAATCAATTTGTAACTCGAGAGCAGACTTGTGTTTTAAATAGAGATCAAAGAGCTCTTGGTAAATTTCATGAAGATTACCACTTAAAAGGGATAATCCTTGATCAAGGGCAAAGCCTGAATTGGCATTTAAAAATAAATCCAGTCCTTCAACCTGGGAAAGGTCTAATTTTTTGTTTTTAAGGGCCCTATAAGTGAATTCTCCTGGTGCCGCTACCCTACAGCCCCCGTGCTCTACAAAAAGCCGTAAAACGCGTTCTACGTGCAAAGTATTTCCATGAATGGAAAGCTCAAGGATATTTTCCCCACTATAACTTTTAGGACCTTCAAAATAGGTAAAGCAAAGATCATCCAAGATCTGATCATTGTGCTTTAACTTGGTGTAAAAAACTTTACGTGGTTCTATAGGACCATTGAGATCTTTTTCAAAGAATTTTGAGAATTGAGAGAGGTTTTTAAATCCAGAAATTCGGAGAACCGCCAGTGCTGCATGAGCATGATTACAAGTGCTACTAGCAATGATCGGTTCATCCGAGTAAAGAAACTTCATACAACAACAGGTTTATCTGCCTTTGTATTAAAGATCATCGCTTGTTGAGCGATACCCATTACAGTGGAAACAAGAATATATAAACTTAATCCTGATGGCTGATCTTTCATAATAAAACCAAAAATAAGTGGCATAAACATCATCACCTTTTTCTGAACAGGATCAGTGATAGTGTTTGGAGTAAGCTTTTGCTGTAAAAACATAGCAATGGTCATAAGCACAGGAAGTACGTAGTACGGATCTTTATTACTAAGATCTGTAATCCATAACATGAATGGTGCACCTACTAGCTCCACTGCAGAATGAAGTACTTTAAAGAAAGCAAAGAATACTGGCATTTGAAGAAGAAGTGGTAAACAACCACCAACAGGATTAGCTCCAGATTTTTTGAAAAGATCCATGCTTTCTTTTTGCATTCTTTGTGGATCGTCTTTAAATTTCTCACGGATTTTATTCAACTCAGGTTGAACTAACTGAAGTTTCTTCATACTAACAAAAGACTTGTACTGAAGAGGAAAAGTAATCAGTCGAACTAAGAGAGTTAAAAGAATAACAGATACACCATAATTAGGAATGAATTTATAGAAGAACTGTAGTCCTTTTAAAATCCAAACTGCGAATAAACCCCAAATACCAAAATCAACTGCATTTTTTAAATTGTGACCTAGAGTAACAAGATAGTTGTAATCTTTTTTAACAAAAACTAATCGGTAACTAAGAGACTTTTCTGCTTTTGATGAAAACATACTGAAAGTATTGTCAGTAGAATTTTTATAAAGAAGAGTTGGTTCTTTTTCGAAATATAGTGCGAATAAATGATAATTAAAATCAATACCGGCCCATTTAATGGCCCGATCACCTGATTCTTCATCACCAAATTCAAATTTATTTAATTCATCAGTATAGAATTCTAGATGTCGTTGCTGACCATTTTCTAATTTCTTGTTTTCTGATTTATAGATGAAACGATATTTAAAATCTTTAGATGAAACAGCATCAAACTTAACCGCACCATTGGCATCTATGCCAGTGACAACAGTTAGATCATTTTCAGCATTATACAATTTATTATCCTCAGTCTTTGCAAATGAAAGTGTTTTAAAACCATTTCCAAAATCAAATTCCACTTTAAGAGGAGTTGAATTTGTAACAGTGTCTTTAAAACTAAATGCGGCTTGAGAATTTTCAAAGTTCTTAACAGTAAGGGTATTATCAAAATCAATCCCTACCCCATTCGATGCTAAATGAATTATTTCAAGTGCAACTGGTTCTATAGGACCAGACGTTGGTGACGCTGTTGCTGTTTCAACTTTTCCAGTTGTAACCTCAGTTTTAGTTGGTTCTATAGGGGCGGTAGGTTTTGGAGGGGCAAAATAATATTGCCAACCAAATAAAATTAATCCCGAAAGTACTACGGCCAATAAGGCATTACGTTGCTCAGAACCCATTTAAAATCTCCCAAAATAAAAACAAACGCCTAAGGAACCGGATCGTTCCCGCCCGGATGAAACGGATGACATTTGCAAATTCGCCGACATGAATACCATAAAGCGACAGGTAAAGAAAACTTCTTCAAACATTCTCGTGAATATTGAGAGCAAGAAGGATAAAACCGACAATTTTGCCCCAACAATGGAGAAATAAAAACTTTATATAAATTAATTAAAAAAATTAAAATTTTATTCACTGTAGAGCGCAAAGATTAACCGCTATTCTTTCAAAGGCATTGAGCAACTGCCCTTCACTGTCTGGAGTTTTAATAATCACAAACAAAAAATCATAGGGGCAATTTTTTAACTGAGGATGAAGCCGAAATGCTTCTTTTAGTATTCTTTTTAATCTATTTCTATCGTGGGCCTTACCAATTTTGCGCGAAATGCTGAAAGCTATACGGGCATGGGGTAAAGCAAGCCTTGATTTTTTATTAAAACAAACCAACGGGTGAACAAAGCTACGAGAGCTTTGTTCCCTGAGGTATTCGAAATCTTTTTTGTGAGTTAATTTTAGAGATTTAGGAAAGCCTTGAGGGGCAATTGAACTCATTCTCTAAATTACTTAGTACCTGTAGATACTGTTAGACTCTTACGGCCTTTAGCACGACGACGGTTGATAACTTTTTTACCACCAGCTGTTGCCATTCTTGCTAGAAACCCGTGATCACGAAGTCTTTTTAATTTTTTAGGCTGCCAAGTTCTTTTTTGCATACTCATATTAAATCCTTCCGCTAACTATAAATTTTTTCAGAAACCACTTCTTACAGTAAATTTATGGGAGGGTCAATATTATTTATTAATCAAAGCGTTAGAGTAAGTACATGTTAGAGGCCCAGCGTTGATAAAGAGTATCAGAAGTGTTAGTTCTTCTAAACTTTTAAAACCATACTCAAGTAATTTTATATAATGACACAGAAGTTTCCTTTTAACCATTTTTTGAAACTCGATGGAGGCATTGACCCCTATCAGCCTGAAAAAGTTGAAGTTCCAAACCCTGTTATCATTGAAAAGAGCTTAAAATCTCTTCAAAATACACAAAGTAATTCTAATAAAATTGTCCCCGAATTTTCTGCTGATGAGTTGAAAACAATCACTGATGAACTACTTGATCATATAAAAAGTTTAATTAATTCGAATAAATTTCACGCATATTTTGCTAATACTTTTACGGTTTCTGCTATTAGTCATGAAGAAGTCGAACTTGTGGTTACAACCAACTTTATTAAAAAGATGGTTGAGACTCATTATTTAGAGACTATCAAGCAAGCATTGTTTGAAATTTTGGGGAAGAATTACTCTGTTAAAATTCAAGTTTTAGCATCAAATTCGAGCTTAAGTTCTAATTCTGAAAATATATTGAATACTATCAAGTCACCTAAAAAAGCTGATTCAGTTAAAAACACGACATTTTTTATAGATGAACTAGCTCCAACCAAAGATGACCTAATCAAGGCGGTAGATTCTCAAGTTATTGAGCATCTCTCCTCGACGAATTCAACTCAGGTAGATCCTCAAAAAACTTTTAATAATTTTATTATTGGACCATCAAATAATATAGCCCATGCTCTTTCAATGGCGGTGGCAAAAGATCCCGGGAAAACTTATCCAGCTCTCTATATATATGGAAGTTCTGGATTAGGAAAAACCCACCTCATTCATGCAATCGCCAATTTTGTTCAATCTAGTAAGCCTTCTGCAAGAATCTGTATGACTTCGGCCAATAGATTTATGACTGAAATGATTGATTCAATGAAAACAAATCAGCATTTTGAGTTTCGAAGAAAATATACAGAAAAAACTGACCTCTTAATTATCGATGATATCCATGAATTAAAAAATAGAACTGGAACTCAAAATGAGTTCTTTCACATTTTTAATGAACTTATGGAAAGAGGAAAGCAGCTTGTTTTTACTTCTGATAAACCACCAAAAGAAATTGATGGAATTGAAGAAAGAATTAGAACAAGATTATCCTCTGCTCTACCGGTTGAAATACAGCAACCAGACCTAGAGACAAGAATCGCAATTTTGAAAAAGAAAGCTGTTGAGCGCGATATCTATTTAAGTGATGAAGTTGTAAATCTCATTGCAAAATGTGTGAAAAGTAATATTCGTGAATTAGAAGGCTGCCTCATTAAATTAGGTGCAGTCACATCTATTCTTAAAGTCGATATTGATTTAGAGGTGGCAAAAGAGCATCTCAAATTAAATGATGAACTTGAAAATCAAAAAAATGTAACTATTGAATCAATAACTAAGTCAGTCGCTTCTTATTATAAAATTCCTATTGGCGATCTGCGTGGTAAGGCAAAAACAAAAGAAGTGGCCCTGGCACGACAAGTTGCAATGTATCTTATCAATAAACTTATAAAGCCTACTTTAAAAGATAATGGCCAGTTCTTCTCAGGCCGAGATCATTCCACAGTTCTCCACGCTATCAACACAATTCGTGACAGAATTAAAGTTGAACCTATCCTTGCTCAACAAGTTTTAGAGATCGAAAACCACCTTTAATTTAATTTTGACTACTCACATGAACATTTACACAGAATCCACTGTGGATAAATATCTATCCACGGCCCATCCATCCACAATGTGGATCAATTTGTGGATAACTTAGTGGTCCGCCGGGCCTCCACATTCATTTTTAATAGGCCTCCACAAAAAATTTAAAAAATTGGGACAGGCCGTGGATAAAATTTGAGTTATCCCCAAAAAATATTAGATATACGAACAATGTTTTTTCTATCAACGTTTTCATCGTGGATAAATATGGTAAAAAAATTGGATAAGTACCTAAAATTAAAAGCTGCCCCAAAATCTATCCACACCATCCCAGGTTATATATATAAATACATATAAATATATATAAGAAGGGAGATGAAATCATTTTGGTCCTACAGGGGCAGCTACTTGATTAAGTGATCTCTTAAAGTTAAAACCTTTGCATCCATTTAAGGAATAATTATGAAGCTGACTATACAGTCCCAAATTTTAAGAGATGCTATTAATAAGGTTTTATCGGTTGTAGACAAAAAAAATTCTAGGCCAATATTGACCAATTGCTTGTTAAGATCTCAAGGTCAAAAACTTGAAATAGTGGCCACTGATTTAGAAGTTTCAGCAAAAATATTATTAAATGCAAAAATTGACCAAGAAGGAAGTTTTTGTATTAACAGTAAAAACATTGCAGATATTTTAAGAGAACTTCCTAACGATGATGTTGTATTAAATGTGGATAACAACAATTTATTAAATTTAAATTGTAAAAATATTAGTTATTCACTTTTAGTGACAAGTGCTGATGAATTTCCACAATTAAGTTTTCAAAACCAAAGTTCAGAATTTCGTTTAAAGACAAAACAGATTGCTCACATTATTAATAAAACTTCTCATGCTATATCTACTGATGAAACAAGATTGTACCTTAATGGTATCTTCCTTCAGTTAACAGATCATAAGCTAAGATCAGTGGCCATTGATGGGCATAGATTAGCTCTCTTAGATACTCCAGAGTTTATTGGTGAGAATAAATATCTCATAGATGGAGTTATTGTTCCTCGTAAAGGTATCAGTGAACTTAAAAAAATAGCTGATACATATCCTGAGGATGATGTTTCAATATCTCTTGATGATTCATTCATGTTTGTTAATGCACGAAATGAGTACTATCTTTCAATTCGTTTGATTGCACGTGAATACCCTAAGTATCAAACTGTTATACCGTCAAAAACTACAAATCGTTTTTATATTGATCGCAACGCCATTTTAAATGCTGTTAAAAGAATTAAAATTCTTTCTAACGAAAAAACAAATGGTGTGAAACTTCATGTTCAGAATGATCAGTTAATTATTTCAACTAATCACCCGGCTTTAGGTCAAGCAACTGAAACACTTCCAATAAGCTATGATGGTAAATCAACTGAGATTGGTTTTAATGCCAAATATTTAATTGAAACATTGTCAGTTTTAAATGAAACAGATGTGACTTTTGAATTTAATAATGAATTAAGTCCAATTGTTATAAAAGCAGATGATTTACCAGATTTTTTGGGAATTATCATGCCACTTAAACTGTAATTGTGGATGAATTGTTGGAAACTTAAAAAATTACAAGCACAAAACTTTCGTAATTTAGGTTATAACATTTTTGAATTTGTACCAGGTATAAACTGTATCTTTGGTCAAAATGGAAATGGTAAAACGAACCTTTTAGAAGCGGTATATCTTCTCACAAATAAAAAATCATTTCGTAAAAATACAAGTTATTCACAAATGATTAATATTGAAGGTGGAAAACCTGAATTAATACTTCAGTCAGCCTTTGAATCTGATCATGAATTAATGGCCTACTCTTTACGCTTAACTGATGAATCTGAAGAACGCTTTTTAAATAATCAACCTGAGAAAACAAAAACACCTGCCAAGTCAGTGTTTGTAAACCCCTTTGATTCTTATTCATTTCATACAAGTGGAACATTTAGACGCCAATGGTTTGATTCAAGTCTTTCATTGATTGATAGTGAGTATAAGCAAATTTTAAATCGATTTCAAAAGTCGATGAAATTTAGAAATTCAATTTTGGCCATGGGTGGAAGAACTGCCTCAGCTCAGTTAAGAGCAATAGATGAACAGGTTGCAGAGTATTCTGAAATCATCACTAGTAAACGAGCAAAGTTTTTACAAGAGTTAAATCTCTATATTACCCCTACTTTTAAATCCATATTTGCTGAAGAGCATACATTACAACTTGATTTGGATAGTCTTTTTGTTCATTGGGACTCAAGAAAAATTTTTGACTTTTATCGTCATCAAGAAAGTTCGGATATCAAAGCTCAAATAACTAAGGTTGGAGTGCACCGAGATGACTTCATTTTTAGCTTTGATGGACTCAATGCGTTCGAATTCTGCTCTTTAGGTCAACAGAAAATGGCCTTTCTAAGCTTGATATTTGCCTATATTGAGCTTTTTAGGTATAAATTTACCTCTTATCCTATTGTCCTTATTGACGACGTTTCTGGCGAATTGGATAGCCAGAGATGGAAAAATTTGATCCAATACTTGGAAACAAAAAAATTCCAAGTGCTGATCACTACGGCCAATGAGAATTTTGGGAAAGAGCTGGAAAAAATTCCAGAATCTAAAAAGTTTTTTATTGAACATGGAACGCTCATTTAAACGCGGATAGGAGCATCTGAATGAATCAAACTCCTGATTCTATTTCTAAAGTTAACACTGAATACAACGCTAACCAGATTAAAATTCTTGAAGGCCTTGAAGCTGTAAGAAAACGTCCTGGGATGTACATTGGGGATACCGGATTTCGCGGCTTTCACCATTGTGTCTACGAAATTGTGGACAATGCTGTGGATGAAGCACTTGCAGGTTATTGTACTGACATTAAAGTTATTATCCATGTGGATAATTCTTTAACTGTTGTTGATAACGGTCGTGGAATTCCAACAGATATTCACCCTACTGAAAAAATTTCTGCAGCTGAGATTGTTTATACAAAACTTCATGCTGGTGGAAAATTTAATGAAGAAGGTGGAGCTTATAAAGTTTCTGGGGGTCTTCACGGAGTTGGTGCTTCTGTAGTAAATGCACTTTCTAAGTGGGTTCGTCTTGAAATTAAAAAACATGGTAAAGTTCATCGTCTTGAATTCGCTCATGGTGCTGCAAAAGAACCTCTAAAAGTTATTGGTGAATGTGATCCGAAAGACACAGGAACAACTGTAACTTTCAAATCTGATAATGAAATTTTTGAAGTTCACGAGTACAGCTACGATACTTTAGCGAACCGTTTTCGCGAAATGGCCTTTTTAAATAAAGGTCTTAAAATTTCTATTCATGATGAAAGAACTGATAAGGGCGAAACTTTCCATTACGAAGGTGGACTTGGTGAATTCGTTCAGTACTTAAATCGTGCTAAAACTCCAATTCATAAAGATCCAATTTATTTTTTCCAGTCTCGGGATAACTACGAAGTTGAAGTAGCTATGCAGTGGACTGATGGTTATTCTGAAACAATGACTTCATACGCGAACAACATTAACACTCCTGAAGGTGGTGTTCACGTTTCTGGTTTTAAAACAGCTCTTACACGTGTGCTTAATAACTACGCCAAAGATAATAATCTTCTTAAGAATATTAAGATTGCTCTTACTGGCGATGATATGCGTGAAGGTTTAACGGCCATCGTTTCTGTTAAACTTACTAACCCTCAATTTGAAGGTCAGACTAAGTCAAAACTTGGTAACTCTGAAGTTGAAGGTATTGTGAATTCACTTGTTGGGGATAGATTTAAAATTTATCTCGAAGAAAATCCAAACGTTGGTAAAACCATTCTTAAAAAATCAATCGATGCTGCTGCTGCAAGAGAAGCTGCTCGTAAAGCGCGTGAACTTACTCGTCGTAAAACAGCGCTTGATTTCTCTGGTCTTCCAGGAAAGATGGCAGATTGTCAGGAAAAAAATCCAGAGCACTGTGAAATCTACATCGTTGAGGGTGACTCTGCGGGTGGATCGGCCAAACAAGGTCGTGATCGTCGTACACAAGCTGTTCTTCCATTAAAAGGTAAAATCCTTAACGTAGAAAAAGCTCGTTACGATAAAATGTTATCAAATGATGAAATTAAAATGCTGGTTCAAGCTATTGGAACAAGTATTGGTAAAGATTCATTCGATATCTCAAAACTTCGTTATTATAAAATTGTGATTATGACCGATGCGGACGTGGATGGATCTCACATTCGTACACTCCTTCTTACACTTTTCTATCGTCAATTCCCCGAGATTGTAGAGCGTGGTCACTTATATATCGCTCAGCCTCCTCTCTATAAATATAAGAAAGGGAAAAATGAGCGTTACTTGAAAGATGGAGGAGAACTAGAGAATTATCTAGTATCAAGTTCACTTTCTGACTGTGAAATGGTCATTGATGGTAATAAGGTTGAGCTTGAAACAGTTAAAGCAGCTGTGAATAAGTTCAGAAATTACAACAATACTTTAGAAAGTTATGATCGGCATTACGACTCATACTTCTTAAGAACTATAGTTGAAGATGGAACTCTTAAAGCTGATATGATGAAGGATAAGGCCAAGTTACAAGCTTATGCCGAAATAATCACTCAAAAATTAATGTCTGATGCACATGTTAATTTGAAAAAATATAAATTAACTGTCGAAGAAGATATGAAGAATTTAGGATTCCAATTAAGAATTCATGTCACTTCTGCTTTGAAAACAAAAAATTTCCGAATTGGAATGAACTTTGCTGATTCTTCAGAGTTTGCAGATCTCATTAACCAATATGAGGGAATTAAACGTTATTTAAATTCAGAGTTCATTATTAAAAATAATGGAACTTCTTCGAAACATACTGGTCTTCCTGATTTTGCAACATTTGTTTCAAATGAAGGACGCCAGGGCGCTTATATTCAACGTTATAAGGGATTAGGAGAAATGAACCCAGAGCAACTTTGGGAAACCACTATGAATCCTAACAACAGAACGTTATTACAAGTGAAAATCGAAGACACAATTGATGCTGACCAAGTGTTCTCAGTATTAATGGGCGATCAGGTAGATCCTCGTAGAGAATTTGTGGAAACAAATGCTCTGAATGTGCGTAACCTCGATATTTAATTTAAGGACGAATGATATATGGCCGACGAAAACAACAATGAAGTAAACCACGGGAATATTTCTCCCCTGCTTATTCAAGATGAAATGAGAAACTGCTACCTAGATTACGCTATGTCAGTAATCGTGGGTCGTGCACTTCCAGATGTGCGCGATGGATTAAAGCCTGTTCATAGAAGAGTTCTCTTTGCTATGCACATGCTTAATAACTATCACAATAGACCTTACCTTAAGTCTGCACGTGTGGTTGGTGACGTTATCGGTAAATACCATCCACATGGTGACTCTGCAGTTTACGGAGCAATGGTTCGTCTCGCTCAAGATTTCTCGATGAGATACACCATTATTGATGGTCAAGGGAACTTCGGTTCAATTGACGGTGATAATGCCGCAGCTATGCGATACACAGAAGTTCGTATGCAAAAACTCACCAACGATATGCTTGGTGATATTGATAAAGAAACTGTTGATTGGCAGGACAACTATGATGGTTCATTACAAGAGCCAACGGTACTTCCAACAAAGGTTCCTAATCTTTTAATTAATGGTTCAGCTGGTATTGCAGTAGGGATGGCAACAAACATTCCTCCTCACAATTTAACTGAGATCATGAATGGTTTACTTGCCCTACTAGAGAATCCAGGTCTTACAGTTCATGATTTAATAAAAATTATTCCCGGTCCTGACTTCCCTACTGCTGGTTCTATTCATGGTACGGCCGGAATTCAGCAAGCTTATCACACTGGTAAGGGTGTTATTCAAATTCGTGCGAAAGCAGATATTGAAGTGAAGAAAAATGATCGCGAACAAATTGTGATTACAGAACTTCCATACCAAGTTAACAAAGCTAAGTTGATTGAAAAAATTGCTGAGTTAGTAACAGAAAAGGCCATTGAAGGTATTTCTGATATTCGTGATGAATCATCTCGCGAAGGAATTCGTGTAGTGATTGATATCAAAAAAGGCGAGCAAGGAGCCGTGATCCTTAACCGTCTTTATAAGCAAACTCAAATGCAGGTTTCTTTCGGTATTATTTTCTTATCGATCTATAATGGTCAGCCGAAAGTAATGGATCTGAAAGAACAACTTCATTGTTTTATTGAACACCGTCGTGAAATTGTTATTCGTAGAACAACTTACGAATTAAAGAAAGCAAAAGAGCGTGCACATATTTTAGAAGGTCTAAAAATTGCCGTTGAAAATATTGATGCCATCGTTGAATTGATCAAAAAAGCTGAAGGCCCTGCTCAAGCGAAAGATCAATTGATGAACAGATTCACTCTTTCAGCCATTCAGGCCCAAGCTGTACTTGATATGAGATTACAGCGCTTAACAGGTCTTGAGCGCGATAAGATCATTGCTGACTACGAAGCAATTATGAAAGAGATTGCTCGTTTAGAAGGCATTTTAGGTTCTGAAGAAGAAATTCGCGAAATTATCCGTGGCGAATTTGTGGAAATCCGTGAAAATTACGGAGACGCTCGCCGTACTGAAATCGTTGCTCAAGCTGACGAAATTCAGATGGAAGATTTAATTAAAAATGAAGAAGTGATCGTGACCATTACGCAGAAAGGTTACTTAAAGCGTATGGCGATTGATACTTATCGTTCTCAAAAACGTGGCGGTAAAGGTGTGAAGGGTGCTGATTTAGATGAAGATTTTTATACTTCAATCTTTACTGCAGATACTCATGATACTTTGATGATCTTCACTGATAAGGGAACAGTATTCTCAATTAAAGTTTACCAAATCCCTGAAGGTCAAAGAACAAGTAAGGGTCGTAACGTCGTTAATATTATTAATGTACCAGCTGATGAAAAAGTAAGAGAGATTATTACTGTTCCTAAAGAAGCTGAAGGCCACTTCCTTGTATTTGCTACTAAGCAAGGTATTGTGAAAAAATCTGAACTTTCTGAATATAAGAACATGAGACAAAATGGACTTAAGGCCATCAAAGTAGTTGATGGAGATGAAGTTCTAGCGGTTCGTATCACTGATGGTAAAAAAGATGTGCTTCTAGCTTCTTCTGCCGGTAAATCTATTCGCTTCCATGAAGACGAGTGCCGCGCTCAAGGACGTGTCTCTCAAGGTGTAAAAGGTATGAGCCTTGATGAGAATGAAGAAGTTATCGGTATGGAAGTAATTGACGAGAAATCTGAAATCTTGACTGTTACAGCTCGCGGATATGGTAAGCGTTCAAGCGCTGATGAATACCGTAGTCAATCTCGCGGTGGTAAGGGAATTCTTGCCATGAAGCTTACTGATAAAACTGGTGATATCATGGGTATTCTCCCTGTGACTGATAAAGATGACTTAATGATCATCACAGACAAGGGGCAGGTAATTAGAACCAAGATTTCTGGAATCTCATTACTTGGAAGAAACACTCAAGGCGTACGTCTGATCAATGTTAAGCCAGATGAGAAAGTCGTAGCTGTTGAAAAGATTGTGGATCCTGATGAAGACACTAATGAAGGTGAACCTTCTGAGACACCTGTTCAGTAATTTAGTATTTATTCTATTAATCCTGGGGTTAAGTTCTTGTGACTTTACCTCAGGACTCAATCAAGACATCCTGACCGCTCAAAAATATGTAGATAATCAAGATTTTGCTAGAGCGGTTGAGCTTTATGAGCGAGTTCTTCAAAAAAATCCATCAAAGCAAATTAAAACCAAGCTGAATTATCAGTTGGCCGAAATTTATTATCTTTATCTTGATGAGCAAGTGAAGGCCTTAAAATATTATCGCTTCATTGTGGATAATGTGGACGATCCTCTGTGGCAAGTGAAGTCATTAGAAAAAATTGCGGATATTAATTTTAGTTTTGCTAAAAATTTTTCTGAGGCCATACAAACCTATCAAGTTCTCATGAAGGTAAAACCGCGTTTAAAAAATTACGATTACTATTATCTTCGAGTTGGTGAATCATATTTTGAAATGGGTAAGTACAATAAGGCCCGAGAAATTTTTAATAATATTCTAAGCCAACCGGCCAACCCTTATTATATTGAAGCTTTTAATCAAATGGGTCTAATTGAGTTTTATAATAAGAATTGGGATAAGGCCGTTGAGTATTGGTTTGAATTTTTAAAAAGAGAAAAAAGAAAAGATCAAATTGTTAAAGTTAAATTTTTAATTGCTAATGCCTATGAATCAAATGAGAAATTAAAAGAGGCCTATAATATCTATTACTCGCTTTTACCATCCTACCCTAACCCTGATGTTTTAAAAGCTCGTTTAAAGTCTCTCTATGCAAGAAGAGTGGCCAGAAAACGTTAAAGAGCATATCTTAGTTCAAATATTTACGGCGGATTAATGACTAGCTGGAAAAAAGCCTTGGCAATTGCACTGGGACTTCCCTCAACTATTTTAGGGGTCTTTTTCTTTTTCCAAGAAATGGTCAAGCTTGGTTATATTTCTCAGGGCGTGGCCCAAGGTATTTTGATTGCTGTAGTCATAGTAATGCTTTTAAAAATGGTTCAGGTTTCATGGAAAAAAAAGAAATAGATAAAAAATTTTACATTCTTTCGGCCATAAATATTATTCCGGCCTTAATCTTGGGTGGAGGTCTCACTCTTGATTCTTTGGTGTTATTTGGCTCCCTTTTAGTATTAATTTTGAACCATACGGTTCTGGTTAATATTGTGCGGTCGATAACGGAAAGCACGGGTGACGGGTCGCGCAATCAAACAGGAAGAATCCTGACTCTATTATTTTTGAAATTTTTTCTTTTATTTGGATTAATTGCCTTAATTTACACTTTTAAAAAGCAGTTGATGACAAAACTGTTCTTGATTATCTTTTTCCAATTGATAATTCAGGTCGTAAGTATTAAAAACAACTATCAAAAATAGTTAGGACGTAAACATATGAAACTTTTAGGTCTCTTAAGCCTTTTCGTGGCCCAATCTGCCTTTGCTTCAGGTGGGTACAATTTTTTTACTGAAGCCTCTCATTTATTTCATATTCCGGCCCACACTCTTGCGTTGATTGTCGGATCATTAATTCTTCTTGGAACGGGAGCCGTTTATCGTGTTCAAGTTGAAAGGGTTAAGAATTTTTTGATTCCAGATAAAGGAATTACAACTAGAAACTTAGTTGAAGCTCTGGGCTCTGCCATGTATGGAACTGCAAAGTCTGTTATGGGTGAAGAGTCTGCGAAGAAATATTTTTCTTATGTTGTTTTTTGTTTCTTCTTTATTCTTATCAATAACCTTATTGGTATTCTTCCTGGTTCAATGTCACCAAACCAAAACCTTAATACAACTCTTGCTCTTGGTTTGTTCACATTCATTTATTTTAACTTCCAAGGTATTCGTGCTGTTGGTTTTGTAAATTATATGAAGCACTTTGCTGGCCCAATGCCGGCCCTTGCTCTTCTTATTTTTCCAATTGAAATTATTTCAATTTCAGTTCGTCCACTTTCACTAGCACTTCGTCTTCGTGGAAACATGGATGGTGATCACTTGATTCTTGGAATTTTCTCTGAACTTGTTCCTTACATTGTACCAATTCCGTTCTATGCAATGGGTATCTTTGTAGGATTTTTACAAGCTTTCGTATTTACACTTTTAACAATGATTTATATTGGTATGGCCACTGCTCATCACGATCATGGTGAGCATGAACATCATCATTAATAAATCGATAACTGTCTAACAAAGGAAAATAAAATGGACGTTAATTCATGGGTTGTTCTTTCTGCTGCTCTAACATTCGCTGCTGCTGTTCTTGGTGGTACATATGCTCAAGGTAAAGCTGCTTCTGTAGCTCTTGAAGGTATTGCTCGTAACCCAGCTGCTGCTGAAAAACTTCAAACTCCAATGATTCTTGCTCTTGCTCTAGTTGAATCATTAGTTCTTTTCGGTTTCGGTATCGCGTTCCTTATCCTTCAAAAAGCTGCTTAATTTTTAAATTAAGTTTTTAAAGATAAGAGGGCCCTTGCAAGAGGGCCTTTTTTATTTAAACTCGTCTAAACAATTCTCAGGAAATTTTCTAAGTCCATTTTTATAGAAATCGCAGAAGCCCTTCATTTCTCCAGTATTAGGACAGACCTCAAAACAGGAAGTTGTTAAAAACTCGAGTTGTTCTAATATTTGAGATCGTTTTTCACAGTACTGATATTGATCACTAGCTCGAAGTTGAGAAGTATTAAGAAGGAGCCCAGACATTTGGTTGGCCACTTTAAAACAGCTCGCACTTTCCTGATTAATACTTGTAATTGCATTTTGATCAATTTTGATAAATTGAGCCGGCAGAGATTTATTTTCAAGGAGCTTAACTTGAATCCAGTTTTGATAACGAGAAATAATGGTAGAAGTCCCTAGTTCCAAAGATGGTAGCTTGAAAGGATTAACTCCTTGAGAATGAATACCAGTGAGAAGAAAATTATTTTCTCTTTTAATGAATAATCCGCCGCCGGAATCACCATGTTGAAGGCTTCCTGTATTGTTGAAGAAATAAATTTTATCAGTTTTTTGTGAAATTAAATTGGCCACCAAAAGAGCTGGTTTAAATAAAGTAAAACGAAATTTTTCATTCTTTTCAGAATAAGAATTACCCTCAATAGTGGAATAATCTTTCTCCGTTAATTGCTCATAAATATCACTAACAGAGGTTTTATTAAATGGACTCACTCCAGATGGGTACAAGATATTTGGATAAGTTTCCCCTGTAGAAATTTTAGCTGGAATATATTTTTTTGCAGCAGGCTTTTTTAAAAAAATGAGGGCCAAATCAGCTTTAGAAGTTTTTGGATTATATTCAGGGTGAAAAATGAAACCATCAATTTGTATGGCATTCTTATTTGAAGCAGTTAACTTTGGTCCAAATAGAACATAGTATGTTTTTAGTGGTCGAAAATCACTTGTAACAACACAATGAGCGGCCGTCAGAACAACATCTTGAGAAATTAAAACACCTGAACAATATGGTAACTCTGTCTCAGAAATTGTAATACCAACAGTAGAAAGTGCAATTTCTTTTTGGAGATTGGAGTCTGTGTTTAGGCCATTAATAATGTTCGATTGAGAGATTTGATTGTCAGACTCTTTATACTCTTGGCAAGCACTCAAAAATACCAAAAATAATAAAAAATATGACCTCATAAGCTCTCCCTATACAATAGTTTAAGCAAGTTGAGGGCCATAAATTTAAATGTAGTTATATAGACTTAGATGTCAGTACCGTTAATTATTTAAGCATCTTGCCCAAATACTTTCCAGTATAAGATCCCCTAACCTTCGCCACCATTTCTGGAGTACCTTCTGCAATAATCTGGCCCCCACCTTTTCCACCTTCTGGCCCAAGGTCCACTACCCAATCAGCAGTTTTAATCACATCTAGATTATGCTCAATAATTAAAAGAGAGTGTCCTTGTTCAACCAATTTATTCAGGGCCTTTAATAAAATATTGATATCTTCAAAATGAAGACCTGTAGTTGGTTCATCCAAAACATAGAGGCATGAGCCCTTAGTAGATTTAGAAAGTTCACGCGATAATTTTAATCGTTGGGCCTCTCCTCCAGATAAAGTTGTCGCTGGTTGGCCAAGTTTAATGTAACCCAATCCAACAGCATTAAGAACTTTGAGTGCACGATTTACTTTTGGATGATTCTCAAAAAAACCTTCAGCTTCTTCAATACTCATATTAAGTACGTCAGCTATATTTTTACCGCGATAAAGAATAGAAAGAGTTTCGTTGTTATAGCGCGATCCACGACATTCAGAACAAGTAACATAAACATCTGGAAGAAAGTGCATCTCAATTTTTAAAACGCCATTGCCTTCGCAGGTCTCACAGCGGCCACCTTTAACATTGAAAGAAAAACGCCCTGGCTTATAGCCACGAATTTTTGCTTCGTTGGTCATCGAAAAGATGTTTCGGATGTCATCAAAAAGACCTGTGTAAGTCGCTGGATTGGAATGAGGGGTTCTTCCAATTGGAGATTGGTCTAGTTCAATAATGGATTGAATTTTATCCACACCAGTAATTGAATGATAGTTGGCCTGTGATCCCCTCTTTCCTTTCGAAAGATAATTTTTGATCGCAGGAATAAGCACCTTATGAACTAAGGTGGATTTTCCTGAGCCAGAAACTCCGGTGATACAAGTCATTCCACCAAGAGGAAGATTTAAAGTAACATCTTGAAGATTATGTTCACGAGCTTTATTTAAGACAATTTTATTTGTCAGTTTTCGTCTTTCTTTAGGAACTTCAATTTTTAATTCTCCAGAGAGATATTTTCCCGTCATGGATTTTTTATTTTTTTTTATTTCTTCTGGTGTACCACAAGCGACGATTTCTCCACCATGAAGACCAGCATGTGGGCCCATATCAACAATATAGTCGGAGGCGAGCATTGTATCTTCATCATGCTCCACTACTAAAACGGTATTACCAATATCTCTAAGAGCAATCAGCGTTTGAATAAGTTTTTCATTATCTCTTTGATGAAGTCCAATACTTGGCTCATCAAGAACATAGAGAACTCCTGAAAGTGCAGAGCCAATTTGAGTTGCTAGACGAATCCTTTGAGATTCTCCACCAGATAATGTCATGGCATCTCGATTTAAAGTTAGGTAGTTTAGTCCCACATTAAGTAGAAACTTCAGGCGGTCACGAACTTCTTTAAGCACTTTATGGGCGATGATCGCTTGATTGCCAGTAAATTGAAGGGATTCAAAAAATTCCGCGGCTTCTTGGATAGAGAGATCACAAACATCCATAATGGATTTGTTTCTTATTGTTGCGCCCAGGGCAAAAGGATTTAGCTTTTTTCCCTTACAGGCCGGACATTTTTTTATAATCATGTATTCTTCAAGATCGGCGCGAGTTCGCTCAGATTCAGATTCGTTATACTTCTTTTCAAGCCACGCCACGATTCCGGGAAATTCTTTTTTAAAATTCCAAGATGAGTTTTCCGATTCAAATTTATAAGTATAGATCTTCTCTCCCCCGTAATATAGAAGAGAGAGAAACTTCTCTGGTAATTTTCCAAAAGGTTTCTCAATATCAACTTTTTCGGCCTGGGCCACAGAACGAACCATTTGCATTAAGAAGGTATTTTTCTTTAACAAGGGAACAGCTCCATCTTCCAGAGACATTTTCTCATCCAAAAGAAGTCCATCCACATCAAAAGTTTTAGATATCCCAAGACCATTGCAGGTTGGGCAAGCTCCAAGCGGAGAATTAAATGAGAATAATCTTGGTTCTAAATCAGGAAAGCTTTTTCCAGATTTAAAAGAGTAATTTTTTTCAGAATAAAAATGTTCGTGGTCATCTGCTAAAACAATTAAATAACCATCAGAAAGTTTTAGCGCATGCTCAACAGATTCGGTTAGTCGACTGGTGATCCCCTCTTTCATAACTAAGCGATCAATAACGATATCGATATTATTGAACTTTGATTTATTAATGGAGACAGAATCATCTAGATTAAGTATTTCACCATTGAGACGGATACGAGAAAATCCCATCCCTTGAAACTTTGAAAGCTCTTCTTTGTGCTCCCCTTTCTTATTTCGAATGACGGGTGAGAGGATTTGAAGTTTGACTCCAGATTTAAATTTTAAAATTTGTTCTACTATTTGTTGAGGAGATTGTTTAGAGACTTTTTCTCCAGTTTCTGGGCAATGGGCTTCGGCCAAACGTGCATAAAGAAGTCTTAAATAATCGTAAATTTCTGTAATCGTTCCAACGGTAGATCGTGGATTTTTGGTTGTGGATTTTTGATCGATGGCGATGGCCGGTGATAAACCCGTTATACTTTCAACTTCTGGTGCTTCAAATTGGCCAATGAACTGTCGAGCATAACTTGAAAGGGATTCAATATAGCGTCGTTGTCCTTCAGCATAGATGGTATCAAAAGCAAGAGATGATTTTCCAGATCCAGATGGGCCTGTAATAACAGTTAGAGAGTGTCTTGGAAGAGTGACATCGATATTTTTAAGATTATGAACTTTTGCTTTTGTTACTTGAATTTTTTCCATCAGAGATCCTCATGAGCAATGTAATGGCCTCTTTTAAAGAATAGGAACAACCTCGATAATCAGCTTGGTTTTTTCCATACAATTTAAAAGAAGTACCGTGATCAGGACTAAATCTTGGATATGGTAGTCCTAAAGTAATATTTGAACCAATAAATCCCTGCAGACTTTTAAATACACCTAATCCTTGATCATGAAATAGATAAACTAAAACATCATGAGGTGATTTTTGTTCAAATAATAATGTATCACCTGAATATGGACCTGACATTTCAAATTTAAATTTTGATTTAAGTCGTCTAATACTTGTCTCAACTCTTTTATCTTCGCTTCCTATCATTCCATTTTCTCCAGCATGTGGATTAATACCGGAGATGAGAACGCGATTAATTGGCCAGTTCCAATGATTTAAAGACTTAAACGCCAGATTTAATTTTTTATAAATGGCTTCTTCGGTTAAAACGTGGGTTAAATCTCTTATCGCAACATGGTCAGAAAGTAAGAGAACTTTTAAAGCAGGTGAAGAAAAAAACATTCCTAGTTCAGGGCTTTTATAAAAGTGACGAAAATACTCAGTGTGTCCCGCAAATCCTGGAAATTGATCTTTAGATGTTGGAAGTGTGTAAAGTACCCCCCCTGATTCGGCGAGTTTCATTCCTAAATCAAGAGCAGTAAAACTTTGAGAAAAGTTTACTTTATCTAACCATTCAGTCTGAATACTTGTGCCAGCGAGATTGATCTCATAATCCCCTATTTGGTAGGGAAGTTTAAGTGATGTGAGTGTTTTCTTAACAGATTGTGGATAGGCCAATAATTTAATTTTAGATAACTCTGAAGAGGTGAGTAATAGAGAGGTCTTAAAAAAGACTTCAAGGCCTATACCTTGCTCATGTCCTTGAGTTACATAAACTTTCATAAATTATAAAAGATTTTTGGTGTAATAGTTGGCGTATTCGCGATCAAACCAATTATTTGTGACAGCTTCACCCTTACTCATGAAAATTTCATTTTGAATCTTTTCTTTGAAGCGAGCAAAGTCTTGAGATTCTACCAGATCTTTTTTCTGAACATAGAAAACATGAAGGTAGCCGTTTAATGAGATCGCCTTAGAGAAAGTACCTTCTGGAGTAGATTTTAGAATTTCTGCTAAATCTTTTGATAAAGTATCTTCTGTGATATTTTCTAGGTTATTTGTTTCTAAATTTTTATAATCATGGGGAAGTTTGCCAGTTAACTGATAGTCTTTAAGCACATTCAAATAGTGCTCTTCATTTTTATCCGCCAGCCCATTTTCTGAAATATAAAAGTCAGTTAAGTTATATTTAAATGAAAGTGTATTGTTACTGGTGTTCCGACGATAGTACTCATTTTTTACTTCTTGCTCGGTAACTGAAATTAATGGAGCGATAATTTTTGAAGCAAAAATATTGTACTCCATCGTCTCACGCATAACTTCGAAATATTCTTCAAAAGTTAAACCCTTAGATTTTAAAAATGCCAAAAGGTCGGCCCGTTTTAAACCAAGTCTTTCTTCAGTCATTTTAATGCGTGACTCAACAGCATCATCATTGATGACGTAGCCTTGAGCATTTATCTTGTCTCTAACAATAAAAACTCGCAGCAAAATATCAACAAGTTCTTTTTGAGTGTACTTTGCCTTGCTGTAAATAACGGGAGAAATTTCTCGACGTGCTTCAAGAGTGTTCTGAATTCTTTCGATTTCAGACAAAGAAATGACTTTGGTATTAATTACCGCAACGATTTTATCGAGAAGTTTTTCCTGGGCCCAAGCTGAGCTTAGACCCAAAGAAATTATTAGAATTAAAATTTTCACCAAGTTTCAATTTATAAAAGGCTCTGGTTAATCTTGATATCCGCACCCTTAGAGAGACCTTTAAAATAATTCTCTATGAGCTCGTCTCTTTTTTTATCGTAAATGATTTTCTTGTACAAGTTTTTGTCGATCTGATCATACGACTTAACGCCCAAAACTTTAATTACATGGTAACCCATTTGAGTTCTCACAGGTTTTGTAACAAAGCCCACTTTTTGACCCTTGATTGCTTCGAAATATTCAGGGGCCAATCGAGTTGGAGGTTGAAAACCTATATCGCCAGCTACTGATGCAGCGGTAGATTGAGAAAGTTTATTGGCCAGCTTTGAGAAATCTTCAGGATTTTTTTGAACTTGAGCATAAACTTCCATACTTTGAGCAAAAGCAGCCTTAACTTCTTCTGGAGTTGGCTCAACTCTTAAGCGATAAAGAATATGGGCCGTTCTATATTCTTTATTTTCATCATAATATTTTTTGACGTCATCATCAGAAACAGTAATTTTCTTTAATTCATTTTCAAGATCTTTAGAAACTTGAGCGTGATAAAGAATGTCTTCTTGGCGAGAGATAACTGTAGGATCTTTATCAGTTCCAGATTTTTTTGCCTTCTGTATGGCCAGCTCTCTTTTAATTAGATCCTGAAGAGAAACTTCTTTATTTATTTTTCTTTGACCAACAAATTTTAAATTTTGAAAATGGTATTCTTCAAATTGTTTTCTAGTAATAGACTTTCCGTTAACCGTAGCAATGACTTCGTTTTGATTAGTTGATTGAGCAAATGTTGGCAGGACCATCATAGTCGCCAAAAGAGCTAAAGATAGTTTTTTCATTCCACATCCCTGGTTTTAATGAATCTAATAAAAACGCTAACATACTCCTATTTGTGCAGCAACATGTTTTGCAAATTCTAAAAGCATCTGATGACTCACCGGTTCTTTAAAAATACTTGTTACTGATGAGTCTGGATTTAATTTATATAACTTAGGCTTATTCATAAAAAAGCTTAGCATTTTATCTCGTAGTTGAGTGTTATGATTAAGTATTTCTTGATCGAAATAAATATGCACAAAACTTCCCGCAATTTTAACCAATCGAATACCTAGAGGTTGAAATCGAATTCTCGATTGCAGTATCGAGTAAAGGGCATCAAGCTCTTTCGGAGTCATGCCAAAAGCATCATTTAATTCCTGGATAATTTCTTCTAATCTTGAGAGATCATTACAGTTTGAAAGGCGTTTATAATATTTCAACCGAAGGGCATGATCTGGAATGTAAGAGTTTGGAATGTATGCAGAGTATGGAGCTTGAATTTCAATGTTTTTAACAGAAACTTTTTGCTCGCCACGAATTTCCTGAATAGCTTCCTGAAGAAGATCCATATAAAATTCAAGTCCGATAGATTCGATATGGCCAGACTGTTCTGCCCCTAAAATATCACCTGCACCACGAATTTCCATATCAGAAGAAGCTAAAGCAAAACCTGAACCCATCTCTGCATAAGTTTGAAGTGCTTGGAGTCTTCGTTGTGCAAGGTCTGAGAGAATTCTATTTTCTGGAACAATAAAATAAGCATAGGCCTTACGATCTGATCGTCCAATTCTTCCTCTTAACTGATGGAGTTGGGCCAATCCGTAAGTATCTGCTCGATCAATAATCATCGTATTGGCATTAGGAATATCAATACCAGATTCAATAATAGTGGTTGAAAGGAGAATGTCTGATTTATGATCATAAAAATCATTAATGCGTTTTTCTAGCTCTCTCTCATTCATCTGTCCATGGGTGACAGAAATTCTTGCTCTTGGAACAAGTTTTTTCAAATACAATTCATGCTCTTCAATATCATGAACTCGATTGTGGACATAGTAGACTTGGCCACCTCTGGTTAATTCTTTCTCGATGGCAGATTTTAGAGTGAGATCATCTTCTTTAATAATATAGGTCTTAATCGCCTGTCTTCTTGGAGGTGCAGTCTGAATTAATGATAAATCTCTAATTCCCAAAAAGGATAGTTGCAGGGTTCTTGGAATAGGTGTTGCCGTCATAGTGAGAACATCAATTCCAGTTTTTAAAACCTTTAATTTTTCTTTATGGCCTACACCAAAACGATGTTCTTCATCAATAATAAGCAGTCCTAAATCATGAAATTCAAGCTTGTCTGAAAGAACAGCATGAGTCCCAACCAGAATGTCGACCTTCCCTTCGCGGACATTTTGGATAACTTGTGTTTTTTCCTTGGGAGTTTTGAATCTTGAAATAAAATCGACATTAACCGGGAAATTTTCAAACCGCTTTTTAAAAGAATGATAGTGTTGAAGGGCCAGTACTGTGGTTGGTACCAAAACAACAACTTGCTTTTTATCTAGTACAGCTTTCATCGCTGCTCGCATAGCCACTTCAGTTTTGCCAAAACCTACATCGCCGCAAACCAAGCGATCCATCGGATATTGGTTTTGCATATCATCTAAGACATCGCTAATTGCTTTAGATTGATCAGGAGTTTCTTCAAAGGGAAAAGACAGTTCAAACTCTTTAAATAAATGATCAGGAGGCGAAAACGGGAAACCTCCCCTAAGTTTTCTTTCGGCCTGAAGTTTTAATAAATCAAAGGCCAATTTCTTAACTGAACTACGGGCTTTTTGCTTGAGTTCGCTAAATTTTTTAGATTTTAAAGAAGCTACTTTAAGTCCCGATGAAGCATCTGCATGCTTTTGGACAAGATTTAATTTATAAACAGGAACATAAACTTTATCATTATCTTCATAAACAATAACGAGATAATCACTTTGCTGATCTCCGGCCGTAATTGTTTCAAGACCTTTGTAAACACCGATACCGTAATCTCTGTGGATAACGTAATCATTTATTTTTAAAGTTGCGAGTTGCTCAGCAAACAAGTCCTTGTTAGTGCTTTTAACTTGCTTGGCCTTTTTCTTTTTGACTGAAAAGAAGTCACCTTCAGATAAAACAAATGTATGTTCAGTTTTGTAATAGAAGCCTTCATCAAGTTGTCCAAAAGCAAAATGGAGTCTTTCACCAAGATCAGTCAGACCATTTTCTTCCATTAAGTATTGAAGCTCTTGCCGAGCATTTTCTGATTTATAATTGACTATCAAATGTCCATAAACATTGAGTTCTTTTTTAAGAATTTTTAGGCATGATTTAATATATTCATATTTATTTTCTGGAGCAGCACCCACCATTTTTGTTTGGAAATATGATTTTAATTTTTCAAAGCTTAGATGGACTTCATTATCAAATTTGTCATCCAGGTGGATGGCAATATCAAGTTGGTCGATAAAAATTTTCTTAAAATCATTTTTTGGAAATAATTTGAAATAGAAATTATCTGGTGAGGGAATAATTGATTTACCTTCGACGTCTTCTTCGAGATGTTCAAAGTTTTCCAATTGTTCTGCATAAAATAATTCAAAGTTTTTTTGAGCATTATCAGAATTAATAAATGAAATTTTTGAATGAGCTGGTAAAAAATCAACTAAGCATTTTGCGGATTCAAAAAACAAAGGTACGAATAGCGGATAATTATCAAAAAGTTGCCCTTCGTTGATCTTTTGAAAAATGCTCTTTCTTTCTTCGTATTTATTTTTAAAGGCAGGTTGAACTTGAGGAATGCGAGTACGTAGATTGGTCGCATAGGGATCGTGAGTTAAATATCCTGGGCCAGGGATTAAGCTGATTTCGTTAAATGATTTTTCACGGACAGTTTTTTGAGTTTCAACATCTACTAAGAATATCTCTTCAACAAGATCATCAAAATAATGAAGTCGAACTGGTGGATGAGAGATTGGATAAATATCAAAAATCTCCCCTTTTCTTGAAAAAGTTCCAGGTTCTTCAATAGTACTTGAAGAAAAATATCCCATGCTAGTGAGTTTACTCGCCAAATCAATTGGGGGGATGATGTCTTCTTTTTTTAAAACAAAGGCATTTTTTTCAAAAAATTCTGAATTGGGACCAAGCAGCAATGCCCCTTCTAAAGTAGTGATAATGGTCAGCTTGTTTTGTTTTTGGAGTAGTTGCAAAACCTCCCATCTTTTTAGCAAGGCCGATTCAGAAGTCATGATGCTGCTATAAAGGGAGTGATTGTGCCCAGGGTAAAAATGAATATTCTTTAGGTGCTTAAGGGATTCAAAAACATCTTCAGCTTCATCTTGATCTGAACAAACAATAAGATGGGTATTTTCAAAAAGCTGAGATGAAAAATAACTACCCGCAAGAAAAGACCAGTGTAAAGGACTGATGCCTTTGAAATGGATCTCACTTTGTTGTCCGCTTAACCAATATTGGAGTTTTTGTGAAATGGCATTAAATAACATAGGGGCAAGTCTCAACTTTTCATTCTTGTGTGTTGCGCTCAGGCAATATTGAATTACCTTAGGCCAATCAAAATTACATCTTTCCTATTTTCAACATCTTTTGTATCTTAAAACTACTTTTTTGAGATCTTAAATTAATGGAGACGTCCATGATACCAGCTCAGTTTGATGGCTTAATGCCTATCGTTATCCTTATGGGATTAGCGGTTTTACTCTTTGTCGGAGGACATTTTGCCTCTGTTCTTTTAAGTCCTAAAAAGCCTTCGCATCTTAAATCTACTCCTTATGAGTGTGGTGAGCAACCAATTGGTTCTGCGTGGGCCATGTTCAACGTTCGATTCTACGTTGTTGGACTTATCTTTATTATTTTCGATGTTGAATCTGTTCTTATGTTTCCTGTTGCTGCAATTTTTAAGCAATTAAATGAAGCGGGCGAAGGTGTCTACGCTCTCGTTATTTTCTTAAGCTTTATTTCAGTTCTTATTGAGGGAATTGCTTATTGCTGGAGAAAAGGTGACTTGGACTGGGTGAAATCATTCCAAATTTCAAATAAAAAATAAACAAGGTCATATATGAATCAAACAATTGTAAGCTACCTTTCTCAGTATGAGTTTTATGATCACCTACTAGCTGCATTTGGTGGAAATCAAGGGCTTCTTGCTTTCGTTATTTATTTTATCTTTGCACTTATCATCGTTGGTCTTTGTGCCACGATTGGTGGTCTTGGTACTTATGCGGAAAGAAAGATCTCTGCTGATATTCAAATGCGTATTGGACCAAACCGAGTTGGCCCATACGGAATACTTCAGTTTTTAGCTGATGGTGTGAAGATGGTATTAAAAGAAGATGTAATGCCATTCACTGCAGATAAAATGTTATTTTATCTAGCTCCTGTTCTTGCATTAACTGGTGTGTTTGCGACTCTTGCTGTTCTTCCATGGTCAACTGGCTTTATGATGGCCGACTTAAACGTAGGTATCTTTTACCTAATCGCGATTTCATCTCTGGTGGGTCTTGCGGTTTTCCTTGGTGGCTATGCCTCCAACTCAAAATGGTCAATGTTGGGTGGGATGAGAGGAGCTTCTCAAATTATTTCTTATGAAATTCCTGTTACGATTTCTATTCTTGCAATTACACTTCTTGCAGGTGGAATGAGTTTTGGAACAATACTTAGTGTTCAAAAAGGTGTTCCAACAAATTGGTTAATTTTTCATAACCCATTTGCTTTCCTTGCCTTCTTTGTTTACTTCACCGGAGCACTTGCTGAAACAAACCGAGCTCCTTTCGATCTTCCTGAAGCTGAGTCAGAACTTGTTTCTGGTTACCATACAGAATATACAGGTATGCGTTTTGCTTTCTTTGCTCTTGCTGAGTACATCGAAGTATTCGTCGTTTGTGGTGTTGGAGCAGCTCTATTCTTAGGTGGACCAAATCTTCCTTTCCCAATTGAGTTTGATATTATTCCTCTTCAATTAGTTCAAGTTGTTGTGTTTATTTCGAAGGCCCTTCTTCTTTATTATGTGGTGATTTGGGTTCGTTGGACTTTCCCACGTCTTCGTGTTGACCAACTTATGTCTATTTGTTGGAAGTATTTAACTCCAATGGCGATTTTTAACCTAGTTGGTTGTGCTATTTGGATGGTTGTTTTCCATGGTAAATCAATGGCCGAATTAATTTTCGGCGGACATTAATAAGGAACTCTCATGTTCGCGCAGTTATTATTTTTAACTTCAGCTTTATTAACGGTGGTTTCAGCGATTGCCGTTTTATTCACAAAAAACATCATGCACTCATGTGTGTTCTTACTTGGCTCATTAATTGGAATGGCCGGTTTGTACGCAACACTTGGTGCTGACTTCGTCGCCACAACACAAATTATGGTGTACGTGGGCGGTGTTGTTATTCTCATGTTGTTCGCAGTTATGCTTACAGGTGGTAAGGATTTTGTTTCGAAAGCTCAAAATCTTTTAGGCCTTGCTCCTTCCATGGGTAATAAGTGGACATACACACTTGGTCTACTTGTTGGACTTGTCTTTTTACTTACAAACATAAAGTTAATTTCAAATGTAGTAGATGCAGTCCCTGCTAAAACTTTTGGCAATGATTTTCCTTCAACGGTAAATCAGCTGGGCCATCTTTTAATTAAAGAGCATGTGCTTGCTTTTGAAATTTCTTCAGTTTTATTACTAGGTGCTCTTGTTGGTGCAGCAATTATCGCTCGCCCAAGAAAGCAATAAGCGAGATAACCATGATGTCTTTAGCTTCTTATTTAATTATCTCTTTAATTCTTTTCGTGGTCGGACTTACTGTCATGATCGCTAGAAAAAACATTGTCGCCATTCTTTTGGGGATTGAATTAATCCTGAATGCAGCGGCTTTGAACTTTGTCGCCTACTCTCGTTATGTAACAAATAACTTAGATGGGCACATTTTTAGTTTGTTTATTATTATTGTGGCCGCTGCTGAAGCTGCCGTTGGACTTGCGATTGTAATCCGTTTCTTCCAGATTAAAGAAACAATTCACATCGACGAAGCTAGCCAGTTAAGAAACTAAGGGTTCAACATGGAATATACAGTTGGTAGTATTGCTCCGATTTTCCTCTCTCCTGTCATCGCATTTGTTATAAATGCATTCTTTGGAAGAAGGCTTCCTAGAAACGGCGACTGGTTAGCGGTTCTGAGTGTTTTTATTTCTTTTATCTTCTCTGCCCGTATTTTTGGGGACTTCGTTTTTGGTCAATTTGCGACTGATTACTTTATCCACAAGACATTTACTTGGTTTGACCTTTCATTCGGTCAAAATATTTTTAAAGTTGATATGGGAATCTATGTTGATAACATGGCCGCCATTATGCTGCTCATGGTATCTGGAGTAGCGACTCTCATTCATCTTTTCTCTACATGGTATATGGACCATGATTCTCGTCACGGCCGTTTCTTTACATTCCTTCCATTGTTTACTTCTGCAATGCTTGGACTTGTTCTTTCAGACAACCTTTTCTCTCTCTTTATTTTCTGGGAGATCATGGGTTTTTGTTCATATTCTTTAATTGGTATCTACTACGAGAAAGAAAAAGCTGGTGATGCTTCAATTAAAGCTTTCATGACAACTCGTGTGGGAGATGTATTCCTTCTTTTAGGTATCGTTGCTCTTTGGATGGTTATTGGAAGTGTTAATTATGTAGATATTTACGCTGCTATTGCTGAAGGAAAATTTGCTGGCCAGTCAGTTCTAGGAATTTCACTAGCTACTTTTGCTGGTTTTTGTATTTTCATGGGTGGTATGGGTAAATCGGCTCAGTTTCCACTTCACGTTTGGCTTCCAGATGCGATGATGGGACCAACACCTGGTTCTGCACTTATCCACGCTGCCACAATGGTTGCTGCTGGTGTTTATCTTTCACTTAGAATGTATCCATTAATGGTGCTTGGTGATTTAACAGGATTTATTGCGGTTATCGGTGCCATCACGGCTTTTGGTGCTGCAACAATTGCGCTTGTTCAAACTGATATTAAAGCGGTTCTTGCATTCTCAACAATCTCACAACTCGGTTACATGATGATCGGTGTAGGTGTTGGTTCATACAATGCTGCTTTCATGCACTTAATTACTCACGCTGTTTTTAAAGCTTGTCTATTCTTGTCTGCTGGTTCTGTGATTCACTCAGTTCACGAGCAAGAAATGCCAAAGATGGGTGGTCTTCGTAAGTACCTTCCGTACACACACTTTGCTATGATGGCTTGTACTTTAGCGATTGCTGGTATTCCATTTTTCTCTGGATTTGTTTCTAAAGACAGAATTCTTGGCGATGCCCTTTACTTTGGTTTCATGGCAGGACAAAACCCTCTCCTTGCAATCGTTCCAATTCTTGGATTTGCTGGTGCTGGTTTAACAGCATTTTACATGTTCCGCATGATGTTCTTAACTTTCTACGGAGAAAACCGCGCGCATGGACATGATGATCATGGGCATGGACACAAACACGGGCATGGTCACGATGATCACGCACATGAGATTCACCATGAGCATCTTGATTTCAGATCAAATGTTCCATTGCTAATCCTAACTGTGTTCACTTTAGGGTTTTGGTACGCGGGAACATTAACTGGTCAAAGCTTTGGTAATGTTTTTGGTTCAAAGCAAGAATGGTTTAAAATTTTAGTTGAGGCCCCAAAGGTTGAGCAATTTGTTAATCATGCTCGTGAGCCATTCGGTTCAACTGATACAAAAGTTAAAGCTGAGCTTCCTCACGCTCACTACCACCACCAAACTGGTTATGCTGGTCCAAATGCAGATGAGCACAAGCTTCACTCGGCCCACACAATTGGTGCGATCATGTCGATCATTATCGCTTTCTCTGGTGTGTTCTTAGCTTTCTTGATGTACATCAAGCATGCTGTTAAGCCACTTGCTTCGAAATTTCCTTCAATCACTACAACACTTCAAAATAGATATTATTTTGATAAGTTCTACGTTGATGTCCTTATTAAGAAAGGATTGATTGTTTTCAACCGTATGCTTTCTTCATTTGATATGGGTATCTACGATAGATTTGCTGTAGATGGTTGGGCAGCTGTTAACCGTACTCTTTACCGTGCTTCAAAATGGTTCGATAACGTAGTGGTTGATGCTATCGGTGTAGATGGTACAGGTGTTGCTGTTAATATTTTTAACTTGGTTTTAAGAATTGTTCAGTCTGGTAAGATACAGTTTTATTTTATTATGCTGGTGATGGTTCTTGTTAGTTATATTTGGACTTTGAATTTTTAGTTTTTTTCATAGAGAGAGGTTCGTTGTGAACGGATTACTGAATTGGATTTTATGGTTGCCTATTATTGGTATGGTAGGTGTTCTACTAACGCCAAAAGCTAAGGATAACGTGATTCGTTACGTGACTTTAGTTACAACTGCGATCACACTTGTATTAAGTGTTATCCTTTATCTAAACTTTGATACATCGACTGCTGACATGCAGTTTGTATTTAAGATTCCTTGGATTGAGCAGTTCCACATTAATTACCATCTTGGTGTTGATGGAATTACTCTACCAATGACATTCCTTAATGCTCTACTTTTCTTTATTTGTACGCTCTCTTCGTGGACAATTGAAAAATCGGTGAAAGCTTACTTCGCTCTACTTTTGATGCTTCAATCAACAGTATTTGGAGTTTTCTTCTCATTAGATTTCTTCTTGTTCTATGTTTATTGGGAGGTCATGCTTCTTCCAATGTTCTTCCTAATCGGTATTTGGGGTGGTGAGAACAGAGAATATGCAGCAATTAAATTCTTCCTTTATACATTCTTCGGTTCAATTTTCATGCTTGTGGGGATTATCGCCCTTTACTATGCAACCGGAAAAGGTGCCGACTCTTTCAGTATCCTAGCTCTTCAAGGTGGAAAATTTACTGACTTAACTGTAAGCCTGTTTGGTATGACTTTCTCTTTTGAGAAAATCTTTTTCTGGTTTATGTTTCTTGGCTTTGCCATTAAAGTTCCAGTTTTCCCATTTCATACGTGGTTACCTCATGCCCACGTTCAAGCACCTACAGCTGTTTCAGTAATCCTGGCGGGTGTTCTACTTAAGATGGGTACTTATGGTTTCTTAAGAATTGCATTCCCAATTTTCCCTGCTGCTGCAGTTGAGTACTCAACAATTATTGCTGTTCTTGGATTAATTTCTGTTATTTACGGTGCACTTTGTGCGATGGCACAAGATGATGTGAAGAAGCTTGTTGCTTACTCTTCAGTTTCTCACATGGGATTTGTAATGCTTGGTCTTTCGGCCATGACAATCCAAGGTATGAACGGTGCTGTTCTTCAGATGTTCAACCACGGTACTTCAACAGCGATGATGTTCTTACTTATCGGTATCCTTTATGAAAGATCTCACCACCGTTGGATTGTGAAGCCAGATGGTTCTAAAGGTTTTGGTGGTCTTTACACAAAACTTCCGAAGTACTCTGTTGTTTTCATCATCGGTATGTTTGCTTCTCTAGGTCTTCCAGGTCTTTCTGGATTCATTTCTGAAGCTCTTATTTTCTTAGGTATCTATCAGAAATTTACAACCATTACTGTTCTAGCAGTGATTGGTCTATTAATTGGTGCTGCTTATCTTCTTTGGATGTTCAAGCGTATGTTCTTTGGAGAAGTTAATCCTGAATGTGAAGATTATGATGATATGAATGCTCGTGAAGTATTCTATATGATCCCACTTTGTATTTGCGTAATTGTGTTTGGTATTTTCCCAAGCCCTTTACTTAATGTGATGAAAGCATCTGTTGGGAATCTAGTAGATCTTTTAAGTAAATTTTAAGCGAGGTTTTTGTGTTACAACAGTTACTCATATATCTTAGCTACTACATACCGGAGATCATCTGTATTGTGCTGATGACTACGTTACTTGTAGCAGAAGCTTCTGTTAAAGAAGAGCACGGAAGTCGAGACAAGATATATGTCTACGCTCTAGCAGTACTTGGATTGACACTGATTCCTTTGATTCAAAATCTTGGAAAAAGCCCAGTTCATATTTTCTATAATGCGCTAACAATCGATGCCTTCAGTACACTTGTTAAAATCGTAATGGTTCTTGGAACGATGGGTTCAATTTACTTGAGCCGTTCTTCTAAAGATATTTACTCGAATTTGAAATCTGAATTCATCATCATGTCTGTAGGTGTATTAGTAGGCGGTATGCTGCTTGCTTCAGCAAACAACATGCTTACTTTATATTTAGGAATTGAAACTCTTTCGATTCTTTCATACGTGATGAGCTCATTTAAGCGTGATGAATCAGCATCTACTGAAGCTGGTATGAAGTATGCGCTATACGGTGGTTTATCTGCTGGTGTAGCTCTATTTGGTATGTCTCACCTTTATGGAATGTTTGGAACTATTCAATTTGTTGAAATTGTCGGCAAAGTGGCTTCACTAAGTGGAGCAAGTTTGGCCGTTGTTTTAGTTTCATTTGTTATGTTCTTCGTAGGGATTGGTTATAAGATTTCTGCTTTCCCTTTCCATATGTGGACACCAGATGTTTATCAAGGTTCACCAATTCCAGTGACTTCATTTTTTGCTATTGTTCCAAAAATGGCGGGCCTTGCAGCTCTAGTAAGAGTCTCTTTTGTATTTTTATCGGAAGGTTCGGTTCTAACAGTTTCATGGGTCGGCTTGGTCCTTGTTATTGCGGCCATGACGATGACAGTTGGAAACGTTACAGCGATCGGCCAAAGTTCAGTGAAAAGACTTCTCGCTTTCTCTTCAATCGGCCATGTCGGCATGATTATGTTGGGTGCAGTTGTTCTTAATGATGTTGGCGCTCAAGCAATTCTATTTTACGGAATTGTTTATATGTTTATGACATTAGTTGCATTTTATATCACATCTCATCTTTCAGATATGTATGGGACTGATTCATATGATGTCTTCAAAGGTTTAGTTTATAAGCATCCTGTAATGGCCATTGTTATGGCAGCAGTATTGTTCTCTCTTGCTGGTATGCCTCCATTTGGTGGGTTTATTGCAAAATTTAATATTTTCTCAGTCATCATTGAGAAAAAATATTATGGAATTGCATTAGTTGCAGCAATTAACTCGGTTATTGCTCTTTACTACTATATGAAGCTAGCAAAAACGATGATTTTTGGACAGGCCGAGAATACTGAAAAAGTTGTTGGTTTTACGATGGCAAACCAAGCGGTCATTGTCGCCCTATTTGTTCCAGTTCTTATTCTTGGAATATTTTGGGAACAAGTCATGATCCTGTCTGGTAACGCAACAATCTTTATTAAATAATTTTTCTAAAAGGTGTCAGGTACCTATTGGTATTTGACACCTTTCTTACCCGTAAATTCTAAAATCCTTTATAATAAAATACATGATTAAGTATCGACTTCGGCATGAAAATGGCCGAGTTATAGGACCATTTACCAAAGATGAGCTTTTTGAATTAAAGGCCAGAGGTGAAATTTCTGGAAAAGAAGAAGCTCAGGAATATCCTGCGGGAAATTGGTTAGCTCTCGAGCATTTTGATTTTTATCAAGATCTAGTTGAAAAAAATAATAGCTCACAAGCTTCACCTTCTTCTTCTAAAGAAGAAACCTTTGTCATAGATCTTTCGAAAATAAGAATGCTTCAAAATGAAGTTGAGATCGAAAGCATTAAAGATCAGAAGCTAGACCAGGTAGAATTAACGGAAACAGTTCGACTGGGACATTCTGAACCCAAAATAGAAGTTAAAAAAAGTGAAGAAGTTCTGCCTCAAAAAGTTGAGGAAAAAAAAGGTGATGAAGATAAAACCCAAATTAATCCGATTGCTCAGCAAGAGATTGAAAAATTAAGGCTCGCTGCAATTGAGGCCCAAATCCGCCAAGAAGAAGCCGAGCAAAAAAAGAAAGAGGAAGAAGAGAGAAAAGCAAAAGAATTAGAGGCTGCAAAACTTAAGGCGAGTGATGACTCCACTCAAATAATTACAATTGATCATTTAAAAACGGAGTTATTAGATAATGCAGTTAAAGAAGAAAAGAGATTAGAAAAAATTCAGAAAAAAGCAAAAAAGAAGGAAGAGCTTGAAAATCAGGATGAAGATGAAGAAGAAAGACCTAGTAAAAAAAGAAAGGCCAGTCCAGTAATCATATTGGTTGCAGCGGCCATCTTACTTTACGTTTGGCTGTTCCCTGATAGTGATCAACCGCAAAGGCCAACTTTTCAGAACCTTGCCCCTATTATTGCTTTTCCTATTCCATTTGATAATGCCGATTCACAAAGATCAAAAATTGAATATGAGAAAGGTATCGAAGCCTTTAATAAGGGAACATATCCAGAGATTGTGAAAGCTGGTGTTCACTTTAAATTAAGTTATGAAAATAATTTAGAGAATCAACAGTCTCTTAATATGATGGTCAGAAGTTATGGGGAGCAGATTAAATACTCAAAGCAGAAAGAAATTGATAATCAAACACTTTTCAATCTTATCAGATCTAAAAAGCCATTTTTAATTCAAGATCCTAACGGAGTTATTGGACTCAATCTTTTTTATAATAGTATTAACAAGCCAAGTGCAGCCGCTGATGTTGTCGCAAAATATTTAAAACTTAATCCGAAGAATGTAACTCAGGACTTATTCGCATTTTATTTAAAAACACTAGTTGATCTAGGCAGAATAGATACCGCCAAGCAATTTTATACAGCACTCGATAATGCGATTGATAAAAATCAATATGCCTATCAAGCGTTGATAGATTACTTACTTTTAAATCAGGATATCGAAAAAGCTAAAAACTATCTGGATGAAGCGATAAAGAAATATCCCAAATTGGTTTCATTTTATTTAAAGAAAGCGGATCTCATGTTAAGAGAGAATCAGACCAAAGGGATTGAGCAGTTATTAAAGAAACCAGAAGAACTGTTATTAGAATATAATGATATCAATAGAGCTAAACTATTAGAGCTTCAAGGTTTAGTCTTCGCACTCAATAATAAAGTTCCTCAAGCTGCCTTATATTTAAAAAATTCACTTTCTCTAGTGGATTCTGACGAATTAAGACTGAGACTCGCTAACCTCTCTCATACTTCCGGATCTGAAGAAGCGAATCAGTTAATTGCTGAAAGTCAGGCGATTAAATTACTTATTCAGGCCAAAGAATTTTATGAAAAGAAAAATTACGAATTAGCACTTAGTAGTGCAGCCAGGGCATCTGATGTTATACCAGGATACGTTCCTGCAGAAATTTATTTATCAAATGTTCAATTAAAACTAGGACTGGCATCTGAAGCACTTAAAACATTGGAAGCTTTAAAGAAAAAATACCCAGAGGATAAAGAAGTTAATTTTGCTCTAATAAATGCATATATAGATACTTATAAATTTAATGATGCGAAAATTTTAATTTCAAATATTTCAACCACCAAACTAAGAGAAACCTATCGATTTGCTTCAGCAAACGGAAAACTCTTTGCTAAAATGGGTGACTCTTTACAAGCTATTTCATGGTTTAAAAATTCAATAAGCCTTAATCCGTTTAATGATCAGGATATTTTCTTTCTTGCAGAAATACTTATTAGAAAAGCAAATTTCGATGCAGCCAGAGTCCTGCTCGATCAGTGTATGGAGCTGGATCCAAATAATCCTGATTATAGAATTGCTTACGCTAAAATATTATATGAGACACAAGATGATCAGGCCGCGATTGGATATTTGCTAAGTATTTTAAATGAGTTTGGTGAAAACCCAAAAGTTCTTGGGGAAATCGCCACTTTTTACTACCGTGCTGGAAAAGTAAAAGATTTTCAGGACTACAAACAAAAATTAGAAAAGCTTCCGGTTAAAGATAAAGCGTTCTACGAATTTTTGATCCGCTCTGCTTTGCTTGATGAACGCTATGATGAAATTCCTGGTCTCGTGGAAAGCTTAATTCAAATTGAACCGGGTGATTTAGAAAGTATGATGACCGCAGGAAGGGTTTTATTTGAAAATGGAAAATTAGTTGAGGCCGCAAAGTGGTTCAAGAGAGTCCAAGATAAACTTCCGACCTATCCTAAGGTTCAATACTATATTGCAAGGATACTTTTTTTAAGCAAAGACTTCGATAAGGCCCTGGAAGAAGTTAAAAAAGACATGAAAGACAATGGTGAAAATGATGCAGATCTCGTTTTAATGGCACAAATCTATGTAGAAAAAGGTGATTTTGTAGAGGCGGAAAATCTTTATAAGAAGGCCCAAAAAATAAATTCAAATTCTTATGATGCTCTTGTTGGGTTGGCTGATTTAAGCACTAAGCGAAATAATTATGAATTGGCGCTGGATCTATATAAAAAGGCAATGAAGTTAAAGAGCGATGAACCAATAATTCATAAAAAAATTGGTGATGTCTATCGCTTGTTGGGTCAAGGGAGTCTGGCCATAGAATCCTATAAATTGTATCTTGAGATGGATCCAGATACCCCTCAAAAAGGTCAAATAGAGTCTTATATTAAAATTATGGAATAGGTAGTTATGTTAGACATTAAAAAAATTGAAAATGATTTTGAATCAGTTAAAGCGAGCCTTGCAAATAGAAATTTCGATACCTCTCTTCTAAATGAGATTCTCGAATTAAATAAGCACAGAAAGACTTTGACGACATCATCGGAAACAAAAAAAGCTGAAATCAATAAGCTCTCACGTGAAATTGGCGAGCTGAAAAAAAACAAGCAAGATGCTGATGCACAGATGAAACAAGTTGCTGCTTTAAAAGCATCAATGGAATCTGAAGCAAAAGAATTGGATGAAATTCAAGCTAAACAGACTTCAATATTATTAAACATCCCTAACCTTCCTGACTCGTCTGTTCCAGTTGGTAAGGATGAAAATGAAAACGTTGAAGTAAAGCGTTGGGGAACTCCTCGCAATTTTTCTTTTACTCCTGTGGATCACGCCGACCTTGGTGAGAAGCTTGGTATGCTTGATTTTGAAAGTGCTGCCAAAATTACTGGTGCGCGCTTTGTGGTTTACAAAGGTGCAATTGCGCGTCTTGAGCGGGCCCTTATTAACTTCATGTTGGATCATCAAATTGCTAATGGCTTTACTGAAATGATGACTCCATTTATCGCTCACGAGCGCTCACTTATTGGAACAGGAAACCTTCCAAAATTTGAAGACCAGCTTTTTAAATTAAATTCTGAGCAGCCTTGGTACCTTATTCCAACTTCTGAAGTGACTCTTACTAATTTAAAGCGCGAGCAAATTATTGAGGAGTCTGAATTTCCTTATCTTTACGCTGCTTACTCCCCTTGCTTTAGATCAGAAGCTGGATCACACGGAAAAGATGTTAAAGGTCTTATTCGTATGCACCAGTTTAATAAAGTTGAAATGGTTTCAATTTGTACTCCATCGCAATCTAATGAAATTCATCAAAAAATGATTTCAAGTGCGACTCAGATTCTAGAAAAACTTGGACTACCTTATCGTGCTATTGCTTTGTGTACGGGAGATATGGGTTTTGCGTCGCAAAAAACCATCGACCTTGAAGTTTGGGTTCCAAGCCAGGGCAAGTATCGTGAAATTTCCTCTATCTCAAACTGCGGTGATTTCCAGGCAAGAAGAGCTAACATTCGCTTCAGAAACAAAGAAGGAAAGCTAGAGTATGCCCATACCCTAAACGGATCGGGTCTTGCTGTAGGAAGAACGGTTGTGGCCATCCTTGAAAATTACCAAGAAGCTGATGGATCGGTAAAAGTTCCAGAGGTTTTATGGAATTACATGGGTGGATTAAAAGAGATTCGTAAATAGCAATTGTCATTTGAGAGTTTTTTACTTATATTGTATTTCCTATTACTCGGAGGACTGGTCGAGTGGTTTAAGGCAACAGTTTTGAAAACTGTCGACGGTTCACGCCGTCCTGGGGTTCGAATCCCTAGTCCTCCGCCACTTTTAAATTAAAGTGGCAAAACGCCCTCTTGTTATTGACGTGGCCTGCGGCTACAATAAAAAAATAAGATTTTAGTTTAGCCTTATAAGCGGAGACGTGGGTGAGTTGGCTGAAACCACACCCTTGCTAAGGGTGCGAAGGGTAATTCCTTCCATGAGTTCGAATCTCATCGTCTCCGCCACTTTTTCAGAGTGTTTAAGCGCCTTCCTTACAAAGCCTTACATCTAGATAACCTTAAGAAATTACGAAATTATTAGTTAAAAGCATGAAAGATTTTCATTGTTCCTGAACTCATAACTTACATTTAGGTTTTTTCCCCTATAATCCGGGAATTCAAAGGATTGCTATGGCGTTTAGAAAGTTATTTTATTTGCTTGTTCCGAGTTTGTTTTTAACTCAAGCAATTGCTGGACAAGTAAGCTCTGCCTGTAAAAGTGATCAATTAACTGAAAATTTAAAACTCCTAAAAGAACAGCAAAAGTTTGCTCAAAAACAGATTTTCTTCTCCCAAAATGAATTAAAAGAAATTGTCTCTAATTACAGCGTTGCTTCTAAAGGTGATGGACTTCAGCAAGCTTTTTTAAATATTTCAAAATATGCTTTCACGACAGCCCTTCTACTTGAAGGATTTGGAGTTAAGACAGCAGGTGGATTGATTCGAAATAATGGCGTGGTTGTAGGAAGAATTATTTCAACACCAGCTTCAAAGTGGCAGGCCTTTAGAAAGATCATGTTGATCACCGAAGAGTCTATTGTTTATCCTTTGGCGCCAACTGTTTTTTCTGGTTATAGCTCTCCTAAGGCCATTGGTGAAGGCTTTGCACAGGCCATGGTAAATTCCAGTCCTCAAATAAATGAATACGATATTGAGTCACTTCCTCTAACAGGTTTTACTAACGATGCTCAATGGGAAGATTTTCAAGACACACTTAAAGACGATTTACGTACTTTTTATAGAATTCATCAGGACATTTATAATCAAAGGGCCCAGTTTGATAATATGTTGAAAGGAATTACTTTCAAGTATTCAATGTCTAGACAGAAAGAAGTTTTCCAAAAATTATTTGACGAATATTCTGCTCATCTTCAAATCTATAAATTTCAAAAAAATTACTTAGCACTTGTAGAGAAAAAGCTAATTGGTCTATGTACTAATCAGACTGTGCTCAATGTACCTCTTCCAAAAAGGACACCAGTTGTATTAAAAGATATAGAGATTTTTACTTTAGAAGATTATCTTAAAAATGTTGCCCGCTTCCCTGCTCCCGTTAAGAAAGCTCTTAATCGATTTGAAAGTTGGTCTCTTTCTAAGGCAAAAGAAGATGCTAAAAGATACGGAGATGCTTCTTGGTTACCTGAAAAGATAAAAGTGTTTTTAATGATCATGTCAGATCTCATGACACCACTTAAAGATCCAATCAGACAGGCGAGACTTGATAGAACAGTAAATCGCCTAAGACCTTTTGTTTATGATGATGGAATGCGAAGTTGTTATAATGCTCAATTAATGGGTAGTGATATTAAAAATGCTATCAATGTTGGATGTGACATATTTGTAACGTCATCTTTGATGGATAAATTAACTGATGATCAATTAGCTGCAGTTATTGCTCATGAACTATCCCATGGTGAACAGGGCCATTTAGTTGTGAATGTGCAACATGAAGGAACATCTCTTAAAAAACATGTAATGAATTACTTTTCAGATATGATTGATGAAACTGTTAGTAATGTTTCAAAAGACTATATTGAGTCTGTTCGAAGAACAGGTCACTTAGATAATTTTATGACTGTTTATAGTGAGCTAGCTCCAAAGATTGAAATTCAAGCCGATCAAGGTGGGGTACTTATTTTAGAAAGAGCAGGTATTTCACGTAAGCACCTCATTGATGCTCTTGTTATTCTTCACGATAAAGATCCATCTCAGGTCGATATCAAAAGACCAGAAACATTTGGTCCGTCTGATATGACCAATGGTGTTCGTAATTATCCTGGGTTATTGACTCGTATACGTTCAATTCAAGCGGTTGTTTCTCCAGCAAGCAAAAAGCGCTAGTTTTCCAACTATTCAAAACTATAAGTCTTAATAAAAAACCTGAAGAATTCATTAAAAATTCTTCAGGTGAATGCCGAAGAAATTCTAACTAAAACCCCTGAAATCACAATAAGATTTGTATGACGGCAGCCAAGAAAACAACTGTAAATTTTGAAACCCGAAATGGAAGAACTTTATCTCGTCGTACAGACTACCATCCCAATGGAAAGGTGGCCGAAACCGGCCTATATGGCCAAGGATTGAATCATTGGGCCTGGGATATACCAATAGGTATCATACGTGAGTATTACGATAATGGACAATTAAAGAGTGAAGTTGCTCATAACGAGCAAGGTGCGCGAGATGGCGAGTCTTGCTATTATGACAGGAAGGGCAAGCTCATACTTAAAGTCATTTACCACCTAGATAGAAAAGTAAAAGAGATTGATTATCTAGCGATCGAAAAAGCTGAAGCGATGAAAAACATCTTTATCATAACTAAAGATCCTGAAGAATAATCGTTCAATTATTTTCAAAGCATAAATTTAAAGTTAGTACCTCCTCTGATCTGAGGAGAATACAAATGAAAATAGTAGCAATGTTTTTGACTTTGGTTTGCTATCCGGTGTGGGCGCAATTAAGTAATGAGTCTGAATTAGCAACCATTCAAACCGGAGGAAATTCTCAAGTTCAAACGATCAATGCCAAAACGACTAATAATTATTTGTGGATAAAGAATAAAGTTATATTCGGTGGACACTATACTTATGGTGAAACTCAAAATGGTGTCTCAGCTAGGAATTGGGATCTAAACGGAAAGTATGAGAGAGAAATGACTTCACGTCTTTCACTTGTCGGAGGAGAGATTGTTGAAGGCAATCAGTTTACTGGAATTAAGGCGAGATATAATACCGATGCAGGTTTAAAATACTATTATACTAAAACCGATTCCAAGAATATTTTTTCAGAATTAAGTTACCGGTACACCATTGAAGATCGTTATTCTCCAATAAAAAACACATACGATAACAAGGCCAGATTTTATAATGAATTATCACATAAATTTTCTGAAACAGTTTCTTATAAATTTTGGCTTGAATACATTCCCAATTTTACAACGGGCAAAGACTATTTAGTAAATGGAGAAGCCTCTCTTACTTCAATTCTAAACTCTATCTTCTCGTTAAAGATTGCTTATAAGGGCATGTATGATAACTTGCCAGCAACTGCTCAATTAAAAAATTATGACTATATGACGACCACTTCAATTGTTGCCAAGTTTTGATTTATTTCTTGGCAACGACTTCTTCTTTCGTAATTTTCTTGGCGAAGATAAAAATAACAAAAGCTACAATCATGAAGTCGATGAAGGAGCTGAAAACCTTGCCATACATAATGCCGTTGTAGCTAAGTTCAGCGATATTGCTCACTCCTGCTGCCTTGAGAGCAGGTTGAAATATCAGTGGGGTTAAGAGGTCATTAACTAAGCTAGTGACCAATAAATTGAGCTTTCCACCAATAATAACAGCGATGGCGAGTCCAATAACTCCGTACTGCTTTAAAAATGATAGGAATTCTTTCAACATAGATGGGCCCTCCTAGGGAAAAGTTTAATGTAAAAATGCATTCTTACATGGGCCTGGGCGTATTTTTGCTGTGCAGATGTTACTTTTTAAATTCAGTCTTGCATTATTGTAACTTCTTGATTAAAACATGGTCTCTAAATTCTCTTGCGCAGCCGTAGCTTAGTTGGATAGAGCACTTGACTACGAATCAAGAGGTCCTACGTTCGAATCGTAGCGGTTGCGCCATTTTTCAACTCAAATGCAATAAGTTGTCATGCTTCATCTGCAAATGATCGAGATAAACACTCTCTTCTAAAGCATCTCTATCCCATAAGCCTAAATCAGCACAAGATGAATAGGTAGAATTCAGGAATTGATAGATCAGATCTTCTGGATCAGATGAGGCACGTACGTCTGAATAATTTAAAATAAACTCCTTCAATCCTTGATGATAGAAGGCCGAGGTTGGAGAGATACTAGATTTAGAATATTTGGCAGGTTCTGGATAAGCATAACTATAAAAGGCAGCTTGCGGATAAGATTCACTTCCTGGCCAGAATCCAAAACTGCAGAGTTCATGAGAATAGGCTTCCTTAATAATTTCGGGAGAGATATGAGGAGCGACCCCTGGATGTTCTGGTGCTTTTCGTCCAGAAAATCTAGTGACTGCTAAATCAAAGCTTCCCCAAAAAAAATGAACCGGACTGCTCTTTCCAATAAAATCGGATCTAAATTTCTGAAAGATATTGTTTATATTCACAAGAATTTGAAAGAATCTTTCAACGTATTCTAATTCATATGTATGATGAATTTCATCTTGATAAAATGGAACACAGTCTTCACATTCATTTGGTTTAGGGTCAAACTCCATTTCAATATTAAAAGCAGTTAAAATATGGCCAACCTCTTTGTAAAAGCTGGCTACACTTTTATTTTTTAGCCAGATTTCATCATACTGACCTCTACTATCCTCAAAAGTTAACTTGTGATCTATAAAATCGAATTCTAAAGAAATATTTCGATTGGGCAGAGGAATTGCAGAAGTAGATAAACCTCTTGAAGTCACATAGAGTGTAGAATTCCATGAATGATTGGCCCAACTACTTTTTGACAGCCTTACCTTACCAATAATTTGTGTAAGCCTATGGAGTGTTTCGTAGGTTTTTTTCCAATGATAATATGGTAATTCTGGCCAGTCCTCCATAAAAACTCCTAATGATTAAAATCTTGCTGATGATCTTCAAAAATTTCTTTTGAATCATAATCAATTCCAGAGTCTTCTTCTTCTGGTCGTCTTTGATAAGATGATTCCAAAAGACCCGTCCGATCTGTTTCATTATCAAACGAATCTAAAAGTTGATTTAACTTATGCTCAACAGAGCTCCTGGTTTCACCAAATTTATTTTGAATAATATCGACGACAGAATTAATATTCTCTTTTGCTGGTGCTATTTCCTTGTCACTTACCTCTCCCCAAATTGTTCTAATTCCATCTTGAATTTCTTTCCAATGATTTTTAATTTGAGTTTGATCCAGCATAATAGTCCTCCTTTGACACTCCATAAGATATTGAGCAGCACGTTTTGTGCCAGGTTCTAGATTTAAATGGTCTGTAATTTGCAAGCCTGATGGAATGAAATTTTCAATTTAAGGAGGAGGGCCATGTCGAATAAACAAACAGTTGAGAATAAGCGCAGAGCACATGCTGCAAAAGTATTACAAAAAATGAATCGATCAAGTAAGGCAGAAGATGTGAATACAACTGCTCGAAAAGCTAAAAGAGAGGCAGGAGAGGTCTCTGCTTTAAAAGAACAATATAATGAAATTAGAAAAGACTTAATTAAACTCAGACAAGACTTGTCTAAGGGCTATGGCCTAGCAAAAACAATGATGGAAAGAAAAGGTTTTGTTAAGCAATTTTTAAAAACAAAATAGAAACATTTAGAGGTGAAAGATTTTTTTGCCTCTAAATTGTGTCAAGTCGTCCCTGTTAAAGACATTAAAAAGTGGAAAATTACCCCACCCTGACAACTTCTTTGGCCTAAATGATTAATAACAAACAAGGCATCAAGATGGCATGTCGTGTGCCATAAAAAAATAGACAATGTCTCGCGCATTACAAGGAGTCTGTTATGTTACGAGCTTCCATTGCATTTTTTATTCTTGGTTTAGTCGCAATTTTATTGGGAGCAAACCATATTGGAGGGTTATCTCTTGATATTGGTAAGACTCTTCTTTTTGTGTTCTTGATTTTGGCCGTTATAAGTTTCGTCGCAAGTCTTATTATGGGTAAAAAAGTCATCAGATAAAATTAAATTTAAAAGGGCCCTTATGAATATTAAGTTACATTATATTGTTACATTTACCGCCTTTTGCTTTTTAGGAGTTATGGTTGCTAGACCAGAAATGTTCAGTCAAAAAAATGATAGTGAGCGAATTTGTAAATTGGAGAAGGGTAAAGTTGAATGTGCCCAAAAGTATACAGAATATAAAATTAACCATCCAGATATTACTTATGAATAAAAATATACAAACAAGGAGTCTGTATGGTCGCCTATATCATAGGGTTAGGGATAATGATTTTCACAACTATATTAACCTTTGAGATTAATTAAAATTTGGGCTAAATCTAAAGTTTAGCTCCTGAAGATCAAATTCTTGCATTAAAGAATTTAGTCGCTGGGAAGGATATTGAGTTGGAAGATTCTTATATTGAGCAATAATAAGTTCATTTTTCATAGAATGCTCCCAGCCGATTAGTTCCGTAACCGTGACTTGATAACCGTGAGCTTCTAACTCTAAGCATCTTAAGACATTGGTGATGTGACTTCCGAATTCTCGCGTATGAATGGAATGTCGATAGACTTCTGTAAGTACTGATTTGCCAATGTTTTTACCCTTGTTTTTACGAAGAATGGAAGCAACTTCGGCCTGGCAGCAGGGAACTAATACAATGAATTGGGCCTTCTTTTTAAGAGCGAACTTGATGGCATCATCAGTGGCCGTATCACAAGCATGAAGTGCTGTAACAATATCAACTTGCTCAGGAAGTTGTGCAGAATGAGTTGATTCTTCAACTGAAAGATTTAAAAACTTCATTCTTTGAAATTTTAATTTTTGTGCCAGTTCTTGAGACTTTAATATCAGATCATTTCTGGTTTCAATCCCATATATAGTTCCATTATCGATTGATTTATAAAATAAATCATAGAGGATAAATCCAAGATATGATTTTCCAGCACCGTGATCCACCAGATTAAGATTACCATTGTTATTTTGCACTTCTTTTAAAAGTGGTTCGATAAAATGATATAAATGATAAACCTGTTTAAGTTTTCGGCGTGTGTCCTGATTCAATTTTCCATCACGAGTCAGGATATGAAGTTCTTTTAAAAGTTCTATTGATTGATTAGGTTTTATTTCTGGAATTAAATTCATGGTGCTAGTTTAACACAAAGAAAAGAGAAGCACCTCAATGTTTTGCACAAGGTGCTTTTTTGCAGGATTTTTTTTAAAAACCGAGGTCAATTCTGACCAAGTTATAATTATTAAGCATGAATTGTGCCAAATTTAATTAAGATTCATTTCCTTAAGTTTTCTATAAAGGGTTTTGCGATCGATACCAAGATCTTTGGCGGTTTGTTCTTTGGCCCCACCGTTTTTATCAAAAATATATTGGATATACTTTTTAGAGAGTTCATCCAGGGTGACGGGACGATCACTTTCAAGATTTAATTGCTTCGTGAGGATTAATTCCTCTGAGGTTGGCATCGTGAAGTTATCTTCAGAAGGTAAATCTTCTGGTTGAATGTACTCATTTGTCGTTAATACAACAGCTCGTTCAATGGCGTTTTCAAGTTCGCGAACATTACCCTTCCATTGTGTGTTAATAAGTTTATTAAGTGATTCTTTACTAAAACCCTTTACCTGAGCGTTATTCATTAGAGCAAATTTCTTCAAAAAATATTCGCTTAGTGGAATAATGTCATCTTGCCTATCTCTCAATGGAGGCATGTAAATAGGAATCACGTTAAGTCTAAAAAATAGATCTTCTCGAAAACGTCCTTCTGTAACTTCCTTTTTTAAATCTTTATGAGTAGCACAAATAATTCTGGCAGAAAAATCTCTGTATTGATTCTCCCCTATACGTTTTACTTTTCTTTCTTGAAGTACACGAAGAAGCTTGGCCTGAAGAGGAAGACTTAAATCACCTATTTCGTCTAAAAAGAGTGTTCCTTTATTGGCCTCTTCAAATAATCCTATTTTTTTATCAGCGGCTCCAGTAAAGGCACCTTTAGCATGGCCAAAGAGTTCGGATTCGAGAAGATTTTCTGGTATGGCAGAGCAATTGATAGCAACAAAAGGGCCATCTTTTTTATCACCTAATTCATGCACTGCTCGTGCGATAACTTCTTTTCCTGAACCACTTTCCCCCGTAATGAGAACATTGGCCTGACTGCAGGCCACTCGTTTTGCAAGATCAAGTGCCTTTTTAAATTCATTTGATTTGCCAATAACACCTTTAAGACCAGGATAATCATCCTGAAGAAGACTTTTAAGATTTGAATTTTCTTCTTGAACTTGATTTAAGAATAATGCTCTTTGTACTGAAATTAAAAGTTGAGGAATATGTAATGGCTTCAAAACAAAATCATAGGCACCAGTTTCAATCGCCTCCACAGCAGTTTCTACACTTCCTTCAGAAGTCATTAGTATAATAGGGAGAGCGGTATTTGTTCTTCGAATTCTTTTAATGAATTCCATTCCAGACATTACGGGTAATTTCAAATCAGAAATAACGACATCTGTTTCAATTCTTTTGCTTTCGATTTCTATTAAGGCTTCTTCAGCATTACTAAAAGCATTGATTCTATAACCTCGTTGTTTAAAGAAACTTGATAACAAATCCAGCAAGTCTAAATCATCATCAATTAAGGTTATGGTTGAATTTGTTTTAATCTTCACTTGGTTAATATCCTTCGTGGGAATTTTTGCCGAATATAGTGGCAAAAATACCCAGTGACAAGATTTTGGCCTCAGACAAAATCTTGTATTCAGGTAAAAAAAATGTTGGCACAGCAACTGCTAAAAGAATTTCATGAAGTAGCAAAAAAAATAAAGGATAAATTAAGGAAGATGAGTATTAGAGAATTTGCAGAAGAAAAAATTTCACTCTTCAAAATCTTTCCTTTGAGATTAATTGAAGCTTCCAAATTTTTTAAAAATGACTTTGATCTTGAATTTAGTAAATTGGAAAATACGACAAAGAAAAGAGTATTTATTTTAAAACTTTTAAGTGGTTTAAGCTCTTTTGGTCTGGGCTATGTTTATTCTAATAAATTTAGTAATCAAATGGTATTAAAAGGTTTTCAAAAATTATTGGTTTATGTCGCTTCAAGATGGAAGGATCATGTTTTAGAAAATTCCCGAGACTGGCCCAAACTAGCTAATCTATATCATGACTCTGATAATGATCATGTTCAAAAAATAATATCTTCATTTAAACACTATCTAATGACGGGTAAGAGAGTATAAATTTATTGACGATTCATTGAGCAATTGGCAAAAATCACTCATGCATACCTTAAATAAAACTTTAGAAAATTTACGTGTTAGTTACTTGTCTGCCAAATTGGATACCTTAGATTGTCATCCAGATCCATGCATACAATTCACTAATTGGTTTAATGAAGCTTTATCCGCTCAAGTGGAGGAGCCTAACGCCTTTACCCTCTCTACTGTAAGTGCTAATCGACCTCGGGCAAGAATTTTGCTTTTAAAGGGAGTCTATGAAGATAGATTCACTTTTTTTACTAATTATAACAGCTCTAAAGGTAGTGAAATTGCGGCCAACCCCAATGTTTCTCTTACGTTTTTGTGGCTACCTCTTCAGCGGCAAGTTCGAATTGAAGGTGTTGCCAAAAAAGTAGATGAAAATATTTCTGATGATTATTTTAGTAAAAGACCTCGAGGTAGCCAATTAGGTGCTATCGCTTCTCCACAAAGTAAAAAATTAGAATCACGAGAAGTATTAGAAAAAATGTTTGAAGAGGTAGAAAATAAGTTTCTTAATATTGAATCTTTACCACGACCAAAAAACTGGGGCGGCTATGAAGTTGAGCCCAATTACATTGAATTTTGGCAAGGTCGAAATAATCGTATGCACGATAGAATTTGTTATGAAAAATTAAATGGGATTTGGACTATGTCCCGCCTGGCCCCATAAGCTATTTTTGAAAGTAAAAATAAGAGCATTTGCCCAAGTAATACCCACGATCGCTCCAATGATTAAATCACTGGGGTAATGAACCCCTAAGTAAATGCGACTAAAGCTAACCGCTACAGGAATGAGCCAAAGTGAATACTTCCACTTACTTTGAGGATTTAAAATTCCTAAGTAGAAGGTAATTAATCCAAAACTATTGGCAGCATGAGAGGAGATAAATCCGTATCTCCCTCCGCATTTTTGCCCAAAGTGATAAATTAATTTTTCAAGATCATCTTCTTTGCAAGGTCTAGGTCTTAAAAAAATATTTTTAAAGAGTGAGGATGCAGTCACATCACTTGCAACTAAGGTTAATAACCAAAAAAGAAAAAATAGGCCAAAACCTTTCTTTCCTAATTTTTTGTATGCTTGAAAAAGAGCAAATAGGATGAATGGGGACCAAATCAGCTTACCAGAAAGTAAAACCATAAAAGAGTTTAAAACTTCCAGATGTAAGGAGTTTAAAAAAAGGAAAATAGATGTATCTATTTGTTTCAGCGATTCAATCACTGAAGAGTTCCAATGATTTTCTTGAAGCGCATTCTAAAAACATTAATCACGGCTTCAAATATGATTTTACGGCTCATTTTAGATTTACCTTCATTACGCTCCGAGAACGTAATTGGAATTTCAATGCAAGGTAAACCCAGTGACCAAATTTTAAATTTAAGCTCAATTTGAAAGGCATACCCAATTGAAAAAACCTTATCTAAATTTAAAGTTGAAAGAGCCTTTTTAGTGTAGGCATTGAATCCACCCGTTGAATCAAAAAATGGAATTCCCGTGATGATTCGAGCATAGATAGATGCAAAATATGAAAGTAATAATCGGTGCATCGGCCAATTCATGATACGAATTCCACCTGTGTAGCGAGACCCGATAACGAGATCATAATCCCCTAGTTTGGCGGCAAAATTTGGAATCGCTTCTGGATCATGGGAAAAGTCACAATCCATGGTTATAACCGCATCGTAATTGTTTTCAATCGCCCATTTAAAGCCGCGAATGTAGGCAGTACCTAATCCTAATTTGCCCTTTCGCTCAATCAAATGAAGATTGGACTTTTTTTGTTGAAAAGACTTAATTACATTGGCCGTACCGTCTGGAGAGCCATCATCGATAATCAGCACATTGAGTGCAGGATGCAGTCGATGCAGGGTTTCCAACATTTTTTCAATGTTAGCAATTTCATTATAGGTTGGTATGATAATGACTGTTCTATCCAGACTGATCAAAGGAAAACCTTGGCTAATGTTTAGAATAAATTTGTAACATAAAAAATTGACCTTGGCGACATATGACAAAGAATCTAAAAATTGGCCTGTTTGTTTTATTTATTATTCAAATTTTAGTGGCCGCAAATTTTGAGCTTGCAAATGATGAGGCTTACTACTGGCTTTATTCAAAGCACTTAGACTGGGGATATTTTGATCATCCTCCCTTTGTTGCATGGACGATTGCGCTATTTTCTTTTTTACCTAAATCAGAATTAAGTGTTCGACTTGGATTTATTGTTTTGCAATTTTTAAGTCTTTTACTAATTTTGAAAATGATTTCCGAAAGAGCTTCTTATAATAAAGCAGCTTTACTTTTTTTTGCCTTCCCGCTTGCTTCTTTTTCAGGATTGCTAGCACTGCCTGACATGCCATTACTCTTTATGGCCACTTGCTATTGTTATTCATTGAAAAGATTTTTAGAGAGTGAAGATACAACTTCTGTATTGATGTTGATCTTTTCTATTCCATTGCTTCTCTATGCTAAATATCATGGGATACTTTTCATATTTTTCACAATTCTTGCGAATCCAAAACTGCTGTTAAATAAAAAGTTCTATTTCATAGCATTAATTTCCATCATCCTATTTCTGCCTCACGTTCTATGGCAATATCAGCATGACTTCCCTTCTATTCGTTATCATTTCCTAGAGCGTCCAGCTGCTTCATTTAGTATAAAACGCAGTTTGGAGTATCTTCTCACTCAAGTTGGATTAGCAGGGGCACTAACTGGTCCGATAGTTTGGTGGATTACGATAAAAGAAAAATCAAATGACCAATTTCTTAAAACGTTAAAATTTATTTCAATAGGTACTCTTATCTTTTTTCTTGTTTCAAGTTTTTCAAAAAAAGTTGAGGCAAACTGGACCATTGCCCTAACTTCAACTTTAATTCTTTTATCTATTGGCCATGATTTATGGAACAAAAAATGGTCTAAGGTATTGCTTGTAACTTCATTCATTTTGATTTTTTCGGCAAGATTTCTTCTGGTTTTTCCTGAAGGCTTTAAGATCAAACGGCTGAAAGAATTTTATGGTTGGAAAGATTGGGCCCAAATGACAGTTCAAGAATGTGGAGGTAGACCAGTCGTAGCGAACACTTACCAAATAGCATCAAAACTATCTTATTATTTAAACAAAGATATTCCGGCCCTAAATATTCATTCCCGTAAAAACCAGTTCGATATTTGGAATTTTGGCGTGGATCAACCGAGTAAAGAAGTTTGTTATTTAACTGATAAAGCCGAGTTTGAAGGAAAAAAAATACCAACTCCGGACGGAAAAAATTTAAAGCTTGTTCTTAATAAGAGCATGGTAGAATTGATACATGTTAAAAAATCTGAATCTTCAAAATTCCTATGACAAGGTAAAGTTTCTTACTTTACTGCAATTCCTATTTGTTCTGATTGGTTTTATTGCCGAGGCACTATTCACTCAGTCAGTTCTGAATTTTTCTTTTATCTTCCAATTTATATTGTTAATGGTGGCCTACAATTTTTATTACAATGCTCTTTCAAATCTTTATTACTCCTATTGGAACATGTCAGTTATCTTTGCGATCTATTACCTAGTTTCAATGACTAGAAATTTCTTAGTCATAGGCCATCCCTTGGTGGGATTGCTCTTCTGTCTTAGCATGTTTTTTCTTGGTGCTGCTTGCTATATCATCTCTTCACCTCTCTATTTTCCAAGAGTTCACTGGTGGGAATACGATTTTCGATTCCGGGCCGATATTAAATGTTTAGTAGAAGTTGATGGTCATCAATATCGTGGAAGACTTTCAGATTTAAGACGGGGAGCTGCTTGTTTAGAACTATTCAATCACATGTCTATAGGACATCCGATTCAAATTAATCTTGAAATTCTTAATCAGAACTTTACGCTCTTTGCCGAAGTAAGATCGAAAAGAGAGCCAATCATTGGACGCTCAATTGTTTATGGAGTTAAGTTTGTTAATGCAGATTTAGAGCATAGGCAGAGATTAAAGTTTTTGACTCATTACTGGCATGAAAGTAAAAGAACTAAGATCAGAAATAAATTTGCTTCGCTAGATAGTTAATATGGAATTTTCACTTCAAGATCATTTATGGTTTATGGGGCTTGCCCTTGAGCAAGCCGAGCTTTCTTATAAATCTCAGGAAGTTCCTGTGGGGGCCATCCTTGTTTCTGGTAATGGTGAAATTCTCTCTAAACAGCACAATTTAAAAGAGGCCAACTTTAACCCAACAGCTCATGCTGAGATTCTCTCGATGATTGAGGCAGCTAAAAAATTACAGAACTGGAGGCTCTCAGACTGTACTTTATACGTTACTTTGGAGCCTTGTCCGATGTGTTTAGCGGCGATGGTTCAATCAAGAATTAAGCGCTGTGTATTTGGGGCCTATGATTCAAAAGGCGGGGCCTTAAGCCTAGGTTATCACCTCAACCGGGATAAGCGGCTTAACCATCAATTTTCTGTCGTGGGAGGGGTAAAGCATTTTGAATGCTCTCGCCTACTGTCGCAATTTTTCAAGGAAAGAAGAACGACTTATAGAGGTAAAACCCTCTAGAAATTCATTCTAAATTAAATTGGTCATAAATCTTCTTGCTTAAGGACGTTTATGAAGCTCATTCCACTTGTTTTATTATTCAGTATTACAGTGGCTCAAGCTTCGGAGTGTAATCTAACCCCTAAAAAACTTAGTTTAATTGAAAGGGTCTTGTTGAAGAAAGTAGATGAGGACCGATTAGAATTTCAAAGATCAAGAGCTGCCCAATCCGCTAATGAAGAGTGTGAAGCAAGAAGAAGTATTAATCTTGAGATTTCGGGAGATCTGAAGGACTTTATTCAAAAAATCCGAAAGGGTCATCCTGAATTAAACAACGTTTCAGACGAAGAAATTGTTCAAGTTGTCTTGATGAGTCCAAATTAAAGAGATTTTTTGTTGTCGCGAATCCTGCCTCCATGATAAATTCAGTGCTCTACTCTGGGAGATGTGTCCGAGTGGTTGAAGGAGCACGCTTGGAAAGCGTGTAATGGTGAAAGCCATTCAAGAGTTCGAATCTCTTCATCTCCGCCAATTCTAGTAGCTACGATAGTTTTTATTTTTATTGAATATACTGAAAGCTCAAATGTAAACATTTCTCCTACATCTTGTATGATGAACTAATAATAATTTTTTACTGTAATGAATTAGTTGTTTTTAATTTTAATCCGTGACGATTGGACAAAGACTGTTTGGATTTAAATATGATAGTAAACTGAGTGAGCCAAGGGAGCTCCATCCTTTTCCCGTTAGTACAAAGTTTTTTAATAGATCTTTCATATGTTGGTTTAATTTCTTAAAAGTTATTCCCTCGAATTGAAAAAACCTCTAAACACATGTTTTAGTAGTGGAGGTTTTAGTCTACTTATGACCCTGGAAATGAAGATATAATCAGTGAATATGTGCTATTGTTTCATATGGCAAGATGGCTAACTATTTGATTTTTTATAATATTTACAGAAGTCAATTTTTTGGCTGAAATACCGACAAGTTAGTGGTAAAATAAAGACAATCTGGAGCTAAACTAAAGCCTAGAAGGAGTCATATGCTACAGACCAGCGAAGCCCCTATCTACAATGACCATGAACTCGATTTTTCTAAAGTTAGAGAGTTTTTGGGTCTTCAATTAAGTTTATTGGCCAAGTTAATTGGTGTCTCAGTATCTACGCTTAAAAATAAAAAAGTAAGTGCGGAGACAAGAACGAGAGCAACCTCTGTGGTGAAGATCGTACATCATCTATGGGAGCTATCAGGTCATGATGAAAATAAATCAAGACGCTGGTTAAATGAACCAAAGGATCGTTTGCTTGGTCTTACGCCAATTGAGTTCATGCAAATTAATCCAAAGAAAAATGTTCCAATTATCGAGCAAGACCTAAGAAAGCAGCGATTCGGTGAGGCCATGGGAGCATGACCTTAAAGGCAAAAAATAAATTGTCCAAAGAACTGGAACAACTTCTCAAGCAACCGGTTCCAGAGGATAAAAAGATAATTGCAAAACAAATCAGTGCTCTTAGTGAAAATGAGCAGACTTTTAGGGCTTATCTTGCTTCTCAGGCTGCAAAAATTAATTCAAACGCAACTCCTGCACCACAACCTCTTGAAGGTAAGTGGTGGAGGGCCATTAATCGTATTTATGATAATGAACCGTTATCTGTAGAGGGATCAAGACAGGGTTCTTCTCGCTTTAATGAGCAGGGGCAGGATTCTATTTATCTCGCAGAAAGTAGCGGGACATCGAATCTTGAGGTTCAATTAGATCGTAACTTTGTGACATATAGTTTTTGGGCCATTGAATTTAAGCTTAGCGGAGTTTTGGATCTAACAGATAAGCAAGTCATTTCATCATTCAATATTTCCACATCGCTCTTTTATGGTCTGTGGGATTTGTTGAATATGTACAAAATTACATCTTATTCCCAACTCGTTTCAACAATCATTAGAAAACTCGGCTATGAGGGTTTCATTTATAAGTCGACAAAAGATCCAGGAAAAAAGTGTCTCATTGTCTTTGTAGACAACTTAAAACGTGGGTCTTACCTAGAAGTGCATGATAAGACCCAGGGAGTTAAAAAGGAACATCTAAGAGTGGATGGACGCCTCTAAAATTTGGGAAGATTCCAACGGGAAACAACAGTAAGTGAATACAAAAAGGTGAAAGCCAATCAAGAGTTCGAATCTCTTCATCTCCGCCACTATAAGGATATCCAAGGGTTTATGTGGCACCTTTTGGTTGTTGAATATTTAATTCACGATGGACTAATATAAGTTCACGATGAATCTTACACAACTTCGAAAAAGTACGCTTTATTTTCCTCTAACTGTTATATTACTTCATGCTCTTACTTACTCTCTTTTTTTCCTTAGTTTAAATTTTCAACACTATGAATTTTGGCCTTATGGTATTCCGTTTGTTCCATGGTTTATTTTGTTACCTAAATATTTTCCGAACTTGTTAGGGTGGTTCTTATTATTTCATTATTTTAAGAAAAATTTTTCTCGAAAAATTATCATATTTTATTTGATGGCAATTATTTTTGAACACTTTATAATGTCTTTTGATGTTATGGGAGAATTTGAAAGTAATATCCCGAAATTTAAATATTTCTTTTTTTTCTCTAGATTGGATTTTCCTAGTGTTCATTTTAGATATATCGTGAATTTCAGTGTCATTGGAGCAATGATTCATGCAATAAAAATTTGGTATGTTTCAAGGAAGACCTGTTAATGTCAGTCTGGGAAGGAGTTTATAATTCAAGCTCTGAAGAGAAGGGACTAATGAAGCAGTATCCTGAAGATGCTCAAAGGTCTATTAACTTAGCTTTGTTAATAACCAGTACTAGCTTTGCTGCTGAATTAAAAAATGGAACCACTCTTCTAAAAAGTTCAACAAATGAATTAATTTTTGAACAAAATGGTCGCCAACAATTTTTAATCTCAAAAGATATTAAAACGAATAAAGAAATAAAAAAGATAACTATTTGGACAGGTTTAAGTGATGGGGCCTTAAATGGCATTGAAGCGATAAAAACAATTGAAGCAACGAGTATTATTCAATTCAAAGGTACCGATGGAGATTATTCGTTCTTTGAAGTTGCCGTTTGGAATAAAGAAACAGGTGATCTTGCTTACCTTATGGGAGGAGACAGTTTATTAGTTACTTTAAATTTAAAATCAAAAAATAAGTTAAGCATTCAGTTAGCAGAAGATGATTCTGCTCAAGACTACGGCAGCGTACATACAAATTTAAAAAGTGAAGACAAGACTTGTGATAGTAAGTTGACTGGCCTTGAAACTGTAGCTAATGAAAGTAGCGCCATTATTAAAAAAGCAGGTCCAGTTCCCCAAGGAGAGGACTCCAAAAAACTAGCTTTACTCAATGAAAAAAAGCAAAAATTAACTCCAACTCAATTTGAATTTGATTTTACTCAATTTTCAAAAGTTAAATTAATTTGCCAATAAAAAAAATAGAGTCGCCAAAGATCTAAGATTTTTTTAGTTTTGAGCATCAATTCGTAGAATTGTTCATTTTAAAGAGCTGCTTAATAGTTCCTGAATATTTTTCTGAGAAAAAAGACAGATAGACTGTTAATCCCGCAACGATAATCGCTACAGGTAATCCGCTTGGGGCGAGAAATGTATGCACTAGAAGAATATTAATCACTATTGGAGCGAGAACAACCAGGGCCAGCGGAACAAAGTATCCACTTAAAAGTAGGGCCCCACAAACTGTTTCTGTGATTTTTAAAAGTGGCATGAAATAAATTGAGGCCATAAGACCTGTATTAAATGTAACGAGTCGTTCAGGCAAATCAGTTGGTGCAGGGATAAGATTAAGCAGTCCGGCCAGACCAGCTGCGAACATGATAAACCCCAATAGTAGTCGAGCAGCGAGAGTTAATTTTGCGTTCATATTTTCCCTTGGGGTAAATTAAAAATCATTACCAGGACAAAATAGATTCTTCTGAGCAATCAGCCGCAATGTATTCTACTTTGGAGTGTTCAAGTTTCTGCGAGGCAGTGAGATATTCTTTTTTAATGTTCAGCTTCTTTTGTGACTCAGCATGATTGAATTCTTTCTCTACTGTCGCCAGTTGCTTTTCATTTTTGGCAATTATATTGGCCAGAGTCATACAAAGATCTGTGTCCTTAGAGAAGGCCAGTTGAGAAAATGCTGCACATAGGATCAATAAAAATAATTTCACCATACCTAGTCGAGAATTAAAGTATATTAGTCAAATATTGGCCAGAATTACTTTTGCAACAGTTTACAGAATAAAGGCAATAGCAGTAGTATCACCCTCGGCAGTCTGACTTAGATGAGCATTTCGCCACCAACCCCGCCAGGCCAGGAATGGAGCAACGGTAGTGGTTTGGGATGTTGTGTTTAAGCTCAGGCTGCTGCTTTTCTGACTAAATTTATCTACGTCTAAAATCTTCTTACAACCTTTTTTTATTTTTCTATTGTTAGCTCTTGCGCCATGACTTAATGTAGGTAGTCCCCTATTTTCCAGCTCGCAAAACATACAAATTTTGGAGACTTAATGACCTACCAGGTCTTGGCCAGGAAGTGGCGTCCTAAACAATTCGAAGAAGTTGTTGGTCAAACACACGTAACTCGAACTCTGCAAAATGCTATTAAGCAAGACAAGCTCGCTCACGCCTATTTATTTACTGGAACTCGTGGTGTCGGCAAGACTTCAATAGCTCGCTTATTTGCTAAAGCGATTCGATGTGAAAATCGTCGCCCAGATTTTAACCCATGCTTAGTCTGTGCTTCATGCAAAGATATTGATTCTGGTAGTTCAATGGACTATCGAGAAATTGATGGAGCTTCAAATAACAGTGTTGATGATGTTCGTGCATTAATTGAGAATGTCCAATACTTACCAACTCGTGGGAAGCATAAAATTTACGTTATCGACGAAGTTCATATGCTTTCAGTAAGTGCGTTCAATGCTTTATTAAAAACACTGGAAGAGCCACCTGCACATGCTATATTTATTCTAGCTACCACAGATCCTCATAAACTTCTTGGCACTGTTATTTCAAGATGTCAGCGATATGATTTTAAAAATGTTCCAGTAGATGTTTTATCAGCTCATGTGCAGAAGATTGCAGATGCTGAAAAAATAAATTTTTCGACACCTAAAGTTGCTCGTAAATTGGCAGAGCTGGGTAAAGGCTCCGTAAGGGATACTCTTTCTATTTTTGATCAGGTGCTTGGTTTAAGTGGCAACAACATTGTCACCGAAGAATCTCTTTCTTTGGCCCTGGGACTTGCAAGCACTTCGGCCATGAAGGATTTATTAACTGGATTAATGACTGGAAAGCCAAAAGAGTGTTCTCGAGTCTATCTACAGCTGGTAGATGAAAATATAGATCTTAAAAAATTATGTGATCAGATATTAGATGGTCTGTTTCATATTATTAATCAAATCGATGACCAAAAAAATATTTATCAAGAAGAATTACTCGCTCAAGATGCATTAACTGGAATCAGTTTGGCCGAAATTTTTTGGATGTATGAGACTCTGGTTAAGGATTTCACATGGGCCCTTACCAGTATTAATCCTGAAAAAGTGATTTTAATCCAATTACAAAAAGTGGCCTTAAGAAGATCTATTTTAACTGGAGAGGATATAAAGCTTGATGAGCTCCCTCAAAAGTCTTCAGAAACTAAGGCCGTGGTTGTAGAGGAAAAAAAAACTCTTCCAACATTAGCTAAGACTTGGAATGACTTTTTAAATTATCTTCAACAAATCTCTCCTTCTACTGCAGCAAATTTGGCCCATGGTAATCTTTTAAATGAAATTGATACTACTTTAGTGCCATTTTCTTTAATTGTGGCATTTCCTGAGGATGCAGCAGTTTTTAAGGAATATCTTGAAGAAAAAGATATTTATGCTCGCCTAAAAAATCAGATTTCGGACTTTTTTGAAATTGATATTGAGAAGATTCAATTTAAAACTCAACTTTTAAGTCATGAAGAGAAGAAAGATAAAAATTTTAAAACGAAAGTTGAAATTGATGATGAGATTAAACAAAATCGCGAAGAAGAAAAGCGACAAAGAATTCTGAATGATCCTTTTGTAAAAGAGGCAGAAAGATTATTTAACTCTAAAATTGATAAAATTATACTTAATGATTAGGAGATATTTATGAACATGAACAATTTAATGAAGCAAGCTCAGCAAATGCAAGCAAAGTTGGCCACACTTCAAAATGAACTTTCTGAAAGAGAAATTGAAGCTTCAGCTGGCGGTGGCGCTGTAAAAGTTAAGGTAAATGGAAAACAACAATTACTTAGCATTTCAATTAATAAAGAAGCTGTTGATCCAAACGATATTGCAACTCTGGAAGAGCTTGTGCTTACGGCCGTTAATCAAGGCCTAAAGCAATCACAGGAAATGGTTCAGTCAGCAATGTCTAAGATCACTGGTGGAATGAATATCCCAGGATTATTTTAAGTGATTCAATTACCTGAAGTGATAAAAAATGCAGTTGAAGCTCTTACTCGCCTCCCTGGTGTTGGTGAGAAGACTGCTTTTCGTATGGTCATGAACATGACCAATTGGAAGGCAACAGAATTAGAAACTGTAGGTTCCGCTTTATCTTCATTGAAGAATTTAAAACTTTGCCAAGATTGCGGAATGTTTGCTGATGAGGATTTTTGCTCGATTTGTTTAGATGAGAGTCGGCAATTCAGTAAAGTTCTCTGCGTGGTTGAACATGCTTCAGATTTAATGGCGATTGAAAAGAGTGGACACTTTAAAGGTACTTATCACATTTTAGGTGGAGTGTTGAATCCTTTGCTAGGAATTGGCCCTGATGAATTATCGCTAGATAAAGTTCGAAATAAAATAATTGAAAAAGAAATTGAGGAAGTTATTCTTGCTATTAACCCTTCTGTAGAAGGTGATGCAACTTGCTCATACTTTAAAACACTTTTACCTGAGAGCATAAAGGTTGAACGCATTGGTTTTGGAGTTCCAATTGGTGGAAGCTTAGAATATTTAGATCCGATGACAATCACCAAAGCCTTAGAGAATCGAAAAAGGTTTTAGATGAAACGAACCAATGTTGCTGAAAAAATTAAGTCGATTTTAGATCCTAAGAAGCATGCAATTAAAGCAAGACTCTTTGTTGCTCGTGAAGATGGTATTACTGTATACGACACTGTTCAAAACCAAACGACAACATCAGTTGCTGCTTTAGTAAGTGGAGTTTGGCAAGCCTCTGAAGCACTAATGGGGTTAGTTAATACTTCTGAAGAATCAAACAATTTCAGATTTGGTTTTGATACTTCTTCACATGGAATTTTTCTTTTTCCATTTAACTTTGAAGGCAAAAGATATTTTTTAGGTGCCATTTATCAAGATTGTTTGAATCCGGGACAATTAAAAAGACAAGTTTCGATGATCAAGGAAGAAATGGATCGTATGTTTGAAGAAAACGCATCTGCGCAAGCTCCAAAAGTCCCTGAGAGCAAGCGAGAGGGATTTCTTTTTCAAGATATAACTGATGAAGAGATGGATCGTCTTTTCTCGCTAGGTGGAATTTAATATGTCATTTGTAAATTATCATACCAAAGAAATTAACTGTAAGATTGTGTACTACGGGCCAGGCCTCGGTGGTAAAACAACTAATATTCAGTATATCTATCAAAAAACCAGCTCACAAAATAAAGGTCAAATGATCACACTCAATACTGAGAACGAGAGAACTTTATTTTTTGATTTTTTGCCATTAGATCTTGGTGAAATTAGAGGTTTTAAAACTCGATTTCATCTCTATACGGTCCCAGGACAAGTTTTTTATGAGGCCAGTCGTAAGCTTATTCTCAGAGGAGTTGATGGATTAGTTTTTGTGGCAGACTCTCAAGTTGAGAGGATGGAAGCGAATATTGAGTCATATCAGGGTCTCGAGAGAAATCTTGCTGAGCAGGGCTATGACATTACGAAAGTACCAATGGTAATGCAATGGAATAAAAGAGATCTTCCAAATATCGTTCCTGTAGAGGATCTCGAGTATCAGTTAAACAAAAGAAAATTTCCGAGTTTTGAAGCTGTAGCAACAAATGGTCGTGGAGTTTTCGAAACATTAAAAATGGTTTCTAAATCAGTCCTACTTAATATTAAGGGCGGACTTGAATAGTTAAAAGTTAAAGGGGTTCTCATGTACGATAAGATTAAACCGCTGACAAAAAAGCAGTTGGATGTTTTGAGACAAAAATTATTAGATGAAAAACAAAGTTTAGTTTTTAACGAAAATAATTCTGCAGTTGAAATTTCTCTCTCTGCTCCAGAAGGAAGCGATGAGGTTGAGCAATCAATTTCTGATTATAATAATTCTCACCTTCTTAGATTTAGAAATCGTGAAGTTTTCTATGCAAAAAAAATAGAGAAAGCTTTAAAGAAGTTTGATTTAAATGAATATGGTCTTTGTTCTGAATGCGGATCTTGGATTAAGTTTGAGAGATTACTCGCAAGACCAACAGCTGAAATGTGTATCTTTTGTAAAGAAGAGGCCGAGAGAGATGAATCAAGTAGCATGAATGGACGTCAATCTAAGTCTCTTGGAAAGGTTGTTGATCTAACTGGTATGCTTGCTTAAGAGGTTCATATGTCTGAAATTAAAGTTGCAGTTATTGGTGGAAGCGGAATTTATAAACTAGATGCAATTAAAATTAAAAATGAAATTAAAGTAGAAACCCCTTTTGGCGATCCAAGTTCTGAAATTATGGAAGTGGAAGTTAATGGTGATTCATTTTATTTTCTTCCAAGACATGGACGTGGCCATCGCTTTACTCCAAGTGAAGTTAATTATCGTGCTAATATCTTTGCTTTAAAAAAATTAGGCGTAGATACCATTGTCAGTATTTCTGCCGTTGGATCTTTGCAAGAAGAATATGCTCCCAAGCATTTTGTTATGGTTGATCAATTTATTGATTGGACCAAGGGAATGAGAAAGAGATCTTTTTTTGAAGGTGGAATGGTTGGCCATGTTTCAGCTGCTGATCCAGTAGAAAAATCACTTCAAAAGAGATTGTATGAAGCTAGTAAACGAGCTGGGGTAACGACCCATCTTGGTGGAGCTTACATTTGTATTGAGGGCCCACAATTTTCTACTCGAGCAGAATCAAAAATCTACCGTAGTTTTGGTGCAAGTGTGATTGGTATGACTAACGTACCAGAAGCATTTTTAGCTAAAGAAGCTGGAATGGCCTATGCAACTGTTGCTATGGTGACTGATTATGATTGTTGGAAAGAAGAGCACTGTACAGTTCAAGAAATTATGGATGTGATGAAATCAAATTATGTTTCTGCTCAAAAGTTTATAGTGGAAGTTATCCCTGATTTAGTAAAAAATCCGATAACTTTTACCCCAGAAAATAAATATGCTGTCATTACTGATCCAACGCTTTTAAAATCCCACCATCAAGAAATTTTAGAAGTTGTTTTAAAATAATGTCAGAATACCTTGCCCATTATTCAGTCATGTTAAAAGAATGTCTTGAAGCTTTAGAGCTTGGCTCTCAAGCTTCAGGATCAAAAATATTTGCTGACCTAACCTTTGGGGCCGGTGGGCATACTTTCGCATTATCGGACCATGTGGCCGGTTCTATCGTTTACTCTACTGATCAAGATCCAGATGCTTTAAAAAATGGCGAAAGTAATATCAAGGCCCGAGGAAAAGAGGGACAAGTTCATCTTTTGAATATGAACTTTAATTCTTTTCCAGAATGGTGTGAGAAAAATTCCATGCAAGGGAAATTGGCAGGAATTTTAATGGACCTCGGTGTTTCTTCTCACCAATTTGATAAGATGGAGCGTGGTTTTAGTTTTCGTGCTGATGCTCCACTCGACATGCGAATGAACTATGGGGATAACTCAATTCCAACTGCAGCTGATTTACTCAATACGCTTTCAGAAAAAGAAATTGCAGATATATTATTTCAATATGGAGAAGAGCGGTTATCAAGAAAGATTGCCGCAAGAATAGTTGAACTAAGACAAAAAGAAAAAATCGCCACTACGGGACAGATTGAGGATATTTGTTTTCATGCTTACCCACCTAAAGATCGTCATGGAAAAATTCATCCTGCGACTCGATCATTTCAAGCTTTAAGAATTGCAGTGAATGAAGAACTTACTGTCTTAGAAAATACTCTACCAAAGCTGTTGCCTTTTCTTGCTCCTGGCGGAGTCTTGGCCGTAATAAGTTTTCATTCATTAGAAGATAGAATTGTAAAACATACGTTTAAAGAAATAGTGGAGAAAGAAGATTTTTCTGCTACAATTTTAACTAAGAAGCCAATGACAGCGACGGATGAAGAGTTGTCTCAGAATTCTCGTTCAAGAAGTGCAAAACTTCGATTATTACAACGAGATACTCAACTAGGGAGGGTTGATGGCACTAAGAAAAAAAGGCAAGTTCCAATTTAAAAATAGATTACTTGAGTTTTTATTTAATCCAAAAGCATTGCCTTTCACCCTAACCTTTACGACTTTGGCAGTATTGTTTGTTGGTTTTAGAATGAAAGGTATTGAGCAGGCCTACCAACTTAATAATATTCAAAATGATATTCAAAAATCGATCATTCGAAATAAAGAATTAAAAGCACAACGGGCCCGAGAGATGTCTGTTCCAAGACTTCGAGAATTTGCGGTTAGGTATGATTTGAAAGAACCTGGTCCTGAGCAAATAATCCTAATCCCTTAGAGGCTTTGTGAAAAATAGAATTTTTTTTAGTTTTCTTATTTTTTGTTTTTTATTTTCAATTGTAATAAGCAAAGCTTTTTATATTCAGGTTGTTAATAAAACAAAGCTTATAAACTATGCTAAAAGCCAATTCATTCGTGAAGTTAAAGAGTATCCTAATCGAGGAAATATTCTAGATAGAGGTGGAAATCCTCTGGCCATTAATGTTCATGTCTATAATCTCTTTACCATTCCAAAGAAAAAGACAGAAGCATACTACAAACAACTAAAACAGCTCTCACAAATTGTTCCTGAATTGCCTTATCAAAAACTTCGCTCTCTAGTTCAAAAACGTAACAAGTACACTTGGCTTGGAAGAAAAATTACGCTTTCTGAAAATCAATTGAAGAAGATCAAGAAATTAGATGCTGTATTTGTTGAATCCCATTCTGAAAGGGTTTATCCAAATAGAGAATTACTTGCTCAGACCTTAGGTTTTGTTGGTATTGATAACAATGGTCTTGCGGGCATTGAAAATAGTATGAATAAACAACTTAAAGGTAATCCTCAAGTTGTTAAATATATCAGAGACGCCAAAGGTCGCCCGATTAAATATGAAACCAAAGCATCTGAGTTAGTAGCAGAAGATATCCACCTTTCAATTGATAAAGATATTCAAGGGGCCCTTGAAAGTTATTTGAAAGAAGCTGTTGATCACCATAAAGCTTTTCGTGGTGGTGCAGGTGTTATGGATGCTGAAACGGGAGAGATTTTAGCGATTGCTAATTATCCAACTTATGATCCAAATCTAGCTGCTAAGTTTCCTGGCGAATTACGTAAACTCGCTTTTGTAACAGACCCTTTTGAGCCAGGATCTATTTTTAAAACAATTACTATTGCTTCTGCTCTTGAACATAAAATAGCTCAGCCAGAGACAAAATTTTTCTGCGAATACGGAAAAATTAAAGTTCAAAATCATTGGGTGTCAGAAGCTGAAAGTCATGAAAAATTTGAATGGCTGACTGTTGGTGATATTTTGAAATTCAGTTCTAATGTTGGGACAACAAAAATTGCCTTTAGTTTAAAATACCCAAGATTATATGAATCACTTCAGAAATTTAAAATTGGACAAAAAACTGGTATAGAAATTTCTGGTGAATCCAAAGGTATTCTAAGTTACAAGGATACGGACAAAGTTCGTCCTCTTACATTAAGTAATATAAGTTTTGGCCAAGGTGTTGCTGCAACTGCTCTTCAGATGCTCAGGTCTTATGCTGTATTTGCTAATGGTGGTTACTTGGTAAAACCCACATTTTTAAGAAATGACCTTACACAAATTAAACCAGAAAATAGGATCATCTCCGAGAAGACCGCTGAAGCTATTTCCAATATGTTAATTAAAGCTGTTAGTGAAGGTACAGGCAGTAATGCAAAAATCCCTCATTATGAAATCGCTGGTAAGACAGGCACGGCCCAAAGAGTTTCTCCTCGTGGTGGATATGATGGCTACATTGCAAGTTTTGTTGGTTTCCCTGTAAATGTTAATAAAAAGTTCGTGGTTTTGGTCTACGTGGATCATCCTAGTGAAAATGGTTACTATGGAAATGCTGTTGCTGCCCCTATATTTAAAAAAATAACTCAATATATTCTTTATAAGAAAAAAGATTTTGCTCAATTTGCGAAGTACGATGAAAAAGCAAATAAAGATAATTTGGACGAAGTTCAAATGCAACAGTCTGCTGCGACTAAAACATTTGCTCCTGGTCTAATTCCAAATTTTGTAGGGCTTGATAAATCAAGTGCCATGACACTTGCTGAAGAACGCGGTATTCATTTAGAAATTAATGGATTTGGTGTTGTAACTAAGCAGTCAATTCCTGCAGGAACTCCAATTGCTGAAAACAATGCCGTTAGACTTCTTTTTGAAGCCCCTACTTATGTTGAATGAAAATGATTTATCGAAAATTTTAAAAGTTTCCCTACCGAAATTAGTCATTGAAGATATTGAGTGGAAAGTTCAAGATTCTAAAGCAACGAGTTTATTGTTTTATAAAATTGGAACTGACTCTAAATCGATTGATTTATTTCAGGATCGAATTTCCCAATTCCCATTTGCTTGGCTTGTTGTTAATCGGGCGATACCCAATTTACCAAAAAATTGTTCTGTTATTCACGAAAATGATTGGCCTAGAATTCAGAAAGAACTTCTTGATCTTATTTATCCTCTGCCGAATATAAAAATTTTTGCATTAACAGGCACCAATGGTAAGACAACAACCACTGATTTAGTACTTCAGCTTGGTACCTTGGCCGGGAAAAAGGGTCTAAGTATTGGAACACTTGGAGTTCGAGAATATCAGAAGACATTGCTCGATTTTGGTCAAACCTCCCCTGGCCTCATTGATTTGAGAAAATTTTTGAATAGATTTGGACAGGATAAGGATTTTTGTGTTTTAGAAGCAAGTTCACATGCTCTAATCCAAGAAAGACTTTATGGTTTAAAGTTCGACAGTGCTGGTTGGCTGTCATTTTCTCAAGATCATCTTGATTATCATCAAACCATGGATGAATATTTTCAGGCCAAAACACTTATCTTTAATTACTTAAAAGCAGATTCAAAATTATTCGTACCTCATGAGCAAAAGGAATTATTTCAAAGGCTCTCGGAGCTTTATGCTTCAAAAGTTACAACTGCCCCTTTGATTCATGATCCTCTTCCTTTGTTTTTTAAAGTTCGTTTTAACAAAAATAATTTAGAAGTTGCGAGGGCGATTATTGAAAGTGCTTATCAGGTAAATAGTTTTGACTATGAAAAACTAATTCCGCCCGAAGGTCGATTTTATGTACGCCCCTATCGATCAAATTTTATTGTTGTGGATTTTGCTCATACACCAGATGCTTTAGATAATATTTGTCAGGCGATAAGAGAATCTTTCCCAAAACATAAAGTGAAAGTTTTGTTTGGTTGTGGTGGAGATCGCGATCGGACTAAACGTCCTCAAATGGGTCAAGTGGTAGATCATTGGGCCGATGAAATCTATGTTACAAGTGATAACCCAAGATCAGAAGATCCAGATCAGATCATTGATGATATTTTGAGAGGAATTAAATCTCATTCGGTTGTGAGAATAGTTGAGCGTCCAGATGCAGTGAAAGAAGCATTTAAGCAATTAACTGAAAATGAAATTCTTTTACTAGCGGGTAAAGGTCATGAAGACTATATTTTAAAGCACGGTATAAAGTATCCCTATAGTGATATCCGTGAAGTTGATAATTTTTTGTCAGGGAAATAGACGATGATTAAGTTAGCTCATTTTAAAAAATGTCCGTCAGTCTTAGATGCTGGTCGTGTTGATTTATCTCAGGCCTATAGCTTTTGCACTGATACTCGAAAATATCATCATCCATCAGTTTTTGTAGCTATCCCGGGTGTAAAAGTAAATCCTTTAGATGTCATTGATAATTTATTAAATCAAAAATGCCCTATAGTGGTTTATCAGCAAGATTTAGTAAATGATGGGAAGGTAAAGGCATTAAAAGCTAAATTCCCTGATACAAATTTTATTCCAGTTACAGATAGTGTTACTTTTCTTCAAGAATTAACTCATGAACATATTGTTGATTGGAAAAGTTCTAACCTTAAAAATACAGTATTTGCTATTTCGGGCTCAAATGGAAAGACAACTCATAAAGAGATGTTGAGTTTTATTTTGAATAAGATTCTTCCTGGAAAGATTGTTGCCACGGAGAAAAACAATAATAACCATCTTGGTGTTCCTCTTACCTTAATGAATGTAACCAAAGAGACTCAATTTGTTGTGCTTGAGCTTGGAAGTAATCATCCGGGAGAGATAAAAGTTCTATGTGATATTGCTGAACCAAATGCCGGACTCACTACTAACATTGGTGCTACTCACCTGGAGTTTTTTGGTTCAGAAGAAAAAGTTTTTGAGGAAGAAGGTTATCTTTACCATGCTGTAAAAAATGTAACTGCTGGTAAAGGTTTTTATCTTATCAATATAGATGATAGCTTTTTAAAGAAGCTGCCAGGGACGAGTGGTTCAATTACTTATGGTGAATCAAAAGAGGCCCGTGCTCAAGTTTCATTTTGTTCTAATGGTGGGAAGATTAATTTTAAGGGAGATGAAATTCTCGCTCTTAATGATTTTATTACTGGAAAACATAATAAGTTAAATCTGGTGACGTGTGCTTTCATTGCTTGTCATTTTTTTCCAAATTTAAAATCTCAAATCATTTCTGCTGCAGCTGAATTTAGGCCGACTAAGAATCGTTCAGAATGGATCGACTTTGAAGGTAAGCAAGTCTACCTTGATGCTTATAATGCAAATCCTTCTTCTATGAAGGCGGCCCTTGAAGGGTTTAAAGAAAGTATATTAAGTCAGGGTTCTAAGTTAGATGAGACTTGTGTTGTTTTAGGCGACATGAATGAATTAGGAGATTCAACTCCGGGCTATCATCAGGAAGTTGGAGCTTTTGTTAAAAGTTTGGGTTTTCCTCATGTTTATTTTGTTGGGAGATTTGCCTCTCATTATTTGGCAGGAAATCCACAGGGACAGTCTCGTGAAAGTAGTGCCGCTTTTAAGAATGAATATAGAGCTGATTGTTTAAAGAAATATCCATTTCATTTTATTAAAGGCTCTCGCTCTTTACAATTGGAGTCACTCTTCGATATAACTTAAGTTTATCTTTTTTAAAGGGATAAACATGCTGTATCACTGGCTTTACCCACTAAGTCAAAATCACCATTTATTTAATATATTTAAATATATTACATTTAGGTCATTTCTCGCTTTTATCATCGCTACTATCGTTTCAATTGTTTGGGGAAAGAGATTTATTGCTCTGATGAAACTCAAGCAGTTTGGACAAAGTATTCGAGAGGAAGGGCCTGAAACTCACAAAAAGAAAAAAGGGACACCAACTTTTGGTGGAGTCTTTATTTTGGGTAGTGCCGTTATTGCTTGTGTGCTCTGTGGTAATTTTGTTTCATTTCCATTTTTGATTGCCCTCTTCGTCACCATTTCCTACTTCTTTCTTGGGGGGTTGGATGATTATTTAAAAGTTTTAAAGAAAAATACCAAGGGTGTAAGTGCAAAACAGAAACTCGTTTGGCAATTTTCAACAGCACTCATAGCGTCATTCGTGATGATTAAATTTAATATCACTGATTCAAATGTTTATGTGCCTTTCATTAAAGATCCAGTTTTTGACATCGGTTGGTTATATGTACCCTTTGCAGCATTTGTGATTGTAGGATCTTCAAATGCTCTCAATTTAACTGATGGACTAGATGGTTTAGCGATTGGGCCGACAATTATTTCTGCAGCAACACTGGGTTTGCTTGCTTATCTTTCAGGCCATGCGGAATTAGCAAATTATTTATTAATCCCTCATGTTCCAGATGTTGGGGAACTCCTTGTTTTAGTATCGGCCATCATTGGGGCCGGTGTTGGATTTCTCTGGTACAACGCTTATCCAGCAGAAATTTTTATGGGCGACGTTGGTTCTCTATCACTGGGTGGTTGTTTAGGAACTATTGCAGTTTTAACTAAAAATGAATTTCTCTTCGTGTTAATTGGTGGAATCTTTGTAATTGAGGCCCTATCTGTAATTCTTCAAGTGGCTTCGTTTAAAAGTCGTGGTAAGAGGATCTTCAAAATGGCCCCAATTCATCACCATTTTGAATTAATGGGTTGGCCTGAAACAAAAGTTATTGTTCGTTTTTGGATTGTAAGTTTGATTTTTGCCATTCTTGCACTAGCGACACTCAAGTTAAGATAATTAGGAGAAGCATATGGAAAAGTATAAGGGGAAGAAAGTCCTCGTTGTAGGCCTTGGAAAAACAGGATTTGCCCTCATTCATTTATTCACTCAATTGGGTTGTGATATTAAGGTTACCGATATTAAGCCTATCTTTGATTTAAATAAGCAAGTGAAGCGACTTAAAAAAATTAATCCAACACCAAGTATGACTCTTGGTGAACATAGGGATGAAGATTTTATTGAAGCAGATTTGATTGTTTATTCTTCATCTGTAGATCCGAATCTTTCACAGCTAAGAGTTGCTCGCGAGCATGGTCGAGCCGTTTATTCTGATTTTGCTTTCGCTTACGAAAATTGTTCAAAGCCAGTTATCGCTGTTTGTGGAAGTCATGGAAGAACTATTATTTCCCACATGATTGGTTACACACTTAAAGTAGATAAGAAGAATGTTTTTGTTGGTGGGACCTCAGAAGAACCATTCATTAATTTTCTTTCTTTACCAAATAAAGATGAGATCGATTATTGCGTTGTGGAAGTTTCTCCTCAGCAATTACAAACAATTGATAACTTCAAACCTATTCTTGCAATATATCCAAATCTTGAAGAAAAGAATCTTCTTGGAAGATTTAAATCATCTTCAGAATATCTTGATACTGCTTTAAAGGTTGCTAGAAATTTAGGACCGGAAAATTATTTAATTGTAAATTTTGATAAGCTTGCTTCAAATTCAGTTCTTAGAAGTTCACAGGCCCAAACATTTTGGTATTCTAGAAAATCTTTCGTTACAATGGGAGTTATTGGAGAAATTCAAGGTACTCATTTCCATGACAAGCGAATCCATTCAAATATTCACTACCATTCAGAATATAAAGTTACAGATATGAGAATTGTAGGTGTTGATAACCGTGAAAATTTAATGGCCGCGATGACTGCTTGTAAGGCCCTTAAGGTTTCGGATTCTGCTATTCAATATTGTATTGAAAAATTTCCTGGCATCCCTCACCGTCTTGAATTCGTAGTGGAAAAGAACGGCGTTCGTTTTTACAACGATGCAAAGTCTGAGACAATGGATCAACTTAAGCATTCTCTTGAAGCTTTTAAAGATCCCGTCATTCTTATCGCTGGTGGAAAAGAAATTGAGGGTATTCCATTCGATAAGTATGCCAATGTAATTCGTGAAAAAGTAAGAGTACTAGTTCTTGTTGGCGAAGTTAAAGAAACAATGAACCGTGTTTTAGGTGATGTAACTCAAACTTATCTTGTAGGTTCTTTTGATGAATCAGTTCTTTTGGCCTACCAAAAGTCTAGAACTGGAGACACCATCCTTCTTTGTCCTGGAAATGATAGCACTGATGTGTTCCGTGATTTTGAAGAGAAAGGTAATTACTACAAGAAACTTATTTTCCAACTCTAAAAGTTATTCGGGGAAGAGGCATTTTCAATGCTTCTTCCTTCCTACTTCCTCATTTGCATTAATTTCTACAAAGACTTATTGAGCGTGATTTGAACTCACGTTACACTAGAAGAAACATTATTCTTCTGGTGAAATCATGAATGAAATTAAAAATGGCCGATTAGAAAAGTTAACTAATTACTTTCTTATCAATATCTTCTTTTTGATACTATTTGGTGTCATCATGGTTTTTTCTGCAAGCTATATGTACGCCACAGAAAATATGGGAAGCAGCTTTTTCTTTTTAACTAAGCAATTAGTGTTCATTACCATGGGGCTAGGTTTAGCATTTGTTTTCTCAAAACTAAAAATTTTGTATCTTTATAAGCAGGCCTACAAGATAAACGCATTTTTTGGTTTCTTGGTAACACTAACTTTGGTTCCAGGGCTTAGTGTTGTGATAAAAGGTTCAAGACGTTGGTTAAATCTTGGTTTTATGAACCTTCAACCAGGTGAGTTTTTAAAATATTCCCTAATGCTTGCAGCAATTCGTTATTTTGAAAATTTTAATAGTTATACTCCTAAGCAAAGAGCTCTTTATTTATCTGGCCTAGTTTATCCACTCGCTATTTTTATTCTACAGCCAGACTTTGGTACATTCTTTATTTCTGCAATGATTATTGGTTTTATCGCATTTTTGAGTTCTTTCCCTCGCAAATATTTTTATTCAGTTTTAGTTGTTGGCTTTATTGGAGCTTTTGGAATTTTGGTTTCTGCTCCTTACCGCGTGAAGCGCTTACTCGCCTTTATGGATCCTTGGAAAGATCCACGTGGAACAGGCTTCCAGGTGATTCAATCATTTCTTGCTTTTGCTAATGGATCATTTTTTGGTCAAGGGCTAGGTAATAGTAATGAAAAGCTCTTCTATCTTCCAGAGGCCTATAATGACTTTATCTTTTCTGTTGTAGGTGAAGAGCTAGGTTTTATAGGTGTTGTGATCACTGCTTTAATGTTTATAAGCTTTATTTTTATAGGCTTTAAAATGGCCATTTCACTTAAATCAAGAGTTGGAAGCATTATGATTTCAACTATTGTTTTTTCAATTGGATTTCAGGCCTTCTTGAATATGGGTGTCGTTCTTGGGGTACTTCCAACTAAAGGTTTAAACTTACCTTTTATTAGTTATGGTGGATCATCAATGGTTGCTAACTTAGCTGCAATTGGGTTAATTTTTGCCTGCATTCGAATTCAACCTAATGACATAAAAGAAGTTAAAAATCTTGGAAAGCAGAGTCCTGTTGGTGCTCTAAAAAGTGCGTTTAGTGTATGAAAAAATTTGCAGTTCTTGTTGCGGGTGGTACTGGTGGTCATATTAATGCTGCACTAGCAGTTGGTGAAGCACTCAAGGAAAAAGAATTTGAGATACTCTACCTAACAGGTAAAAGAGCGCTTGATTATAAATTGTTTGCTGGCCAAAATGTCCGAAATCTTGATTCAAAACCTTTAAGAACTAAAAATCCACTTACTCTAGTTAAAAATATATTTGATAACTTAAAGAGCTTTATCTCATTGTTAGTATTTTTTGCGAAAGAGCGCCCGCGATTTATCGTAGGGGCCGGTGGATATGTTTGTGGCCCATCCTTGTTGGCCGGATTTCTTCTTGGGATTCCAGTTTTTATAATTGAACAAAATGCAGTGATGGGATTGACCAATAAAATTTTAGGATGGATCTCTCGACTTATTTTCGTTCATTTTACAAAAACTAGAGGACTAAGTTCTGCTTTAAAAAAGAAAATAAGGGTTGTAGGAAACCCTACTCGTAAATCGATACAGCCAGTTCCAAAAAAAGAATTCGATGGAGAACTTAAAATCCTGGTTTTTGGCGGAAGTTTAGGTGCAACCCAAATTAATAAAGTAATATTTGATATTTTAAAAAATCCACCGATTGATCGCCTTTCTATTCATCATCAAATAGGTGGTGACCAAAAGGCACCAGAGATTGAAAGCAAAGTAAACTATATTCCGATGAATTACATTGATGATATTCAGAAAGAATATGAATGGTGTGATGTGATAATTTGTCGCTCTGGAGCAAGTACTATCTCTGAGTTGGCCATTATCAGAAAACCAGTACTGATTTTTCCTTTTCCTGCAGCTACCGACAATCACCAATTCTATAATGCCGAAATTTTCAAAGAAGAGTCAGACTTTACAGTTGAGGTTCTTGATCCATCACTTTCACATCATGAAGGCTTGAAGAGGGCCCAAGATTTTATAGTCAAGGCCGCTAATGGAGAGCTAAAATACTCGCAAACTACTTTATCGCGTAATAATACATGCGATGAAATTCTACGCGAGATTAAAACCCATGTTGGGATGGCTTAAAACAACAAAATTACATTTTATTGGTATTGGCGGAATCGGGATGAGCGGTATTGCGGAAGTACTACTTGATCTTGGTTATAAAATTTCGGGATCTGATCTAAACAGTTCTTCTGTTACAGATAATTTGAAGAAGAAAGGTGCAGAAATATATATTGGGCATTCTGCTTCAAATGTAGAGGATGTAACTCTCGTTATTTATAGCTCTGCTATTGATAATAAAAATCCAGAGTTTTCTAGAGCAGCAGAGTTAAATATTCCCATGATCAGAAGAGCAGAAATGCTGGCCGAACTAATGCGCCTAAAGTTTGGAATCGCTGTGGCCGGATCTCACGGAAAAACGACAACCACTTCTTTAATTGCCACAATTTTTCAAGAGGCCAAATTAGATGCAACCCATATCATTGGTGGGATTGTTCATAACTTAGGTGGAAATGCAAGAAAGGGAGATGGCCAATATTTAATCGCAGAGGCTGATGAATCTGATGGCTCTTTCTTACTGCTTAATCCTATTATGGCCGCTGTGACAAATATAGATAATGATCATCTTGATTTCTATGGAACGGAAGAAAAAATTGTTGAAGCTTTTATAGAATTTGTGAACAAGCTCCCTTTTTACGGTAGAGCTGCTCTAAATTTTAATGACCCCAATTCAATGGCAATAAAAAATAAAATTAAACGCCCTGTTGTTTGGTATGGAATTAATATTCCTGAATCAGATGCAGATTACGTTGCAAAAAATATTTCACTTTCCGCCTCTGGAACAAAGTTTGATTTATATTTTAAAGCTGAAAAAATTCGATCGATCGAAACTCACTTGATGGGTATGCATAATGTTTCAAATACACTTGCTGCCATTTCTATTTCACATCAAGCAGAAGTAAATTGGGAAACCATTCAACAGGGGCTCTTGAGCTTTAAGGGCGTGGGAAGGCGACTTGAAAAGCTTTATGAAAAAAATTCATTTCTTGTAGTTGATGACTATGGACATCACCCAACTGAAGTTAAAGCCACTATTTCTGCATTAAAAAATGTAGATCACAGACCTTTGTGTGTCGTATTTGAGCCTCATCGATATTCGAGGACTCAGAACTTTTGGAATGAGTTTCAGGAAAGCTTTGAAGGAGCTGATGAAATTTTTATCTCTCCAATCTATGCTGCGAGTGAACAGCCGATTGCGGGAATTACATCAGAAGAACTTGTCGTGGCCATGAAAAACAAAGGCAAAAAAGTTACTTATATAAAGTCTCTTGATGAAATGAAGGAAATCTTGATTTCTAAAAAAGATAAAGACTGCATTTTTTTAACCCTTGGGGCAGGTGCCATTTCGAAAAAGATTAGAGAGATGATTAAAGCTTTATGATACATGATGAAATTAAAAAGATTGAAGATTGCGAATTTCATATTAACGAAGATCTCACAAGCTATACGACGTTTAAGTTAGCTTCCCGTGGAGATCTTGTTATTGTTAAGTCTGTTGCTGCTCTTCAAAAGCTAATGCCTTTGTTAAATGGAAATTTTATTGTTGTCGGCTGGGGAGCAAACCAAATTCTTCCTCCTGTGTGTGATAAGTACGTTCTTCATTTAGATTTTCCATTCGATCTAGAAAATCTTTCAGAAGTAAAAAATGAATATGTTCTGCCTGCTTCACTTGGCATTAATCATCTTACTGCCCACGCAGTAAAATTTGGTTTAAAGGGCTGGGAAGTATTTACGGGCATTCCAGCTAGTCTTGGTGGCGCAATTTTCATGAATGCAGGTACTAATTTAGGAGAAATTGGAAGATTAGTTAAGGAAGTGAAGTTAGTGGATCAGAATGGAAACATTCGGATTGAAAAAATTAATCCGAAAAGTTTTTCTTATCGTCATAATCATTTTGTTAGGCCCGGTGAAGTGATTATTGAAGCAACTCTTTTTCATGAAGGAGTTGATTTAGCTATTTCTCAAAAAATAAAAGACTACTTAGAGTACCGAAAGAAAACTCAACCTCTAACTACAAAGAATTGTGGTTGTGTCTTTAAAAATCCACTTAAAGAATTGCAGGCCGGAAGATTGATTGATTTACTCGGGCTAAAAGAAGTGCAAGTAGGCAATCTTCGTATTAGTCCTAAGCATGGAAACTTCATGGAAAATCTTGGAGGAGCATCTTGGGATCAATTTAAATCCATAGTTGGGATCATTCAATTTGAAATGGATCACTTCTATGGAATTGAGTTTGAACTGGAAGTAAAAATGCCCTATCATTAATATATGGGTATTTTTTTAGTATCAATATTAAGCCTCACCTTTTCATTTAAAACATTCGCGAATGTTCCTGATAGATTTACTCAGAAAAGCATAAATTATCGAACTTACTTCGGAGAATGCCCTTCTAAGTCATCTGGAATGTTTGCCATGACTGTGATGAAGGAGTTTGAAAAAAATCATTCTCTCAAAGAAGTAAAAGAGAAAATTCTTTCTGAGAAATTGCATGAGAAATATTTTTTATCTGATTACAGGATTTTTTATAACCCAGTCATTAAGACACTAAATATCCAATTAACTTGTCCAGCTCCACTCGCCAAAGTTCAAATCTATAAAATGAATGGTGAAGAACATTATTCGGCGATATTGGCAGACAATGCAAAATTGTACGAGCCTCAATATGAAAATTTAATGAAGGCCGAAAAAAAATTAAATTACAATTTACCACTTTTAGCGATGAGCATGGATCAGTTGGAAACTGATGCCCCTACAGCATTAGCTAACTTTATTAAATTAATGGAAGTGGATTTAAGAAAGCAGATTTCAGAAATTATTTTTAGCAAAAACAATGATTTAACAATTGTCTTTGCTTTGGGTGGTAAGGCCACAAGTGTTTTTCTAGGATCCGATTTTTGGGAAGAAAAAATTAGTAAATTAACGAAGGTCGTTGGCTTCTTAACTAAGAGTAAACGTTACCCAAGTAGCATCAACCTGGTAAATTCGAAAAAGGTTGTTGTCAAGTTTTCTGACAAAATCTAGAATTTAACAGAGACATGGAGTCTCGAGTTTTTAGTCAGAATGAATCTGCCCTCTTCTGTTTGAAGAGTAATTGAGAAGGGAATCTCATGAGTACCAAAAGTGTAATTGTCGCTTTGGATATTGGAACTACAAAAGTCTGTACGCTTATTGCGAATAAATCCGGAAAAAATATTGAAATTTTAGGAGTGGGATCCCACCCTAGCCATGGCCTCAAAAAAGGCTCGGTTGTTAACATAGAAAAGACGGTTGAGTCGATTAGATCTTCAATTGAAGAAGCAAAGATGATGGCCGGGATTGAAGAGCTAGATTCCGCTTCAGTGGGAATTGCTGGAAATCATATTTATTGTTTTAACTCTTCTGGAGTTGTTCCGGTTAAAAATAAAGAAATTACACAAAATGATGTAGATCGAGTAATTGAAGCCGCGAAAGCAGTTCTTATTCCATCTGATAGAGAAATTCTTCACATCATTCCACAGGAATTCAAAGTCGATAATACTGTCGGGATTAAAAATCCAATTGGTATGTGTGGTTCACGACTAGAAGTGAATGTTCATATTGTAACAGGTAAAACTCCTCTGATTCAAAATCTTGTAAAATGTGTAGAGCATGCTGGATTGTCAGCGAATTCGATTATTTTACAACCGATAGCTTCATCTCGCTCTGTTTTATCTCAAGAAGAGAAAGAACTTGGGGTCGTTTTGATTGATATTGGTGGAGGAACAACTGATATCGCCATTTGGAAAGATGGGAGTCTTTTGCACTCTCAGATTGTTCCTCTTGGTGGGAATCATTTTACGAATGATTTAGCAGTGGCCTTAAAAATTCCTCATAATGAAGCAGAAAGAATTAAGCTTACTCATGGAACCGTACTTAATAGTGGTCCTTTGAGTGAAACTTATATTACGGTTCAGGGCCTTTCTGGCACCAAACCGAGAGAAGTGGCCCTGGGTTTTATCGCTGATGTTTTAGGGGCAAGAGCTGAAGAGCTCTTTCAAGTAGTTAGAGAAACAATTTTGGAGAAGAATTTGCAAGATGTAATCACTGGAGGCTATGTCCTTACTGGTGGAGGTGCACTTATAAAGCATTTACCTGAATTGGCCGAGTATATTTTAGATAAGCCAGTGAAGCTTGGTTATCCTCAAACTTTTGGAGGAATGACTACGGCCATGCAACATCCAAAATTTTCTACTGTCCTAGGCTTGCTTCAAGAATCTAATCACGTTTCAGAAGCACGTACTCGTGATGAAAAAGTAGAAGACGAATCAGATATGTTTGATAAACTAAGTAAATCGTTAAAAAATGTTTTTAGAGAGATCTTTTAATCTCGGAGGATTTTTATGTTCGATATCGCCGACAATTCCAACCTTCCTGCTGGTGCAAAAATTAAAGTCATCGGTGTGGGTGGAGGCGGATGTAATGCTGTTAACACAATGATTCGATCAGGTCTTACTGGTGTAGAATATATTGTTGCAAACACCGACTCTCAAGCTTTAGCAGCTAACTTAGCTGGTACAAAACTACAACTTGGTGGAAATATCACTAAAGGTTTGGGTGCTGGTGCTAATCCTGAAGTAGGTCGTAAAGCAGCTATTGAAGATTATGAAAAATTATCAGAAATCTTAGATGGTGCTGATATGGTTTTTGTTACTGCCGGTATGGGTGGTGGAACAGGAACTGGTGCTGCTCCAGTCATTGCTAAGCTAGCTCGTGAAATGGGGGCTTTAACAGTTGGTGTAGTAACGAAGCCATTTGTGTTCGAAGGTAAAAAGCGTTCTCGTCAGGCCGAAGAAGGAATTCGCTCACTAGAAGAATCAGTTGATTCACTAATTTGTATTCCTAATCAACGTCTTCTACAGCTTGCTGGTGAAAATCTATCTTTAGTAGATACTTTTAAGGCCGCAGACGAAGTTTTATTAAATGCAGTTCAAGGTATTTCAGATTTAATTAATAATACAGGTTTAATTAATGCTGACTTCGCCGATGTTTCTACCGTGATGACTAATAAAGGTTTATCTTTAATGGGAACTGGTACCGCTTCAGGACCTGATCGTGCCATTAAAGCTGCAAAACAGGCCATCAGTTCTCCTCTCCTTGAAGATGTCACTATCGATGGTGCTACAGGAATTATTATTAATATTACTGGTAATGCTTCATTAACTACTCACGAAACTAATCATGCCGTGACTTTGATTATGGAAGCAGCCGATGAGGATGCAGAAATTATTTTTGGAACAGTGATTGATGATTCAATGGGTGAAAATGTTAAGGTGACTGTTATTGCAACAGGATTAAGAGTTGCTCGTAAAGAGTATCAAGCTCAAATGCCTAATCATGCTCAAGTGGCCCAAGCAGCTCCTCAGCCACAAATGCAAGCGGCACCTACTCCAATCGCTAGACCGCAAATGCAAGCTGCCGCTCCACAACCTCAACAGCAAGTACATGCTCAGCCAGCACCAGCTGCTCCTGTTTATGAAGCACCAGCTGCAAGACAAGAGATAGCTCGTCCTGAACCTCGCATGCAAATGAAGCCAGAACTTCCTTCAGAAGCTCCGGCCGTAGCTCAGAAAACTGACTATGCTGTAAAATCAGAGATGATGTTTGATTTTGATAGAGAAGAAGCTCCGAAAATAGAGGCGAAGCCAAAAATTAATTGGGCAGAAAAACTTCAAAATGCAGCTTCAAAATATGAATCACAGAAATCATTTGAAGCACCAGCATCTCATCAAGCTGCTCCTCAAAAACCTGCGATTCAGCAAGCTGCTGAAAGGTTTGATTACCAACACCACGACAATTCTGAGAAGATGGAAAACACTACTGCTCAGGCCGCTCAAAACCGTGAAGGTAGAATTAAATCAATTGCAGAAAAGCTTGGATTTTTTAATTTTGATGAAGATGAGTTTGATACACCATCATTCATGAAGAAAAACGAACGAAATCACGACTCTCAAATCTAAGATGAGGCTCCGAAAGGAGCCTTTCTTATTTTTTTAGAGTTGAAAAAACTCCAGAAACGTATCTTGAATTTAGAGAATCAAGATTAAAATAAGTACCCGCTTGCTGATCACCATTTAGAAATTTAATTCTATTTAATTCTTGCAGCTTGCATTGATTCATTATGTGAGTAAGACCCACCCAGGCCAGACCTTGAAAGTTTATAAATTCTAAAATCGGCACTTTTAGCTTGAACAGCTTTGGCAATTTCCATAGATTCTTTGTGCGAATTTTGTGCACCTGAGGTTAAACCAAATCGAGTTGCTGTGTAGACGTCAAAATCGGCTCTCTTAGCTTGAACAGCTTCTGCAATTACCATTGATTCTTTGTGCGAATTTTGTGCGCCTGAGGTTAGACCAAATCGAGTTGCTGTGTAGACGTCAAAATCGGCTCTCTTAGCTTGAACAGCTTCTGCAATTACCATTGATTCTTTGTGCGAATTTTGTGCGCCTGAGGTTAGACCAAATCGAGTTGCTGTGTAGATGCCAAAATCAGCTCTCTTAGCTTGTACAGCTTCTGCAATTTCCATTGATTCATTGTGCGAATTTTGTGCGCCTGAGGTTAGACCAAATCGAGTTGCTGTGTAGATGCCAAAATCAGCTCTCTTAGCTTGTACAGCTTCTGCAATTTCCATTGATTCATTGTGCGAATTATATGCTCCATAGGTTGGGTTCCATCGAGTTGCTGCGTAGACATTAAAATCAATTTTGCTATTTGCTGCAGCCTTCGCAACTTCTAATGCTTTATTTGGAGAATTAATTGAAATAACTTGAGCGTAATAATAGTCAAAATCTTTAGTATCATTTTTTGTAACAGGGCTGGCATCTTTTATAGAATTCTGAATCGTCTCAGAAACGACTGGGGCTGGTTGAGTTTCAACAATCGGTTCAATCTTAACTTCTACTAATTTAAAATTATCAACTTCTTGAGTGAGTGGAATCAGTTTTCTAATAGATTTAATATTTTCTTGATCAACTTTACTTGGATGTTCATCCATTGAATTGAGGGCATTATAGATATCCACAATAGTATCTGAATAATCTTGCGCCTTCTCATCCCGAGACAGATCCCAGTTTACCATCTCAAGTGTTTTATACATTAATCTCATTTGGGCCGAAGCATCGTTAATGGAATCGATTGGAGTAAGTATTGAAGCTCCAAAGGTTTTAGCAAAAGAAGCATACTCTGGATTAAAGGTGCCGTTACCCTTGGCAACTCTTTGTTGGAAGGCAAGATCAGACTCATAAAACTTAAGAGCAGTTTTAATTCCAGCGACAGAAAGATCAAGAGCGTTTGCTTGAATAGCAGAAGAATGCCAATCAGCTTCTTTAGAGAGCTCTTGAAGTAGAAGTAGTGTTCTATTCAATGCAAATCTCATCAGCATCTGATAGTTTTTAGAGCCAGAGCTTCGAACAACAGACTGAATTGTTTCTTGAAGATGCTTTACCTGTTCTTCAAGTGGCATGTTCTCAATATCTTTAAGAGCATCATTGAGCATAGTCTGCGCACTTTGTGCCCAGGGGATAAAGAGGGCAATATCTTTATCAGAAAGTTTTGTTGAAGTTCCTTCAGCAAATTGCCCACCTACTTCAACCAACTCCTTCGGAGGATTGATCTGAGGAAGAGGATCTTTTCCTGCAAGGGCGGTAAGTGTGAAAGAGCTCATAAGTAATGTATAAATATAAAATCTCATAAAGTTTAACCTCGTGTTTGTTTATCTTTTGGTTCTTGCTGCTTCCATAGATGTTCCATGGCTGAGTACCCCACCAAGTCCGTATCTCTTTATTTTATAGATATCGAAATCAGCTTCACCAGTTTTAACAGCGGTTGCAATTTCCATTGATTCTTTGTGATTGTTTTGCTGAGATTTCCCCATTTGATTTCTTGTTGCTTGATAGACTTCAAAATCAACTTTTCCAGCTTTAACAGCGGTCGCTATTTCCATTGATTCTTCATGAGTGTTTGGCTGAGAGCCCCCAGCTGTATTTCTTGTTGCTTGATAGACTTCAAAATCAGCTTTTCCAGCTTTAACAGCGGTCGCTATTTCCATTGATTCTTCATGAGTGTTTCGCTGAGAGTTCCCCAGTGCCCCTCTTGTTGCTTGATAGACTTCAAAATCAGCTTTTCCAGCTTTAACAGCGGTTGCAATTTCCATTGATTCTTTGTGAGTGTTTAGTCGGGTGTTAAAAACTACCCCTCTTGTTGCTTGATAAGCATCAAAGTCAATTAGGTTTTGAACTGCTGACTTTGCAACTACGGCTGCTTCTTTCGGATTAATATTAGTGATTAATATCTTGTAATAATAGTTAAAGTCTTCGGTTTCTGGTTTTTGCTTAGGGGTTTCATTAATCGAAGCTTTTGGGGCTTCTGCTGCTTTTTCAGGAATAGGTTGTTCTGGTAACTCAATCTTAACTTCTACTAATTTTAAATTATTAACTTCTTGAGAAGTCGGGATTAGCTTTCTTATATTCTTAATATTATCTTGATCAACTTTACTTGGATGTTCATCCATTGAATTGAGGGCATTATAGATATCCACAATAGTATCTGAATAATCTTGCGCCTTCTCATCCCGAGACAGATCCCAGTTTACCATCTCTAGTGTTTTATACATAAGTCTCATTTGGGCCGAAGCATCGTTAATGGAATCGATTGGAGTAAGTATTGAAGCTCCAAAGGTTTTAGCAAAAGAAGCATACTCTGGATTAAAGGTGCCGTTACCCTTGGCAACTCTTTGTTGGAAGGCAAGATCAGACTCATAAAACTTAAGAGCAGTTTTAATTCCAGCGACAGAAAGATCAAGAGCGTTTGCTTGAATAGCAGAAGAATGCCAATCAGCTTCTTTAGAGAGCTCTTGAAGTAGAAGTAGTGTTCTATTCAATGCAAATCTCATCAGCATCTGATAGTTTTTAGAGCCAGAGCTTCGAACAACAGACTGAATTGTTTCTTGAAGATGCTTTACCTGTTCTTCAAGTGGCATGTTCTCAATATCTTTAAGAGCATCATTGAGCATAGTCTGCGCACTTTGTGCCCAGGGGATAAAGAGAGCAATATCTTTATCAGAAAGTTTTGTTGAAGTTCCTTCAGCAAATTGCCCACCTACTTCAACTAACTCCTTCGGAGGATTGATCTGAGGAAGAGGATCGTTTACTGCAAGGGCAGTCAATGAGACTGAGGAAAGTAAGATAGTGATAAATATTTTTTTCATATTAAATCCTATTTAATTCTTGCAACTTTCATTGAGTCTTCATGTGTGTAAGACCCACCAAGGCCACTCCTTGCAAATTTATAAAGCTTAAAATCAGCTTCTCCAGCTTGAACAGCTAGTGCAATTTCAATTGATTCTTCGTGCGAATTAAGTGCGCCGGAGGCTAGACGATATCTAGTAGCTGCGTAGATATTAAAATCAGCGCTTCCATCCTTCACGGCTTTAGCAATGTCCATTGATTCAATGTGATTATTTATTCCGCTGGAGGTTAGACCATATCGAGTAGCTGCGTAGATATTAAAATCAGCTTCATTATCTTTAACAGCTTTGGCAATTTCCATAGATTCTTTGTGGAGATTAGGTCCGGTTGAGGTTAAATAAATTAGCGTTGCTGCGTAGACATCATAATTAACAGTCTTATTTTTAACAGCAGTAGCAATTTCCATTGCCTCTTCGTGAGTATTATTTGGGCCCATTCCGTTGTAACGCGTAGCTTTGTAAACTTTAAAGTTAACTCTCTTTTCTTGAACAGCTCTAGCAATATCCATTGAGTCTTTGTGGGAATTTTTTCCAGTAGGGCTTAGAAAATATCTTGTTGAGTAATAGACATCAAATCTAATTTGATTGTTGACCGCAGCTTGTGCAACTTCTTTTGCCTCGGAATAATCATTAGCTAACAAGGTTTTCTCATAATAATATTTAAAATTTTGGGTAGAAGTTTTCTCATCTTTAGTGTCAGTAATTTCATCATCAACAGAATTATGGATGATCGCAAAAACTGTTTTAATTGGATTAGGTTTATTATCAGGCTTAATATTATGCTTGCCTGATTTTAAAGAATCTAGTTCTTGAACAACTTGAATTAATTTTCTTACATTCTTAATATTCTCTTGATCAACTTTACTTGGATGCTCATCCATAGAATTAAGAGCATTATAGATATTCACAATTGTATCAGAATAATCTTGGGCTTGGTCATCGCGGGATAAATCCCAGTTTACCATCTCAAGTGTTTTGTACATGAGTCTCATTTGGGCCGAAGCATCGTTAATAGAAACAATTGAGTCAAGCATTAAAGGTCCAAAAAATTGTGTAAAGTAAGCATACTCAGGGTTTAGAGTGCCACTCCCTAAAGCAACTCTTTGCTGAAAATCTAGATCAGACTCATAAAATTGAAGAGCGGTTTTGATTCCCTTGAAAGCAAGATCTAGTGCATTCGCCTGAATGGCAGAAGAATGCCAATCAGCTTCTTTAGAGAGCTCTTGAAGAAGAAGGAGTGTTCTATTGAGAGCAAATCTCATCAGCATCTGATAGTTTTTCGAGCCTGAGCTACGAACAACATTCTGAATCGTCGCTTGGAGATGTTTAACTTGTTCTTCAAGTGGCATGTTCTCAATATCTTTAAGAGCATCATTGAGCATAGTCTGCGCACTTTGTGCCCAGGGGATAAAGAGAGCAATATCTTTTTCAGAAAGTTTTGTTGAGGTTCCTTCAGCAAATTGTCCACCTATTTCAACTAACTCTTTAGGAGGATTGATCTGAGGAAGAGGATCGTTTCCTGCGAGGGCTGCCAGTGAGATTGAGAAAAGTAAAATTGTACTTAAATATTTTTTCATAAAAACTACTCTTTTAATTTGGTTATGCCTGAAGGAGTTTGGAGTATTATTTGGGAGCCATAAGTCCGAGTAAGTTTAAGAACAATAAATGACCCACAAAATCCAGTAATGATTCCATTTTCTTGTGAATCTAGAACAAAAACTTTCTCATCAACAGAATATTTTCCCAAGGTTCCTTTTGTTTTGCACAAATCAGATGCCTCGAGTCCATAGTAGCTATTAGTATCATCTTGGGCCAAAAATCTCTTTGAATCATTTATGCCTACAATGGTTGCATTGACAAAAGCATATTCAGTTTCCTTGTTTCCTTTTATTATGACTTTTTCACCAACATCAAATCCTTGAAGTGACTTTCCTCTTCTGTAAATTTGATTTGCTTCTACAAGATTGTAAGTTCCATCACTAAGCTTGACTACAGACTCAGTCCCTCTCTCTTCAGTAATAACTCCTGCATGAATTAAGTTACCTTTTTTACTAAAAGCGTAGACTTTATCTTTGTCTTTAGCGACATCGGCAGCTTTTGCAGGAGGAGTTTTTGGTACAGGCTGGCTAATTTTAAAATCAAGATCGAGAGTGAATAATTTTCTAATGGATTTAACATTTAGAGAATCATCTTTGGATGGATTCTCGTCCATTGAACTAAGGAGCTTGTAGTTTCTTACAATAGTATCAGAATAATCTTGGGCCTGGTCATCACGTGATAAGTCCCAATTCACCATCTCGTAAGTCTTGTAAAGTAAGCGATATTGAGCTGAAGCATCATTGATGGATTTAATAGAACCTAATAATGACGTTCCTAAACTCTTAGCAAATGAAGCGTATTGAGGATTAATGGTGCTAGTACTGTCCGCGATCCTTTGCTGGAAGGCAAGATCAGACTCATAGAATTGAAGAGCTGTCTTAATTCCAGAGACAGAAAGATCTAGAGCATTGGCCTGAATGGCAGAAGAATGCCAATCAGCTTCTTTAGAGAGCTCTTGAAGAAGTAATAAAGTTCTATTAAGAGCAAATCTCATCAGCATCTGATAGTTTTTTGTGCCTGAGCTTCGAACAACATTCTGAATCGTTGCTTGAAGATGTTTAACTTGTTCTTCAAGTGGCATGTTCTCAATATCGGTTAGAGCTTTATTGAGAACAGATTGCGCACTTTGTGCCCAAGGAATAAAGAGCGCGATATCTTTTTCAGAAAGTTTTGTTGAGGTTCCTTCTGCAAATTGTCCACCTACTTCAACCAACTCTTTAGGAGGATTGATTTGAGGTAATGGATCAGAGGGAAGGGCCCAGACGTTCAAGCAAATTGAATTTAATATAGTTAATGCCAAAATTTTATTTTTCATATACGTACCCATTTATTTAAGGTTTATTTCTTGTTGAGTGTTACAATCTTTTCTCCAGTCTTATCATCAACAACAACCATTTTGTCTGGGCAAAGAAATGATCCATTAACAAAGTAAGCAAAGTTTGACGCTAGACTCTTAGTCTTAACACCAATATCAGTAAGTTCTGAGTTTAGAACAAGGTAGAAGTTCTCTCTTGCCTCTTTAAGGACATAATCTCCAGATAGATTAGAAGCCTTGCTCGCAAACATAGCGTCCCCGTTTGAGTCAATTGGAGAAAGGATTGAAGATTTAATTCCTTTCATATCAAAAGATCCGTCTGGTCTGTAGGTTCCGGCCTTTAGTGGAGTGATCTCTAGTCTTGATAAAGATTTTTTCTTAAATGTAATTGTTCCAGAAAAGGCAATATCTGTAGTTGATTGATTTGGAGCAATCACGATTGCTGAATCTGAAGCGGTTAGTGAGTAAAGGGGCTGTCTATCTAAAAAACCGAGAACATAATTTCTTAATGTTCTAAAAGTTGTTAGACCAAATTTGCCAGATGCAAATTCCTCTACTTTATATAGACGTGCAAACTTTTCACTTTCAAGTAGTCCGTAGTAGCTGCCTTCTCTGTCAGACATAGATTGAATATGAAGTTTGAATTTGTTTGAATTGGCATCTCTGCCTTCATAAGTTCCAATATCCAAAGTTGCAGCATTAATAATTCCAGAAGCGAGTAGTAATAGAGCAGCTAGTGTGTTTTTCATTTTGTATCTCCTTTCGATAACTAAAATTTCTGTATAAGTGACGTGCTTAATTTAGCATGGTGCTGACTTTATAGAGGGGGTGTTGAAAATGTTACATGGCAACATTTGCTGACTCTAGTCAGCACAGAGAAGGATAATATCCCAATCAGAAGAAAGCTTAGTAAGATCCTGTACTTGAATCTTTTTAAAGCGATTAGGGAAATTCTTTTCAAAGGCCCAGAGCTGGATGTTAGCTGGTATCAAAGTGTAAAACTTTTTGACAGTTTCAAGGGAAAGGCGCTCTGGCATAAAAGATGGGAGCGCTTTTGATAGATTAACCTCCTTTTGCATAGTGAAGCTTGAGGAAATAAGAAAGTATTTATTGGTTTGCTCATAGCCAGTATAGCTATTGATGGCTTTGGCAAGAGAGAAGCTTTCTGCAGAAGAGCTAAAGTTTTTGCACTCTGATTTATTTGAAGAAATGTCTTTCAAAAATGAATTGATACTTTCTCTTCCACTTTCACTAGATTTAACTAAATTCCAGAGAGTGTTTTCTATGCTAGAGCAATGAGTGGCGAGATAATAAAAATATAAAAAACTATTTCCATATTTTTCTGAATTATAGTTACTAATATTAAATTCTGTTTCTAGAGGATATTCACTTTTTGTCAGAGCAGAGTGAAGATTTTTTTTATTAATTGAGTTGTGTATTTTGTATTCAAATAATTGTGCAAGCCCTTCACGAATCCAATCTTTCTCATTCGGATTTATAGCATAGTGAATCGCATGGAAAAATTCATGAGAGATAATTCGCAAATAGTCTGGAGAATTTAACAGAGCAGGATTGATTGTGATGATCCACTCATCTCTCGTTGGAAGATATTTTTTTGGAGGAAAAAAAACAGCATCAGTCTCTGCGCTTTTTTCAAATATAATAACAATTTTTTTCTGAAGAACAATGTCACTATACTGAGGTGGAATCTCATTCTGAAATAGCTCTGTTATTAAATCAGAAATTTCTATACCCACTTTCTCTGCTAAGTCTTTATTTGACGAATACCAAGATGAGTTTGCTTCATAGTATATGCCTAGTTTAGACCATGAAAACATCTCACTCGCCAGAGAGCTACGAGCAAGTGCTAGAGACATTAATAGTGGGAAGATCATCTTTTTCTTCATTAGAAGTATTTTAGGCATAAAACGGTGCTGACTGGATGTCCGCACTTTTAAGCGTGTAAAAGTTACACCTGTTAAAAATTTTGTCAGCACTTGAGTTATAAACCTTTCATCACGGATCAACTTAGGATTTGAAATGTTAACCGTTAATGAACAGAGTTTAGAAAATAATATTATAGAAGATGACCACTCCCCCAAGGTCATAATTAAAGATCGCCCGATAGTTTTTGACTACGCAGACTATCGGGCATTTTTAAAAGATATGTACCTTTATAAGAAAGGTAACAATCCACAGTACTCAGAGAACGCATTTATTTTTGCGGCCGGGTTTGGAAAAAACTCACGTGGATATCTTGGTCTATTAATTAAAGGAAAAAGAAATTTAACTTCAAAATCTATAATTGGATTTTCTTCAGCTATGAATTTAGCTGCTGATGAAGCGATTTATTTTGAAAATATGGTTCTGTTTAATCAGGCGGAAACAGAAAAGGAAAAACTCCATTTTTTCGAGAGGATGAAAGTTGGTGCCAAAGGTAGGAAGGCAAAACTTGTTAAGGTTTTAGATAGCCAATTTCGCTATTTAAATGAGTGGCATCTTGTAGTGATTAGAGAGCTGATCACATTGAAAGACTTTAAAGATAGTCCTGTTTGGATATCGAAGAGGTTAGGTGGAAAAATTTCGGCCCAGAAAGCTGAAGAAGCAATAAATGACTTATTAATTCTTGGGTTAATTACGAGGGATCAAACTGGAAAACTTGTTCAATCAGAACCAGTTGTCTTATTTGAAGATAATTCTCAGAATTTTAAAAATTCAAGCAACCTTCATAAGGAATTTTCCTTGAAAGCTGCTGAGGCAATTGAAAGTCTTCCGTATGAAAAAAGAGCAGCACAATTAATTACTTTGAGTATTCCAAAAGATCGATTCGAAGAATTAAGAAATGAGATGAAGCTTTTTACGAAAATTATTTTAGAAAAATATGGAGATACTAAGTCTTCCGAAGGAAACGAATTAGTTATTCAATTAGGGTCACAATTATTGCAGGTAACTGAATAGGAGAATTTATGAATAAGATGGTTTTGTTATTAGCATTATCGATGAGTACAGCTTCATTTAACAGCTTCGCTCTTGAAGGCGGAAGTGGAATCGGTGGTACAGTCTTGAGTGCATCAATTAATTGGTGTGACGATGCTTCCATTGTTATTGCAGATGCAAGAGATGAAGCTATGGAAACGCTAGGCTTTTCTAATGATAAAGTCGGGGCGATTAAAATTATGTATCAAGGATTTCTTGATGCGGCCGCAATGTCAGATGATTCATCTGTTAATACCCGCAACTCGATTACCATGAGAACTATTGCTCGAGGAATTAAGTTGGCACAAATTCTTGGAGTTCCTGAAATTATAGATGGTAAACCTGTTCCTCCGGGACTTGAGGGAGAAGAGAAACTTCGCGGAATTATCTCAGTCCTTGATTGGTATAGTTCTAAAATTCAGTCATTAGCGAATGATGTAGATAAGAATTATTTCATTCCTTATGCATCTAAGCCGCAAAAAGAATTTGATACTAAAGAGTTAGAGAGGAAATTGATTAGTCACTCTATTTCAAATCTTAATGAATTAGATGAGAATTTCATTAAAATTAAAAATGATCGAACTAGTTATTATTCAACGGCCTCAACTCTTCTGTATATGCAATCACTGGCCTTTATGAGTCAAGAAGTTGCAGCGGATTTAAAAGAAAATATTCTTGGAGCTGTTTACGATTGCCAATCAAAAAAGCTTGATAAACTTTCTGGAAAAGTTTCAGCTTATATCGCTGAGAGGGGTAATGGTGAATCAGACGTTGTGAAATTAAATAAATTTGTACTTGAAACAAGATCAATCGCTGCGCAAATTGAGGCGCAGAATTGTGTAAAAAAATAATATTTTTCTATAGAGAGGGTTTTATGAAAAATTGGACATTGATTACGAGTTTAGGTTTAGCAGTATTTTTGAATTCAACATCAGCGACTTGGGCGGCCCAACCGATTCAAGTTAGAGAAGATGAGGGTACTGAAATTGCTGATGATGGATCTCAAGAAGACGAGTCTGAAGTAGATGAGTCTGAAGAGCTTATTGGATCAGAGGTTGTAAGTGCAGGTATAGACTCTGAATTTAGAGCTTGGTGTGGAAATGTTCTTAGACTTTTAGATAGAGCAAGAGGAGAGGCTGGGAATCTAAGTTTACGCGGCGATTATTCTCGAGCAGTTGATAGATTGATTATGGGACTTTATCGCAGTTCTTATTCGTACGGGGATTTGAATCCGGTGACAGTAAGATTAATGCAGCATGGATATACTCTAGGTGTAACACTTAAAGCTCAGGCCCGTGGTGATATAAGAGGACTTAAAGCAGCGGCTATTGCTCTTGAATCTATGTATGATCTTATTGCAAATAATGCTGATACAATTGATTATCGATATTATCGTTGTGCTGGCCAGAGAAGACATTGTCGTTACAATGCAACTCGTGAGTTTGAGTCTCAAATGTTAACTATGGCCCGTGACCTTTTAGATCTTGTTAATTCGAATTTACTCGTTTCAACTGGACGACAAATTTTCCCAGTGGGTCCTTCTTCTGCTTACCTAAAATCGGCAGAAGTAATTACAAGAGCTGCTTATACAGATTTAAGAACTCTTGTTTATGCTAATGCTTATGCATGTGAGATTGCTGATTTAGCAGACATTTCAAGAGATTTGAAAGTGTTTAATATGAGTGCGCCTACTGAAGTGATGAAAAAAGAAAAAGTTTATCAGACTTACTATGATATTCAAGAAATCTCAACAGCACTTTCAGCTGGTGGATGTAACTAATCTTAGGGCCCTTCGGGGCCCTTTTTTATGTCTTTAAAAAATTCTCGAATATAATTAGCCTCTTCAATCGGTCCCCATAAATCTAAAATCGTTTCAACTGAATTTTCTATTTCTTTATAATGAGTTTCTACATAGGTAGGGATTGAATGTTTAGTATATAATCGATTTTTTAATTCATAAAGTTCTACACCAAGCTCAGGCTCACTTGCTGATGATGTAATACTTAATATTCTAGTCCATTTTTTTTGCTGGAAAAGAAAGTGGTGTTCTCTACAAAAATGAAGATTTCCCTCTTCTATAATACATTTATCGCAAAAGAGGTTCTGACAAATAACACAGCTTGCCTCCCCTTTTTTGAAGAGATGATTTGAGCATTGATAAGGGAATAATTTTTTTAGAAGAAACATTAGTATAAGTGCACTTCAGTAACAGGCTTATATCCCAAAAAATTATTGAAGTATTGTCGAGCGGCTATCTTTAATTGATCTTTAAAATAGTTTTCTTCACGACTCACAAGATCTTTCTGGATTTGTTGGATAAGCTTCTTTTTTAAATTCTCTAGTAAGTCCTGGGCCATTAATGGAAGCCCTTGAGTGGAAATTTCCATATGACCCATGGACCGATGATAGCTGATAAAAACAGCTCCCTGAGTGGCCATTTTCCGTCTTTGGCTTATCTGTGTCTTTTCAATTTCAAGATTTTTTCCATGAATAAGATGCGGGTCTTTGTGTTCATGTTTTTCAATTTTGATGGTTTCTTCACCTAATACAACCTCGTTATAGTTATAAATAAGATGAGGTGATATTTGGGGATATTCATTTTTAATAAAATCAAAATGCTTCTTTAAAAAAAATGACTCCCCGTGAATTGGAAAATAAAAGTTTGGGCTAAAATTATTTAAAACGAGCCGTAGGTCTTCTTTACCTGGGTGGCCTGAAGCATGAATGAGATAATCTGAGGCAGTAACAACTTCTGCTCCAAATTCAGTCAATTTATTATAGATTCGCGCTATCTTTTTTTCATTCCCTGGAATAACTTTTGAACTAAAAATAACTAAATCACCTGTCCCAGGTTTAAAAGTAGAATCTTCCCCAAAACTAAAGCGTCTAAGGGCACTTAAAAAATCTCCTTGGCAACCAGATAAGAGAATGAGCATTTTTCCATTTTGTCCCTTCACCTGATCAGGTTGAAAGATTTGATCAATAGGGATTTCGGAATGATCAGTTTCGGCTGCGGCTTCCATGTAGGTTCTAAGTGATCGCCCCATGATTACAATTTTTCGGCCACAGGCCTTCGCCATTTTCATGATGCTATTCATTCGATGAATATTTGAAGCAAATAGAGTTAAAAAAATTCGATTTTCTTCTCTATTCAATAATTGCTCTAGATCATGATCTAATTTATTTTCAGAGACAGTTTTCCCGTCATTCAGAATATTGGTACTATCTATAAAGTAAGCAGTGTTTTTACATTCACTTAGTTTTGATTTAATTCTTTTAAAATCAATTGGCCTTTCATGAGTTGAAGTAAGATCAACTTTAAAGTCAGAAATATAAAGAGCACCCCATGTCCTGTCTTTGCTTCTAATGATTAGTCCGCAGGTTTCTGGGATAGAGTGATTTACATGTACTGGACTGATATCAACGCCATCAAAACTGTATTCATTATCTGTGTTGATAACTTGATATTTTAATTTTACATCGAATTCCTCAAGTTTTTTCTGGATAAGGTGCAATGTAAAATTAGTTGCATAAACAGTGGTATCAGGAAATTGACGAAGTAAATGTCCAAGGGCCCCGATATGGTCTTCATGTCCATGAGTTATGATGATGGCCTTGAATCTTTTGGCATCAATCAGACTAAAATCTGGAATCAGGTAGTTTATATCGAAACACTCTTCATAAGGAAAAAGCATACCGCAATCAATAACGATATCCTCGTTTTGAGTACGAATAAGAGTCATATTAGAGCCGATTTCTTCAACTCCACCTATGGGTAGTACCGAAAAATAATTGTTTTTCAAATCTAGATTACTCCACTCATATCTTTGTCTAAACTAGAATCTAATAATTCTTTAATTCTAGCAGACAAAATGAGGGAGGCAACATCAGTTTCTTCACCTACAGTAAAGTCGGCAAACTGACGTTGAGGGTCGAGATATTTTTGATACATTGGTCGAACCGTATCATAATACTGAGAGATAACTGACTCTAAAGATCTTCCACGCTCTTTTACGTCACGGTGAAGACGTCGAGTGAAGCGAATATCAGAATCGACGTGCAAGAAACACTTTATATCCAACATTTCGCGAATTTCTTGATCGTATAAAGAAAAGATCCCTTCAAATAAAACAACTCTACAAGGACCAACCTTTTCATATTCTTCTGTTCTGCTTGAGGAAGCAAAATCATAAATTGGGCACTTGATAGTTAGGCCTTGTTTTAACTCAGAAAGATGATGTCTTAACAAATCCCAATCGAAAGCATTCGGATGGTCAAAGTTAGGTTTTCCACTAACTGTATAATTCGTTTTAGGTTGTTTTGGTAAATAGTAAGAATCCATATGCAACAAACTGCAATGTGCATTATCAATTCTTTTCATGACCTTCTTTGCGAAAGTCGTTTTACCAGAGCCTGAGCCCCCTGCTATGCCAATGAGATATATTTTTTGAGTCATACTGAGTATTTCTTTTAGCAAAAAATTTTCAATGAGACTAAAGAAACATGGACAAATGTAATATTTTTATCCTGTCAGAATAGTTTCATTAGGTTATAAGTATAAAAAATTAAAGGAATTTTATGGATAAGTTTTGGATCGTCACTCTCTTTCATCTTCAGCCGACTAAGGATGAGCGTCTGGCAATTGAGGAGAAGGCGCTAGAAATGAGCGCTTTGGGTATTGAAGAGTTTTCTTTAACTGAGCCAGAAGTAGATGAATTATTGGGCGAGCGTTCTTATTCGGGTGGGGATCTTCCACAAGCTGTTTTAGATGAAGTTGAAGAAACTGTGCTTGCGAGACCAACCAATTATCGATTCTTTTTTGATAATGCTAATATGGCCCGAGCATTTTTAGATTTTACTAAAACACAACTTCTTTGTGAGATTCAAATTGAAGAGTGTGAAACTGAAGACTGGAATGCTGAATGGAAAAAACATTATAGTCCGATAAAAGTTAATGATCAGTTAACCATCATTCCATCATGGTTGAAAGATTTTAAGTCTGACTCTAAACATGAGATTTATATTTATCCAGGAATGGGATTCGGAACTGGAAGCCATGAAACGACCTTTTTATGTTTAAAGCTTTTTACAGAGAATTGTTTATCTAAAAAAATTAATACTGTTTTGGACTTTGGTTCAGGATCTGGAATTCTAGGTCTTGCGACTTTCAAGTTTTTTAAAAATCTGAAAGTTGATTTTTATGATATTGATCCTGAGGCCAATAAGAATTGTTATCAAAATGCCGAACTTAATAAGCTTGATGAAGAACCTTTTAGACTACTTCTTCCTGAAGTTAGAGAAGTCATGCTTAAAAGCTATGATTTAGTCTTTGCTAATATACTTGAATCAATTCTCCTTGAAGAGAAAGATGCCATTTATAATTATGTTGCTCCTGGTGGATCCCTTATTTTATCAGGACTACTTAAGCACCAGGCCCCCAATGTAGTTCAAGCTTATTCTTCAATGGGTCTTCACCTTAAAAGTAATATCGAAAAAGGTGACTGGTCTGCATTGCTTTTTGAGAAGGCTTAAGTATGCGAGCAAGCTTTACTCCCGATTTGCAAATTGAAAATGAATATTTGATTACGGGCGATCGCTTACACCATTTAGTTAAAGTTATAAGAATTGAAGAAGGCGACGAGTTACTTTTAATAAATGGCCAGGGATTGCAAGTGAAAACGAAGGTCCTTGTTGCCACTAAAAGAGAATTAAGACTTGGTTTTTTAGAGTCTCATAAGGCACCTAGGAAATATCTCATGGATCTTGCTCTTGGGATGCCGAAGAGAGAAGCTTTAGAATTATGTCTAAAAGAAGCAACTGAGTTGGGTTTTAGAAGGATCTTTTTAATTCGATCTGAATTTTCTCAGATGAAATATCCTGATGATGATAGAGTAGAGAATTTAATTGTTTCTGCAATGGAGCAGTCCAATGCCCCATTTTTACCAATAGTCACCCAAACTGAGTGGGAAAAATTACCTTGGAATGAATTTGATCAATCAGTCTTAATGGATTCGCAAACTCAAGACAAAGTGTGGAAAAGTTCAGAATTTAAAAATGAACTTCCAAATTTATTAATAGTCGGACCAGAGGGGGGATTTTCTCCAGTTGAGCTTGGATATCTTCATCAACAGGCCAATTTAAAAGTATTAAATCTTCCAACCCCAATTTTAAGAAGTCCAACCGCACTCGCTACGGGAGCCGGATTTCTGCTCCAAAGTTTGCTCAATCGTTAATAATGTGCAAAGCTTTATTGAGACAAAAGGATTAAGAATGAATCTAGAATCTACACCATCAAAAAAAGCAGTAAAGCCATCTTTTAATGATGATCTCTCTATGGATGATTTTGAATTTCGGCCTATTACTTCTGGCCTTGGATTTCATCAGCCAAAGTTAGAGGAGACAAAAATCTCGATGATGGAGAAAGTGATTCCCGCTCCGATTCAGGCCCCACCTATATCAACAAATGCTTTAAATAAAGATATGAATGTATATCAAAATGATCTTTCAATATTTTATTCTCAGCAGTCTCCAGCTCCCGTCTCTTTGCAAGTTGAAGAGGTAAAAGAAGAAATTTATCTTAGGCTTGCTTCAAAAACTCAAAGAGTTTTCGCTTATTGTTTAGATATTTTGCTGGTTACATCGTTGGTTTCTCTGGTTCTTTTTGTGATGGCAGCAACTATTGAGATGGATATTATTTCTATTTGGCAAAATTATCCGAATGAAATAACTCCACTTGTGGTGACTTTGTTTTGTGGTTTTTATTTAATCTATTTCTCAATATTTGATAAAACAGCTTCTTCCACTTTGGGGAAGAATTTATTAAAAATTCGAGTGGTTGGTCAGTCTAATGAAATGCTTTCATTTACAACTCTTTTTTTAAGATCGTTTATTTCGTTATTAAATTTTGTAAGTCTTGGCCTTTTTTCTTATTTTGATCTTCAAAATAAAGTGACCAGCTCGAAAGTAGTAAGGACTAAATAGATGTCTAAGGCCCTAGAAAATTTTTTGAAAGAAAATGCTGGAAAGAAAATAGTTTTTACTAATGGTTGCTTTGATATTTTGCACAGAGGTCATGTTACCTATTTGAATGAAGCTAGAAAATTAGGTGATCTTTTAGTTATAGGTCTGAATTCTGATGCTAGTGTAAAAAGATTAAAAGGCCCTGAAAGGCCAATTAATAATGAACAAGATCGCCAGTATGTTTTATCTCAGTTGAAATCCGTCGATTTCGTTGAAATATTTGAAGAAGATACTCCCCTCAATCTTATTTTAAAAGTTATGCCAAAAGTTTTAGTAAAGGGTGGAGATTGGAAAATTGATCAAATCGTTGGCGCAAAAGAAGTCATTCAAAATGGTGGAGAAGTTTTTTCTTTGAACTTTGTTGATGGTTACTCTACAACTTCAATCATTAAAAAAATTCAGGCATGATATTTTCTCTCTCTTCTTTAGAAGCCCCTGTTAATATCTTTGATCAAGAGTCTATTGATACATTTTGTTTTTTTAGGAGTAAAAATAGTGTTATTTGTCCCGAAGATAACTGGATTGAATATGTTTTTGCTTCTCTCAGAAATAAAAAAAATGTTTTAATTCTTTCCTCTAAAATTAAAAAATTCCCTACAGACTATTCTAATCAACGATGGAAGATCAGCGATGATTATATATGGTTAATGCCCCATAGTTTAGGTCCAATAAGTAAAGTAAGTTACTCAAAAAAACTCAATTTTGACCAATTTTCTCAAATTCTAGTCTCCCTCAAGTAGCTGAAAAAAGGGCAAAAGCTAATTTTTTTTGCCCTAAATTAAAAAAAACTATCAAAAAAAATCTGAGCATTTCGATAAGGATTGCAACCGACAGTTGTGGTCGGGAAAACTCACAAGGAGTATGTAATGGGCTTAAGAATCAACACGAACCTCGCTTCGATTGAAGTACAGAGGCACATGAAGTCGAGCACTGCCGCGCAAGAGGCAGAGTTCACAAAACTAGGATCTGGTAAGAGAATTACCAAATCTGCAGATGACGCTGCCGGTATCGGTATCGCCAAAAAAGTAGAAGCCGAGACCAAAGGTTTAAGAATGGCCGGCCGAAACGCAAGTGATGCTATCTCACTTATTCAGGTAGCCGAAGGTGGATTAAATGAAGGCGGAAACATCCTCGTTCGTTTAAGAGAACTTTCAATCCAAGCAGCTTCAGACACTGTATCTGAACCTGAACGTGGATACCTAGCACTTGAGTACGAACAACAATTACAAGAATTGGATCGTATCTCTAAGACAACAACATTTAACGGCAGAGGCTTATTAAATGGTACTGGTGAATCAATGGACTTCCATGTGGGTGCTTTCGGTGGTGAAGATAACCGAATCACACTGGATGCAACAAATACTGATGCTACGATTGAAGCATTAGGTATGGCCGGTACAAATATTAGAAATAAAGGCGACGCACAAGATAACTTAACAAAAATTGACGAAGCAATTACAAAAATTGCTGGGTTCAGAGCAGGATATGGATCGGTGCAATCACGCTTACAAACCTCTATCAATAACATTGATACAGCGGTTGTAAACTTAGAAGCTGCACGATCTCGAATTGAAGATGTTGATATTGCAGACTCAACTGCAAAATTAGCAGCAGCACAAATCAGAAACGCCTCTGGGATTGCAACACTTTCCCAGGCCAATCAACTTGGTCACAACGCCATGAGATTGATTGGTTAGAAGACCTCTAGGTGATTGTTATACTTAAGCCCAAGACCTCTCAGGGCAACTTGAGAGGTCCTTTTGGAGAAAAATTGTGAATACTAACAAACTTAAGAAAGTAGAAGATCATAATACAATCTTGAGTTTACTCACAAACTCTAAAGAGAATGGTTTTGAAGTATACATGTGGAAGTTGGTGGCAGGTGTGAAGCATCTGGCAACGGTAAGAATAGAAGCTGTACGGAAAATGAGAAATGATTTTTGTATAGCACCGGCCAGTGGGCAAGAAAAGTTGGTACAGGATTTACTTGGCAGTCAGAGTTATATAGACCTTTATATTCCTGATTGTGCTCTCTTACTTAGATGTGGCCTAAAGCAAGTGGATTCACCAGTTAGGTATTACTTGAATTTTCCAGATTTCGTTGCACAAGTCGAAAGAAGAAAAAGCTTAAGACTTAATGTATATGAAAGCGAAGAAGTGAAAGTAACATTTGCCAAAGAACTACCAGCACCTAGAGTAGGGAGTCAGTACTTTTCGAAGCACTGCTTTGATGTAAGTTCCGGGGGGTTTTCTTTTTTGATTTCTCGTCCTGAATCGAAGTGTTTTGCGACAAAGGACTCGATTATTGATGTTGAATTAGTTGCAGGGAATTGGAAAACGAGAGTGAAGGCTGAAGTGGCGATGATTAAAGAAATAGAGCCTGATGAAATTTATGGATTTCCATATAAAGTTTGGAAAATCTGCTGTCGATTTAGTGAAATTGATCAAATAAGTAAAAAGTATCTTGAGAAATTTATTTTTGAGCGGATTAAGGAAGAGGTTCATGCTATAAATGGATAAATGAAAATATCCGCTATTTCAGATGTACATGTCAAATATCCTCACGATGAAGCTGATCGCTTATTAATGTCTTTTTTAAATCATCCTGAAGTTCAATCCTCTGATTATGTTCTTTTACTAGGAGATATTTTTGATTTGATGTGTGGCCCGCATAGGCAGTATTTAGAAAAATTTGAACATATTTGGACAAGCATTGATGATTTAATTCGTTCAGGAAGAAAAGTTTTTTTCTTTGAAGGGAATCATGATGTTCACCTAGAAAAGCTTTTTAAAAAGTATTGGCCGAACGGGGAAGTTGTGGCCAAGCAGGAACCTGTCATTCAAGAAATTGAAGGCAAGCTTTACTATTTTTCCCATGGAGATGAACACGAAATTGATAATACCTCCTATCAAAATTATAAGCGCCTGATTCTTTCTGGACCACTTAAGTTTGTTGCCAATCATTTAATGCCTTATCAGGTCCTTCACATGATTGGAGAAAGAGCTTCTAAACGCTCACGAAAAAAAGGTTCCAAATTATTTGATGCGGAAAAAGTAAAGTTTCGATTTAGAGATGGAGTGAGTAAGACTACCGATGGAAAGTTCCATTTTATTTTAGGTGGTCATAGTCATGTTCAGGATTTACACCATGTTGGTGTTGATTCGATTTACATTAACAATGGTTATGCTCTCAAAACGAAAACTTTTATTTTGATTACGGATCATCAAGTGAGCTTTGAGAAGCTCACTTGAATTGATGAATTTATTGTTGAGATGGTAGTTCTTTTGTTAAATTAATTTCTACAAGCTTTTTAAAGTCTTTCCAGCTGACTGCTTTACCATCAGGACAAAATCCGTCTGCCTCATTTATTTTACTAACAATTGGTTTTATTTCCGCAATTGATACGTCTTTATCTAAGCTGATAGATAAATCTCTGCTTAAAATTTCAAGCTTTGACTCATCCCCATTAATGATTGCTTTCATCTTTTCCATGTTTTTAATCTTAGTTTCTGTTACAGCAACATAAGTTATTCCAACGGCCATGGCCCCAAGGGCAGCTCCTCCAAGGCCGGATGCAATGGCCCCCTTAGTGATGAGAGAATAAAAAATTCCTCCAGTAGGAGTAAGGGCCGCTATTTCAGCGTAAATTGTCTTTTTCTTTAACTGCTCTTCTTTCAGATTGAAGGCTTCTTCACATCCAGCAAAGCTGTTTTGAACTAAAAGTGTTGATAGAATTGCATAAGAAAGAAGCTTTTTCATTTTGATCTCCTGATTGTTTGGAGATCTATTCTGCAAATGAAGTGCCGAGATTAAGGGCCTTTAATCACTAATATTGATCAAAAAATGTCTAGGATTTATACATTTAGTGTAAAAAGATTTTACTTTCGCCAGCGAAAGTAAATTAAAGTTGGGCCATTACCCTAACCTCTTTCATGATCATTTTCCCAAAAACTTCTCTCACTGATGATTCAGTTCTCATTTCTTGATCTTCCTGATTAACATCCTTATTCACTACCATCAGCGCCTGAGCATATTGGGCGATTTGTGGCAAATGCGTGATCGCAATAACTTGGCTTTGAGAAGCGACCTCTGATAAGGCCTTACCAATATAAGTAGCTGTCTCCCCTCCGATACCAGTATCGATTTCATCAAAAAGAAAAATACTAATGGAGTCATAACTAGAGAGAACTTGTCTTAATCCTAAAAGAATTCGTGATAGTTCACCTCCAGAAGCCGTTTCTTTAATTTTAAAATAACCTTCACCAGGATTGGTTTCAGCAATAAAGAAAGCCTTTGTCATACCAGTCTCTAAGAATTCTTCAACTTTTTGAATTTCAACTTTAATAGTTGCTCCACTCATCTTTAGCTCACGAACTTTTTGAGTTAACTCATCTCCTAGAGTCTTTGCTTTTTTAGATCTCAATTTATGAAGTTCATCTGCTATTAAATGAAGACTCTTTTCTTTTTCGTCGATTTGCGATGATAAATCTCCCAAATTTATTTCTAATTCTTCTAACTGAGTTTTTTCTTTTAGAAAATCAATTTGATGTTGTAGAATACTTTCTACACTTCCTCCAAATTTCTTTTTAAGCTTTTGGTAGAGATCCAAGCGATCAAGAACCCCTTCTAATTCCTCTGGGTCAAATTCAAAATCCAATTTTTTATTGATGGATTGTTGTAACTCGAAGATCTTATCTTCAATTTCAGCAATTGATTGTAACTCGTTTAAAAAGATATCTTGGTTTTTTGAAAAGAGTGAATTCATTAATTTTAGGTGAGTGAGAATTCCATTTTGATTTTCTTCACCATCAAAAATATTATTAAGTTGGGTGCCAATTTTATGGGTCTTTTCAATATTCATCATTAAACTTTTCTTCTTCAAGAGATCTTCTTCATCCTGGGAGGAGGGATTGAGTTTTTCAATCTCTTGAAGTTGAAAAGAAAGATAGTCTAATCTTTGCTCTCGCATTGATTTAGATTGTTCTAATTCATCTTGTTTTTGTTTTAGCGATTTAAATTCTTCTAGTTCGGTTTGAAACTTTTTCACTAGATCCAAATGCTTGCCAAATTGGTCAAGTAAATGAAGCTGATAGGTTTCAGACAGAAGTTTTTGATTTTCAAATTGGCCAACGAGATCCATATAGCGTCGGCTAAAGTGAGCAAGGAATGAAACTGTTGTGGCCAAATGATTAATATAGTTTTTGGTTGTTCCGTTTCTATAGATGAGTCGTTTGATAATAAGTTCATGACCTTCAATGGGAAACCCCTCATGTTCCAAATAAGAGCGAATTTCAGGATCGTGGCAAAAAAATGAAGCCTCTATTAATGAATACTCAGTTTCTCTGCGAACAACTTTTTTATCTGCTCTTCCACCTAAAATAAGTTGAAGTGCATCGAGTACTAAGCTTTTACCAGAGCCAGTTTCACCTATGATTGCATTGAAACCAGGTCGGAATTCGATGGTTTGGTTTTTAAACGTGGCAAAGTTTTGAATTAGAAGTTTCTTTAAAAAGAATTTTGAATCCATAATATCCTCGCTGATAATACAAGGATACGGATAAATTACGTACGGTCAAGGGTTCCGTATTTTTTACGTAATATTAATCCTTTTTTGAAATGATAAATTTATCCCTAATTGTTTCAAAATAGAATCTTTCCACATTTTTGATTAAATTGACTTTTTTGGTTCTTGCATCATTAATGATAACAACGTCTTGTTCATCTAAATTAACCGCCACCTGGCCATCAAGCGTCAGTGTAACACTGTGGTGTGGAGGAAGAATTTTTAAAGTAATAGGGGCATTGTCCGGAATGACGAAAGGTCTGTGAATGAGTGAATGTGGGCAGATCGGCGTAAGGATTAAGGCCTTAACTTCTGGATGAACAATCGGACCACCCGCTGCCATTGAGTATGCTGTAGAGCCAAGCGGTGAACTTATGATAATTCCATCGCCTGAAAGATTGTAAATATGCTCATTTCGAAATTCGGCCCTTAGATAAATCATCCGAGCAATATCATTCTTGGCCAAAACGGCATCATTGAAGAAATAGTCTTCGAAGTGGGCCTTATTTTTTCTAGTAACTGAAACATGATAAAGAGGTTTCGTCGTGACTTTATACTTTCCATCGATGATGTCATTCAGATGGTCAAAATATTCATTTTTATTGAATTCAGTAATGAAGCCGAGTCTACCTAAATTAATTCCCAGCACTGGAATTTTTGAATTTATTCTACGGCAAACACCAATCAGTGTGCCGTCTCCGCCTAGTGATAGCATGAGATCGACATCATTATGAAAATTTTTTGAATTCCAAAATAAAAGCCCATCTTTGGATTTTTGTCTAAAGAATTTCGCAATTCTATCTTTCTCTTCTTCTCTGAAGACAACTTGCTTTTTTCTGCGAATCAACCATGAACAAAGATTGGGAAGAATATTATAAAATTCTGGAGTAGAATTTGGCTTAAGAGTTATTCCAATAGTTTTAATGTTAGCAGTCTTCATCATTACTCCGTCATTAATCTCATAGCTTCATCTAAATTATCAAATGGCTTGTTAAGCAGTTGGCACTGATAAGAATTTGCTCGGGTTAGGACCTGAGGAGAATTATAGGCCGTCATGATTACAAACTTTTGACTAATTTCAGCACTAGAGAAACGTTTTTTTGATTCTTCAATGACATCAAAACCTGAAATATCTTGAAGCATGAGATCACAAATAATTCTATCATAATTATTAGATAGAATCATATCGATGGCCATTTTTCCACTTGCCGAGACATCAACTTTAAAACCTTTGCGCTCAAATAATTTTTTAAGCGACTGCTGAATTAAAATCTCATCTTCAACGATTAATAAGTATTTCATATGATAGGTAGAGTAAGTTTAAAGTGGGTCCCTTGTCTGGTATTTTCAGGGATAAATTCTAAATTGCCACCCATTTTTAGTGCTAAATTTCTAGAAAGAACTAGGCCAAGGCCAGTTCCTTGAGTTTTGGTGGTAAAAAATGGCTTAAAGATCTGACCTTGCTTATCTTCGGGAATTCCAGGCCCATTATCAATGACATCAATAAACAATTGAGCACTACTTTTTGAAACCAGTATATTAAGTTCTTTTTTCCCAATTTGATTTTTCATGGCTTGAGCAGCATTTACTATTAAGTTAAATATAACTTGAACAACAAAGATCAGAGGAACATTAATCTGGAGATCTTTAACATCTTCTTGATAAGAGATAGTTTTAAATAATTCACGCCCTTCACTTTTAGAAAGTACGATGGCCTCATCAATAATTTTTTGAATCGAGACTGGTTTTGTCTCATTTTGAATTTGATATAAATTAGAGAAATTCTCCATGATAATTTGGCATCGATCAACATTCTTTTCAATTTCTAGAATAATTTCTTTATTATCCTGAGAGACTTCAAGAGTTGAAAAAATTTGTGAACCAAGTTTCAGACCAAACAAAGGATTGCTTAATTCATGTCTTAAAGTATTAAGTAATTCCCCAAGCAAAGATATTCTCTGAAAATGAAAAAGGTCAAAAGCATAATGCCTTAATTCATCACTATCATAAAGATCAAGCTGAAAAGGTCCCTGGACTTTTTTATTGAAGAAAATATCTTTATCCTGAAGTTCATTTTGGAAAAGATTGTTTAAAAACGTTGCCCCTGTCGTGGTATCTCTAATTCGAAGTGGGAGCGGAAAATCTTTTAAACAGATTCTAAGCTCTGAAATTCTTTTATCAGAAAATTCTTGATCAACTAATCTTTCAAAATGAGGTTGAAGAAGATCTATGCAAGTCTCATAAAGTTCCACTTCTTCTTTTTGAAAATTTAAAAAATCGTTTCTGGAAACGATAGCAATAAGGCTATATTTTTTTGAAACGACCTCTTTTGCAAGGAAACTTCCGTTAAAGGGTAAGTTCAATTTAGGAAAGCTATCAGTAGAAAATGATTTAATTTTTGATTTCTTTATCGAGTTAAAAAAAGAATTAAAATCTTTTACCTCAATTAAGTTCTGAACCTTCTCATCACGCCATAAAACACCAAGTAGTTCAGCTTTTGTTTGTCCCTTAAGATGGAGGATGATGAGAGACGTCTCAAAATTTTGAAGAAATGGGACTTCTAATATTTTTTCAACTAAGCCTCTGAGACTATGAGATTCGTTGGAAATAGAATTGGTTTTTTTTATAATTTCATCCCATAAGTCTTTTACATTTTCCCCTGGGTTAAATGAAACATTTGAAAAAATTCGCTTTTCTATATTTTGAGCAGTCTTAATGAATGTATTGAATGGCTCCAAATTTTGGGAGAGGTTTAAGGAAGCTGAAAATCCATTAAGTAAGTTTTTGATGTTTTTTGCATAAAAAGGAAAATCACAAAAGTTACCATCTGGTAAATTGACCCATAAACGGTTTCCCTTTTTCAATAAAACAAACTTGGCCTTCTCTTGAGACTCCAATTTAAATAAACTTAAATCAATAGAATGCAGAAGAGCTTCTGAATGAACAGTAGGATCAAGATAGATAGTTATGGGGCCAGAAGCCGTTTCACCTGAGGTATAAGATCGATTTTCCACTGAGTTAAATTATCTTTTAATTCATACTTAATCAATTCTTCAAGTGCTATGAAATCCTGATTTATTCTTGCTTGGTTGATGCCTTTAAGAATAAAAAGTAACTGGAGATGGGATTCTTTTATTTCTGGCACGGTTTGCTTAATTGAAGTTTGTAACAACTTAGTCAAAAGTGAGGTGAGTTCAACAAATTTGCTAATATCATTAGTAAGATTAATTAAACTTCGGTTGATATAATATTCATTTTGAGGCACAAAATTATTCAACTGATTTATTGAAAAAAGAATATCGGAAAGTAAATCTTGCGAAATTAAGATACAATCGGACAAAAAAGAAACTTTCTCTGTGGAAGAAAATGTCATCCCTGACATGAAGTCATCCTTGATAGTTATAATCAAATGTTAACTTCGTTTTTTCTTAAAGTCACAGAAAATAATTCATCCAATGCCTGAAGAGCACTGTGTTCCTCAGAATAGTTTAAAAGAGAATTCTCAGATTGTACTAATAGTGTTGTTCCATCATTTTGGGCCCTGCGAATTCTATAAAAATCCAGAATTGGTCTTAAAAGTGGATAGGCCTGAGATATTTTGTCAGAAATTGATTCTACCTCTTTTAGCTGTTTAATATGTGCATCAATGACATCTGAGTTGGCCAATTTCTCTTTTGCTTCATGGTAGATGGAATCCAGAGCACTCATGGCGTAGTCATGAAGTCTAATAAATTTAGCTAAAATGGCCCGCTGGTCTTTTAATAACTCTAGTTGTGATTTACTGCATTGAATAACATCTAAGTTAGTCTCAAATAAACTCAAAACATAGTTCCATAAAACAACATAGGATTGATAAAAAGGATAGTTTCCATCACTTTCATTTAAGCACTTTAGATAAGCACCAAATAAGTGTTCATGATCAAATTCATAAACAGAGTACGGAAAGTTTTCCGGAATAGAGTTATCCACAAACTTCTTGTCGATAAAAGAAAAGAGAATGTTTGATGAAACAGATTTTCCTTTTGTACTTATAAAGAGATGTCCATTCTCGTAGGGTAGTAAGTTAAATCCCTGAAAGTTTCTCGATACAATAATACCTGTTGCTCCTGCATCACAAAGCTTTACAGCATCAAGAGAAGATGGACCAATATATAAAATATTTGAAACATCTGAAGAGTGATCAATTTCAGATATTTCGTTAATCGGTAGCATAGGAAATTTTTGATGAATAAGATTGATAAATTTCTCTTGCTCATCAAAAGAAAAAAAAGAGGTATCAAAAAAGTTATAAACGATTCGATTTACCCTGTTAATTTTTCTTATTTCGGGATTTAAGCGCTTGATTCCCAAAATATTTTTATAAATATCTTGTAAATGAAAAGTTAAAAAAGGTGCATTTGCTTTAAGGGTGAGAAGATAAGTTGACCAGTGGTCCGGAACAATTAATTGACCTTCTTTTATGTAAGGACCAACTTTGTGAGTAGAATGAATTTTTGAATGAAAATCCCATGAGACTTCATTTAATGAAAGATTAAAACTAATATCATATTTGGTGTTTAGCACATTGTTAAAATTGCTGGTGAGACCATAAAATATGAAGTTGTTATTTTCTTTTACTTTATGAATTTCTTTTTCATTGGCAAGAATCGTGATTTCAAATTCTTTCAATGCAATTTGATTTTTCTCTAGTACTTGGAGGGTTTCGTAGAGAAAGTATGCTTCGTCTAGTTGAACAATTAAGAGTTTTTTCACATTTATTTCACATCGTTCAGGTTGTAACCTTTAATGTTCTCTTTTTGCCTGAAAGTTTTCTCAATATCTTTTCTAATTTCTTGTTGATAAATTGTTAGCTTAATCAGCAAATCGTCATCTAGTTTTTTCAAATAAGTTAACTGTCGATTAAGTTCATTCTTTTTATCAAGAGATACTAAATCCCAAGATATTTGGGATGAGATTTGTTCTATAATAGCAAATAGACGTTCTCTGTTTGCTACAAAACTTTCAATTTTATTTTCTTCAAGCAAATGAGTATTAATGGCTGTTTCAGTCTGAACAATGGCCTTTAAAATAAAATCTTCAAGAAGTAGGATCAATTTTTCCATTAAGCGCTCTTGTTATCTTTTGCTTGGGTTTTCATGCTTTTAATAGCTTCTGTCCAACCATCATAAAGAGTATTAAGAACTTTCAAGCAGCCTTCAAGATGACTTTTGTCGATCTTGATATTTGCTTGGGTACTTGAATAAAGTATGTAGTCGTATAGGGAAGCAAGTTCTTTTGCAATTTCTCCACCAACTTCAAAGTCTAAACTATTTGAAAGCTCAACGATGATGTCTTGCATTTTCCCAATATACTCACCCTTCTTCGCGATGTTCTTGTCTTCAATTGCTTCAATCGCTTTTTTGCAATTTTTAATAGCGGCCTGATAGAGCATTAATAAAATTTGCTCTTTACTGGCTGTTTCCACTGATGTCTTCTTATATGCACCTAAACCGTAACTCATGGGACCCTCCTCCTATGTCGGCCTATCCTAATTGTTGTACCGGATTTACAGCCCCGGTCAATCCGGCAAGTCCTGACCCCTGACTGCGAATCTTTGATATTGTTTCTTCAAGTCTTGCAAACTTTTGTTTTAAGACTTCTTCTTTTTGAGTGATCATTCTCTGACGAGTAGCTATTTGCCGATCGATTTGATCAACCTGGCTTTGAAGACCTTTTTTTCGAGTATAAAGAACACCACTCGGTTGGTTTAATAATGTTTTGGCCGTGTCTTCTAGGGTGTCGATGAAGCCTGGGGTCTTCCCACCTTCTTTAGTGTAAACACCTGTGAGAACTTGGGCGACAGCTTTATAGTCAGCCGAAAGTGCGGCTTCAAATTTGGCCTGATCAAATTTTAATTCAGCATTTCTTTGGAATGTCACCCCTAAATCACCCAATCTTTTTGGGCCACTATCTGTCATAACTGGAGTAAAGACTGCTGAGCGTATTCTGGATTCGATAGTGGTTAGAGTGAGATCTCCCCCGAGGGTTCTTGATGTATCAGTCTTTTCGTCTAGAGAGTTTTGTTCTCTAATAAATTTTAATACGGCGTTGATATTATCAATTAGACTATTTATTTTTCCACCGATTTTCTCAATATCCTCGCCAATTTCAAGACTGATTTCTTCCCCTGGTTTTGCTTTTTTTAAGTCGATTGTGACTCCAGGGATAACATCTGTAATTTTATTAGTGGGTGATTCGATCTCAAATCCATCTAGTTTGAATCTAGCGTCCTGAGCAGCTCTTTCTTGTTCAAAATATAGATCCACTTCGCCATCGACGAGATATAGGTAGGGAAATTCTGCCATGCCTTTATCGCCAGTTTCAGTAAGTGCAATCATAAGTTTAAAGGGCTCATCACTACCTTTACCATCGTTAACTACCGTTGCTTTCATACCAAGCTCAGCGTTAGCATTAATCAGTTTTGCTATTCCTGATAAGGTGGCATGTTCCTGATCAATATAAATTTCTCTCGTTTCTCCATTTGGCATGAAAGCGCGAATGAAACCAACTCCGACATAAGTTTTATCTTTATCTTCAACTCCATTTGTAACGGCAGAAGATTTTTGAGCTAATTGCATGACTTCTAATTGATACTTACCAGGATCAGCTAAATTTTTATCAGCAGTGATAGCAACTTGAGTGCTACCACCGGTATTAACTGAAAGTTCTCTTAAGCTTCTTGAGTTCTTATTTTTTAAAAGCTCTCCACGCATATTTTCAACGAGAGTGGTTAATTGAGTAACCAATGCTTTCTTTTGCTCTATCTTATCTTTCCGAGCTTCCATCTGTTTCATGGGAATTTTTTCAGCTTCAACAATCTGTTGAACAATATCTTTAGGAAGACCTGTGTTGATAGAGCCAAAGGAAATACCCAAATCCTTCCTCCATGAAAGTCGTGGGCGACTTGGTGGGACTCATCCTGAATACCCAGGTAAAGAATATCACGGGACATAGTTGCTGCAAGTGGGAAGAAAGTGAGCTAGGATAGATGAAAGAGAATAGAGAAAAAGGAGAATGTGAACAGCATCCTCCCTTTTCATTGGTCTAGGGTTTTTTAAGCATATTTAATTTTATATGCTGTACTGTTCTGATCGGATAATATGAATATAACTTTAGAAAAAAACTCAAATATTTTATGGGAAAAGTGCAAGTTCTTTTTAAGTCGGGCACTTACATACTTTTCTTTTCTACTTTTGCCTGTATGGATTCAAAAATCAACTGAACTCAGCATGTTCATGCAATCTATATTGATGGCCCTATACCTGATGTTTATGGCCGGCCAATGGTACCTGCTAGGAAAAGAGATCGATCATCGTTTGAAAATTTATTTCCGGGCAAATTCAAGTATTGATCGCATTTTGTATAGATTGGTCATTGGGAACGCCACCATGATGATTATTATGAATCTAATGGCCTTTATTCCAGCCGATATTGTTAGGCATTTTTTTTGGGGATTTTTCATCACGATTGGACTTTTTTATTCTTGGCCAACCAGAGGAAAAATTATTGAAGAATCTTTTGCTACTCAATTCACAGAATATAGATATTTAGATTCTTTTGAAAAGACTGTTTTATTTTTGACCTTAGCGATGTTTGTAACTTCAATGCCAAGCTTTGCATTTTTAAATAATCTTGAGACCTTCAAGTTGATTGTAGATCCTGAAGAGCTGGTTAATGGTCAGTTATGGATCTATTTGCAAATGAACTTTTTTCCATTTAAGCGCTTCCCGCACTTAGTAAATCTTGGTTGGAATATGCATTTTTATTTTGTAAGTTTTGGCCTTTATCTATTGGCCTTCTATGGAATAATGCGATTCTTTGTTTCAAGAAGACTCTCAATCCTCGGATTATTTGCACTAGTTTCCACATGGTCTTTCTCTATATTTTTAAAGAAAGATATCTACTCATGTATGTCGACCACTTTTTCTGTTTTATGGGTTTGGTCAGTATTATGGTGTGTTCGAAGCTCTACCTATCGATCGGGTCTAATGTTTGGCCTATTATGCTATGCTGGAGTGGTTCTTAATTACGGAAATGTTTTTCTCTTTCCTGTCGGACTCTTCCTCTTATATTTTTATTTTTTAAAAGAAAACACTGATTGGTATAGAATGCAATTTGTTAAATATACCTCATTAGGTATGTTCCTCATTTTGATAACTTTACTTACCGATATTGATATAAGATTTTTTGAGCATTCAATTTCGTTTAAGATGTTAAATAAGTATTTTTCCTCACTCCTATATAGGAAGGCATTTTATTCTCTATCTCTTATTGGATTTTTCTCATTAATCTTCTATTTGATAAAACCTAAGCATAAAGTATTTTCTACATTCACAATTGATAAGACCCGCCTACAGAATTTACTTTTACTAGTAGTTTGCTTAATTTTTCTAAGCTTATTTATAGAGAAAGAATTAGTGACTAGTTTTGGCCTACTATGGTTTGTGGTCTTTTTATCTTTGTTTCCTTTAGAGTGGATTTTTCAATCAATTTCAAGACTAAGATCGAGACGTAATTTTATCTATATGATTTATGTAATTTTATGTTTACTTGATTCTCATTTCGAAGGTCGCATTCGTAATTTCTACAATTTTTATCAATCACCTCCAGATATAATTGAAGTTCTCAATCAGTAGTGAAGTTGAGTTTTCAACTTGATTATTAAGTTTGTTAAGATCTCAATTTTACTTACTTTTTAAAGAATTGTTTTGCGGCGAATTCATGCTTTTTGTTACAATTTAAGTAGATGATAAGGAAAATGGATTTTCTTATCGGCATCAAGGAGGACTTTTGTACAAAGCACCCTTAACCGCCTCTGTTTTTAAAGACTTTTCTTCCTGTTACCAGCATTTCACTTCTCAGAACTCGAAAAACCCGAATGACCCATTTGTTTATGTTGACTCTTCCGGGGTTAAGTTGGTGACAAATGTTATCGACGAGCAAGACTCTGCACCTGATGGGGTGTTTGCTTTATCTGTTGCCGAAGATGGTTGGGTGGAGATGCTGGCCTTGTATGAGGCAGGTTAATAAAAATTGGGGAAAACTTTTTTTGTCAAGAATACTTACAAATTTAATTTAAGGGGACTTTAGGGTCCCCTTATTTTATGTAATTGAAAATATTAACAAAAGGAGTTAAAAGTTATCCACTGTCAAATAAATTACATTGTGGAAAACTTGGGTTGAATTGTGGATAAAAAATTATTGTTGAGTCTTATATCAATGGATGAGGTTGAGGAAATTGTTAAAAAGCATCCTCTGCCAGTGATTACTTACAAGCAGGATGGGTCTCCAGTAACCTGTCTAGATCTTGCGCTTTCTGAATACTTTGAAGAATTATTTATTCATCATTTCCCGGGCCATAATTTTTATTCTGAAGAGAAATTTTCAAATTGGGCATTCCCAATGATTGCTCTAGATCCTTTGGACGGTACTAAAGAATATATTCATGGCCGAGCTGAATGGTCGGTTTCAATTTCTATTTTGGAAGATGATAAATTTCACGGGCAGGGAGTCATTATAAATCCTTTAACCCAAGAAATCTTTGCAAACTATCAAAAGCAGAATTTTCGTTCACAGAAGCATTACCGTGGAGAAGTTTCGCGCTCTGAGTGGGAAAGTGGATTATTTAAAAACACTTCATCAGAAAAGTATTCTCTAACTCCTATGGGAAGTATTGCTTACAAACTTGGAAGACTGGCAAATGGAGATTCTGATTTTGTCATAAGCCTCAGGCCAAAAAATATTTGGGACATTGCTGCTGGTACGATTCTTTGCCATCAAGCTGGTATTAAATTTTATTCTAAAGGCAAAGAAGTTACGGAAGCGAAACCTTATTATGAGCCACCACTTATTTGGTGTTTCGAGGAGAACTTTTTGGAACTCTCTTCTCTTTGGTCTTAGAATCACAAATATCTTTGAGAACACAAAGATCACATTGGGGTCTTCGGGCAATACACATTCTTCTGCCTAAAAAAATTAGCAAATGAGAAATTTCAGTCCAAAGTTCATTTGGAAATAGCTTCATCAGATCAATTTCAACCTTGGCCGGATCAGTTTCTTTTGTTAGACCCAATAAGTGAGTTGTTCTTTTCACATGAGTATCGACGACGATTCCTGTATTAATATTAAAGGCATTTCCCAGTACTACATTGGCCGTTTTTCTCCCTACTCCTGGAAGCTCACTCAATTCTTCTACAGTCCTTGGCACCTCTGAGTCATGCTCCTCAACGAGCATTTGAGCGCAAGCGATTAGGCTTTTACTTTTATTTTTAAAAAAATTGATGGATTTAATGGCCTCTTCAACCTCAGAAAGTTTAGCTTTGGCCAACTTTTTTGGTTCAGGATATTTTTTAAATAGGTTGGGGGTTACCAGATTAACTCTAACATCCGTACATTGGGCCGAAAGAATAGTGGCAATGAGAAGCTCATAAGGGTTTGAATGAGTCAGCTCACAATGAGCGTCGGGATAAAGTTTTTTAAGTCGCTCATAAACAACTAGGGCTTTTTCATTTTTTTTCATAGGTTCAATCCTATCAAAATTGGCCTAAGTCTTCAAAGCTTGCTAAGAAGAACCATGGGAAATTTTAAGGTAAAAGATCACTATTTTAATAAGGCCAAGAACGAAAACTATCTTGCTCGGAGTATTTATAAACTTGAGGAGATCGATGAACGTTTTAAAATTTTAAGGCCAGGAATGCAGGTTGTGGACTTTGGTTATCATCCAGGTTCTTGGATTCAATATACTAGCCGAGTTATCGGTGACGAGGGTCGAGTTGTAGGGATTGATGTTCGAGAAGTTAATAAAAAATTATCTGGTATTAAAAATGTACGCGTATATCAAAAAGATATATTTGATATTCACGATTTAAAGCAGCTCGAGGTTGATGGGCAATTCGACGTTGTTTTGTCTGACATGGCGCCAAATACGACGGGAATTAAGAGTCTCGACCAGGATCGAAGCCTTAACCTCGTGGAATCAGTATTTGGACTGCTACCTAAGTTTTTAAAACCGGGGGGGAATTTTGTTATTAAAGTATTTGATTCCCAACATGCTCAGAACTTTCTCAAGGCCCAAAAAAATATTTTTGGGGAGTTTCATTTTCTAAAGCCAAAATCTACTAGAAGTGTCAGTAAAGAATTTTTTGTCATTGGAAAGAACTTTAAGGCATAATGTCTATCATGGTTTTTAAGGATTTAAACCGAATAGCAGGTCAAGCCATTGGCCTATTTTTAGTTCTCCCAACTTTTGCTTGGGCGAACCTTAATTTTATTAAGGATAATAATCTAATCCAGCTTCCTGCACAACCAATCAGGACGACAGAAGTCAATACAGATTGGAATCGCATTCTCAGCAAGCATCAAAGTTGGCAGGAACAAATTGATTACGATAGCTCAAAATATATAGTTAACTATACATTTAATGAGGAGTTGGAAGACTTTATTAAAAAGCAGCTTTCACTCTATCACCCAGACTATACATCTGTGGTCGTGCTAGATAATGAAACTGGGCATGTACTTGCTGCTGTAGATTATGCCCGTACCAAAAATGTGTTCGGCAGAGATTTAGCTTTCAGTACCTCACATCCAGCGGCCAGTATTTTTAAAGTCATTACTGCTGCAGATCTTTTGGAAAATACACACATCAATACGAATACAGAGTTTAATTTCACTGGTCGATCTACAACTCTATATCGGCATCAATTGAAAAATCCACCAAATAGAAGATGGATTCGCACCTTGGATTTAGAAAAAGCGTTTGCTACTTCAAATAATGTTATTTTTGGAAGAACTGCTATAGAAAATTTAACACCAGCAGGCCTTAAAAAAATGGCAGAGAAATTTGGCTTTAATAAAAGATTAGTTGAAGGTGTAAATCTTGAGCCCTCAGTATTTAATATGGCCCAGGATCAATATAATTTGGCCGAATTTTCTTCTGGGCTAAATACTAAAACAGTCATGAGTCCCGTTCATGGTTCTGTTATTGCTTCAGTGGTTGCCAATGGTGGACTCTTAAGATACCCAGTGGTGATAAAATCTCTTCAAGGAATAAATGATAAAAAAGTTATTTTTCCTCCTCTTAAAAAAGAGGAAATTGTTTTAACTCCTCAAACAGCTGAAGATTTACGAACATTATTTCAAGCGACAATAACTCAAGGTACTGCAAGGGCTTCTTTTAGAAGAAGCCAATATCTTTTAAGTAAATTAGAAATTGGTGGGAAAACTGGTAGTATTACTGGTGGTGACCCCATGGGTAAACGTGATTGGTTTGTCAGTTATGCAAAATCATTAGAAGATAAAATGGATAAGGGTGTTTCTATTTGTGTCATGATTGTTAATCAGAAGAAGTGGTATGTTAAATCATCACTTTTAGCTAAAAACATTATGGAATACTATTATTCTAATCTTTATCCTAAGAAAAAATAAAAGGCGGATGAAATGTCAGAAAATCAAACTCCAGAAACAGCAAAGCCATTGGAGTCAAATGATATTGCTACAGAAAATAGTCAAGTCATAAGCAAAAAAGAAAAATTTATAAAAGAAGTAAAATCTTTTACCCTAATTATCCTTTCAGTATTGGTATTCCGATCAGTACTTTTTGAACCATTTAAAATTCCTTCCGGATCAATGATACCTACATTATTGATCGGGGACTTTATTCTAGTTAACAAATTTTCTTATGGATTTAAGGTCCCTTTGAGTGATTGGTTTTCAGACCCAATTTATTTAACTGGCCCAAGCCAGCCAGAACGAGGCGATGTCATTGTCTTTAAATATCCCAAAGATCCAAACTTAAATTATATTAAGCGTGTTATTGGTCTTCCGGGCGACACAATTGAAGTGATAGACAAAGTTGTTTATGTAAATAATAAGCCGATCGAAACTAAAGAAATTGATGGAAAAGAGATTTTAGAGGATATGGATGATCGTTATAAGTCATATCAGTTTAAATTTTTAGAAACTAAAACTGGTGATAAGACTCATATTTCTCAAGTGGATACTGGGAATGATTATTTTGCAAATTATTATAAATTTACTGTGCCTAAAGATAATTATTTTGTGATGGGTGATAATAGAGATTTTTCAGCAGATTCTCGTCGTTGGGGAACTGTTCCTTTCGGAAATATTAAAGGTAGGGCCATTTTAATTTGGTTTTCACTTTCAGTTCCATGGCCTTGGACTGAGGACGAACAGGAGACTTGGAAGTTTAGACCTTGGAGAATTGGAAAAATTATTCATTAAATATTGGGCCTCTATGATCTGAGCCCCGAAAACAGGACAAATTAATAAACGAGACTACCCCTTTTTGGGGTAGTCTTATTTTAAGGAGTCCTTTTATGGAAAATTTGTCAGAAGCGGATAAAAAAGCACTTTTATCTAGC
>JBFWTE010000006.1:0-147611 GCA_050247975.1 Bacteriovoracaceae bacterium
TAACATCCCGAACCTGGAAGTCAAGCTCACTTGCGGCGAAGGTAGTGCCAGGGCAACTTGGTGTCAGAATAGCAAGATGCACCCTCCTTAAATACAAAAAAGCCCTCCAAAGAGGGCTTTTTTATTTTCTTTTAAATTTTTCTTGCCCCTTTCCTGGTCCTACAATTCAATTTCTTGCACTTTGTCTTTGTGCTTCCTACAATTTATAAATGGAAAAAAAAATCTTAAGAGCTCAGCTCTATACTCTATTTATTCTTACAACTCTAAATCTCATCTACTTCTATTATCGAGATAATCTTCCAGACAATTATTACGAAATTTCTTATCAAAACGACTCTATCAATTTTTTTACTTATTATTTTTTTACTCTATTAGCGAACTTTGGCTACTGGTGTGGAATTTGGGTAACGGCCTCGTTTGTTACATTTGCACTTTTACATTCATTTGTGCTTACAAAAAAAAGAGATTTCAAGAATCAAATTGTAATCGCGACACTTGTTCCTTTAACTTTGGGACTTTGCTATTTGATTATTCCTGAAACTCTTGGAGAAGGGCTTTATTTTTTAATTAAGGAAAACCTAAGTCTACTAACGATCATCTTTACGGTGATGTTTTTTGGAGCAAGCTTCTTTTATTTGGTGAATGAAAAGGCTTTCTTTAAGGTATGTAAATATCTTTGGGGCCAGCTAGAAGAGCTGGGATCAATGATTAAAACTGCGGACTACTCTAAACTGCAAGGGCTTGGGGCCAAACTAAGTTTAGAAAAGTTAAATTTAAAAGCGCTTGTAAATAGAGTTCAAAATTCAGAACCAGCAACACCTCTAAAGACTCCCACAAAATTAAAAATTACTGAAGCACCAAAAATTCAAGAAGCTCAGACTCCTCTACCGATGAATGAAATTGAGGAGCTAGAAGTCGAAGAAGAAGCTATTGAAGATGCTGAAGAAGAAGATGAGGAAGTTGAAGAGGAGTTCAATGACTCAATGATCGATGAGGATGAAGATCAAGACGAAGAAGAATATGAGGAAGTAGATAGTCCATTTGAGAAAAAATCAAAAAAATCAGAAAATTCTTTTTTTGATAGTAATGAGCTCATCAATTGTATCGTTCCAAAAAATCAGACTCATCAGGTACAAGATCCTGAAAATGAATATTTTGAAAAAATAGCAATTTCAATCGAAGAAAAATTGAAGCAATTTAATATTGCGGCCCAGATTATAAATGTTTTAAAAGGGCCAGTGGTAGATACTTTCGAATTAAAACTTGGTGAAGGGGTTCAAGTTTCCAAAGTCACAAACAGAGTAGATGATCTCTCTCTTGCTCTGATGGGAGCACCAATTCGTATGGTGTATCCAATGAAGGGTAAATCAACCATCGGGATCGAAGTTCCTAGAAATCCTCGCGATGTTATTTATCTTGATGAAGTGTTGAAATCTCCAAATTTTACAAATTCAAATTACAAACTTCCAATTGCGATGGGTAAAGATGCCTATGGCGATGCTGCTGTCATCGATTTGGCCGCTACCCCACACTTACTTGTAGCGGGTACAACAGGAGCAGGTAAATCTGTTTTCGTAAATACCTTGCTCGTTTCATTAATCATTAAATTTTCTCCCAAGCAGTTACGTCTTATCATGCTTGATCCAAAACAATTAGAGCTTGCTCTCTATCAAAGACTTCCACACCTCATCATGCCAGTGGTGACTGATGCTCAAATTGCTTCAGTGGCACTTCTGTGGGCGATTGAAGAAATGGAAAGACGCTATTCACTCTTAAAAGATTTTGGAGTGAAAAATATCGAAGGTTTTAATAAAAAAATCAAAATCGCTGAAAGTGATCTTACTTGTAAGATTAACAAATATTACCCAGATGCTGAGCTTGAAGATTTCGAGCTTCCATACATTGTGATTGTGGTAGATGAGTTTGCTGACCTAATGCTTTCAAAATCTGGTAAAGCAATTGAAACATCTATTTCACGTCTGGCCGCCAAAGCACGTGCTTCTGGAATTCACATTGTGCTTGCAACCCAAAGACCTTCAACAGACATCATTACCGGTGTGATTAAAGCAAACTTTCCAACTCGAGTTTCATTCCGGGTTTTCACAAATATAGATTCTCGAGTGATTTTGGATGGTGTTGGTGCTGAAAAGTTACTTGGTAAAGGTGATATGTTATTTAAGCAGGGTATCGATATCCTACGCATGCACTCCGCCTTTGTTAATGAAGATGAAATTGAAGCCTTAGTAAGTAAATTAGCTACTCTTCCAAGTCAGTTTGATAACGACGCTATGGAATTCATTCAAAATAACGGAATCGTAGATGATGATGTTGAGGGCATAACGACCGATGGAGAAGGTGGCGGGCTAAAAGATGAAAAATACGAAGAAGCCGTTCGGACTGTTGCTACGCATCGAGTAGCAAGTGCATCCTTTTTACAAAGAAGGCTGGGAGTAGGGTATAACCGAGCTGCTAACTTAATCGAAGAAATGGAGCGTCATGGTGTCGTAGGGCCTGCTCAAGGCTCTAAACCTCGGAAAGTTTTAGTGCCTCCACCGAGTGATTCAACGCCTTGATTTCATTCTTAAACCACTTGCCGTAAATAGACCTGCATGCTATTTACTTCTGACCATTATTTAACAATGCCCATATTGGGCAAATCTAATCACTTTAATTGGTTGGTCCATCAGCAATGATGGCAAAAGTGATTCGATGTAACCACCAAGGAGATTTTCATGTCTAAGTTAAACGTCAAGCAATTGCTTGAAGCCGGCGCCCACTTCGGTCACCAAACACACAAGTGGAATCCAAAAATGAAGAAGTATGTTTATGGCGAAAGAAACGGCATTTACATTATTGATCTTCAACAAACTCTACCAATGGCAGAAAAAGCTTATGAGTTCCTTAAGAAGACTTCTCAGTCTGGGAAATCAGTTCTATTTGTTGCAACAAAAAGACAAGCTTCTGACATTATGAAAAAGAAAGCTGAAGAGTGTGGAGCTTACCACGTAACTTCTCGTTGGTTAGGTGGAATGCTTACTAACTATAAAACAATCGCTCTTTCTATCGATAAACTACGTAAAGTAGAAAAAATGAAAGAAACAGGTGATTTCAAACTTCTTACTAAAAAAGAGCAATCTAACATTGAGAAAGAAGTTATTAAGCTAGAGAGAACTCTTGGTGGTATTAAAAATATGAGAAAGCTTCCAGGAGCTATCTTCATTATTGATCCAAACAATGAGCACATTGCTGTTAAAGAAGCTAACGTTCTTGGTATTCCTGTAGTTGCTATTACAGATACAAACTGTGATCCAACAGGAATTGAATATGTTGTTCCAGGAAACGATGATGCTCTTAAATCAATCTCTCTTTTCTTAGACTACTTCTCAAATGCTATCGTTGAAGGTGGATCTAAAGCTCGTAAGGATGCTGGAGAAGAGCAAGGTCGTGACCTTGATCTTGAATCAGAAATTCTTGCTAAATATGAAAAAGACATCGATCTACAAGGTGAAGAAGAATAATTTAAAATTAGAAAGGATATTCCTATGGCATATACAGCTGCAGACGTAAAAAACCTTCGCGAGACAACTGGCGCAGGGATGATGGATTGTAAAAAAGCGCTAGATGAAACTGGTGATTTTCAAAAAGCCGTTGATTACCTAAGAGCAAAAGGCTTAGCAGCCGCTGCTAAAAAGCAATCTCGTGTTGCTGCTGAAGGTATGATCGCTGCTTGTGTTAAAGGCAAGCTTGCTGCTTTAGTTGAAGTTAACTGTGAAACAGATTTCGTTGCTAAAAACGATGAATTCCAAAAGTTCGCAAACACAGCTGCTAATGTTGCTGTTGATGCTAACTTAACTACAGTTGATCAACTTCTTGCTGCTAAATCTTCAAATGGTTTAACAATTAAAGATAATATCTCTGAACTTACTATTAAAATTGGTGAGAAAATTGATCTTCGTCGTGTTGAAGTTGTAACACTTGAAGGCAATGGCATGATCGGTTCTTACGTTCACTCTGGTAAGATCGGCGTTCTTTGTAAAGTTGAAACAGATAAAGATGTTAACAGCAACGAAACTTTCAAAGACCTTGTGAAAGATCTTTGTATGCAAATCGCAGCTGCGAACCCTCAATTCTTAAACGCTAACGAAATTGATGAAACTTTCAAGGCGAGAGAAGCTGAAATTTATGCTGCTCAATTAAAAGAGCAAGGTAAACCAGAAGCAATGATTCCAAATATCGTAAAAGGTAAACTTGCTAAATTAGCTTCTGAAGTTTGTCTTTATGAGCAGTCTTTCGTTAAAGATCCAGACACAACAGTTGGTAAATTAATTGAAGCAACTTCTAAAACAACAGGAGCTGCAATTAAAGTTACTAAGTTTGTTAAATTGAATCTTGGTGAAGGTATCGAGAAGAAGTCAGAGAACTTCGCTGAAGAAATTGCAAAACTTACGGGGCAAAATTAATCCCAAACAGGCAATAAAGAAAAGGGGACTTAAACAAGTCCCCTTTTCCTTTTAAAGGGTGTCATGAAATATAAGCGTGTACTTATAAAACTTTCTGGTGAAGCTCTGGCCGGTGATCAAGGCACAGGTATTTCTGGTGATATTTTAAATAAAATTAGTAATGAGATAGCAAGCTTACACCAAACGAGTTGTGAAATAGCAATCGTAGTTGGTGGTGGGAATATTCACCGTGGAGTTGCAGGTGCAACTTCAGGAATGGATCGAGCGACTTCAGACTATATGGGAATGATGGCCACTGTGATTAACTCATTGGCCCTTCAAGACGCTCTTGAAAGAAAGGGTGTTTACACACGAGTCATGTCAGCAATTGCGATGCAAGAAGTGGCCGAGCCATATATTCGTCGTAGAGCTGTTCGTCACCTAGAGAAAAAGCGCGTGGTGATTTTTGCGGCCGGAACAGGTAATCCGTATTTTACAACAGATACGACAGCTGCTCTTCGTGCTAACGAAATTCATGCGGATCTTATTATGAAGGCCACAAAAGTTGATGGCATCTACGATAGAGATCCAATGAAATTTAAAGATGCTAAAAAATTCGATCAGCTTTCTTATATTGAAGTTCTAAATAAAGAAATTAAAGTTATGGACTCTACGGCCATTACTCTTTGTATGGATAATAATATGGATATTGTTGTCTTCAACATGTTTGAAGAAGGCAATATTGCGAAAGTTGTGAGAGGCGAAAATATAGGAACAGTGGTTACTAAAAAAGTTTAAGAGGAGATTAGGTTATGATGAAAGAATTGAAACCTATACTTGATGATCATATGAGCAAAGCGATTAAGTCGCTTCAAAACCAAATGACTAAAGTTAGAACAGGTCGTGCAACAGCTTCTGTTCTTGATGGCATCATGGTTGATTACTACGGAACTCCAACCCCAATTAAAAACGTTGGACAAATTTCAACTCCAGAAGCTCGTCTTCTTCAAATTCAGCCATTTGATAAAACTTTAATCCCTGCAATTGAGAAGGCCATTCTTGGCGCCAATATTGGATTAACTCCAGGAAACGATGGAAACTTAATCAGAATTCAATTTCCTGCACTCACTGAAGATAAGCGTAAAGCATTTGTAAAAGACGTGAAGAAACTTGGTGAAGATGCAAAAGTTGCTGTTAGAAATATTCGTCGTGATCAAAACGACAAAGTAAAAGCAGCTGAAAAAGATAAAAAGATTTCTGAAGATGAATCAAAAAAGGTTCAGGAAGAAATTCAGAAGATTACTGATAACTACATTAAAGAAGTGGATAAAATTGTAGAAGCTAAAGAGAAAGAACTTCTTACTGTATAGGTTTTTATGTCGAACATAAAACATGTTGCCGTAATAATGGATGGGAATGGACGTTGGGCCAATAAGCGCTTGCGTCCTCGCATCTGGGGACATGTTCGTGGTTCTTCAGTCGTTTCTGAAATTGTTCAGGCGGCAGATGATTTGAAAATAGAAGCGCTTACAATGTATGCGTTCTCTACTGAAAATTGGAGTCGTCCAATTGAAGAAGTATCAATCCTTTTTAAGCTCTTGAAAAAATTTTTACTTAAAGAAAAAGCAAGAATACTTGCTAACAATATTAAGTTTAAAGTGATTGGCGAGATTAAGAATTTGCCTCATGAAACAGTGGCATTAATTAAAGAAGTTGAAGAACTGTCTAAAAATTCGACGGGTTTGAAATTAACTTTTGCTTTTAGTTATGGCGGAAGGGCCGAAATAATTAAAGCCGTTAATTATTTTCAAGAAAAGAATCCCGGCAAGGTAATTACTGAGGATGATATAAATGACTTTCTCTATCGGCCAGAAACTGGTGATGTCGATCTGATGATCAGAACAGGTGGAGAGCAGAGAATTTCAAATTTCCTATTATGGCAAATGGCCTATGCGGAACTTTATTTTACGCCTACAAAATGGCCGGACTTTTCGGCCAGTGAATTCAAAAAAATAATTCAAAATGTTTCTTCTCGAGAAAGAAGATTTGGAAATATTTCCGCCCAATCTGATTTATCTCAATCAATTGAACTAGCAAGTATAAACAAATCTGTTTTCGTGAAAGGGGCAAACCTTTAATGTCGAATACTACTGTAAGAATAATATCGGGTGCGATATTAGTTGTTCTTGTTGGTTTATGTTTATATCTTGGAAAGAACGCAGTTCTTGTGGGGTTGGGCGTAATAGGTTCGTTAATCATTGATGAAATCATTACGAATTTTTATGATCAAAGACGATTTTCTCTTCGTTATCTTTTTGCTCAGTTGTTTTTCATTTTAGCTTTTTGGTTTTTCAATTTTTTTCAAATTAGTAAATCATCTTTCAATTTTCTTATTTCAGCAGGTGTATTGCAAAATATTTTCATGCTGTCCTATCTTTTTATTATCTATAAAAAATCAGACACTTTATTAAAAATTTTTCGAGCAACGTCATGGGGTATTGGATTTTTTGTTTTACTCCCTATTATGTCTTTAAGTTACATTATTCATTTTGATGGCTGGCAGTTGTACTTTATTGGTCTTCTATTACTAAACTTTATGGTTGATACCGCTGCCTACTTTTGTGGGAAGAAATTCGGAAAACATAAATTATGGGAGTCAGTAAGCCCTAAAAAAACAATTGAAGGCGCCATTGGTGGAGTTTTCTTTTCGGTCCTTGCAACTTGCATCTATTGGGATAGCCTGATCGATTCAGTTTCTTGGTATACTGTAGGAATATTTGCTATTATTGCTTGTTGCTCTCAAGTTGGAGATCTTTTTCAATCCAAATTAAAAAGACAATTCGATTTGAAAGATAGTTCATCGCTTATACCTGGCCACGGGGGAGTGTATGATAGAGTGGATAGTTTACTTTTTGTGGCCCCTTTATTTGCCTTTTATTTAATGGCGAACTTCTAGTAGGAAAACTATGTTAGAAAAAATTCTTATTTTTGTTATATTTCTTGCCCCTCTTATTTTTTTTCACGAACTTGGCCATTTTTTCTTCGCAAGATTTTTTGGTGTAAGAGTAGAGGTGTTCTCTATAGGCTTTGGCCCCAAAATATTTAAATATGTAAGGAAAGGTACTGAATACGCTATTTCGATTATTCCTCTAGGTGGATATGTAAAGATGTTCGGAGATGATCCTTTCTCTGAAGTTCCACTTTCAGATGAAGAAAAGAAAGTGGCCTTTAATTATAAAAGTAAATGGGCAAGATTTTGGATAGTTTTTGGCGGTCCATTCGCCAATTTACTTCTTGCATATTTCCTCTACGTTGGTCTTCTTGCTGGTGGGGAGAAGGTTCCTGAAACGAAGCTTGGTCTTGTTGCTCCTACATCAGTTCTATATGAAAAAGGTTTTAGAACAGGGGATACTCTAGTCGGAATTAATGATGAAAAGATACTAAGTTTTGATGATCTTAATATCAAAGGCTCAAGAGTAGAGAAGGTTTTTGTTAAAAGAAAAGATCAACAAATTCCTCTCAACGTAGACATGAACCTTGAAAAATTCGTTAACGAATTTGTTCATGTTATTTCCGTTCTAAAAAAACCTATATTTATCAATAAAGATGGCGAGCGATTCTATCTCAGCTTAAGTCCTGATTTGGTTAATTCTGATTTATCTTTGGAAGAGATGTTGTCCGATTATGCTGGAGAAGCTTATCTTTCGAAGTTTACTCAAAAAGATGATCTCATTTCATTGGATTCAAATTCAAAAATCAAGCTTCCTTCAAGCTCTGATTTACTTTCAGACGTCATTAAGTCGGGTTTTTATCCTGTCGATTTGACGGTTAAAAATATTGTGATGGGATCTCCCGCAGATAAGGCCGGGATTAGAAAGGATGATATTCTTGTTTCTGTTGCGGACTCACAATTATTAAATTTTGAACAGCTTAGACAGAAGCTTCAGACAATTGAAGATAATCAAGAAGTCGAAGTTAAGATTCTCTCGAAAGGAGAGCTATTAATTAAAAAAATCATCCCTGAAGTTAAGGTTGTTGATAAGAAAAAAACCAAATTAATAGGTATTGAAAGTGGGGTTGAATATATTCAACCTAAATTGATTATTGCGAAATCGGATAGTTTTGGATCAGCGATTGTAGGTGCCTTTGAAAGAACTTGGGATGGAATTGTAAAAACATTTAGTGGTTATAAAAAACTTATAACGAGAGAAGTTTCATTGAATAATATTGGAGGACCTCTTGCTATTGGTAAGGTTGCTTCAGATTCTTTAAATGTTAGCCTTTCTATGTTTTTTAGATTGATGGCAATAATTTCAATCAATCTTGGAGTAATTAATTTATTTCCAATCCCTGTATTAGATGGTGGACATATTATGTTCCTTATCTTTGAGATAGTTAATAGAGGTCCTTTGTCGAGAAGGAAATTGGAAATCGCTCAGAGATTGGGAATGTCTATTTTGTTTTTCTTGATTTTTATAGCCTTGTTTAATGACATAACGAGACTATTTTAAGTTGTGACCATTTTATTTATCGATTCGACGTATGATATTACGATTGGTCTTCTGAATGAAACTTCAGGTTGGTTGGATTTTAAAAGGTTTTTTGGCCAGAAAGCATCGGCCATTATTCAAAAAGAAACCTATCAATTGCTACTAGAGAATAATATTCAAATAAAGGATCTTAAGGGTGTTGTGACTGTAGCGGGCCCTGGATTTTATACCGGTCTTCGACTTTCCGAAGGTTTTGCCGATGTATTTGGCTTTATGAATATCCCTCATTATTCATTTTATAGTTATGATGTTCCATTTTGGTGTGGTGTCTCTCAAGGAATTTGGGTTACCAAGGCCTATAGAGGGGAATATTTTATTTATGAATGGAATCATAGTGAAGGTGAACAGAAACTTTTGTCTGCTAAAGAGATTCATAGTTATTTAGAGCAAACAAAAAATCATTATATTCATTCTGAAACTTCTTTAGATGAATTATTGAAAGCTTTAAGTTCGTCACCCTCGACACTGGATCTTTTGAAGTTAAATCCATTGGTTATTTACAAAGAAGTATTGAAGAACAAAATAAAGAAAGAAACATTTTATTTTAGAGCACCTGAAGATGAATTTAGGGTGAGTGGAAAATAATGAGCTTTACTTTTTTACCAATGACAATTGTTGTTTCGGTTGCGGTTTTGTTGACCTACTGTTTTATCAATTTATCGCTTTGGATAAATTTTATTCTCATTTTTCTAACGACCTTCATTGGTATTATCTTTAGAAAATCAAAAATTCCTTATGTCGATACATTTAAAATCGATGGCGAAATGTATCTGTCTCCTGTTCATGGAATCGTAGAAGATGTTAGGCAAAATGTAACAATACCTGGAACTTCCGAAATAGGGCATGAGATTAGGGTTTCAATTTCCATTTTTGAGGAGAAAGGACTTTATTTACCTGCAAATGCTGAGGTTAGTTATCTCAAGGCCTTTAATGGGAGGAAAGTTCCTCGTAACTCTGATTCAAAAGAATTTTATGTGCCTGTTGATGAGTTGTCGCATACCGATATGGTACTTTCTTTAAGAAGCAGTCACCAAACTTTACTGAGATTTATAGATTGCAAATATAGTATTAGACCTTACATATGGCTAAAATCAGGTGATCGAGGCCGTGGGGCAGCATGTTTTGGGCATTATCCTTTTGGTGGAACTCTGCTAATTTATATTCCACAAAATAGTGATATTTTGGTTTTTAACAAAGAGCGAGTTGTTCCAGGACACACAGTGATAGCAGCTATTAAAGGTTTTAAATAAGGATTTTAAATGGCTTTTGAGAATCGAAGATTAGTTTATTTTTTACCAAATATTTTTACTGCCTTAAATATGGCCTGTGGTTTTATGGCCATCCTTAATGGTTTTCATGGAGAGTTTTATAAGGCCTGCATGTTTATTGTTTTAGGAGCTATTTTTGACAGTGTTGATGGACGAGTCGCAAGGCTTACCAATACTCAGTCTGATTTTGGAGAACAATTTGATTCGATGAGTGATCTTGTCTCATTCGGAGTGTCTCCTGCAATTGTTTATTATTTTCGATTTCTTTCTGATTCAGGTCGCCCTGGTATGGTAGCTGCTTTTATTTTTATTCTCTGTGGTGCCTTACGACTGGCGAGATTTAATGCAAACATTGATAAGTTTAAATCTGATTACTTTCAAGGCTTGCCTATTCCTGGTGGAGCAACTGCTGCTGTGAGTATGGTATTTCTTTCATTAGATTTTCCAGAAATTGTTTTTTGGAAACCTCTGACTATTGGATACATTCTTTTTTATGCGGCCTTAATGATTTCAAGCATCCCTTTTCCAAGTTTCAAAAATTCTGAATGGGTCAAAAAGCACAAAAAACAAGTTCTCATGATCATCTTTGTTATAGCAGCTTCACTATTTATTTATGAAGAATTTATGATTCCATTTATCATCTCATTTTATGTTGTTGCTTCACTTGTTTATTTTTTCACTCATCGAAAAAAATTCGAAGGGATTTTTGAGTGGAAAGAGGACGCTGAAGAAGTTTAACTTGTGAATTATTATAAACTCATTCTTCAATACAAAGGTACTCGCTATTCAGGTTGGCAGGTTCAGCCAGAGAGTGCTGGGCCTACTATTCAAGGCGAGCTTAATAAGGCCTTACAAATTATTTCTAAGAGTTCTGAAGTATCCAGTATGGGTGCAGGAAGAACAGATGCTGGAGTTCATGCATTAGGTCAGGTCGCAAAAGTTGGAATGCACTTAGAAATTGCTCCTGCTAACCTTGTGAAGGCCTTAAACGTTAATCTGCCAGATGATGTTCGCATTATTGATGCTTCAGCCTCTGATTATGATTTTTTTCCGACGGTTCATGCTCAATCAAAAGAGTACCATTATCGTTTTACTTGTAATCGCATGTTCACGGCCTTTCAAAATGATTTGATTGTAAACCACCCTTTTGACCTTGATATTTCGAGGATGAGAGAGGCCTGTAAAATCCTGATTGGTGAGCATGATTTCACAAACTTTTATTGCGAAGGAACAGAAGTTAGTTCAAATATTCGCGAAATTTATGAGTGTGAAATCATAGAGGTCCCACAGGGACAATGGGAGATGTTACCCACTCATTATATTTTTAAAATAGTTGGGAACGGTTTTTTAAAACAAATGGTTCGTCTCCTGATGGGTGCTATTTGGAATGTTGGGCGAGGCAAAATTTCTATTGAAGAATTTAGGTCTTCTCTATCTGCTAAAAAAACCGAAAGACTCGGTCCTGTTGCTCCTCCAAATGGCTTATATATGGTGCGCGTCAACTATTGATTCTTTGACTTTTTACCCCTTTGTGTTAAAAACACACATTCCAATTTTGACTCTAGAAAAAGAGAGATTTTATGTCTTACACAATCCAAAATGTTAATGGCTGTACTAAAAAACTAATTTTTAATTTTGATAAAGTTGATCTTAGTAAAGAGATCAAGCAAGCTTTGATTGCAAAACAAGCGAATTCAAATCTTAAAGGCTTCCGTAAAGGTAAAGCTCCACTAGAGATGGTTCAAAAACTTTTTGGGCCACAAATCGAGAACGATGCTCTCTATCGTTTTATTTCTGAGCAATATTACAATGCTGTTAAAAAAGAAAATCTAAGAGCGGTTGGTTACCCTCAATTTGATAATACAAAGTATGAGTCTGGTAAAACAGTAGCGTTTGAAGCAACTGTTGAAATTATTCCTGACTTTGAATTGAAAGATTATTCAAAACTAACTTTCAAAAAAGATTCAGAAACAGTAACTGATGAAGATTTTGAAACTTTAAAGAAAAACTATCTTTCTTCAAAAGCGGAAGTGGCAGAAGTTAAAGATGCTGGCCATAAATTAACAAAAGGTGACTTTGCTGTTTTCAATTTCGAAGGTGAGAAAGCTGATGGCTCAAAACCAGAGAACATGAAAGCTCAAGAGTACATGCTAGAAATTGGTTCAGGTCAATTCATCCCAGGATTTGAAGATGGCATGATTGGAATGAAGAAAAGTGAAAAGAAAGATATTAAAGTGACTTTCCCTGCTGATTACCATGAAGAAGATCTAAAAAATGCACCGGTAACTTTCCATGTTGAGCTTCTTGAAATTAAGCAAAAGAATTTCCCTGAATTTACTGATGAGCTTGCTAAAGAATTTGGTTTCGAATCAGTTGCAGATTTTACTGCGAAAAATAAAGAACGTATGGCAACTCAGAAGAAGCGTGAAGTTCAAACCAAATTACAGCAACAAATTCTTGAGAAGTTGATTGCAGAAAATTCTTTTGATGTTCCAAAAGCTTTAATCGATGATCAAAAAGAAGCTGTTAAACAAGATCTTTCTAGAACTCTTAAGCAACAAGGGTTTAATGATCAAATGATTGGCCTTTATTTTGAGCGTTGGGATGCAGATGTGACTCAAAAAGCTGATTTCCAAGTTCGCTCTGGCCTCATCCTTGATAAATTAGCTCGTAAGCACAATATTGAAGCAACAGACGCAGATCTTGATGTAAAAATCGAAGAGATGGTTTCTCAATCTGGAATGAAGAAAGAAGAAATTGCTAAGTTCTACAAGTCAAACGAGAACATCAAGCGCAATCTTATGTATGCCATTCGTGAAGAAAAAACGTTTGCAGCACTTATTAAAGAGATGAAAGTTTCATAATTTTTTTGCTCCCCCTTTTGGGGGAGCAATTTTCCCACCAAAATCCTCGAATCAGTTTTCTTTTGCACTTACCATCCTTAAAATAAATCAAATCATAATCTTCTTTATTGTAGCTTTTCACGACTTCACCTTGAGGGACAAATTGGTAGCGTGAAGGAGAAGGCATCTTTTGCAAATCGAGGTTCAAACTTGAATGAAAAATGAAGACTGATGCTATTAACCATCTCCTTTTTTTGAAGATAATGAGGAGAGCAATAATGATAGTGAGAACATTTACCTCTAGAAGAGGGAAGTGGCTGACTAGCTTGGCAGAGAGGTTAACCATTTGCTGAAGGGTTTTAAGAACAAAAATTCCAATTTGAAGCTGCCAGCCCCATAAGGGAAAGGAGAGAAGGAAAAGTAATGGCATAGCGAGACCAAAGCCTAAATTCAATAAAGGTGAAAAAATTAAAATAAGAAGTGAAGCTTGGTTTCCTTGAAAATAGGCCAGAATGAGTTGAGCAAAAAAGAACCAAAAAATAAGATGAAATCCTTTAAGGCCCGAATAAATAATGCCGAGAAAGAAAAAACTATAACTAAAGCTCAGAGTTGAGTTATCAAAATTCCCAAAAAAGACATCTAATAGCAAGGCCACTATAAATCCAAACTTTATTCCCAGAAAATGTTGGTGTCCTTTAATTAAGATCATTCTTTTTAAGGCCGCCTGACCCGGTAATAAGGAGATAAGGATCCCAATTAAAAAGAGAATGAAAATGTTTTTAGATTTGAAAATTCTTGTAAAGGGAGTCAGAACTGCCGTGAGATGAAAGCCTGAAGGTGTGAATAAGTGGTTTAGGCCAAGACTTCGATACTGATTTTTTATCCATTGAGAGAGAGGAGCTGATCTTCCGGTTAGCATGGACTCCCAGAGCTCCAAATAATCTTGATCTGTTTTGCTTAGCTCTGCCTTTGCTTTCTGAAAATGCTTCAACTTGATAAATGCTTCTGATCTCCAAAAGACATGAAGTGATCTTACTTCCGCACTTTTTAGAGCTGCTAGTAGAAATAGTGAAATTAAGGTAATTGAAATAAGCCATCTTTGCATGGGCCTGTATCAGCAAGATCTGTTCCAACTTGGATTTACTCAAGTTCTTGGAATAATGGATATTTGTCGCTCTGCAGAGTTGTAAATTCTTGCTTCATCACTAAATAAGAGATAATTTGCGGCCATGAATGATTTAACTTTTCAAAGTTTATTACCTGAAATTCAAAATTGGCTCAGAGAAGATGATTTAGATAGAAATTTTCATTACATCAAGAGCTTGCCAACACATCCTGTAAATTTGCAGTTGAAAATTAAATCACCCCTTATTTTAGCTGGGGCGGATTATTTTGCTGCCACTTTTAAGGCATTAGGTGCTCAGGAAAATTTTAACTTTCTCAATGAATGTGAAGGAAGAAAGTTTACTGGAAACGAAGTCATTCATTTTCCTAAGTCATTGCCATTTAATATTGCAGTAACTGCAGAAAGATTGGCGTTGAATTTACTTCAACATGCTTCTTCGATTGCAACTTGGACAAATCACCATGTGGAAAAGTCGAAAAATTACGGCATAAAAATTCTTGATACTCGCAAGACAACTCCAGGATTAAGATCATTGGAGAAATATGCAGTAAGAGTAGGTGGAGGATTCAATCATCGATTAGGGCAAACCGATAGTTGGATGATTAAAGACAATCACAAGTCTTCTCTTGGTGGATTAGAAGGAGCATGGAAATTTTTTGTTTCACAAGGTGCCTTTTATAACAACACTATCGTTGAAATTCATAATTTAACTGAGCTTACTGAGGCGATTAAGCTAGGTATGACTCATGTGATGCTAGATAATTTTTCTCCCGAGAATATTAAAGAAGCTGTGAAGCTTAAAAAAGCAAGTATGGTTTTTGAGATTTCAGGGGGAATTCGCTTAGAGAATTTAGATAATTATCTCATTGAAGGAGTTGATGCCATCAGTATAGGTGCGCTAACAAACTCGGCTCCGAGAGTAGATCTCTCTCTAAAATTTAAGGAAGTATGAAAGATTTTAATACGGATGTTTTAATTATTGGAACAGGTGTTGCCGGATTATCATCAGCAATAAAACTTGCTGAGAAAAAATTGAATGTCACGATTGTGACAAGAGAGCAAAGACCTGAGGTGACGAACACGTTTTGGGCACAGGGTGGGATTATCTACAGCCCAAAAGATTTAAATGACCAAGAAGATTTAATCAATGACATTGCTAAGGCGTCGGCTTTTACGTCAAACCAAGATGCCGCCAAAATTTTAGCAACTCGCTCAGCTGAAATTATTGATGAAGTCCTTATCCATAAATCACATACTGATTTTGCTAAAGATGCAGAGGGAGAGTTGCTATTTACTAAAGAAGCGGCTCACTCAAGAGATCGAATAATTTATAATGGAGATATGACCGGTAAAGCGATTCAAGTCTCGCTATTAAATTATTTATCTGACTCTCAAAAATTCCCGAATGTAACATTTTTAACTTCACACACGGCGATTGATCTTATTACTCCAAATCACCATGGAGTAGAAATCACTCAAAGATATGAAGAAAACCAAGTTTTAGGTGCTTATCTCTTAGATCAAAAAAATAATGAAGTAAGAAAAATTCTTTCAAAAGTAACTATATTGGCAACTGGTGGAATTGGAGCATTGTATCTGCATCACTCAAATGCTGAAGGTGCACGTGGGGATGGGCATGCGATGGCCCACCGAGCTGGTGCTTATGTCACCAATATGGAATTCATTCAGTTTCATCCCACAACATTCTATAACAGATCATCTCATCGAAGATTTTTAATTTCTGAAGCTGTTCGTGGAGAAGGTGGAAAATTAATTAATGCTAAGGGTGAAGCTTTCATGAAAAAGTATCATCCCGATGCCGAACTTGCTCCTCGAGATGTTGTTTCAAGAGCGATCCTTGAAGAGATGATTGCCGAGAAAGAAGACTGTGTTTACCTAGATATCTCACATAAGAGTGAAGAATATTTAAAGAATAGATTCCCGACCATTTATGCTCATTGTTTAGAAAATAAAGTTGATATGAGTAAAGGTCCAATTCCTGTTGTTCCTGCTGCTCACTATACATGTGGGGGAGTAAAGACTGATCTAAAAGGAAAAACTAATTTAAAAAGACTTTATGCGATTGGAGAAGTTGCCTGCACAGGTCTTCATGGTGCCAATCGCTTGGCCTCTACTTCATTACTTGAAGGATTGACTTGGGGATATATTGCGGCAGAAAATATCCTCACTGAAATTGTTTCTTTGTCGGATTATAACTTAGAGCGAATTAAGGATTGGTCTCAGGCGAGTGAAGTGGTTGATTTGGAGCTCATTGCTCAAGATCAATTAACTTTAAAACAGACAATGTGGAATTATGTAGGACTTTCTCGTTCACAAAATCGTTTAGCGCGAGCTCGTGCAATGTTTATTGAACTTCAAGATGAGATCTCAAAATTTTATAAGAACGCTCAACTGCATGATGAATTAATTGGTCTTCGAAACGGCGTTGAAGTGGCATTTATGGTTTTGAATGCATCACTCAGAAATAAGCAATCTGTCGGATGTTTTTATTTAAAAAAATAGGCCCTACAAAGTAGGACCTATTTTGATTATTCTTCAGGATTCATTGGTAAAATATCATTTGGAGTAACAACCATATAGTTATGAGACTCAACTCTAGGGATACTTAACCCTCTATAGACTGGAATTTCATTTTGAATAGCACAGTCTATAACTTTCTTCCCATACTCAAGTTGATTGTCAAAAAGCCATTGCTCAACTTCAGAAACTTGATTGTAAATTTTCTTGGTGGAATCTCCCACACAATCTTGAATTAATTTTACTTCGTGCTTACGGTCTTCTTCGATATAGTCATCAGGATTAGCTTCATCAACCCCAATTGGTACAAGGTATAGATCCTTTTCCCTCTCAAACGGAGTCGGTTTATCTTGATCTACAAGAGGATAAACTTCAAAATCTGGCCTAACGCCAATCACTTGAGGAGAGATACCTTTTGGGCCAAAATAGATCCCCTTAGTATGAGCTTCTGCAATTTTATCATTTTTTTCTGACATCCCTATCCCTTGCATACTACCTTTGCCAAAAGAGTTTTCACCAACAATATAGGCCTTGCGATAATCTTTTAGAAAAATAGAAGTCGCTTCGGAGGCACTAGCAGAGTAGCCATTGATAAGAACAACATTGTGGTACTGACTTAAAGGTCTTGGGTGATTTTCATAATCCAAATCTAGATAAATGGTATCGTCACCTTTACCTTTGAATTGATTTGCCCAGATGACTGATCCTTGCTCAAGGAAAAGACTCATTATGCATTGAGCTTGATCAACTCTACCTCCACCATTGTCACGAAGATCCAGAATGAAGCCTTGGACTTTTTGATCAATCATTTGCAAGGCAGCGCCGTAAATATTCTCGCAACTATCTTCAGACATATACGAGCGAAGCTTTATGTAGCCATAGGACTTATTGTTATTTCTTATAATTGATGCATAGACTTGATCGATTTGGTAATTTTGCTTTTCGAATTTAAATTTAATCTGCTTTTTACCTCTTAAGACTTGGATTTCAAGCTTATCGTTTTTAAAAAGTGTTTCTGGGAGTTTTTTAAATTCAGCGACATCATTTACAGAATTGATCAAATCTCCTCTCTTAAGACCTCTTTTAGCTGCAGGAGAGTTGGGGAAAATCTCTGTGATAACGAGACCTTTGTCTTTAATCGGCTTGTATTGAATTCCGATGCCTTTATTGGATTGAGATGGCTTACTATCCTCTTCAAATTCTTCGATTGTTTTAATATACGAGTGTGGGTCCGCTGCAAACTCGAGATAAGAGTTGTAAACACTTGCTGCAATTGCCGAATACTCAGGCTTGTCTTTAATTGATATCTCAAAACTTTTTAACTCTTCAGTAATAGGAAATTTTTTAAGTTGAAGATAAGACTCCGCTGCTTTGGCCTGCTTATAAAGTTCATTCATATAGTTTTTGTAAGCATTATAGAAATCCTTTGGAGAAAGATTTGATAGATCCTCTTCCAATATTTTAACCTCGCTTGAGTCGAGATCTAACTTCACAAGGATTTGCTTTTTATCTTTGCCTGAATTTTTTATTAAATTCAGCGTAGCTGCACAGGCCAGAACCTCTTTGGCGTTTTTAATACAATTAGATGGAGTAATTTCACCATAGATGTAAGTATTAAAATTTAACCCCGTATCTTTCCACATCTCTTCCGGCGTTCTAAGGGCAAAGGCCTGGGAAGAAAGTAGAATAAGAGGGAGAAGGTGAGCAGCTTTAAGCTTCATGAGAGTTCCTTTGTTTGGTGAAACCTTGGGAAAAGCTTAAGTTGATTTTTAAATTGAGGGTAAAAACTTGTAAAAGTTATAGACGATTGTCTTACAATCTAACATTTGAAATTTTTACATACTTTTTTTACCGTCCCAGAAGTGGTGCTAGAGTGGGCCGATGAACATAAAATATTATCTTTCATTTCTTATTTCGCTCTGGTGCTTTCACGCATTTTCTCAAGAATCCGGTGGCTTCGTGGGAGGTGGTGGAGGAACAGGAATTAGAGTACAAGATCAATACTTACTCTTAGATATTTGGCAGTTTGATCCTAGTTATAAAATCAATCCTTCTATGAAAGCCGTTGAGCCTTTTGTTGTAGAGGATTATGAAACGACAGGGGTCATCTCAGTTCCTATCTTTGATTTAAATAAAAGTGTCGTTAAAACGCTTAGTATTCCTATGTTTTCAGATTCTGCTCAACAGGATTTGAACCAGCGCTTACAAAAAAGTTCTGCCTTTGATCTCGCCAAAAAAAGAATCAATCGTTATGGCCTTGTTCTTAGCTTACCTTCGGCCATGTTAACCAACTTGAAATTTTATTTTACGAATGCGGAGCCTGAAACTCAGTTACGCTATTATACGATTGAAAAAGATATAGATGTATCAACGGTTGCTTATTATTTTTTCGCGAAAAGATCTCAAAGTTTAGTCAAAAGACAGGTTGTGATCTCTGCTCCACGTTGGAATAAGCTAGATGTTACTAACCAACCGGCCTTGATTGTTCATGAGGCCTTAAGGGATTATCAGCAATTTATCTCTGTGGGCCAAAAAGATAAGGAGTTCTCGGAGAAGATTCTTCAACAAGCTACTGCCATCATCACACTCTGCGATCATTCGCTCTATCTTGAGGATTATTTATTACGCTTATTATCTGCTTATAATGGGAGCCTTGGTGGAGAAGAGGGATTAGGTGAAGGATTTAATCTCAGCAAAGCCTGGAATGAATGTAAAAGGAAACTTTAAATTCATTCCAGGAGATTGGGATTTTAAAATTAAATTTTGCAAAATTCCATAGCTTCATCATGTAACAGCCACTGACTACTTCTTCTGTTTTCGATATAGCATTCAGAGTCAATTTTACCTTTCAATGAGGCTTCGGCAGCAGAAAATGCTTCTAAATGAGAATTTATGCCTCCACAGCCAAATCGTGATTTAAGATAAACAAGTCCTGAGATACGCTTTTCTTGAACTGCTGTTGCTGCTTCCATGGCCTCATAATGAGAATTCATTCCACAGCCAATTCCTGTTCTTGTTTTTATGTATATGTTGATATCAGTTTTATGATCAAGGAATGCCTCACACGCTTGCCTCGCTTCGGATGAGGAGTTTGCTCCAGTATATAAGGCCTTAAAGCATCCAATTTTTGTGTTTAGATCGTAAGCAAAAGATGGTAGTGAATTTAAAAATAATAATGTCATCAATGTTGTTTTATATAATCGATTCATAAATTCCTCTTGAGCAAGAAATGTTTAAATTGCTAATTGATTTAGTTATCTGCATTGTATGGTACTTGGCTTAAAGTCTGTAATGTCATTATCTTGATGAAGCTTATCTTGAAGGATTGCTTCTGCTTCACTGCCACTCATTGCCCATACACTTAATGTTCTGATCTTGTAACCTTTGAAAAACTCACAATTGTGAACATTGTAATGATGAACGCTTTCTGATTTTAAACAAGCAGAATAAGTGCAAGTAAAGTTTCTTTCAGTTGGTTGATTGTAACCACAGTAAACCATATCCCCTCTGACCCATTGAGATTGTCCGTTTTGAAGATAAACATCCGCATGAGAGAGAAAAGACAGACTTATGCTGAATAAAAAAAGTAATTTCCTCATTTTTTCTCCTTTAAGAGGTGGAAGAAGTCAGGAAATTATGATGATTGAGCCGAGTTTCAAATTAATTAAAAAATAAGTTTGTGAATGGATTTATTTTTTTTGCTTTTTTGTTAGAAAATGCTCCATGATAGTAATAGCTTATGAAAATTCTAAAAGAAAAAGACTACCGAAAAATTTTACAGGCCCGTGCCTTAGCTTTAAAGCTTAAGCATGGGAAAAATTTTAATCTGAATGAGATTGCAAAAGTTGCAGGAGTTCAAAGTAGTTATTTGACGAAAGTTTTCAATCGAGATGTTCATTTGAATGAAGATCAACTCTATTCTATTGTGGATTATCTTGAATTTGATCCGATTGAAACTGAATATATCAATTTGTTGCATAAGTTATTAAGATGTTCTCTCCCCAAGAGAAAGAAGCAAATTGAGATTGAAATACGATATTTTAAAAATAAGTTCATAAAAACTGAAAAAGAGATTTTGGCCCCGGTTGTTTCTAAAGATTCATTTGCAGTTGAATATTTTCTGGCACCCCAACTTCAGATTGTTCACCTTTTGATCAATCTTCCTCAATTTAAAAATGATCCAAGCTTAATTGCTCGCCATCTTAATATTTCTAGTTCTCAATTTGATGTTTATCTGAAGACTTTAGAAGAAATGAAACTCATTGAATTGAATGGTAGTAAAATAAAGGTTTTGAAGAACCATTTATTTCTTTCAAAAGATTCTACCATTGCAACGGCCTATCATAATTTGATGAAAACAAACTCGATTAATAGGCTTAATTCGCTTCTACCAACTGAAAAATATGGTCTATCCGTTTTATTTAATGCCAATAAGGATGCTTTTGATTTGTTCCGACTGAAACTCATTCAGTTTATTCAAGAGATTGAAAAAGAAGTTGTCGCTTCTGAGGATAGCACTGAGCTTTATCAGATGAGTATCGACTTTTTCCCTTGGACCTAACTGTCTGACAATGGCTTAAAATAAGAATGCCCAAGAAGGACTAAATTTCTTCTAATAAAATTTCTTCTTCTTAAAACGAAATTAGTTGGGCGCTTAGGATTCCATTTTCGTGGATTAGGTAAAATAGCGGCAAACAGCTGAGCTTCTCCGAGAGCTAATTTGCTGGCCGGCTTTTTCCAAAAGTATTGAGAAGCTGCTTCGGCCCCATAGATTCCTGGACCTAATTCAATCACGTTTAAATAAACTTCAAGAATGCGCTTTTTGCCCCAAATGTTTTCTATCAGAACGCTAAAATAGGCCTCTAAGCCTTTTCTTAAATAGGTGCGAGATGGATAAAGGAAAACATTCTTAGCGGTTTGCTGAGTAATGGTTGAAGCACCCATTTTAACTTTTCTTCTTTTATTAGCATCTAAGGCCTTAGCAATGGCCTCAAAATCAAAACCATTATGGGATAAGAATTTAGGATCTTCCGAGGCGATCACGGCCTTTTGGAGATGAGGAGAAATTTCATCTATTGAAACCCAGTCTTTGTTGATTGGAACCCATTTCCCATCCAATCCATATTCGATTGTTCTCAGAACGACGAGTGGGGTGACGTAAACAGGCATCCATTTATAAATGAACACAGTCAGAATAGAAGATCCAAAAAAGGCAGCAATAGTCCATAAGAGGACATTTCTTGTCTTCTTAAGGATAGGTAAGGATTTTGCGTAGCCTCTTCTGATGTAACCCATGATGATAATTCTAATTCAAATCAGTTATCTGTGTTGCGAAAAAGCAGTGTAATCAAATTTTTTAATAAGACTAGTTTAGTACAGAAGTAATTAATGGCCATACGCATTAAAAAGTGGGTACTTTTTTACATACTTTTGGGTTATTGCGCATGACATTTTAACCAGCTTCCTCTAGAACTTGGCGAATATCGAAAAAAATGGGTGTTTACATGAGTCTGGATCAAAAAAAATTCCAAGAGAAATCTCTCTACTTTACCTCTTTAGGGTGTTCAAAAAACTTGGTGGATTCTCAGGTTATGCTGGGTCACTTAAAGCTTGATGGTTTCTCGATTGCAGAGGCCCCTGAGGACGCTGAAGTTATCATCGTAAATACATGTTCTTTTGTTGAAGCGGCCAAGATGGAATCTATTGAAACTGTTCTTGATCTTGCTACCTACAAAGAAGATGGCAATTGTAAGGCCTTAGTGATGTCAGGTTGTATGGCCCAAAGATATGCCGGCGAATTAGAAAATGAGATGCCGGAAATCGATATGTTCATCGGGACTGGTGAGTATCACAAAATTGTTCCCCTTCTTAAGGCCCTTGAAGAAGGAAAGCTTGAAAAAAAATCATTCGTTGAGATCCCTCGTTTTATTCATACAGAGTTTGATCCTCGATTAAATACATCGCCCTTTTATATGGCCTGGTTAAAAATTTCTGAAGGCTGTAACCGAAATTGTACTTTTTGTATTATTCCAACGTTGCGGGGAAAGCTTCGCTCTCGAACAGTTGATTCACTTGTAAAAGAGGCTGAACAATTAGCGGCGACTGGAGTACGAGAGTTGAATTTAATCTCTCAAGATTTCTCAGATTATGGAGTCGATCTAGAAGGTGGCGGTAAAAAGGATGGGAAAAATCCAATGATCTATGAACTACTCTCTCGATTAGAGAAAGTAGAAGGTATCGATTGGGTACGTGTATTTTATTTTTATCCAGATGATCTGACTGAAGATGTGATGGATTTGATGGCCAATTCAAGCAAGATCACAAAGTATCTTGATATGCCAGTTCAGCACTTTGCGGATGGTGTTTTAAGAAGAATGAATAGAAGAGTGACTGGTGAAGTTATTCATCAAAAAATTAAAACTCTTCGTGAAAAAATTCCTGGAATCGTTTTAAGAACGTCAATCATTGTTGGCTTCCCTGGTGAAACAGAAGAAGATTTTCAGGCACTGCTTGAGGGTATTAAAGCAGCTCGCTTTAATCATCTTGGTGTTTTTAAATATTCTGATGAAGAGGGAACACCGGCCGTACGCTTAAAAGATAAAGTTCCACAAGAAGTGATTGATGAAAGATTTGAGCAACTTTATGAAGCTCAACGTGAAATTGCTCGAGAACTTAATCAAGCATATCTTGGTCAAGTGATAGATGTTTTAGTTGAAGGCCAACATGAAGAAACTGAACTTCTTCTTCAAGGTCGCCACGCTGGCCAGGCACCAGACATTGACGGAAAAGTTATTATCAATGATGGAATGGCCAAGGCTGGGGACATTGTAAAAGTCGAAATTACAGATGTTCTTGATTATGATCTAGTGGGTAGAATTGTTTAGATAATGAGACATTTGGTCGTTACAGTTTTTGTCTTGATCGTTTGCTCTGGAAGCTATCTTTTCTTACGCCGAAATAAGTTCCAAGAAGCAACCTTAGCTTCTAGAAAACAATCTGCAAAAGATATATTTTTATCACCAAGGGTATCATCCAATGTAGTGGTTACTAATACTGTTTTGGCCAACGATATTGATTGTCTTCAATTAAAAGAATCCTTGAATAATCTTGATTTTAGAGAAAAGAATATCGACCTTGATGGCCTTGTCTTTTCCTGTTCAAATACTGAAGTAAAAGATGCTTTAAATAAAGCAAAAGAAAAGTGTCAGAAATTTAATGATGATTGCCGTATAAGTCTGATCTTTTTGCGTGCAATCCTGAGAGCATTAAACCTTTCGGAAGCCACAACGAAAGAGGAAATAGCGGATTTAATATTAAAAGAATTTTCCAATAAGAATCCAAACTTTAAATTATTAAATGAACTTGCAGAGAAATTGCTGGAATTTAACCCTTCAGATAAAAGTTTCCAACAACTGTGGGCAATGTCAAAGCTACTTTCGCAAGATGATTTGAGAAATTTACCGGAAAATTTGGCAGATGAGATTAATTCTCGAGTTGATTCTTCAATCTGGAAAAACGGTCAAATGAAAGGCCTTGAAATGGTTTTGCAAACTGGGCTTAATTCAAAAAAAATGGAAGTCTTTTTAACTGAGCAACTTAGAAAAAATTCTAATGATTCTTTCTCTCATGAACTTATGGGATTTGCTCTTTGGAAGCAAAATCGAAGAGAAGAGGCGATCCAAGCTTTAGACCGGGCGATTCATTTAAATGAAAATGATCTATGGTTAAAGAATATGAGAAAAACTTTAATGGATCAGAATGCAACAATAGAGAGTTATCAAGGGCGACTGAGCTTGGGTGTTAATTTAGATGATCTATTCAATGAATAATTAGTGATCTTTTTCCGAATTTTTTTTGTGTGAAAGTTTATTTTCTAAATCATTAATTTCTTCTTCAAGCTTTGCATTTTTTGATTCGTGCAGCTTGTAGTGAAGAAGTCCGTAGGCCTGTTTATCTTTTAAATCTTTTGTCAGTAGTTTTGTTTCTAATTGAGTAATGCTTAATTCAATTTCATGCATTTGTGCAGAAACTTCTTTGAATCTTAATTCCATTTGGCGATGAAGGTCATTAATTAGTGCTGCGGTTTGAGTAACTACCGCCGTTACGACTTCGTCGCTAGGCCTTTCTTTTTTTAATCCAAATAAATTTTTTAGCATGTTCACAAACCTCTGCTCTCATTCTAAATAAAAAACCTGATGAGTACTATCAGGGCAAGAAAATCCCTAATAGGCGTAAGTGCAAGATGCCCTTAGACTTCTAAATATTAAGGAGTTATTAGTGAAAAAATTCATTCTAGTATCTGGACTGTTTTTGTCGTTCTTTGCCCATGCTGAAGAGTCGGCCTGGAAAACAAAACTTAGAGGAATGATTTCAAATGTTGCAGGTATCGAGTGGAGTAATAAGATTTTAGGGGAAGCCCCTAAAGAAATAAATGTAATCACACTCCCGGCTATTCCACAGATCCTTAAAAAGAATACCGATGTGGAGAGTTATACAAAAAAGACTAAAGCTGAAACGGAGTATGATCGTTTAACTAAAGAAAAGAAAAGGCAGTTTGATTTTAAATTTTTGCATGAGCTTTTTTTGGTTACCCGAAAATCTGAGGCCAAAGATGAAGATCTTGCTAACTGGATGAACACTTTAGATCAAGGTGGGTCTCGAGAAGGGATTTATCAGGCCCTCGTTTTAGATGACGTTTATGCTGCTTTAGAAAATTTAGAAGAAAAACCATCGAAAAGATTAATTGATTTCTCTGTTTTATTTGCACAAAAATTTTTAAATCAAACTTTTAAGCCTGAGGCCCTTCAATCATTAAATCTTTATTCTCTTAAGAGAATTATGACCGAAAAAGGTTTAGATGTCCTGGAGTTTTATGAAACGAAAGATTTAAATGATCTCTATCGTTGGTATGCCATCTTCTCTGCCGACCTTGCAAAGGATTATGGGGCATTTTTAAAATCAGAAGTAAGAAAGGATCAAATTCAAGAATATCACTATGAATGGGCCAAGAGTATGCCGATTCAGCATATCAAATCTGAGTTTATTATTAAGCTCCATACCGTGATGAATGGGTTGCAGTTACTTCAATAAAGTTTCGATGTAATTTAAGAAGAATTTTTGTGATCTGCCACTCAATTAGTATCTACGAGAGTTTCATTACTGAATTTCTTGTACATGTCTTTAAACCTTGAATAGAAGAGTCTTTGTCAAAGCAGTATTTTCTCCTGTTACTAACACAGGAGAAAAAGATGACTGATGACTTTAGAATTGAAATTCCATTTGAAACAAGACCACCTCGATTGAAAGATCTTATTAACAATCATGTTATGGGTGATGTCTGGGTAAGGGATACTCCATTTGGTCCAGTAACCGATTCACTTAGAATTGCTGAAAAATTGAGATGGAGCATAAGCACGTTTTGCGGGCCATTAAGAAGTGTTTGGAAGAGCTGTCCACGCAGCCCAAATTTGGGCTACGTAAAAACCTTATTGAAAACAGATACTTATCTGGTCCAAAAGGGCGACAGGCAGAATATCTCAAATACGACATTACCGAATTCGGCCTGGCTCTTTTGTTATTATATATCAACACTCCGAAGGCCCGATTAATCTCCGCAGAAATCCTCTATCGCTTCTTTATTCTCAAAACATATTTGTCTGACATGAGTGAAAATCAAATCGGAGCGATTAAGGGGCATTATCGAAAGAAGTTAAAGTAAAGTGGATTTGCAAATATTAAATATTTAATTTGTTCACTAATTCAAAGGCAGCTATAAAAAGCTGCCTTTTTTATTTCACCTATTTTTAGTTTGCGAGAGCATAAAAGTACTTTTAGTCAGTCAAAAAAAGGATTTTCTATTTTGACCAAAGAATAGAGAAGTCTTTCAACTCCAAGAGCAATTCCTGAAGAGGGTGGGTAGTTTTCCATCGTTTTATAAAAACGAGATGGTTCTGGTAATTGGTAGTGATAAAGCTTGTTCTTAAGTTTATTTTGTTCTTCAAACCGCTTACGCTGCTCACGACTATCAGTCAGTTCATTAAAGCAGTTACAAAGCTCGATCCCATTAATATACACTTCAAATCTTTCACATACTCTGGGGTCATCTTTTTTTAGAGTTGAAAGGGCCGCCAGAGGAGCTGGGAATTCCTTAATGAGAAGCATAGGATACTTATTTAGGACTGGTTCAATTTTATTCAGATAAAGCAGAAAAAAATAGTCGTCCCATTCAAGTTCATCTTTTGGAACAGGAACTTCGGGATAATTTTTTAAAAGCTCTTTAATGGAAGAAATCGTTAAGTAATTTAAAATATCAATTCCTAACTCTTCTTGAAATAACTCCTGCATCGTTTTATGGGTGAGTTTGGCGTTTTCAATACGAAGAGGAAGATTTTTTTTCTTTGCTTCATCAAGACAGTAGTGAAGAAGTTTTTCTACATCTTCCATGATTTTTTCGTAGCGCTCAAATTTTCGATACCATTCGAGCATTAAAAACTGTTTACGATGAATAGGTGAATTAGGTTCGTCGCGAAAACAGTAGCTAATAGAGAAAATTTTGTTGAAATTCTCATCACTCGCAAGCAGTTCCTTTAAGCAAAATTCAGGAGAAGTATGGAGATAAAAAGGCTGAAGCTTGTTTGAAGCGACAGAATGTAATTGGAAAGGATGAATATGAACTTCCATTCCTGGGTTTTCTACGGCCGGCGGAGTTATAACATCTAAAAAATCTTCTTGAGTGAAAAAATTTCTGATTATCTGAATGAGTTCAAATTGATAACGTCTGCTCATGGATCTCAACTATGTAAATAAGGTCATTCAAACTCAGCATACTCTTCTCCCCCATGAGTGGGAAGGGGCCGTGGTGTTTTTGTGTAATGAAGACTATGTCTTTTTAATTAAACGGTCTGAAGAAATGCCGACACATAGTGGCCAGATCGGTTTTTTAGGTGGGCATAAAAAAGATAATGAAATTCATCCTTGGGAAGTTGCCCAAAGAGAATTTGAAGAAGAAACTTCGCTCAATAGCTCTAGCATTAAACTATTAGGATTTTTACCAGTAGTGATGACGGCCCGTTTGAGACCAATCATCCCAGTTTTTTCTGAGCTTCTTTTGTCATCAGAAGAGTTTATTAAGCATGCGAAAAGTAATGGAGAGTGGGATTCTGTTATTGCTTACCCTTGGAGTGAACTCATTAAAGAGTATAATTGGGAATTTGCTTGGCGACATGGCAATAGTAAAACCCCTGTGCTCTTCCATCCTATCCGTTCGGGAAGTTTTCTTACTAGTAAAAATGATCAAGATCCTCACTTGTTATGGGGGGCGACAGCTTCAATGATTTGGGATTTCTTGCGGCTTTACTTTAAGGGCCAGGATGGTTCATACTAGCCGCCATTAAAAAGGGTCGTTAAATGGAACAGTTGATAACTGAAAATAAAGAGCTCATTCTTCTTGGTTTAGTGATTTTAGGGATTATTCTTTTTTTTCTTCTTCGTAAAAAACCTGAAGAAAAGCTTGAGGTTAAACCTCCTGTTGCTGTTCCTGAAAAGGCTCCTGAAGTTCTGGCCCCAGCTGCTCCACCTAAAATATCTTGGACCGATCGATTAACTCGAGGTCTAGAAAAATCTCGAAATGAAGTTTGGGGAAAAATTGGACAACTTTTTTCTGGTGGGGGAGTGTCTCTCGATGAGATTGAGGAGATTCTTTATACAGCGGATATTCCTACCGGTTTAGTTCAGCAGCTTTTAGAAAGACTTGAAAGTGAAGGCAAAGGTAAATCTCCAGAAGAAATTCAACAAATAGTCTTTGGATTCATGAAACAGAAGATGGGTCCTGTTCAAAGTGAAATTCACCAACATGTGTTTGAGTTTGACTCATCATCAAAGAAAACAAAAGTCTTTATGATAGTAGGAGTAAATGGTGCAGGGAAAACCACCACCATCGGCAAGCTTGCGACTAAGTTAAAGTCTCAAGGCGCGAAAGTTATTGTGGGTGCTTGTGATACTTTTAGAGCGGCGGCCGTAGATCAGCTTCAAGTTTGGTGTGATCGAGCTGGTGTGGACATGGTTCGTGCTAAAGATGGTGCAGATCCAAGTGGGGTAGCGTTTGACACGGTTGCTAAGGCTTTCAGTGAGAATTACGATTATTGCTTAATTGATACCGCAGGGAGACTCCATACTAATCAAAATTTAATGGATGAACTTGCTAAGACAAAAAGAGTCATGTCCAAGATTAACTCGGAAGCTCCGCATGAAGTGCTTCTGGTTTTAGATGCGATTACTGGACAAAATGCTCTCAAGCAGGCCCAGGAATTCCATAAAGCTTTGCAACTCACTGGAATCATATTTACGAAATGTGATGGATCAGCAAAGGCCGGAAGTGCGGTAGGAATTGTTGATCAACTTAAAGTCCCTATAACTTATATTGGAGTAGGTGAAACAGTTGAAGATTTACATCTGTTTGATCTCGATCTTTACCTTAAAACCTTAGTTGGATTAGAGACAAGATAAACATCTGACTTCGTTGACTTTTATCCGGTTGTACCCTAACTTATTTCTATGACCAAAATGAGTCAGGAAGAAGAATTTAACGTTTTAGGTTGTAAGGTAAAACTCAGGCCGGAACAAAACGATATTCACATCGCACGTGCGGTGATTAAGTTAGTTGATGAAGAAATTCAGCAACTGAAGAAATCACGTCCGATGCTTAGAGATACTGATGTTGCAGTTTTAGTGGCACTTAAAATGGCCACTGAAAGAATGCAAATTGAGGATGAGTATAAAAGCAACATTCTTGAATTAGAAAAGTCTCTTGAATCTACGCTTCAAGTTTTAGGGCCTGAAGTGAATTGATGTGGAAAAAGAAAATATTCGTCGTGATTTACTGAAGAAATTATCTTCATTATCGAATGACGAGATTCAAAATCTAAGTTTGTCCCTCACCAACCAGATCATAAAATTCTTAAAATCTTTTCCTCATCTTATTGGTCAAACGGGAGCAGGATATCTTCCATTAGAAGCTGAGATTGCTCCAGTTTATCAGGAACTATTAAAAGAAGTTCCAGTGAATCTTGCTTACCCTATTTTAAAGGGAAGTGAGATGAGTATGGCCGTCCCCCAGGGAATACCGAAAGGATATATTTGGTTGGATAGGCCCTACATTGAAATCGAACCCAAATGGGTATTGGTTCCTGGTGTTGGTTTTGATTTGAGTGGTGCAAGGTTGGGTAGAGGTCGTGGTTTTTATGATCGTTATCTAGAAAAACGCGACGTCATAAAAATCGGTCTTGCTTGGAGTGAACAGATTAAAGAAAGAATTCCAGTGGAGGCGCATGACTCACACATGGATTTTATTATAACAGAAAATTTTTGTTGGGATGTTAACCAGCAAAGAAAGTTTTAAGGGGAATATATGAATCCAGTTTTGATGGCAGTGATTGGAGTAGTCGCTGGTGCTGTCATTGCTTATGTACTCATAAGCTTAAAGAACAGTTCTGCTCAAAAAGCTCAAGAATCTGAGGCCCAGAATATTGTCAAAAAAGCTCAATCCGAAGCCGAAGAAATTAAAAAGAAAGCAGAAGAGCGCGCTAAGCAGATTGTTCGCGAAGAGCGTAACAATCTTGAAAATGAGATGGAGAAGAAAAAGAAGCATCTTTCTGATTTTGAACGTGGCCTAACTAAAAAAGAGGTTGCTCTAGAACAGAAGACAGAGCAGATCCAAAAAGATCAAGAGCGTGTTAAGCAAAAAGAAGTTGATATTGAAACTCGTGTTCAAAAATTAGATGTTGAACTTAAAAAGAACCATGAGATTCAAGAAGAACTTGCTAACAAGTTAACTCAAGTTGCTGGACTGACTAAAGAACAAGCAAAGAATGAATTGATCGCGACCATTGAAGAAGAAGCAAAACTTGATGCTGCTAAAAAAGTTAAGCGTATTGAAGAAGAAGCAAATGAAGAAGCCGAAAAAAGAGCGAAGCGTGTAGTTGGAATTGCGATTCAGCGTTTTGCTGGAGAATATGTTGCTGAACAAACTATTTCTTCTGTAGAAATTGCTGATGATGCTGTTAAAGGAAGATTGATTGGCCGTGAAGGTCGTAATATTCGCGCGTTTGAGCAAATCTGTGGTGTGGATTTAATTATCGATGATACTCCAGGGATTGTGACCATTTCTTCTTTCAACGTTGTTCGTAAGGAAATTTCAAGAATGACCATTGAGCGCTTAATTGCAGATGGTCGTATTCACCCAGCTAAAATTGAAGAGTTCTATGAAAAATGTAAGCACGAGTTTGAATCTCGTCTACGTGAACTTGGTGAAAAAGCTCAAATGGAAATCGGTGTTCATGGTATCCATCCTGAAATTTTAAAATTAATCGGAGCTCTTAACTGGAGAACTTCTTATACTCAAAACCAATATCAACATGCTTTAGAATCAGCTTTCCTTGCTGGTAACATGGCAGCTGAGCTTGGCCTAAATGTTAAGCAGGCCCGTCGTGCAGGACTTATGCATGATATTGGTAAAGTGCTTGATGCTTCAGCTGAAGGTTCTCACGCTGTTATCGGTGCTGACTTTGCTAAGAAGTACGGAGAGTCGCCAGATATCGTTCATGCCATTCGTGCTCACCATGATGATGAAAAACCTGAATCAGTTCTCGCCCATATTGTTGCAGCAGCTGATGCTCTTTCTGGAGCTCGCCCTGGTGCTCGTAAGGCACTTAAAGAGTCTTATGTTTCAAGACTTTCAGATATTGAGAAAATTGTTAATGGCTTTGAAGGAGTTCATAGATCTTATGCTATTTCAGCAGGACGTGAGGTTCGCGTACTTGTAGAGAATGAAAAAGTCTCTGATGAACAAACTATCATGCTTTCTCGTGATATCGCTCGCAAGATTGAGCAAGAGATGTCTTATCCTGGAACGATTAAAGTTTCAGTAATTCGAGAAACACGTGCCGTAGGTATTGCGAAGTAATAACTCAGAGGAGGAATTATGGAAAGATGTGCAATTGTCACTGGTTCCTCCTCTGGTCTTGGTTTAGAAATCACAAAATCACTTCTCTTGTCTGGATACACTGTTTTTGGCGGCTCTCGCTCAGGAACTGAAATTGAAAATGAACATTTTTATGATGTTGAATTAGATGTCACTTCTGAAGACTCAGTAGAAGAGTTTTATGAAACTGTTAGAGAGTTCACAGATAAAATTCACTTGTTTGTTAACAATGCTGGAGTTTGCGAGATGAATTCACTTTCTGAAACTTCTGTTGAAAGTTTTGAAGAACATCTTGCGACTAATACCCTTGGCCCCTTTTTAATGTTTAAGCATCTCGAATCTTTTTTAATTAAAGATCAAACTCATATTATTTCGATTCTTTCAACGGCCGCTCATTATGGTTATCCGAATGTTTCAGCTTACACTGCTTCAAAATTTGGACAACTTGGAATGATAGAGAGTTTAAAGAAGGAATGGAAAGATTATAAAGTTCGATTCACCAATTTATTTCCCGGGGCCATTGATACTCCTCTTTGGGATAAAATGGGGACTAAATTTTCTCGAGAAAAAATGTTGAAAACTTCGGATTTTATTTCGGTTTTTAATTTTCTTGTACACTCACCGGCCTCAATACAATTTCCAGAAATTACTTTTTTGCATAAAGAAGGCTATTTGGAATGAAGCCTTTTTTAACAACAAAAAGAAGTACAATCGAAATTGGCGCTCTTTTTATTGTGGATGTCATTCTTTATTTTCTGGGGATAAGTTTTGAATTCATTATTTTATTTTCATTAGGATTTATTTGGAATTGGGTGGCATCTCAAAATTTAGAACTTCTTTTTCAAAATCATCGTTATCGATATTCAATGATAAAGCTGGTAGTTAATCTTCAAAATTTAATTAAAATGCCATTAAAGACTTTTCCACTTTGGCTATCTTGGGTCGCAGGAATATTTCCGGCCGGTATTTTCTGGAGCATGGTCATCTTTTTTAACGACAGTGACATGCCTTGGTGGGCGACTTTTATGGGTAGTTTTGTCTTTGAGCTCTCACAAATAAACTTTTTATCTTTAAAGAAGGCCGTGTGAATCTTCTTCCTGTCTCTCTTGCGATTTTCATGAAGCAGTCACCTTCTCAAGCACTAGAGGTATGGGTACAAAGAAGAGAAGATGATGGTATTTATCATGGCCTTCTAGAATTTCCGGGAGGAAAAGTCGAGGCCAATGAAACTCCTTTGGATGCAGCTGTTCGAGAAGTTGCTGAGGAAGTGGGAATAAGTATAGCGCATCAAGATGGAAAGTTTATGGGGGTTTATCCTCAGGAAGTTCCAGGTAGAACTATTCTTCTTTATGTTTTTTTATTTCCTGATTATAAGGAATTAGCTGATAAGGGTCAGTGGTTAAAGATTGAGCAAGAGAGCTTAAGCTCTGTATTTAAGGGAATTATTCCATCTCCTAATCATCAGATTATTGATGATCTTTATCGCTCCCTATATGATGTTGGCCATGAATAGTACAACACAGATTATTGCTCATTTTTTTTTACTGGCCCTTGCTTTTGGGACACAAATCTTTTCTCCAATTGTGAGTACAAAGCTAACTGGTGTTGGTTTTTATAAATTAGGAACTTCAATTGTTTTGGCCAGTTTGGTGCTGGCCTTTGGCATTGATCTTTCTATGTCTCCGGAATTAAGTTTGCCTGAATATGTTTGCTATGGAGTTTTACTCACCAGTAATGTCATCACTTATATTTTTCATCGAGATCAAAAAAGTATCTTGATGTGGGTGCTTTATGTTCTCCAGGTTTTAACATTTTCGTATTTTTCTTTTATTGCATTTAACTTCCATCCAATTTGGATTCAGCTTTTCTTTTTTAGTGTAGGGCTTTTAGGTATTAGCAATTTTGCGATGATTTTAGGCCATTATTACCTAGTAGTTCCAAAGCTAACTGAAGAACCACTTATTTATTGTTTGTTTGTGTTTTGGACAGTTATTTTCCTAAGATTTATTTTTTCACTAGCAACTATCTTTAGTGCAGGAATGCCTTATTTAACTGAGGGTTCAGTGCTTGGTGATGGTTACATGTATAATTGGTTATTTGTGTCTATGCGTTACTTGTGGGGCTATCTTGCTCCATTTATTTTAAGTTTATTTACTTTTAGATTATGTAAGCTTCGCTCTATTCAAAGCGCAACTGGTGTACTTTACATCATAGAGTTTTTTGTTATTGTGGGTGAATTGATATCAATTTATTTAATGTCTCGTCATGGTCTAGCTTTATGATGGAAATACAGATTACCTGTCCAAATTGCGGCTCAAGCATTGATGTGCATCCTGATCACAATGCCAGTAAAGTTGATTGTGGTGTTTGTAAACACGTCATGGATGTTAAGTTTACTCAGGTTCATGAACAAGGATTATTAAAAGAGTGTCCTGTCTGTTCAAGACAAGACTTTTATAAGCAAAAGGACTTCAACCGAAAGATTGGAGTTATTCTTTTTGTGATTGCCGCTATTTTATCTATTTGGACTTATGGGATCAGTTTAGTGGTTCTGTATTTACTAGATCTTTTCTTGTTTAGAAAATTATCTCTGGTGGCCATTTGTTACAAATGTAAGACGAATTTTCGTCAGGTTAAAAACATGGATGAAATTCGTGATTTTGACCATGAGATGAATGATCGTATTGTTTACTCGGATCATGATTTTAAAGGTAAGCCGCTATCCCATTAAAAACACGTAAAACAATATATGTTTAGTTCGGTTTTGGCGTTTTTCTCCTCATATGCTATAATAAGGTCTCTATTTTATTAACGAACAGGAGATTTTTCCCATAGAACCCCCGTCTGAAGCGCTTCCTACTTTTATTCAATTACATCACCGTCATATTTTAAAAAAAGGTACTAGGGTATGAGTACAGAACAAGAAGTCTTGTCTCTTCTCGTATCTCTGCTTCTGTCTGCTTTCTTTTCAGGAGCAGAAGCGGCCCTGATGTCTCTTCCCCATGAAAAAGCAAAGCAAATTGCTGAAGAATCAGGTTTTGATACTTGGGCCATGAAGCATTGGTTAGAGAGACCGAATGATATTTTAACTACAATTTTGGTTGGTAATAATTTTGTTAATATTTTAATAGCTTCATTATCGACTTCCATAACTCAGAGATATTTTAGTAACGATGCCCTTGCTATTAGTGTGGGAGTTGCAACTGTTGTTATTTTGCTGTTTGGTGAAATTGCTCCTAAGACTCTTGCTCGAGGAAAGTCAGAGAAATTTGCACCTCCAGCGCTTATTGTTTTGATGGGATTTTATTATGTTCTATATCCTGTAGTTAAAATATTCATGTACATCATTCAATTTGTCCTTGGGAAAAATGCTCATGTAAGAGGCAGAGCAGTTACCAAAGACGATATTGAAGTCATGGTTGAGATGGCCGAAGAAGAAAGAACTATGGATTCCAAGCAAATTGATATGCTTAACTCCATTCTAGAATTTCCTGAAATTAAAGTTAAAGATATCATGGTTCCCCGAACTAGTATTGAGGCCATTCGAAGGGATTGCAAATTTATAGATTTGATTCGCTTGGTTCGCGAAGTGGCCCATAGTCGCTATCCTGTTTACAGTGAAGATCTGGATGATGTTCTTGGTTTCTTACACGTTAAAGATTTGGCCTTCATGAGTATGGATGAGCAAAAAAACTTTGATGTGACTCGCTATCTAAAACCCCCTTTCTTTGTTTATGAACATATGAAAATTCAGGCCGTGTTTGATCATATGAATCGAAAGAAAGTCCATTTGGCCTTAGTAAAAGATGAGAATGGGATTGTCGTAGGTATGCTTACTTTGGAAGACATCATGGAAGAAATTTTTGGAGAAATCCAGGATGAGCATGATGATGAAGAAGATGGAATCCCTGGAGTAGAAAGTAAGGAGGGAGTACTTGTCCCTTCAACTATTTCTCTTAGAGATTTGTATAATGAGTATGATATTAAAATTCCTCTGAATGATAATTATTCGACCCTGAATGGATTTTTAATGGAGCAGCTTGGGGATAATTTCCCTAAGAAAGGACACATGATTATCTGGGATGGTTTTTCATTTGAACTTGTTCGTGTAAAAAATTATGAAATTAAAGAAGTAAAAATTAAATCTACTTCAGGTGAGCACATTAGAGATCCTCATATCCCTCAAGAAGAGGAAAATGCTGAAGATCATAAATCTATTGGCGCTAAGTAATGGATAAAAAAATCTACTCTGTTGCGGTCATAGGTGGTGGCTCTGCCGGAACGATGGCCGCACAAAGAGTCATTCTCAATAATGATGACTGTCTTTTTTTTCCTGGAACTCCTCAAGACAAAAAAAGATCAAGGGCTCTTTGGGTAAAGAAAGTAGAAAATATGCCTGCGCATTTTTCTTATAAAAGAGGGATTACTGAACCTAATGCAGAAGTCTTGAAATGGATTGATCAATCTGCTTTTAAACATAACTTTTTTCATCAGCATAACACAGGGATTGCTTCCATTAAAAAATTAGAAAATTTTTTTGAGCTGGTAGATTCAAATGGGCAATCTCATTTTGCTAAATTTGTTATCTTGTGTACTGGAGTGATGGATGTTCAACCTCAAATCAATGGTTCAATTGAAACTGTTTTTGATTATGCTAATTCTCAAACAATAGATTATTGTCTTATCTGTGATGGACATCACGTCTTGAATAAGAAAGTTGCAGTCATTGGATATAGCAATTCTGCAGCTTGGGTTTCAATCATGTTGCAAGAAAGATATTCTCCAAAAGAATTCTTCATACTTACTAATGGAGAGAAGGCCCAGTTTCAGGCGGATACCAAACAATTAATAGACCTTTATAATATAAAAATTTTTGAAACTCCGATTAGAGATATCTTAGGAGAAGAAAGAGGAAAAATTTTAAAAGGTTTTACTCTCGAGGATGGAACCCAAATTTCTGTTGATATTAGTTTCGTTGCTCTAGGTATGATTGTTTATAACGATTTGGCCAAACAACTTGATGCTAAATTAGACGAAAGGGGATTTGTTTTGGCCGATGAAAGTGGCCTGAGTTCTGTCGATGGTTTGTATGTCGCAGGGGATTTAAAGGCCAATACAAAAAAACAGATCTATACCGCGTGGGATTCGGCCGTAAACGCAGCAAATAGTATTAATCAAAAACTGCGTTTAGAGAAAAGACAAAAAATTATTTCAAAGGCTTAAAAGTAATATTGCCGCGGACTTTTGCTCGACATGAAAGTCGAATATCGGAGTTCTGAAAATCTTTTAACTCTTCTTTTAGGGAATCAATAGTATTCTGCTCGATAAATGTAGCGACCGATAAGTTTTCAGAGCCTTCAGTCACGATAACTCTGCAGGCGCCACAAGAGCCTGAAAGGCAACCATGAGGTAACTCTAGGCCTCGGTCATAAAGCGCATCATAAAGAATTTCGCCATCATTGACTTCAAATACTGAATTTGTGTCTTTAATTGACACTCTGGGCATATGTTTTCCCTTGTCAAAACCCACTCTGTTTAAGAAACTTCTGGGCACTTTAGTTTAGTGTAACTTAAGTCTTAATTTTGGCCATCGATAAAAGCCGATGCAAGGAGATTATATGCTTACTTTGGAAAAGATGTACTCAATGGGCCACGAAGAAGTGGTTTTTTTCCAAGATAAATCTTGTGGATTAAAGGCAATTATTGCCATTCACGATACGACTCTTGGGCCAGCACTTGGCGGAACTCGTATGTGGCAATATTCGAGTGAAGAAGATGCTCTGATTGATGTTCTTAGACTTTCAAAAGGGATGACTTATAAGGCTGCTGTATCAGGATTAAATCTTGGTGGTGGTAAAGCTGTTATCATCGGTGATCCTAAAAAAGATAAATCTGAAGCCTTGTTTAGATCTTTTGGTCGATTCATTGAATCACTTAATGGTCGTTATATTACTGCTGAAGATGTGAACACATCGGTAGACGATATCGAGCACATCTTTACTGAAACAAACTATGTAACTGGTGTAGCTCAACAATACGGTGGTTCAGGAAATCCTGCTCCCTATACGGCGCTTGGAGTTTTTAGAGGTATCGAAGCCGCTATTACAAAGGCGTATGGAACAAGAAGCCTGAAGGGTAAGACAATTGCCATTCAAGGTGTAGGATCAGTTGGATTTGAGCTTTCGAAACTTCTTAATGAGGCAGGAGCTAATTTAATTTATACAGATATTAATGAGCGCGGAATTCAAAAAATGAAGGAATCATTTCCTTCTGCTAAATTTGTTTCAAGCAATGAAATTTTTAGCGCTGCTTGTGATGTTTATGCCCCATGTGCTCTTGGTGCTTCTGTAAACGATGAAACAATTCCTCAACTTAAATGTAAAATTGTTGCGGGTGCCGCTAACAATCAATTGAAAGAAGATCGTCACGGCCAGATTCTAAAAGAAAAAGGCATCATCTATGCTCCAGATTATTTGATTAATGCTGGTGGGCTTATGAACGTATCAATTGAGTTTGAAGGTTGGGCCGATTCTAAATCACGCCGTATGATTGATACAATTTACGATAAGACTCTTGATGTTTTCAGAATTTCGGATGAACAAAACATTCCAGTGAATAAAGCAGCTGATGTTATGGCCGAAAAGAGAATCGAATCAATTAAGAATATTAAAAATTCTTATCTTGGAAAAATCAATCACCGCATGCCGGGACAAAAAAGACGTTTCTAATCAAGGGCCTTCGGGCCCTTTTTTAATGTAGTTCAATAATCAGGAAATATCCTCTTGTGCTAGGTAAATTACTCCAGCTCTATCAACTCTTATTCTTATAGGGGAATATGGAGATAGAGCATTATGAAAGTAGTTTTACTTCTCTTCCCATTATTCTTAGTAAGTTGTGCCACCAAGTATATTTTGCCGGCCAACCGATTCATGACTCCTGAGTCTCAGGGGGGAAGTTTTCGCGGTCAATTTGAATTTCAGGCAACAAAGGCTCAAGAGTCTAAGATTGATGCTTCAAGTGGCAATGTCACAAGCGGTGTGAAGTATAAGAAAATTTATAGAACAGGATATTTTCTTCAAGCGTCTTTGCTGGAGCAATTTGACTTCTATTGGAGTCATATAGGTAGTGGTCTCTCGCTTTTTGGGGGGAAATTTCAATTTTTAGGAGCCTCACGATCAGCAAAAGGAACTGGTCACAAAATGGCCTTTGCCGGTGGTTTTGGAGGAAACTCTCACGACCCAGATGATCAGTACATGAAGACTTTCACTTATAAAGGACAAGAGTTCCTTTTAATTTACGGCTATCGCTTTACAGAGAATATTCTTCCTTATGCTAGCTTGAACTATGCTCGGTACAACATGAATGCAGTTATGGGTAGAAATGCAGGTGTGGTAGATGGTGATAAGGTGAGTGAAGAATCTAAAATTAAATCATTAAGTGGTGGCCTTGAGTTTAATCATAATGCTTGGGTTATGAAGTTTGAGTACACCGCTCAGCTAATAGGGACTGATCGGACACAGGATAAGACCTGTTATATAGCTGGTTATTCATTAGGTTACAGTTGGTAAGGTTGCTTTTGCCTGCATTGAGTCGGTTATCTACCTCTCTTACAATATTGAGTTAAGGGAGTAGTCTTTTGAAAATTCTCTACCTATTTTTAATCTTTTATACTTTATCGCTTTCGAGAATTTCGAAGGCTGCTTTGAGTTTTGAAGATCATGCTTTTCCAGAATTCATTACAAGTTCTCGTGCACTTGCCATGGGAAATGCCTACATATGTAAAGTGGATGATTCATGGTCTGCTTTTTATAATCCAGCAGGACTTGGTACTGTCCGTGATGGAAATTTTCAATTGATTAATGCTCATGCTGAAGCAAGTAATGGAATGCTTGAGGCCATTGGTAAGGGCCCAGCGATTGATGTACCAGGAAAATACATAGAGACTCGTGATCAAGATGAGATGAGACAATCTTTGATTGGACATGAAGATAAGCTTGCACACTCACGATATAATCTCTTTCCAAATATTACAGTGAGAGGAATGACTCTAGGGTATATGTATTCCCATCGTGATCGGGCGATTCTGAATTCAACTACAGCGACAACAAATCCTGGATATTTTGAAGTGGCAGAAAGAACAGATAGTGGGCCTGTCTTTGCCTTGAATGCTTCATTATTTGGTGGAGTTATTAAAGTTGGAGCTTCTGCGGTTTACTTGAATCGAGTGGAGTTGAATGAATCCTATGCTCCGGCTTCTTTTCCTGTAACTGTTAATAACAGTGACTACAAATCTGGAAAAAGTTTGCAAGTGACTGCGGGTGCAAGACTGACACTTCCTATAGCTTTGCTTCCTACTTTTGCGGCGGTTTTACATAATGCCACCGACAATGATTTTGAAGATGCTTCTAAAGGTGGACTTCCTACTGCGATCAAGCAAACCTTTGACGTAGGATTTTCACTTACACCGCAAATAGGAAAGACAGTAAGACTTCATTTAGAAGCAAATTTAAAAGATGTGAATGATGCATATGAAACTGACATTAAAAGAAGAGCAGCAGCAGGAATGGAGCTCGATTTTAATCGTCGCCTTTTTCTGAGGGCCGGACTAGGTGATGGATGGGGCTCTGGTGGTTTAGGTGTTCGTTCTGGAGCGTTTACCTTGGATTTAACTACTTACGCTGTTGATCGGTCTTTAGATGGCTTCCGAGAAGAAGAAGACCGTCGCTATGTTTTCTCTTTTTCAACCGGTTTTTAGAAAAATTACTGATTCCAATTAACATTTTTTTTTGTTACAAAGGCCCTCTACTAGAGGGTTCGATTCCTTCCACTTACTTAAGTGAAACAAACTGAGGTTTTATGGCTTCTCACAATCCTTATGCTTCCTTTTTAGAAAAAGTTGAAAAACCGGCCCGCTATATTGGTGGGGAACATTTTGTTATTCGTAAGAAATGGGACGAGATGATAGGGAGAGTTGCCCTATGTTTTGCTGATACTTATGAAATTGGGATGAGTCATCTTGGGATGAAAATCCTTTATGATGAAATCAATCAGCATCCGGGACTTGTTGCAGAAAGATGTTTTGCTCCTTGGGTGGATATGGAAAAAGAAATCCGCTCTCGTGATTTGAAACTTGTTTCTCTTGAAAATTTCAAACCACTTAAAGACTTTCATATTGTGGGATTCTCTCTTCAGTATGAGATGAGTTATACCAATATTTTAAATATGCTTGATATGGGTGGCATTTCTATTTGGACAAAAGATAGAGGTGAAGAAGAGCCATTTGTTATATGTGGTGGTCCTTGTGCCACTCACCCAGAACCACTTGCTCCATTCATGGATTTTGTTGTGATCGGTGATGGGGAAAAGCTTTTTGCTCGAATTGTTCACTTCGTTGGTGAGGCGAGAGCTCAAGGCTTAAAGAGAGATCAGATTTTATTTGAACTTGCTAAGTGGAAAGGAATTTACGTTCCTAAGTTTTATGATACGGCCATCGATCCGATGACTCAGATGGAAGTTGTTACTGGACCTAAGGCCGAATTCCTAGGAATAATTCCAGATAGAGTGCAAAGATATTTTGTGGATAACCTCACAAATTATCCATTCCCAACTAAATCTCCAATTCCTCACATGACGGCGATCTTTGATCGATTTTCGGTAGAGCTTGCTAGAGGATGTACAGAAGGGTGTCGTTTTTGTCAGGCCGGTATGATTTATCGTCCGGTGAGAGAAAGAAATCCTGAGAATGTCGTACAAATGATGATGGATGGACTTAAAAATGGCGGCTTCGATGAAGCGTCACTTACTTGTCTCTCAACTGCTGATTATTCTGCAGTGACTCCACTGGTGATTGAATTATTAGATAAACTGCAAAAAGAAAATGCAACTTTGGGTATTTCATCTCTTCGCGCTTATGGATTAGATGAAAGAATTTTAGATAAACTTTCTGAGGTTAAGAACTCATCACTCACATTTGCTCCAGAAGCAGGATCTCAGCGCATGAGAGATGTGATAAATAAGAATATTTCTGAAGAAGATCTATTAAAAACTGCTGAAAATGTTTTTTCTCGTGGTTGGACTAAAATGAAACTTTACTTCATGATTGGTCTACCAACTGAAGAAGATGAAGATGTTGTGGCCATTATGGAAACGGCCGGGAAGGCCCGTAAGAAGGCGATGGAATGTGGAGTTCGTAATCCTACCGTAACAGTTTCAGTTTCTTCTTTTGTACCAAAGCCTCATACACCATTTCAGTGGTCGAGCATGATTACACTTCCAGAGATAGAGAGAAAGCAAAACCTTCTAAAAGATCACGCCGAAATTCATCGTTTAAATTTTAGAAAGCATTATTCAAAAATTTCTGCTCTTGAAGGGATTGTTGCTCGAGGTGATAGGAGAGTCGCCAATATTATTTACAGTGCTTGGAGTCAGGGTGCCCGTTTTGATGGGTGGGATGATACTTTTAATTATAGTCTCTGGGTAAAGTGTGTTGAGGACTCTGGCCTTGATACTCAAATCTTTCTTGGAACAATTCCAATGAATGGAAAGCTCGCCTGGGATCATATTGATGTTGGATTAACTGAAAGATTTCTTGAAATTGAATGGAAGAAGGCCACTCATAATCGACTTTCTCCTCCTTGTGGGAAAGTTTATGGAATGATTGTCCACCACTCGAATCTTGAATCACTTGAAAAAACTTTTGATATCGATAAGAAGAAACTTGTCTGTTATCACTGTGGTGTGGCCTGTGACCTTAAAGGTATGGTGGAAGAAAGAAGAGATTTCTTAAAGGGAATGAAATCGATCGAAGATGTTCCATACGTTAAACCTGAGGTTTTAAAGAAAGATATTGTTGAACTTCGTGAAAAAAGAAATGGTGCCGTTGGTTTTAAGTATCGAGTTGAGTTTTCTAAAATTGGCCCGATCACTTTTATTTCTCATTTAGATCTTCAAAAAGTGATGGCCCGTATTTTTAAGCGTGCTAACTTAGAAACACTTCATTCAGAAGGTTATAAAATTAGACCTCTTTTATCGTTTGGGCCGGCCTTGACTCTAGGAATTAGTTCTCTGTCTGAATATTTTGATGTTCGTGTTCCTACTGAGTGGAAAAATTTTGAAGAAGTTCTGACTTTGTTGCAAGAGCATTCAGAGCCAGGAATTATATTTAAGAGAATTTCTGAAATTACGAGCAAAACTCCTTCTATTCAAGATTCAGCAAGGGCCTTTACTTATTTTATTCCGGTAAGAACGGCCGAAGAACTTGAAAATAAAGTGTCAGATTTAAAATCAAAAGAAAAAATTCTGATTCAGTCTTACTCAAAAAAGGATGAAGTTTTTATTGAAAAAGACATCCGCCCTTTAATATTAGATTTGAAATCGGGTAGTTTGGAGTTGAATGAGAATGTCCTCGAAATTATTGACGAGGTTTCGCCTTGTCGTATGCCAGGTGTTTTTGTCACAACTCAAGTGACTCAAGGTGCAGGGGTTAGGCCTTCCGAAATAGTAGATGTACTTACAAAAGAAGGTTTGATGGTAGAGCGGCCAATAAAGGTAAGTATAGAAATAAACCAGTAGGACAGTGTAAATTCTTCACTGTCCTTTTTATATCTTAACAAATCTTGATCTTAATTTTATCTACTCAATTGCTCGACCAACAAAGGATGGATTCCACATGATGGCAAAAAAAGTTCTTTTTGTTTCAGTTTTAACTCTTTCTTTCTCCTCTGTTTATGCCGCGACTAAAATGATCCCTCCAGCTTATGAAGCTTTAAAATTAATTGAAGAAACTCAGGCCGGCCTATTACTAAAAAATCCGCAAGGGAAAGTCTCTTCTCCTATTGTTAAAGCAATAACACCTGAAAATTGGTTTAATCTTTCACCGAAAGATGGAGCAGAAGGTGTTCGTTCTGAAGAGCTTTACTTAGAAATTGGTACTCCAGTAAAAGAAGATTTCATCGTTGCAGTGATTGATTCTGGTGTGGATGTTAACCACGAGGATCTACAAGGCAAAATTTGGATCAATTCTGATGAGATCGCCAATAATGGAATTGATGATGATAACAATGGATACATTGATGATGTATTTGGTTGGAACTTCATTGGTGGGAAAGATGGTATGGCCACCATTCAAGAAGATGCTCAACTGCCAAATAAATTGAGATTAATAAAGGGTAAACCTGAAGCTCAAGTAGATGCAGATAATTTAGAGATCACTCGTGAAGTTGTAAGAATAAAAAAAATTAAGGCAAGACTTGAGGAGCTTGGAGATAACTTATCTTCGCAACAGCAGGCCTATTTAGAAGATTTACAGAAGACAATTAGCAATAAGTTGTCAGCAGCTCAAGATACTTTAAGAAAATACATTGTTCATGCTCAAACATATAAAGAAGCTGAAACGGTACTCAAAGCTGCTGGAGTTCAAACAATTACTCTTGAAAGTGTCAGAGCTGTTGTTTCTGAAGATGCCGCCGTGTTAAAGGCGAAAGAAGATATGCTCAAACTTCTTTCGAGTAATATTACAGAAGCTAGAATTAAAAAAATTATCGATCGATCAAATAGTGAAGTGAAGTATTTTTATAATGAAGAACTTAATACTCGTGCAATAGTTGGAGACAACTACACTGATTTATCTGAATCAAATTATGGAAACAATGATGTCATTGGGCCTGATTCTTTTCACGGGACTCACGTCTCAGGAATCATAGCGGCTTTAAGAGATAACACTCTAGGAATGAAGGGTGTTGCGACTAATGTGAAGATCATGGCGATTCGAGCGATTCCAAATGGTGATGAAAGAGATAAAGACGTTGCCAATGCCATTCGCTATGCTGTTAATAATGGAGCAAAAATTATTAACATGAGTTTTGGTAAAGCTTATTCTCCGTACAAAAAAGCTGTGGATGAAGCTGTCCTCTATGCTGAAAGCAAAGGAGTTCTGCTTCTTCATGCTGCTGGAAATGATAGTCAGAATAATGATGTCATTGCCAATTTTCCTAATAGATACCATAGGCTTGAGAAAAGAGAGTTTAATAATTGGCTTGAAATTGGTGCTTCTTCATTTGAAAAAGGACCTGGATTGCCAGCGACTTTCTCAAATTATGGTAAGCGATCAGTTGATCTATTTGCGCCTGGGGTAAATATTTATTCAACAACTCCTTATAACACTTATGGGTTAGCTTCTGGGACTTCAATGGCCACACCAGCTGCAGCAGGAGTAGCGGCCCTTACGCTTGCTTTTAAATCTTCTCTTGGTGCCGAAGATCTTAGAGAGATCCTGATTGATACTTCTAGAAGGTATCCAACTCTTAAAGTTAAAATTCCGGGAACTAATGTGATGAGTTCATTTAACTCACTTTCCACTGCCGGAAGTATTGTTGATGCTTATGAAGCTTATAAAGTAGTGACCCAATAGTTCATAAAATTAGATATTTAGCCACAAGGGTCCGAAAGGACCCTTTTTTTTGCTAATGAAATCTGAGTACCTGACCGAAGAGGTCAGGGATGAGGCTATTAACTCTATTACTTATTTTGATCTTCATTGGCTGCTCCCACTCACCAGAGAGGGATCTTGCGGCCATAAGTGATGAAATCATCACTTGGGGAGAAATCGATAAGTCCAAAAGTGTTGTAACACTATTCCCCCCGGATTTGAGAGGGGATAGATTTCGTTACAATTTTTATCTTCAATTAAGAGATGCCAAGAATCAGTTTGTTGACTGTGATGAAAAGGACATTGTTCTTAAAGATAAAAAAGGGAAGAAGTATACTTTTAAACTCGAAAGAGTCTTAAAGGGTCGATATTACGTTACTTTAGAGAGCCAGGGCAAACTCTTATCCTCAGAAGTCAGTCTTTCGGTTCAGAATCATATTCTTAGAGAAGAGCTAAAGCTTAAATTCACGCCTCCAGACAAAAAAATGTCGAAGATCACAATTGTGTCAGAAGAGATGCATAGAATGACCTTTGAGCTGACTTTGGCCGATTCAAAGGGGAAAGCTATTACCAGTCAGGAAAAGCCTGAAATTATATTGGATGGCAGCGACGCTTCTATCGAGGATTTGCACCAGCTTAAAGAGGGTGTATGGCGATTTAATTTGGTTTTTTCAGAGCAAAATCATGTGATTTATATCTCAGTCAAGAGCAATGGTGCCTACTTAGAGCGATTATTTCGATTCCACTATGTAGATAAACTCCTCCATGGGTCAACTTGGTAGATTTTTTTCTCTCCCTTAGGTAAGATGTCTCATCAAATTTTAAGGGAATAATTATGCGCATCAACATCAATGAAACAGAGGCCAAAGAAGTGAAATCAAAATCAAATCCTGCCTATGATAAAAAGTTAGAGCTTATTAAAAAGCATAAATTAAACAAGGCCGACTTAACTTGGTTTTTAAAGAATGTTTATGTTTCTCGTAAAACTGATGATGCTGAAATTACCATGAAAAAGCAGAATAAAGCTTTTTTCCAAATTTCTGGTGCTGGTCATGAAGGGATTCTTTCTGCCACTGCTCGAGTTTTAAAACCTAAGCATGATTATTTTATTCCATATTACCGAGATCGTGCTCTTTGTATTGGTCTTGGTGTGACTCCTTATGAAATGCTTTGCCAAGCAAATGGAAATACCGGTGATACAGCTTCTCATGGCCGACAAATGCCGGCCCACTGGGGAAATGTAAAATTAAATATTGTTTCTAAATCTTCATGTACTGGAACTCAATTTCTTCAAGCTTGTGGAGTGGCAGAAGCTGGTCTTCATTTGAGGAAAATGAATTTAAAAGATTCTCCGGTTTATCATGATCAAGAGATTGTTTATGTTTCATGTGGAGACGGTACAACTTCTCAGGGTGAATTTTGGGAAGGTTTAACTACTGCTTGCGTGAATAAGCTTCCAGTGCTTTTTATGGTGGAAGATAACGGCTATGCCATTTCTGTTCCTGTTTCAGTTCAAACTCCTGGTGGATCTATTTCAAAAGCTCTTGCAAATTTTCCAGGTTTAAAGATTTTCGTTTGTGATGGTAACTGCCCAATTGAGTCTTACGATACAATGGTAGAAGCAGAGAAGTATCTTCGAGCTGGAAAAGGTCCGGCCCTAGTGCATGCGTCTGTGACTCGTCCATATTCTCACTCGCTTTCTGATGATCACTCTTACTATAGAACGAAAGATGATTTGGCCGATGAGGCAGCTCGCGATGTTTTTAATTCATATCCAAAATTTTTATCGGCAACAGGACTTTTAACGTCTGATGAAGTGGCCAAAATTTTAGACGAATCTTCAAAAGAAGTTCGTGAGGCGATGAATCGTGCTCTAGAAACAGCATGGCCTGATAAATCAACTTATGCTGATCATTTGTATTCACCTGATGTTGATCCGAAGTCATCTCAATTTGATACAGCTCCTCAGTTTTCAGGTAAGGAAGATATTCCTCTTGCGACTGCAATCAATATGACTTTGAAGTCTGAGATTAAGAAGAATCCTTTGATGATGGTTTTTGGAGAAGACGTCGCTGATTTCACTGAAGTGGAAAAATATGAAAACCCAGATCTTAAAGGTAAGGGTGGAGTATTTAAAGTTACTCACGGTGTTCAGAAGGTGGCAAAACCTGGACAAGTATTCAATTCACCTCTAGCTGAGGCCAATATTATTGGACGTGCTATCGGTATGGCGATGAGAGGACTCAAGCCGGTGGTTGAGATTCAGTTCTTTGATTATATCTGGACCGCTTATATGCAGCTTAAGAATGAGATGGCGACAACTCGTTATCGCTCTGGTGGCGATTTTAAATGTCCGATGGTAGTGAGAGTTCCGATTGGTGGATATCTTCGCGGAGGAGCGATGTACCACTCTCAATCTGGAGAGTCTTTATTTACTCATAATCCTGGTATCCATGTTCTTTATCCATCTAACGCTTTAGATGCGATAGGACTTCTTAGAACGGCCATTCGCTCTGATGATCCAGTGATGTTTCTTGAGCACAAGCATCTTTACTATCAAGGTTACAATCGCTCAGCTGATCCAGGTGAGGAATACATGATTCCTTTCGGGAAAGCTCGCGTAGTTAAAGAAGGAAAAGATGTCACTGTGGTTGCTTGGGGAGCGCTTGTGCAAAAAGCTGTAGAAGCTTCTAAAGAGCTTGAAAAAGATGGTTACTCAGTTGAGATTTTAGATCCGAGAACAATTTCTCCATTTGATTTTGAAGCGGTAAAAAAATCACTTTCAAAAACTCACAGATTACTTATCTGTCACGAAGAACATAAGACTTCTGGCTATGCCGGAGAGATCGCTGCTCGCGTGAATGAAGAGTGCTTTGAAATGTTGGATGCTCCAATACTTCGAGTCGCTTCAAAAGATACTCACGTTGCTTACTGTCCTGATTTAGAAGAAGTCATTCTTCCTCAGACTTCTGATGTTCTGGCAGCTCTTAAAAAACTAGTCGCTTACTAAAATAATCTAGGCCCCATCATTCACGGTGGGGCCTCAATTAAAAAACCCCTCATGATAAGAAATTCTCTCCTCTTTTATTGAAGCTTAAGAGTTGTAATATACAGCAGATCTATTTTAGTCATTAGACTGGTACTCATGTAATCACATGACAAACTTTTAGACACTTATACTCAAAGAATCTGCACCATTCTCTATTCTGCTTGGCACTTCATTTGCTAATTAAAGCGTTATGATTAGTCTAAAATTTATCATCTCTGCGGCCTTGTATCTCGCATTTGGCATTTCTATGGCCCTAGCAGAGGCCAATTTTCATAAAAGTTCCGAGATTTTACAGGAAGATGGATTTAAGATTTATGACTCAGCTTCCAAGGCGACAAGAGTAATGCTTCAGAAAATTGAAGGTAAGCTCCATCCATTTTGTTCAGGAGCATTTATTTCAAACACAGGATATTTTTTAACGGCTCTACACTGTGTGGATGACTTTATTGATACTTCTAATATAACAAATTTATCTATTAAGACAGGAAAGGACATTCGTACAAGAAGATATGCAAGAATAATAAAGATTAAAAATCAAGTACCAGATCAAAGCTTACTAGACACTGTGGAAATTTCTAGAGTTGCTTCAGATAAAAAAATACAAATTGTATTTTTAGGTAAAGGCAGAAAAGATTATCAAACACTTATTCCTGATTCTGATTTTGGTATAGATACGATTTTAACGAAAGAGCAATTAGATGAAATTCAAGACTATAATGAGGATTTTGCAATTTTGAAAATTCAAACGGAGGATCAATCCGTTGATTGTATACTTGCTGCAGAGAATGATGCTCAGGTTGAAGATGCAGTCTTAATGATTGGATATCCTAACAAAGCTATTCGAGGAAAACCGGAGTTCGAAGGAAATTCTGATGGAGTATCCCAATATTTTACATTCGGGAAAATCAGAAAAACTTGGTTGGAAGCTCCGATCGTTGATAAACTCTCTTTAACGGAAAATAATTTTCATCTAATAGACTCAATATTGATGCCACCCAAATTAATACTTACTGATCTTGATGACAATGGGAAGGCAAGTGGAGCACCCATTTTGAATCAAAATGGCCTATTGGTGGGTATTGGGATTTCAAGCTTTTCAGATGATAACTCCTATCAAGAGGCCACTCATACCGGTGTGCGAATTACGACTGCTTATAATAGTATTAAAGAAAAACTTGGGTTCGAGAGCATACGAAAGTTCTTTTCTTGTAAAAACAAATAAAATTCCAATAAGTACTTCGAATAGGAACCTCCAGCTTTAGATTTGAACTGCTATTTGATGACTTAAGAATAAGTGACCAATGAAAAGTGAGTTTTACTATTCATTGGTCTTAAAAATCGAATAGTGACATAATCGTCCAATTTTTTTTACACATATTGAAAATAATTTCAAAAGACCTATCACTTTAAAATGATCTTGTTAGACTAAGTTTATTGAAGAGACTTAGTTAGAACATAGGGAGTTCGGAATGAAAAAATCATTTTTAATTTTACCATTACTCTATTCATTTTCGTCATTTGCAGGAATTTCCACAAGCTCACAGGCGCATGAGTATATAAAGGGCGCTTTAACGAAGCTGCTATCTCATCAAGACATGCATATTATCCCAGATTCAATTGACGTGAAACCAGCATTGTCTGACAGTGTGATAAGGGCCTTTAAGTCATTAGATAACTGTGATCGGTTTGTTGCAAATTTTAAAGTTCAGAGTAAGTATATGGAGAACTTTACTGGGAAGACTCATTTCTCTGTCTGTAGAGGTGAAACAGGACATCGCATGAGAAATAACACTTCTTTGACAGTAAATGTCCCAGGTGAAATTCTAAAAGAAGTGACTTATCAAATAAGTAATGGAATGACTGTACGTACGCAAACAATTGAAGATCTAAATCTTAAAACAGAACATGAATAACTGATAATTTAAGAGGTGACCATTAAATTTAGATTTTAATGGTCACTTTATAATTATAAATAGTATTTTTAAGCATTAACCCCAATTTGAAAGATAGGGCCATGTAGTATTATTTCTTTTTGGTGACCCTGCAATTTAATTTCACTCCATTATTAAAATCTAGAGTAAATGTTGTTTCTGAAGTTTGAATAATTCCTCCGATTGATTCAGGAGCATCTGCAGAATACAACCAGCCGCCAATAGAACCAACTTCCCATGTTACAGATGTGAGTTTTGGGCTAGACTCAATGTCTGGCGTTAGAGTCGCAGTAAAAGAGAAAGGAGAAATTTTAGTTAAAACAAGTGTTCTGTTACCAGTACACTTCAAAGTATTCGTAAGTGATTGTGCTTCAGCGTATACACAAGTTGTAGATAGAAGAAAAGAAAGAGCTAAAAATTTTTTTTTCAAAATTACCTCCAAATGATAAAAAATTGAACAGTATTTACGTACTTTTTTCCTGAAAATCAATTTGATTTTAAAGATATTTAAACAAAACGTTTACTTTGCTAGATTGCGATAAAAATATTCATAATCCAATAATTTCATTTACAATTAACTCTAAATTTTGATTCAGCATAATTCTGTCACGATCAAATGTTTAGAAAATATAATTAAAAAAATAAAAAGCATGGTCCCATCATTCAAGATTAGGCCTTGATTTTTATTTAGAAATATCCTCAAGATAAAACAAAAAATTCAGTCAAAAAAACCGTGATATAAGGGGGGAAGCATTGAAAATTCCCTATAGGTCTAGCAAACCAGAATTTGAGGGGGAGAAGAAATTATTGAAGCTTAAGAGTTGTAATATACCGCAGAACTATTTTAATCATTACTTTTTACACATAATTTAAAATACTAATTTATCTATTCCATGGTGTGGTGTACAGCCATGAAATACCCATATTGCGAGGAGCTTATGAAAAAGATGTTTTTTTTAAATTTGATTCTAGTATCACAAATTTTTGCGGCCCATGCAGCAGACCGAGTTTTAGTGAAATATAATTCAAAAATTGTTGATGTCCTTGAACTTTCTCCATCAAAAATCGTTAGCAGTGAAGAAGTGAATGCCCTATTGGCACTAGATAGTGCTTGTTATGAGGGTGATCAAATCTCAACGATTGAGGCCTTAAATATGCTCTTTACGATGGTTCGTCGTAGTAAGACAGCTGAAGGTTGGTCTATTCGCTTTAGAGAAGCAACGACTCCTACATATATTGAGCAAGATGCTGGATTAACGGACCTCATTGCAATCAAATACGAAGTTAAAAAAGATAATTACCGTATTAAGAGATTCACAATTACTCATTGCAAATAAGAGATCCTGGTTTTGGATTTGAACTGCGATTTGATGACTTAAAAATAAGTGACCAATGATTTGAAAAGTGAGCTTTCTTATTCATTGGTCACTATAAATGTATTAAAATTTAATTCCTTTAAGTAGATTCTTGCCTTTCTCTTTTAAACCATCGATCCCACCATTCTTTTTGAATCTTTCGATTTCAGCTTTGATGTTGGCCTCGTTCTTTTTATAAAGCTTTTTAATATTCTCGATTTTGGTCAAGTCTTGATTGGTACTGCCAAGTTGCGCCATTAAATCAGCTTTGGGCTTATTGATTCTTTCATCAATCATGGCAGTAATCTTATTCTGGGCCTCAGTGATCTTGTTTCCGATTTCTCGCTGAAGTCCTGAACTTAATTCATCTGCTAAGTTAGAAGAGATATGCAGATTTAAATCTGTGAATGTCCCTGTTGCTGAACCATTTAAATTAATAACTGGGATGGCGTTAACCGTATTGGTGAGAATCTCTTTTGCAATCTTGTTGGGAGTTTCAACAATGAATTGAGGTTGATTAAATGACGATGCCCAATTGATGTTCACTTGATCTTCAACTAGTGAGGCATTGAAAGTTGTTGATCCTGTTGCTTTTAAAAATCCAAATTTCAATTTATCAGTTTCGGTAAACATTTTTTCAGGAACGGCAAATGAAGCGACCTTGAGGAGTGCTTCAATACGAGAAATCGCTTGAGTGTGATCAAGTGTAAAGACGGCCTGAACACCATTGACTTGAACAGTTGGAAAATCTCCTTTTAGATCAAGCTTAAGTGGTCGCTGAATTTGGGCCGGAGCATTGGTTACGTTAGTAAGCTCTCCAGAAACATTCCCAGAATAGGATTCGGCAGTGCCTTTTGAGCTAATCGCCGCTCTTTTTAGCCAAAAGAGGGGATAACCAGTAGTGATAGGGAAATGATAATTTTCCCCTTGGGCCCTTTTATGTGGAATGACTGGTTCTTCATCATTTTTCTTTTCAGGCATGTACTGTTTTGCCATCGCCTGATATTTTCTGGCCTCAGCAATGTATTGAACAAATTGGCCGGCGAAGAGATGCATCGCCATGTCTTTAAAATCTAACTTAGGAATAGCAAAATGATTTTTAAGTTCAGCAATATCCTGAGTGACTAAAGTTTGAAGCTCTTGAGGATACTTCGTCACAGTTGAAATCTCTGACTTAAGATCGTCTGAGGCTTTTTGAACTTCTTTATACTGGTCATTCACTTCTTTTAACAAATCAGTAAGACGTTTAATTCCTTTGGCCTGCTCAAGAATATTTTTTTGAGAGGTAATTGACTGGACTTCCGCTTCTACGGCCTTAAGCTTGGTTGTATCTGAAAGCTTATTGGCCTTGTCTGTCCAACTTTGTTTTTTAGATTGCAGGTCCGCGAGCATTTCTTTTACACGAGCTTCACTCTTTAATGAGCCACGTATTTGATCAACTTGCGACATGTAATCGCCACCTTCAAGGATGGAAATAATATCGCCTAGCATATTTGAGCTATATTTATTTTTGACTTGAGCAATAACTTCATTTTGAATTTGAGTTAACTTGCTTGGCTTGGCCGGTTCAGGAGGAAGGACATCCCCTGGACTTTTTCTTGGTTTATAAATTTGGATATTTTCGATACTAGCATCTTCCACCACAAATTTCATTCGAAGAAGTGCATCCCAAAGATATTTAAAATGCATTCTCTCGATCTCAAGAATATTTTGAATCGGCTTTTCTTTATTAGTCACCTGAAGGCGATTAAGTTCAAAAGAACCTCGGATAAAGCTGGTTCTAATTGAATCAACGTTAACTTCTGCGCCATTGGCCTGAGTTCCTACGTATTCTACCAACTTTTTAAGATGGTGATCAAAGTAGTAGCTAAAATAAACAAAAGTGATCGTTGAAAGAACAAGAACAGGAATAATGGCCTCAAATCGGATTGGGCCTTTCTTTTTATTTTTCTTTTCAGTGTTTTCAGACATAATCAGCTCCGTTTAATTCCACTTGTATTGATTGTATTTGTAGTACCACTGATAAAATTTGGTCGCTTCGACTGCTTTCCAGAATTTTGTTGTCTTAAAACGTTCCACTACAGTGACTCGATATTTAACGATAAAAATTTGTGCCAAAATAAAAACAAAAGGGGATAGGATAAAAGCAATCACCCCTGAGCCCATGACGATTGAGTTGTTAAATCGTGTGTAGGGGATGATGGGCATATTGTAGAGAGAAGTGAAAAAGCTTTGCAAAGATTCTAGCTCTAATATTTTTCTACCAAAAGAATCAAAAACAGGATCAAGGAGGTAAGCGACAAATTTAAAGAAGAACGCCGATAAAAATGCTGCTCCAATTTGAATTCGAAAGAAAAAAAGAATAAGAAAAATTATTAAACTTTGTAGAGAAAGGGATGGAGTCATGCCCAAAATAAAGCCGCATGTCATACCAGCTGCGAGGGAGATTGTTCCCGTATCCGAATTAAGTAGCTTAATAAAAGCAAAGATCTGTTTGAGTAAAAATCCCATGACTTCTCCTTAACATTTGAATTGTCATAAATTCTAATTGTTAAGGGAGTCGTTTGACTAGGCTAATGCATCGCTTTTCTTAATGGAAATTCGACATATCTCGAGATGGAACTTGAGGTTCATATCCTTTGGGGTGAGATGTGTGCCATTTCCATGCATGTTCGACTATGGTTTCAATTGATGGGTACTCTGGCTCCCAATTTAACTCCCTTCTTATTTTAGCACTACTGGCGACGAGAATGGCCGTATCTCCTTCTCGTCTTTTAGTCTCTTCTGTTTTAATTTTTTGTTTGGTGACTTTTTCACAGGCAGCAATGACTTCTCTTACTGAGAATCCCTTTTCACTACCAATGTTATAAATTTGTCCTTCCCTTTCTTTTATTGCATCTAAAGCAAGAATGTGTGCACGCACAAGATCGATCACATGGACATAATCTCGAATGCAAGTCCCATCAGGAGTAGGATAATCAGTGCCAAAAATTTTGATGGATTTTTTATCTCTTGCAGCTATTAGAATTTTTGGAATGAGATGACTCTCTGGATGATGATCTTCTCCAATTTTCCCATCTGGACTTGCTCCGGCGACATTGAAGTACCGAAGAATGGCATAACCTATTCCATAGGCGTTACAAAAATCTTGAATCATAAGTTCGGCCATCATTTTACTTCTTCCATAAGGGTTTATTGGAAAGCAATTATGCTCTTCCCTGATGGGATTTTGTTCAGGATTTCCATAAACAGAGGCGGTAGAAGAAAAGACAATTTTTTTTACTCCTGAGACCTTCATAGCAGAAAGAAGGGTTAGGGTATTTGTGACATTATTTTGATAATACTTTTGTGGATTCTCCATACTTTCTGCTACTTCAATATCTGCAGCAAAATGCATCACAGCTTCAATCTTGTGTACTTTCAATCTTTGAGTGAGCAGTTCTAAGTTTGAAGTACTGCCAACGATAAACTGAGCTTTTGAATCAATCGCCTCTTGGTGCCCTTTGGATAAATTATCCAGGACAATGACTTTATGACCTTCTTCAATAAGTTCTTTAACAGCGTGGCTGCCAATATATCCAGCTCCACCAGTAACTAAGATTCTCATGATTGCTCCTTAAATTGGCCGATTACTAAATCTAGGCCACTTAGTGATATCATTTGCCAAACAAAATTTAGACAGATCAAGTGATTCGCCAATTACGACATGCATGTCGAGGTATCGATAAGTACCTAATCGGCCAATAAATGTGAGTTGGTTTTCTTTCTCAGCAAGGTCAATATATTTTTTAAGCAGCTCTTTATCGTTGTTTAAATGCAAAGGATAGTAAGGAGTATCTCCTTCTTGACAATTTTGAGAGTACTCCTTGAAGCAAACAGTTTTTTCATGCTCTTCCCAAGGCGTGAAATGCTTGTGCTCTGAGATTCTTGTGTAGGGCACATGCTCATCACAATAATTTATAACGGCATTACCTTGATGATCACCAGAATCAACAAACCTTTCAAATTTTAAAGTTCGATATCCTAATCGTCCAATGGAGTAATTGAAGTAGCCATCCATTGGCCCACTCCAGAAAATATGATCAAATTCAATTTTTCTTTGTGGATCTAATCTTTGACCTAGTCGAAGCTCAATATCTTGATGGTCTAATATCCGCTTAACAATCTCTGTATATCCAGCGACAGGTATGCCTTGATATTTTTGATTATAATAATTGTCATCATAATTAAAGCGAACAGGAAGCCTTTTTAAGATTGAAGCAGGAAGCTCAGAGGGTTCTACACCCCACTGCTTCTTGGTATAACCATAAAAAAAGTTTTGGTATAAATCTTTTCCTAAGAATTTTAAGGCTTGCTCCTCAAAAGTCATAGGTTCTTTAATACTGTCATCTCCTAATGAACTTATGAAGTCACGTGCTTCAACAGGAGTGAGTGCTTTATTAAAAAATTGGTTTATGGTAAGTAGGTTTATAGGTAATGAAAAGATTCCCCGTTTGGTGACGGCCTTGACTCGATTTACATAAGGTTCTATTTTGCTCCAACGATTAATATATTCCCACACATCCTCACGGCTTGTATTAAAAATATGGGGCCCATAATGATGGATCATAATATTGGTTTCTTCATCTCGTGAAGTATGACAATTACCTGCGACATGTGGCCTTGATTCAAAAACAGTCACTTTGAAATTTCCATTTTCTACAAGCTCCCTTGCAAGAACTGCTCCCGAAAATCCCGCTCCAGCAATACCAATATTTAATTTCATTTTTCAGATCTCCTCATTAAACCAATATTAGAAATATCTAGTTCTAAGAAATATCTTCTTAAAGCATCTTCCAAGGGAGGAAGTAGGTTGAATTTTTCACTCTTAAGAGCACTATACTTGGGACGGGGAGCGAGAAATTTAAGTTCATTAAATTTCTTCGGAATGATGAGTTGTCTATTTAAATCAAATTTCTCTGCAGCAATATCAAGTGCCAAGTTGATAAATTCATACCACGAAACTTCAGCTCCATTTACTACGTGAACCACGCCATAGTTCTCATCGATTAAATGATTTAAACAGGCATGCACTAAATCCGGTATATATGTCGGAGAGATTATTAAGTCGTTTGCGAGATGAATTTCATTTTTAAATCGAAGTTCATTTAGAGTTTTTGTAATAAAATTATGCTGATCCCACGGCCCAAAAAAAGAACTCGTTCGTATAATTAAGGCTTTTGAATGGATGGCCAATACATTCTTTTCACATTCAATTTTTGATCTTCCATAAACATTAAGTGGTAAAGCTTGGTCACTTTCAAGGTAGCCATTTTTGTTTTTCCCATCAAAGATCAGATCACTAGAGAAAATAAGAAGAGGAAGATCCCTTTGTTTGCATTGTATTGCTAGTTGAATTGCTCCATTGGAGTTTTCTTGGAAACATCTTTGTGGTTCAAGCTCAGCTTCATCTACTTTGACGTAACCTGCAGCATTGATAATGGCCCAAGGATTAAGTTGATCAATAGCTGATGAAATTGAATTGGAGTTACTAATGTCTAATTGGTTTCTTGTAAGGATCTTGTAAGGAATATTTCGAAGACCACAAATTCGAGCAAAGGCCTGAGCGAGAGTTCCATTGCCACCAGTTATGAGAAGTGGCCGAACATTATTTTGATTCAGAGGAGTGTAGGCTCCAGAAGGAATATTCCAAAGCATCCTTCTGGCCGAAGTCCAGTCTCCGTCGACTTCTAGTATGGGTGAAGAAGTATCTTCTTCTAGATTGAGTTGTTTAATTAATTTACTGATTGCTGTTTGGGCAGGCTGTTTATTGGGATTTCTTAAATCAAATACTCCTGGCTCATAAAAACCATCATTGTTGGTACATAAGTTATGCCAATCATAGGTTCCCAGAAAACTCCAAATTGTCATGGCATTAATGATGGCACCATTTGTTTTGGCCGCTTGGATTTCTTCCCAAACATACTTGATCCACCTCATTTGAGTTTCACGATGACCCCTGGTATGAACTTCTGTTACCACTATGGGGATGTTGTAGCGATTCCAAGTCTCCTCGAGTATTAAGCGAAACTGTGGAGGATTAATTTGACCAGTATCGATAGAACCAACATCTGCGTAGGTATCAATTCCATTCGTACCAATGAGATGTTTAGGGTAGAAGTTAATATCGTCATCAAGAAAGCGATTACTTAAAAGGTAATGATTCACACCTAAAACGTCTGGAGGACAAGGATTATCTTGAAACCAGTTCAACTCATGTGTCGTAATATTTTTATTTGTTAAAAAATGATAGAGAGGATGCTTTTTGGTGACTTTGCCACAAAGAAGATCATAAGCAAGCCAGCGTCGTTCATTTTCAAAATCACGCTGATAGATGAGTTTTTCTTTACTATCAATTTTTCCAATATCATCTGTCTGGATTAGTTTTGCTTTTGGATTAATGGATCTTATTTCCTTCATTGCAAGAATCGTTGCTCTACATTGATTGATAATTGCTTTAAGGTAGGATTGATCATTTTTATGATGTGGATACCAATGACCATACAAACAACTGAATCGCGCAGTTGTGTTTATTTCATTTATAGGAGTGAAATCTTCAATCCATGGGAATCTTTGGATAAAAGCTTTTGCATAGTATGCAAATTTATCAGGGAATTCTGGATCCAATAGATCCGTGTATCGTGGGCCACTTCCATGATGCAAAAATCCTGCAATCGGTTTTATTTCAAGTCTTCTCAATTTTTCTAAGCGCTCATCTAGAAAATTCCAGCTAAATTGATTTAGATTATCGGGACTAACAACTTCCCAAAGGCATGGGTAGCGAATCTTTTTGATATTTAATTTTGCAAAAAGATCTAAGTCTTCTAAACGCTGATAGTGACCATTCTTTTCACATTGATCAAAGTAGGAATCATTAACTCGGTTTAGGGTACATTCAATTCCACCCCAGATCTCTAATCTTGACATTAGATTATCCCGCCAGATATAAATTCTTCCACTTGAGGCAAAATTCCAATATTCTCATTTTGATGCAATTTTTTTTCAAGGCTTGCCATTTTCTCAAAAGTTTTATCCCATGAGTTGAGCTGTAAAAATGAATCTATTCTTCTTATCCAATTTGGATCTTTGCTTTCAAAAATGGCATCTTCAATAGATGAAATGAACTCTGATGCTCCGTAAGCAATATGAACAAGCTTTTCATTTTGATATGGGTAAATGACATCTTTAATTGCTGTTGAAACTACAGGTCTTCCAGCAGCAAGATATTCGGGTGTTTTAGTTGGACTAATGAATCTAGTGGCATCATTTAATTTAAAAGGCATCATAGCGCAGTCCCAACCCGATAAATATAAAGGGAGAGAGTGATATTCTTTTTTTCCGAAATAATGAATATTGTCTTTTCGAGGTAATGAAGATTCTTCGATCTTAGCGACTGGACCGATGATGATAAATTGAAGATCTTTTCTAATGCTCGCCATCTCTTCCAATAATTCGCTATCAAATCGCTCATCAATAACACCATAAAAACCTACCCGAGGATGAGGTATTTCGATCTGATCTTCTGGCTCGATAAGTTTTAATCTACCTTGGGCAAAGTGTTCATATTCAATGCTACTAGGGAATGGATGAATGTTATGGTGATGATTTTTTTTTGCTTCATAAAGTGAATGACCTCCCGTGAATACGAGCTGTGCCTTCTTCATCAGAAGTTTTTCCATCTCAATAAGTTTTTTAGGAGCGTTCTTAAAAAGTGAGAGCTCGTCCATGCAATCAAAGATAGTCGCCTTGGGCCTTAAATGTTGAGTAAAGGCAAGGGCCATTGGAGTGTAGTACCAAAGAGTGTAATCTTTGATATCTTCTTCATATATAAGTTCATCAACTAAATCTTTTAGTGCAACTTCGATTTCATCTGCTTTGATATTCGAAGGGAGGTAAGGAATGATAATGTTGACTTCTTCAATTGATTCTCTGATATGAATTCTTGGAATTTCTGTCATGCCAAAAACTGGTTCTTCAAAATAAAAAACTCTGCGATATTTTGCATGTCTTGTTAGTAAGTGTTGGGGGCGTTGAAAGACGAAATCCCAACGCAAGTGCGAAAATACTACTAGATCAGATGAATCGCATAAACTGTTCATATTCCTCCCATAGCGTTTATCTTTTAACAGGCGAGAAGATGCGATTCATATGCCAAGTTGCTGAAGCTTTATATTAATTGGGCACCAGTTTTGAATGATTCTTGAAAGAGAATTTTGAATTTCATTTCTGGGAGTGATTGATGACTATGGAGGCAAATATGGACGGTGATGGGGCAAATCACCCTAGAAAAATTTTCAGAAGAGAACGGTGGCACAATCTCAACGGTGAATGGGATTTTGTTTATGATGATCAGCAAAAATTTTACACTCCAGAGGATATATTAAATTGGACGCATAAAATAATCGTCCCATTCGCTCCAGAGACTAAGGCCAGTGGAATTTGTAATACTGATTATCACCAGCGTTGTTGGTATCAGAAAAAAATTCATCTTAAAAAAAATAGCAAAAGAATTATAATTCATTTTGGAGCTGTCGATTATCAGGCCCAAGTCTGGCTTAATAATCATTTTCTAGGAAAGCATCTTGGAGGGCATACACCTTTTTTCTTTGATATCACCAATGTTTTAAATGAAGATGGTGAGCAAACGATAACTGTATGTGCAGATGATGACCCTCTCGATTTAACTAAGCCTAGAGGAAAACAGGATTGGCAAAAAGATCCACATAGTATTTGGTATCCAAGAACCACGGGTATTTGGCAAACGGTTTGGTTAGAAGAAGTGCCAGAAATTCACATTGCAAAACTGCGTTGTTCTCCTTTGCTAGAGCGTTGGGAAATTGGCTGCGAAGTTTTTATCGAAGGCCCATCGATGGATGGATTGGAACTGAGAATTAAACTTTCTTGTGGCAATCAGATTTTAGCAAATGATCGTTATGATGTTATTCATAAAGAGGTTCATCGTCGAATTGCTATGTCAGATCCAGGTATCGATGATTTCCGAAATGAACTTTTATGGAGCCCTGAAAAGCCAACTCTGATAGATATAAATTTAGAATTATGGTCAAAAGGAAAAAAGATTGACCAAGTTTATTCTTATACCGCCTTAAGGAGTGTTTCTTTTAATCGAGATAGGTTTCTTCTTAATGGACGTCCTTACTATATGCGTTTGGTTTTAGATCAAGGATACTGGCCTGATACTTTCATGACTCCTCCTAATGCTGAGGCCATCATCAAAGATATTAAGTTAACTAAATCCGCTGGATTTAATGGAGTGAGGAAACATCAAAAAGTAGAAGACCCTGATTATCTTTATTATGCCGATAAAATAGGTCTTTTAGTTTGGGGCGAAATGCCAAGTGCTTATCGTTTTACTCATGAATCAGTAGAGCGCTTAACCAAAGAGTGGATCGAAGTTTTAGATAGAGATATGAATCATCCATGTATTGTTGTTTGGGTTCCCTTTAATGAATCATGGGGTGTCCCTGACCTTGCTGAAAAAGTTGCTCATCAGAATTGTGTTCAGGCCCTCTATCACTTAACTAAGACACTAGACCCTACTCGACCTTGTATTGGTAATGATGGCTGGGAAAGTACGGCCACTGATATTTTAGGAATTCATGATTATGATGATAGGCCGATGCGATTGCTTAAAAAATATGCCTCTGATGGAGGTACCAGTGTTGCAGATATTTTAAATCGCTATCGTCCTGGTGGAAGAGTGATAACTGTAGAAGGTTACGCGCATAAAGGTCAACCAGTCATGCTCACAGAATTCGGAGGGATTGCTTTTGTGGACCCAGTAGATGAGGTTAAAAATATTTGGGGATATTCTTGTGCAACTAGTTCAGAGGAGTTTAGAAAAAGGTATGAGGACTTATTAAATGCCATCCATCGAATTGAATTGTTTGCAGGATTTTGTTACACACAGTTAACTGACACTTTTCAAGAGGGTAATGGATTATTTCGTGCCGATCGAACACCAAAGTTTTCTTTATCTGCCATGGCAAGAGCGACTCGAGGTATTGGGCTAGGGCGAGGAGAATTAATATCTGTTCCTCAACCACCAATTATACCTCATGATAATGAGGCCTATGATTTGCCGAGGGATATGAGCAGCAAGCAATAATCTTATTTTTGTATTTGAGCCTTCATCAGTCGTGCGAGTTCAAATTTACTATCAGTCTTGAACCAATCATTACCTGCACCTCTGCCTACGGCCTTAAGTAGATCAGAAGATATTTTTCCATCAATCATGATTTTTTCATCAACATGAACTAATTTAACTTCTCCGGTGATAAGAGATCCTGCTCCAGCTTCTTTCCCATAGCAAAGCATATCCCTAAATATACATTCAAATTGAATAGGGGATTCTTGAAGGCGTTTGGCCTTAACTAATTGAGAATCAATAGGAGTAAGACCAGAAAATTTAAACTCATCCTCACCGTAAGGGAGCTCAGTTGAGGCAAGATTAACTTTTTCGTAATTATCTTCTGTGCAGAAATTAAGAACAAATTCTTTTTCTCGCAAAATATTTTTAACCGTATCTTTAAATTCTCCATCAGAACTTCTAATAAGTGGGCAAAAAGCAATGATCATGGGTTTCGCAGATACTGCGGTAAAGAAAGAAAATGGGGCCAAGTTGTTTGTCCCATCAATGTTTCTCGTTGAAACAACCGCAATTGGCCGAGGAACAATGGAACCAATAAGGTACTTATAATTATCTTGGAAAGCTTTGTCGGTTGAGAATGTTTTCATGGAATTATTCTAAACTAAAAAGGGCCTTTCGGCCCTTATTTTTAGAATGCGATTGAGAGTTTGGCGGTAGCGCTTTTCACGCCGATCATCTGAGAAGCTTCAAAACCTAATCTCATGAAGAAAAATTGTAGGTTGGCCCCTAGTGCTGCATAACCTCCACTAGATGAAGTGCTTTGACTTTGGCTTGATGAGAAAGAAAAGATACTTGCACTTCCACTTGCATCAACTGATACATCTGTATCTGTTTTCGCTAGACCTGCTTTAAAGTAGGGAGTAAAGAAAAGAAAGGTTTTACTTACACCAATCCAGCTGATACTTGATTTACCAGCAACTTTAATCGTGGCATCAACATCTGTATTGCCGGTAGATGAGTTATTGATCGTTTGATCAAATGACATATCTGCATTTGAAAAGTTATATCCGATGGCCAAATCCAAAGGAAGATTAAAGTAAGAGCCTGCGTTCCAGCCAAGTCCAAAAGATCTGTTCTTAACTGTAACGTTACTAAAAGTTCTTTCAGGTAAAATATTTGCTTCTAAGAAAAGTTCAAAAGGAACATGTACTCGTCCAATCAGGCCAGCATGGTATAGTGTTTTAAAATCACTACCATTTCCACCTGTATCATCTACCACTTGCTGCAAACGAGGTGAACTTGTTGTTCCGCCCGCAACACCGACCTCAACTCCCCATAGTCCATCCGTTTCAGGAGCGGCCACAGTTGTATGTGAGAAGTTAGATGAAAATTCGTTACCAACTTTTTTTACATCATCTTTAGAAAGTTGATCTAATTCTAAAGTGGCAGCAAAGAGAGATACTGAGCAAATGGATAATGCCATTGCAAATAAACTTTTCATGAGGCTCCTTTCATAAGAATTACTTTATTTTCTTATGAAAAGAGTTGTTCTAACAGACAGGAAAAAAAGATCTTACTTGACCATCCAACTCTTCCAATATTCACGATTTTCATGCTTTGAAAAAGCTTCTGTTATCTCAAGTGGGTAGCGAGTATCAATCATCACTGCGAATTCATCGGTAAACTCTTTAGAGTTAGCACTGGCAAAGGCCTTTGGATGAGGCCCATGGTGAATCCCTTGAGGATGAAAGGTGATTGCACCAGCATCGATATTATCTCGAGAAAAAAAGTTTCCTTGGTGATAAAAAAGCACTTCATCGTAATCAATATTGGAGTGATAGAAAGGGACTTTTAGAACACCTTCGCTCGTAAACTCTAGCGGTCTTGCAACAAATGAGCAGATCACAAAATTTTGGCAAACAAAGGTTGTATGGCCAGAAGGTGGAATATGATAGCGATGAGAAGTTATTGGACAGTAGTCATAGATTGATACTTTCCAAGCATAGAGAGAGCCCTTCCATCCAACAGCATCAAGAGGGTTGTAGGGATAGGTCACACTTGTGATTTTCCCTTGGCGCTTGATATCGACTTGATAAGATTTTTTATCTTGTTCAGAACCTACGGCCGCTTCGGGTACAAATTTTGCCGTTTGATCATAGAGTGCATTCGGGCCAAGTATCCCACGAGTAGGTTCTTCAAATTCAGATGCGGATTCTACTTTTAAAATTTTGCAAGGTTTTGAAATATAGGTTTTGTAGGTTGTGCCTCTTGGGATGATGATATAGTCACCTTTTACAAAAGGGATGTGTCCAAAAATTGTTTCTATTCTTCCTTCTCCATCATGGATAAAAAACATTTCATCATGATCAGCATTACGATAGAAGGATTCAAAATTTTTATCAATTGTCGCAAGATAAATTTCACAATCACGATTATATAGAATTTTGACAAATTTATTTTTTAAATCTGATTCAGTAAAAAGTGGTGGCAAGTTTCTTGGTTTAAGTTCTCCCACAATATGGGTCCAATCAGTCGGACGATATTCATGGTAAAGGTGTGCAACTCTTCCGAAAAAACCTTTTCTTCCATGCTCTTCTTCAAAAAGTCCTTCGGGAATTTTAACATGGGCCTGTTTAGTATAAACACCACTCGCTTTAAAATTTTCCATAAAATATCCTTACGGTTTTGGGTTTGGAGTCCCAACAATGTTTTTTAGTGTGCCAATCTTTTCAATTGATAGTTCTAATTTATCACCCGGTTGAATCCATTTATCTAATTCGAGACCACATCCAGTCCCAACTGTCCCTGAGCCAATGAAATCAGTGGCACGAATCCATTCTTCCATTCCCATATGTTCGATCATTTCTCCCCAGGAATATTTTGAATCGCCTGAGTATCCTCTTGACCACTCTTCACCATTTACTGAAGCTGTCATGAGTAGATTAGGTTCTTGATAATTAAATTCATCGAAAGTTACGATAACTGGACCCATAATGGAGCACCAATCTTTTCCTTTCGAAGGGCCAAGACGAATAGACATTTCTTTTCTTTGAATATCGCGAGCAGAAACATCATTTAAGATCGTAAAACCAAAAATATGTTTTTTGATATCTTTAGCTTTAACATTTTTACCATCTCTGCCTATCACAACTCCAAGTTCAAGTTCGTAATCGAGCTGTTGAGAATAAAATGGCCATGGAATAATATCATCATTCCCAATGAAGCCAGTGTTACCACCTTTATAGTAGGCAGGGATTTCATACCAGGCCTCAGGAACTTTCTCGTTTCTTTTCTCAAAACCTTTTTTGACATGTTTTTCATGAGCATAAAAATCGCGATACATTCCAATTTCATCAAGAGGGGCTTCAAGTTTTGTTGGAGTGTCGAATAGATGAAACGATAAATCTCCATTGGATTTTGTTTTTAATATTCCATCTTTGGCAAAGTCTTTATAGAGCTTGAGAGTTTGGGCCAATTGTTCAATAGCACTATCTTGATGGGTTCTTAAAAATTGCGCAAGAGAAGGAGGAGCAAATAAATTTGCTCTACCAGCTGGATTGTAGAATCCTTCATTTTCATACTTTGCTTGCCAAACCAAATTGACATCAATAATTGTTTTTTCGTCTAGAAAAAGACCTAAACGTTTTAAGTCTCCAACAGGAGTTGATCTTCTAAAGGTACAAATTTTCATTGAGGTCTCCCAAACTTTTCATTGAAACGAGGAAGAACTTCTTCCATAGCCTCATAAAAATGATCCATTTCTTCTTTTGTTCCAAGAGATATTCGTACATGATCCGGCATTAAATTTGCTTTTAATGGTCTAATAATGACTCCGTGATTTAAAAGTTCTTGGTAAAGAAATTGACTAGCTTCTTCAGATCCAGTTTTAAAAGTCACAAAATTTGTCACTGAAGGAATTGGTTTAAAATGTTGATAAGTTAAAAAATTAAATAATTCATCATAACGATCTTTGTTGTTATCTAAAGTTCTAACGAGATGTGGATAATCTTTTAATGCTCCTAAAGCACCTTTTTGAGCAATTAAACCTGGCTCAAAGGGAAGTTTAACTTTGTGTAAGTTTCCAATTAAGTAATCATGCCCAAAGCCGTATCCACATCGCACGCCAGATATACCATAGGCCTTAGAAAAAGTTCTGAGAGTAATCACATTGTCATAACGGTAGCTCATAGAGTCTGGGTAGTCCCATTGATTTTGAGCAAATTCAAAGTAAGCTTCATCTAGAATGACAATCGTGTGAGCAGGGACATGCTCCATTAAGTAATCAAATTCTTTTTTAGTAATATAAGTCCCCGTTGGGTTATCCGGATTTGCAATGTAAACAATCTTGGTATTTTGATTTATTTGCTTTGCCATCGCTTCGACATCATATTTATAGTCGGATCGACGAGGTACTTGGATTAATTTGGAGCCAACTGATTTTGCTAAAATTAAAAAACCAATAAAGGTATTAGCACTCGTCACAACTTCATCATTAGGTTGAAGAAAAGCACGAACAATATAGCCCATAATTCCTTCAGAACCATTTCCAAGAATAATATTTTCTGGTTTCAATCTATAAAGATCGCATAGGGCATTTTTAATTTGGTGGGCCGCCATGTCTGGATAACGATGAACATCCCAAAGTGCATTAGTCATTTCACGAATAGCAAATGGTGAGGGGCCAAGAGGGTTTTCATTACTGGCCAATTTAGAAATTTTTGTTAACCCTTTTTCTCGAGCAAGTTCGTCAATAGGTTTTCCGGCCTGATAGACTTCAAGTTTTTCAATGTACTCTGGTACTAATTTCTTCTGCATAGTGTCCTTCTCATTCTTAAACTAGATAAACGTATCATATCCCTTAGAGAGAAAGAAAGGAAGCAGTGTGGTATTAAAAAACAATTGTCCTTGAAGGCAGGATAGACAACGGGTAAAGTTGAGTGACAAAAAAGTGAGGATATTATGAAGCTTTTAGAAGGGAAGAAGGCCTTAATTCTAGGTCTTGCAAATGATCGATCAATTGCATGGGGAATTACCAAGGCATTCAAAGAGCAAGGTGCATCGATTGCTCTTTCTTATATGAACGAGGCCATTCACAAAAGAGTAGAACCACTTTCTCAAGAAATTGGTGCCGATTTTATTTTTGAAATGGATGTCACGAATGATGCTCATTATGAGTCAATGAAAAAAACAGTGGCCGAGAAGTGGGGTAAGTTTGATATTTTAGTTCACTCACTTGCCTTTGCTGATAAAGATGATTTAAGTCGCTCTTTTCTGCATACTTCTCGTAAGGGCTATCTCATGGCCTGCGATATATCAGCTTTTTCATTAGTGGGTCTTTGTGATTCGCTTCATGAATTAATGAACGATAATGGATCAGTGATTAGCATGACATATTATGGTTCACAAAAAGTTGTGAAGAACTATAACGTTATGGGTGTGGCGAAGGCAGCACTTGAAGCATCAACTCGCTACCTGGCCTATGATCTTGGCCCTCGCGGAATCAAAGTGAATTGTATTTCTGCTGGCCCAATCAAAACATTGGCCGCTTCAGGAATTTCTGGTTTTAGAGGACTTCTTAATCAAGTTGAAGAAATCGCTCCAATGAAAAGGAATGTTACACCGGAAGATTGTGGAGGAGCTGCTGTTTATCTGGCATCTTCATTATCAAATGGAGTGACTGGCCAAGTACTTTACGTTGATTCAGGTTTAAATATTTTAGGTGGATTCTAGTGAGTTATGGCACTTTCACCCTCGAACACTTGCACAAAATGAAAGAGGGAGTTGAACTTTTTAATCAACAAAAGTATTGGGAGTGCCATGAATCCTTAGAAGATATTTGGATGGAAGACCGCCAAGATAATGCTCGAAATGTTTATTGGGCGGTTATTCAAGTGGCCGCCGCTTGTATTCATTATCGAGATAATAATTTGATTGGTGCGAGTGGAATGATCTTTAAGGCCAAAGAGAAGTTTCGTCGTTGTCGAGATTTAAATGTTCTAACTGACTTGGCCTTCAAATATCTCGATTGGGAAGAATTGGAAGAAGTTGTTTTTAGAATTCCTGAAAAGTCTCAGCTGGAAGATTTTGCGGAATTATTTAATTTTCGATTTAAGCATTATCCTGAGGGCTCTTTATGAAGGGTGTTTTAAAATCATTTCCTTTGGCGTTGAGATTAATTTTTCGAGATCCTGTTAATCTATTTTTAGTTATCATTCCAACTTTGATTGCATTTTGCCTTTATATCATAGTGATTAGTTTTATTCTTAAAAACTCTGCCTATTATGGAGTCATGCTTTCTAATTATGTACGAGATCAAGAAAGTGCCACTATCCTTGGCAAAACAATAACTGTCCTTTTGATTCTTTTTGTTTTTTTAATTATGAGTTGGACCTATGTTTTTGTGGTTGGACTTATTGCCGCTCCCTTTAATACGCTTTTAAGTTCAAGAATCGAAAAACTCTTAGTTCATGCTCCTGTTGATGAAAACAAAGATAAGGCATTACGCGAAGTTTGGAATTCAATTGCACTGACTTTTAAAAATGAATTTAAGAAATTAAAATTTATTTTATCAGGATTGGTTCTGGCCTTCTTACTTAACCTATTTCCTCTGTTTTACCCGATTGGCATTCTCATTCTCTCAGTCTTATTAGCGGTTCAATTCATTGATTATTCGTGGTCTCGCCATAACTTAAGCTGGGATGCATGTTTAAAAGATGTTCTTAGAAATATTTTTTCTTATGCCATTGCAGGATTTTTCTTTCTGTTATTAGTAACTGTGCCGATAATAAATGCATTCGTTCCAGCATTAGCAACAAGTTACTTTACGGTATTATGGTTGAATCAACAGAAAAAAATAAAGATGACGTAAAAGTCATTGCCATTAAATTGCCCTTTGATCTTCAAGAGAGAATTCTTTCTTTCCCATTTTTGCACGCTCTTCGAGAAAGATACCCTGAGGCAGAGATTCATTTCATTACTCCAAAGAAGGAGATTGAGGTTTTAAATCTTTTGCCATTCACAGCTTTCTATCATGAATTTGATGAAGATGAGATTAAGAGTGTCTTTGATGTTCACCGTTACTGTGCCAATGCCAAAATTTTTAATGTAGATTTGTTCATTTCACTAACCAATTCCTTTGCAGATGCTTGTCTTGGCCTAGGTCTTAGAGCAAAGGAGCGATTAGGTTTTGGAGATGGATGGAATGGAGTGGTGTTAACAAAAAAAAATCAACGTCCTCGTGGGCTCCATATTACGGAAGACTTTATTAGTTTATATAAAGAACTTGTTGGGAGTAATGTGGATGTGAAAGCTCGGGTGATGTCACGGGATCTTTCTCCTATAATTGAAAACTGGGATACCCAGCCTTACATTGCGATTAATCTTTCCCCACTTCGAAATGCTGGCCTTGATTCAGATTGGATTGAATTACTTTCAATGTTTGAAAATCAGCGAATAGTTTTTTTTGCTTCTGAAGAACAAGAAAAAGTTCAGGTTCTTATTCAGCCTTTTTTGGCCCGACTCCCAAAAAAGAATCTTTATATAAATTTCGTTCATAAATCATGGATCGATCTTGCTAAGATGCTTGCCTTTGCTCGAGGGGTAATTACCTATGAAGGCCCAATAGCTTCACTTTCTGCTTACGTCGGGAGTAAGACCTTAGTGCTCTATGATCGCGAAGATCCTCAAAGGACAGGACCATTCTATTTTCTTGCGGATGTGATGATTATGGGAGCAAGTGATCCAACACTCACTGTGGGGTCCCCTAAAACTGGCGTTTTAAATCAGCGACGAGCTTTTGATATGGGGCAAGTGCTGGATAAGTCCGTAAGCTTTTTTAAATTAGATTTTAATCCAAAGGTTTAAAGATTATTTACCTTCAGAATACTGCTTATCTTTGCTAAAAATAAAGTTAACATTCTTTCCATTGTCTCTAGAAATAATGAAATAACCAAGATTGGTAAAAATAAAACAAGAGTTTGATTGAGCAATATCAGCATGAATGAATTGGCAATTGGCCTGAACTTTAACGATGACTTCATCAGGTCGACAAAGAAGTTTACTTCCCACAAGAAAGTTCATGGCACTCGTCGCACCTTCTGCATCAAGCGTTTCTTTACCGTCGTACCACTCATCTCTTAAAAGTTGGTGAGATCCTGAATATCGAGAATAATTAAGAAGTTTATCAAGACAAGTGACTTCGCTGGCAAAAGAAGATAATTGAAAAATTAAAAGAGAAAATCCAAAGATCATTTTAATCATAGTTATTCCTTTTTTTTATTTTACCATGATTAAAAATTCCTACTCCTGATTTTTTACCAGGAGTAGGAATGAGTGCTATTGAAAGCTTTGGAGTATTTCGGTCAGAGATTTTAATTTGTCTTGAAGAAGCTGCGCTTTGCTTCTGACTTCAAGGACAACTTCTTCTGGTGCATTTGCCATGAAGTTGGAATTATTAAGTTTTACTTCCACTTTTTTGTATTCGGCTTCAGTTTTTTCCATATCTTTCTTGATACGGTTAACTTGCTCATTGATATCAATAAGACCTTCGAGTGGAATAAAAATTTCTGTGTGCGTTGTGGCCAAGGAGGCAGATTTTTTCGGCCTTTCCTGATCTTTAGATCTGATTGTGCCTGATTTAACATTGGCGAGATCTTTTAAAAAATGGCGAGAATCATAGATAAACTTGGCCAATTTTTTATCATCAGTAAAAAGACGAACATCAATTTCATCTTTTGGTTTCATGTTCACAGAAGAGCGAATGTTTCGAACACCCGTTGTGACATCTATGAATTTATTCATCATCTCAAGAACTTCATCGTTCTCGAGTGTTGGATCAAATTCAACATAGTCTTGAACAGCAAGAAGGGATTTCCCCTCTTCAAGGTAAGACCAAATTTCTTCAGTGATAAATGGCACAATTGGATGAAGAAGTGTCACGATTTTTCTGAAACAATATTTTAGCATTGTCGCACGAATAACTTTTGCTTTTTCATCATTGCCGTAAAGGATATTCTTAGAAAGCTCAATATACCAAGAGCAGAATTTATCATAGACGAAAGCATAGATGGCGGCCGAAGCATCATCAAAACGATAAACATCAAGGGATTCATTCATCTGTTTAGCGACAGTATTAAGCTCGGCCAAAATCCATTTATCATGAAGATGCCATTCAGATTTAACAGGGAGTTCATTCTTTGCTTTATCTAAAAATGGGGAAACAAATCGGAATGCGTTCCAGAGTTTATTGACGAAATTTCTATAACCTTCAATTCTTTCTGGATCAAGATTAAGGTCACGATTATAGCCAGAGCCAGCTGCAAGAGTGAATCTCATGGCGTCAGCTCCATACTGCTTTACCATATCCAGCGGATCAATACCGTTACCAAGAGATTTACTCATCTTACGGCCTTGCTTATCGCGAACGATGGCATGAATATATGTGTGAGCGAAAGGGGCCTTATCAGTCACTTTCATTCCCATCATCATCATTCGAGCAACCCAAAAGAAGATAATATCAAAGCCAGTAATCAAAACAGAATTTGGATAGAACTTATCAAATCCTTTCTCTTTCATTGCCTGTTCATCAGGCCATCCAAGAGTTGAGAGTGGCCAAAGGCCAGATGAGAACCAAGTGTCTAGAACATCTGGATCTTGGAAAATATCTGTATCACGACATTCTGGACAGTGGTCGGGATCTACTTCTGCGGCCCATTTATGGTTGCAGTGACGGCAGTAATAAACTGGAATCTGATGTCCCCACCAAAGTTGGCGCGAGATACACCAATCTTTTGGATTACGAAGCCAAGCGAAGTAAGTGTTCTCCCATCCTTTTGGGAAGAAAGTCATATCACCATCTTCAACAGCTTTGACTGATTGTTCGGCCATTGAAGTAATATTTAAGAACCATTGTTTTGAAACCATTGGCTCAACGATTTCATCTGAGCGCTGGCCATGTCCAACCGGATGAACGTGATCTTTCTTTTCTACTAATTGTCCAAGTTCAGTCAAAATGCGTTCAACTTCAGCTCTCGCATCTTTTGGTTTCATGCCTTCAATTTCTGGAGCGTTAGTATTAAAAGTTCCGTCTTTGTTCAGGATGTTAATAATTGGAAGAGCATTGCGTTTACCAATTTCAAAATCATTAAAGTCATGTCCTGGAGTGACTTTTAAGCAACCTGTTCCTTTCTCAATATCAACATGCTCATCTCCGATGATTGGAACTTCACGGTTACAAATAGGAACAATCGCTGTTTTTCCAATTAAATCTTTGAATCGTTCATCGTTTGGATTAACAGCAACAGCAGTATCCGCGAAGATTGTTTCTGGTCGAGTGGTGGCAATGATAAGTTCAATGGTTGGATCTTCTTTTACTTTGTACTTTAAGTGATAGAAGAAGCCTTTGACTTCTTTATGTTCAACTTCAGCATCTGAAATAGCAGATTGAAGAACAGGGTCCCAGTTTACGATATAGTCAGATTGATAAATTAATCCTTCATTAAAAAGCATGACGAAGAATTTTTTTACTGCTTTGTTAGGGATTTCATCGAGGGTGAAAGTTGAGTAGTCCCAGTCACATGAGATACCCATTTTCTTTTGCTGATTTACGATTTCACTTCCGTATTGTTCTTTCCATTCCCATACACGTTTTAAAAATTCATCACGGCCAAGATCATGGCGAGTTTTCTTCTCCTGCTTCCAGATAAGTTTTTCCACCACTGCTTGAGTTGAAATCCCGGCATGGTCCGTTCCAGGAATCCAAAGAGTTTCAAACCCCTTCATACGCTTGTAACGAACAAGTGCATCTTGAGTTGTTGCATCTAGTGCGTGACCCATGTGTAATTTTCCTGTTACATTTGGCGGAGGCATCAGGATGGTAAAAGTTTGCTTTTTCTTACCTGGACGTGGTTTGAAGCATTGATGCTTCATCCATTCGCCATACCATTTATCTTCAGCGCCTTGAGGGTCAAATGTTTTAGGAAGATTGTTCTCGATTTCCATTTTTAAATCCTATAGATCAGTAATTGATTTGGTTGTTTCAGTTTTATTAATGAGATCTTTAATCTTTACAGTTTGGTTCTTGGCCTCTTCTTCACCAATAAAACAGATATGCTTGAAGTTTTTCTTCTCAGAGTAGGTGAAGATTTTCTTTGGCTTTGCTTCCCCTAAGAAAAGCTCAACTTTTTTATTTTGCGAGCGAAGTCTATCGGCAACTTGCATGGCCAGTGCTTCACCTTCTTGAGCAAGGTAAGCGACTAAGTAATCAACATCCGCTTTAGAAAAATCAGGTAAAAGTTTATGTGTCGTTAAGAAATCAGTTAATGGAACTTCCCCCAGACCGATTCCAACACCTTCAAGTGGAGTTTCGTTAAAAATTTGAAGTAGGTTAGCGTACGAGCCACCACCAGCAATCGCGCGACGATTTTCAGGATGTTTATCAAAGATTTCAAACACGATACCTGTGTAGTAATCCAATCCACGAACAATCGAAGGTTCAAATTTTACGTATTCAGAAAGATTTTGTTTTTCGATTTTTTTAAATAATTCAATCAGAGGGGTAACGTGTTTTTTTATTTCTTCTTCAGAAATATGAGCAGCAAAATTCATAATATCTGAAGGAGTTTTTAAATTCACAAATTGTTCAAAGATTTGAGCTTTCTTTTCATCTTGAGTGAGATTTCTGATTTCGGCAGAGAATTTATCGGCCGGCATTTTATTTTTTGCATCAACCAGCTTGTAAAGTTTCTTGGTCGCTTCATTTCCAAGACCTAGCATTTTTTCAAAAACTAAATCTACAAAACGGCGATCATTAACAAGAACCTCAAAATGTTCCGAGGTGGCACCAAAGCTTTTAATAATCGCTACAGCAAGTTGAATAATTTCAATCTCACCAAGTTCTCCAGCTCCAAAGATATCGGCATTGTACTGCCAGAATTCACGCAAACGCCCACGCTGTGGTTTTTCATAGCGCATGAGATTGGGAATAGCATACATACGAATAGGTTTGGTTACTTCACGGTGAATTTGCGCCACCATTCGAGCAAGAGTCGGTGTCATTTCTGGACGAATCGCCACGTGACGATCACCACGATCCATAAAAGAATAAATTTGTTCGTTGATAAGTTCTTCACCTGACTTGGCCAAGTACAATTCAACTTCTTCAAGCAAAGGACCATCATATGGTTCATAAGCAAAGAGTTCAGAGACTTCACTCATTTTTTGAAAGATAAAATTTCGAAGTCTCATTTGTTGAGGAAAAAAATCTCGTGTTCCACGATATGAGGATTTCGAGAGGGCCATAGGATTCCTTTTTGCTCTTAGTCAGATTGTTGGTCATTATACAAAAAGCGGGCCCAAAAAGGTACTTCTAAGGCTTTTGACCTTGAGTGTTATGCTATTTTTTATCAGTCTTATTCTCTAATTCTCGGGCCACGTCTTCACTAAGTGGGCTTAAGTCTTCCGGAGAGATCTTTTCCATCTTCGTTTTTGCCTCAGATTTGTTCATTTCAGACTGCTCTTTTAGGCTTAGAGGAGTCTGATCATTCTGCATACTTTTAATTTCTTCTGGTTTTAGTTCCAGTAATTTTTGAGGGATATTGAAGAGAATTATTTTTGTGTCTCCGGCCGCAGTCGAAGCAAATCGCTTAAAAAGTAAGGAGCGCTCATTCAATCTTTTAAGAATAACCCAAGAGACTTCTTTGCTAAGATTATTAAAATCTTCCGGACTTCTCGCATCCATTTGATCTATCCACGGCATGAGGTAGCTAAGGTATTTTTTAAAGCGAAGGGCTTCTGATAATTTGGTACCAGTAAAAAGGGAAGGGTTAAAGCTTTTGTCAGTGATAAGTCCCATCGCTTTTCTATGTTTTAATTCAGCAATAATTGAACGCCAAATCCAGAGTGAAAACTTGTTCAGCTTTTTTTGCTTTGTTTCTAGTTCTTCTTCTAATTTATCAATTAAACTGCTGGTAATATCAAATGTTCTCACTTTCGCAAATTTAAATTCAAGAACATCTTTAATAACTTCTGATTTCATAAGCATGAAAATATGCTCTTTTGATAGATTCCCAAGATTGTTATTTAAATCTTGAGCAAGTCCTACTAACTGAATTTTTTCAGAAGGAGTTTTGACTTCATCCTTAAGAGAATCGAAGAGTAGGATAAATTCAAGTGGCACGCGATCATTGACGGTCGAGAAGTCCTTATCGAAGCTAAAGACTTGATTGGAAATAAAAAGAAAAAAAAGTGCTATTTTAATATTCAAGAGGCAGCTCCTCTTTACTATTAGGTGTGGACTTCAGCACATCTTCACTTAAATTAGATTCTCCTTCCAGAACAAAGAAATCACTTCTAAAAGGAATAATAATTCGACCATCCATAGATATTAATTGGCCAACATTCCCAATCGAACTTTTAATTTCAATTTGTAAACTTTTGAGATCTAATTTAGCAGCTTCAGTCGTTTTAACTTGAAGCTTCTTATTTTCTTTTAGCGTTTTGATAAAATAAATATGCTTATCTAGGCAGATCATATTTCCTAAATCATGATCATTTGAATCATAAAGAGTGGTGTGTCCCGCTAGGTTCGATGAAGATCCTATCTTTATTTGCATTATCTTTGATCCACGATCTGCGCCTTCATAAGGGAATTCTCCAATTCCTAAATACTCACTCGCCTGACAGATTTCTAATTTAGTCGCATTTTGAGATGACTTATAGATAATGGAACTTTTTTGTGTGATTAAATTGTAAATGATGAGGGCGCTATAGCCTTTTTCATTCACATCAGTGTAGGCAATTGTATCAGAGAAAATCATTTCAACTTCAGGAGTAAAAAAAGGAGTTGTCTTAGAAGAAAGATGAATATCGTACTTTTTTTGAGTTAAAATATTTTGTAAATGAATGGTCTTCTCATAAGAGTTATAATAGCTGATCCACTCATCATCTAAGTGTAGCTTTGCATTTTTACCTAATCCAATTTCTTTAGTAAGACTATTACCCCAATCAACTACCAAGATTTTGTGATTTTTGAACAAGCTAAATTCTGTATGGGTATTGGGAATGACTTCAATCGCAAGTCTTCTTTTAAAGCGTGAAGATGAAATGATAAAATCGCTTTGTGAAGATTCAGTAAGAAAGTCACTACTTTTAAAGCTTGAAACTAAACCTAGAACACCAGGTCGCTTTTGAATATAAGCATACTTCCCATCTATTGTAATAAATCTCAATGTCTCCGGAGAGTGCTTTGTTAATAGCTTAGGAAGGTCGGCCGCAAAAATATTAAATGAGAGAAGTATTAGGCTAATCCAAACCATATAAAGTCCAAATTTTAAGTGGGTTTAATCGTTGGTAGCTTTTTACTGCAGAGTAAATTTGCCCCCAACTAATAAGTCTTGGAGCAGTAATCGGATCTGCACTTGTTCGCGTTACAAATGTTGTCTTGTCGTTTTCTGAAATGATTCCATCAATGATAAATGGAAGAGGAGTACATTGGTTCAGAGCTCGGCTTTTTATAAATGAAGGCATTAGGTCTTCAGCGCAACCCAGACCATGAATTATTCCATTTTTTTTCTTTTTAAAAAAACTAACAATGCTCGTGAGATTGTTTAGAGATTTAGCATTACGTTTAAAGTCATGAGTCAGTAGATATTGCTGGGAAAAACGCTCTGTATCTATATTTAACGGGAAATAGTCTAGCGCTACTCGATTCTTTGTTTTTACGATAGAGATTGGGTTTTGATTAAGAATGATTTTGTGCTTACATTCAGAAATAAAACAATTATTTCTTTCAAAAATGATAAAACACCCAATTTTATAATCTAGTAAGAGAGGGTTATATTTTTCAGAGTCTATCATTTTACATTGAACTGAATTGTCGAGATTCATAGTATTTTTTAAAATTTGAGTCACAACATTGGCATAAGATTCAGGGCGGTTATTGTAATTGCCAAAAAATGTTTTATAACAGATTTCTTTTTCAGAATTCTTATCTAGGTAACATGCCTCAAGTTTCCAACTTTCATCATTATCAAAACGCTGATTAAAGCTGAAAACTTCTCCACTCGAAATAGAAGAACATGGGCCTTCAAAAGATTTAATTGGCTCTTTTGAGAAGTTGAGAATGATACGTGATAGATTTGTGATACCTAATTGATCACTATTGGCAGGACAGTCCCTATAGTTTGAGCGAAGAGAAGAGTGATTGAGAGCGAGACTTAAACCTTCACAATTAAGTTGCGGTACGAGACCCTTATTTGCACCCGAGGGATAATGACACAGATCATTTTCTTTTCTTATTCTAATTAAGCACTGTTTAAGATCACCTTCGGTTGATTGGCAGATATCTTCGGCGTAAATTTTATCTTCAAAGCCATTGGCGATTTTATTCCAAAAAGATGCATTTAAAAATTCTTGGCAAAAAATCTCTTCATCATCTAGATGCTGGCACAGATTTGAAATGTACTCTTTTTGCAAGAGCGACATTTTTTGATCAAGTAATTTGGCTATGGCCCTTCTTTGCTCTAGATCTTTTGTATCTCCATTGCCAAGTCTTGCATCTTTTAAATATTCATGAATCTGGCAGAGATAAGGGGTTTTAGAGTTATTTAACCAATTTAAATAGGTATCACTGCATTGATTTTTACTGCTGGGAATTTCAAAGTTGAGTGCAGATAATGTTTGCGAAAGAGATTTGATTTGAAAGCTACTTATTAGTTTTTGGGTTTCTGGGCATTCACTAGAGACTACTTTATTTAAAAAGTCTTTTCTCGAAACAACCGCCGATTCTCGATTGGAATTTTTATTGAGATAAGTAACGAAGATATTTTTTATTTTTCCTTCTTTACTCCTTAATAGGTCCGTAAGGATCGTATCATAAAAACGGCATTTATCTGTTGAAGCAAGTTTTATGTAGCCAGGCTCTGAATGCAGTATGACGGAGTTGAGAAAATCAGGTTCAAGATCTAAAGAGTTGATATTGGTTAAATCAGCGAATGTTTTCCCATTTTTGATGAGGTATTCATTTCGATTATTAAATTTCTCATTATCAATTTGAATAAGCTTTTCAAAAGTCTGAAGAATACCTGGATATTCAACTTGAGAAGGTGTTGCAATTGGAGTTGATTGAGATTGCGAGTAAGAAGAAAAGCACAGTCCTATAAGGACTGTGCCCAGATATTTATTAAAGTACCGATTTTGCCAAAATAGAGGCCACATCTTCAACTTGTAGTTCCTCAGTTGATTTAACTGTTCCTTTAGAGGAGTTAAAGTTAATCATACAGTATGAGCACGATGTTGCAAGTTTCGGAGTTTGAGTATGGCCAATTTGCTCAAGACGATTTTCTGCCAGATGTTTTCCTTCTGGAAGCTCGTACCACATATTACCGCCACCCATTCCACAACATAGGGCCTTATCTTTATTTTTTTCCATTTCAATAAGCTTCACTCCTGGAATTGAAGTGAGGATATCTCTAGGGGCATTGTACTGGCCGTGGTGACGTCCAAGATAACATGGATCATGGAAAGTAAGTTCACCAGCAACATCTTTAAGAGCTTTAAGTTTGCCTGAACGGAGGAGCTCAGAAAGTAGTTCTGTATGGTGAACGGTTTCAAAAGCGCCATCATCAAATTTTGCGTACTCCTTACCAATTGTATGTAAGCAGTGAGGACAATGAGTTACAACTTTATCAAAAGTGTACTGTCTCATATTAGCAATATTTTCAATCGCGATTTCATAGAATGAGTACTCATCACCAAAGCGACGGATTGGATCTCCGTTACACTTTTCAGTTTTGCCCATAACAGCGAATGAAACACCCGCTTTTTTAAGTAGAGCAACAGTATCTTTCACAACTTTTTGGTTAGAAGCATCGTAAGATCCTGCACAACCAACATAGTAAAGGTAATCAACTTTTTTACCAGCTTCGATCACTGGAACATCTAGACCTTGGGCCCAATTAAAGCGATCTTCCTGAGAGATACCCCAAGGATTACCATTGTTTTTTACTTTATTAACAGCATCAGCTGCTGCAGGAGGAAGATCTCCAAGAGTAAGGGCCTTGTAGCGCTTAAGGTCCATGATGATTTGAACGTGTTCAATGTTAGCTGGACACTCTTCCATACAGGCACCGCAAGTGGTACATGCATCTAATTCACTTGAACCATAGATAGGTTTTTCGCCCCAAAGCTCAACATCTCCTGTATTCACATCACGCATCTTAGTCACAATCATTTTTGGATCAAGTGGCTTATCAGCAAGATTGGCCGGACAAACTTGAGTACAACGTCCACACTCAACACAAGCAAGAGTATCAAGACGCTGTTTCATAGTAAGTTCAGAAGTTTTTCCTAAACCAAAAGTTTCAGCATTCTCATTATTAAAATCCATTGGATTTAAAACGGCACCACGACGAAATGGAGTTAAAAGAGCATTAACTGGAAGAGCAATAATGTGAAAAAATTTTGAATGAGTTAGGCTTGCTACAAATGCCATCGTATTTAGCATGTGAAACATCCAAAGACCTTTATAAAGGCCCGCCCAAGATTCTTCTCCAAGAGGAATAACATTCACAATTCCAGCAATACCAAAACCAATCGGAGACCATGCACGCTCTCCTTCAGGCATACCATTAGCATAAATTCGAATACCTTCTAGCAAATATCCAACCACTACTAAGAAAGTAAGCATTGAATACATGAAGCGTTCTTGATTCGGGCGAGTGGCAGAAAGAAATTGAGGCTTTCTGATGTAGCGGCGATTATAAGCAAGTAAAATACCTAATAATACAAACACGCCTCCAATATCTGCTAAGAAAGAAACAACTATATAAGTTGTGCCTTTGAAAACTTTGAAAGGAGTATCAGCATGAATGGCCACTAGTTCTGTTGCAATGAAAAGAGTTAGGAAGCCCCAAAAGATCATCGTGTGAAACATACCAACGTAGGCATCACGAGTGACTTTTCCTTGAAAGAAAATTGTTCTTAGAAAATTTTCGAAATTGAGTTGTTTAGGAAGTAATCCCTTTGGGTTTTGGCCATTCGTGACGTACTTATACTTTTGTAGAAACCCTTGAACAAAAATAGCTGTTGCTACAGCTAAACTGAGATACATGGCGATTTTCATCCAGAACGGAATGTTCCACATGATTTCGCGGCTTGCTTCAAACGTCAGGTCCATCAGGCCTCCTAAAAAACAAATTAAGACTTTTAATTAAAATTGCTTATAATCAGGTTATTATTTTATCTAGTGGATGGCGCGATGGATAGTTCTTTCCTCACTTGGGTGAATGTTGGACTGGCCTTTTATTCCGGCATTTCATTTTTCAAATTAATTTTTCAGTTTGGACTACCAAACCACCCGGCAAGATTTATGTCGTACCTGGTTATGGCCTGTTCTTTTGCTTATTTTGGATTACTTTCGGCTACGGGACTTGGTGTACTGCCTCCTTGGTTGTGGTTAAAATGGTATTCACTTCCCTTGATCGCAGGTGGATTGGGCTTTTTATTACAAATCGTTGGAGTGATTGGTCATTTTAGTCGAATTCAGCGGAAGGTGATGAGTCGACTTCCTTTGATTGGCGGACTTCTTTGTGTTGGGTTTTTTTCTAGTTATTCAGAATTTTTTTTCTTAGTACTTATGCTTTTAGCAGCAGCATTCTTGATAGTTTCAGTAGGAAAAGTTCGATTACTCAAGCGCTATTTTTTTAAGATGGCCTTATTTCTTGCACTTACTTTGATCGGTCATAAACTAGATACATACTGGTTCTTTGTTTGGGGACAATTGAGTTTGTTTGCCGCATTTTTTTACTTTAACCTCTGCGAGCAGATTTTTTGTCTATCAAGTAAGATTGAGGATTTCCAGTCAACTCGTGAAGGAGTCTCTGAATGAAATGGATGTTATTTTTTTTACTTTTGGGTTGTGCCCAAGTCACGAGTTTAAATCTAAAAAAACATCAGTTTGGGATTTTACCTACAAAAATTATTTGGTTTCAAATAGCTGGACTTGAAGAAGAGCATTTGGCGATGCTTCGATTTCAACAATCAGGTGAAACGAGAACGGCCTTCGAAGAGGGGGACTGTATCGGAAAAACTTGGGATTACAATCTCTATGATTTAAGAACTAAGGCCGAAGCAAGTTTTCTGGCGCAATTAACCGGAAAGAAAAATATTAAACTAAATTGTCAGGATGCTTCTCTTAGACCAATTTGGAGCTATCTCAATAATAATGGCTATAATACAGGTATTATTGAAAATGGTGCTTCATCAACACAGAGCCTGACCTCTATGAATCAATGTGGAGAAGAGGGAGTTGTTTTTTTAAGCTCACTTTATTTTTGGTCGAGACAAGAACCGCCTAAGAATTCAGAAAGTTTTCTTTTTCAACAATCAATTCCTCTTAAGGCCAATCAAATTTTTTATGATCGCACATGTAATGCTAAAAGCTGCTTTTCAACATTCACTGATATAACAAAGTCAGTTTATAATCGATTCAGAGGAATATCTCAAAAGCACATGTTAATTGTGAGAGATTTCTCTTATTTAGCTGCTCTAGAAAAAAAAGATTTTCTTAAAGCTAAAGAAATACTTTCTGATATAGAAAAATCTGTCGCTTACGCTAATGATCTTGCTAAAAGTTCAAGTGATTATTTAGTGCTTGTCACTACAGGGGAGTCTCGTTTTGTGGACATGCCAGATCAAGGTAAGGGCTGGTATGATTTTGTAAAAAATGGTTCCCATGCTCAGGCCAAGAGAGCACGTTTAACGAATCTCTTACTGGCCACAGGATCTCGAGCTGAAAATTTTTGTGGCATGTATGAAGATGCTGAAATTATGGAAAGAATTTTAAGTGGACCTAAGCAACAAGGGCTCGAGCTTAAGATCATTAATCCATTTAAATAATCAGTAGAACTGTATATCACTGACGTAGAATAAATTTGAACTTTGCCCGCCTGTACAATAATTTGGGTTATAAGTTGTGCTTTGCTGGTTACAAGGATTAAATATGGCACCGGTTAAACGGGCACGATATTTATAAGCACCATTTAAAACTGTCGGTTGAACTCCCGACATCATAATTTTTTGATTAATCTCTGATGAAGTTAAGCTGCTGGCCATTTGATAATAAGCGCCGTTGATTTCAACTCCACCGGTAGAAATTAAATAGCCTTGAACTGTTGAAGGTTTAAGAGGATCAGAGCTTATTCCGGAAGAGCTTGAAGAGGACTTTTTATCACCGCAACTTATAAGAAAGAGGGCAAGCAATGAAAGAAGGATTAATTTCATACAATCTCCCGATCATACCTGTCGGTTTTTAAGGTTTTTTCTTAACTACATTTTAAAACACCCTTTAAATATAAATACTTAAGTTCGGAGAAGGATTTCCGATAAGTTTAGTATGAAAAGATGGATCTTAACTCTATTGAGTTTATTTTTGAGTTTTAATGGCTTCTCACAGTCATACATGAAAAATGAAATTGAAGACGAGAAACAAACTGATTTTCCAGGTATTGTGATTAATGGCCATACTGTTACTGATCTATATTCCATCAATTTAGATGGCGATGCTGTTTCAAATTATGATTTCAAAAAGACTGCTTCATTAGAATCTGGAACATTCTTAAAAATTAACTCTTATATCTTAGCAAAAGAAATATTTGATTCGATTAATATAAAGAGTGCATCATCAAAAATTGATAGATCAAAGCTCGAGGCTATTCTAGATTCAAAAGATGACCAACAGTTGAATCAGTTTTTTTTAGACATGACTGAGAAGTTGAGACTTGCTCAAAATTCAACTGAACTAAAGCTGCTAACTGAGATCATAAACAAGAAGAAAACCGAAGAGGATCCATTAACAACACTGCATTTCAAGACAGGATTTATTGAGGTCATGCCTCTTGATGATTCAGATATTCGCTACTTTGTTCCCATTGGTAATTTAAAATCAGTCTCAATAGATGCTCGCACAGGAAAGTTAAAACTTTTGCAGGCGATGACTCTTTTATCTTTTAAAAAATTAAAATCAAGCCTAAATTTTGGAGATGTATCTGCAGATGAAGAGCGGGAGTTAAATGATTTAGAGAGAGCACTCACTTCTGCTTGTAATCAAGAATGTGCTATGAACAAGCAGGAGTCTTTGTCAAATTTGATTTTTAGTATGATTAATTTAACTAATTATGACTTTTTCCAAAATTTTTCTGGAACACAAGAAATGAATAAAAAAGTTTCTTTGGCCCAGCTTTGTCTACTTCAGAAATACAATGAGACTTGCCCAAATGAAGCGCTCACACAAAAGTTAATTAAATTAAGAGGTGGACAGACTGAAGGCAACTTCAAGAATTTATGTAGGGATACTTTTCAGTATCCCTAAGTACATTTTAGTTTTTATTAATATAGTCCTGAATAATGTGAATTGGATTAGTTAAATCGGGTTCAAAAATATTCATTGAGTCTCCATTTATATCGTAGCTTGTAGCTACATAAACAGTATTCTTATTGAAATAGCTTTTTGGCTTTCCGAATAAATTAGCTTTGAGAATGACCTGGATAGGAGCATTCTTTGCAATATAATCAAGTGTTTTATCAAATTGTCCATTAATCAATTCTTCAGGATTAAGTTTAGGGAAATAAACCTTTTCAGTTAATGAGTTAAGTACCACATAGTTAAACTTTTTACTGTAAGTAACTTTAAAGAATTGCTCAAATGAGCACTCTGTGTTCGATATAGCCTTATCAACTACGTATGCAGTTTTAAATTCACTGATCTTAAAAGAATAGACATCTTTGAAATTGTAAATAGAATCTTCGAGATGCTTCCGGTATGTTTCTTCTATTTCAAGAAGAATTTCATTGTCACAAGATTTACAGTTACTTAGGCTTAAATACTTATTAACAGTATCCTTTAATTGATTAAACTGAAGCTGTAGCTTTTTTAGCTCTGAATTTACAAAAGCTTCATTTTCTTTTTTGGCATATAAATCCGAATTTTCTCGAAGCTTTTGAGCACAAAGATTAATTTGGTCATTTATCGCTTGATTAGTAAACTTATGAGAAAGAAGTTTTCCTTCGATTAATTTTAATTGATTTTTTGCTGACTGAATCTTTAATTGATTTTGCTCGATTTCGAGCATTCTCTCTTCATATAAAATTCGAGCCTCGTCTAATATCTTTAAGGGATTAAATGAAGTATTCTCAGATGGCCTTGGCATTACAATAGCAAGCTTGAGGGTTGCTTGATATTTTAAAAATCTATTGAGTTGGGTGGATATCGAGTAATCAGAAGCCGCTCCTTTGTTGATCTCAATACCAGCAAGGCCTGCAAATTCATGATGGATAAGTTGGTATTGCTCTGATTCAGAAGCGTTTTTAAATCTCTCTACATGACAAAGTATATGAGGGCGGTGGTCTTTTTTTGAGATAAAACCTCGACAAGTTTTTGGTGCGCCTTGGACAATGACTTTTAATTCTTCATCGGTTGAATCGTTGTTTTCTACGAAACTGATAATTACTTTTTGAGGTTCTAGGATTTCTTTCATTTTTTGCTCATAGTAGGAAAGTGTTAAGTTTTCTTTTAGTACAAGTGAAAGAGCGCCCCCTCTATTTATCCAGTTCAAAATATCCACCCTTATTTCGTCTACACGAGCTTCTAAACTATCTCCTCCGCCGCCGACTTTATCCCCACCATCAAAGGCAAAGCATTGTGATATTAATAAAAGTGTTACTATTAAAGTTTTCATCCTATTCTCCTCGTTGTTCATTCTTTAAGAGTGAAAAAAATTGCATATTAAGCTGATAAAGGTTTTCTGCCTCTGAATTTGAAGTTAATTCTAAAATTTCATCTTGAAGTTGATCTATTTTTTGTTTGATTATGTGAATTTGCTCTTCAGAGCAGGTAAATGTAATTCCATTAATAAGTCGTTGTTCAAATCTTTTTTGTGTTGTTTCTTTGAGTTCATCGATAGCTTTCTGGATCATTTGTTCGTGAAAATTTCGGATGGCGATTTCAGATTTGGTTGTCTGTATAAAAAAATTCTTTTTTGATCTTTTGAGAATTCCTTCGCTTTCAAGGATGAGTCCAAGTCCAATAAGACGATCAAGAGCGTCTCTTGCTTCTATAATACTAATTCCAAGTCGCTTCGCTATCCAGGCAGGAGAGTTTTTAAATGTTTTAAGATCAATTAGGTTTATAATTGCTAGATGCTGCCATGATGCCATGGCCTTAAATTGTTCGATTTCTACAATTGAATAGGTCGGCCTATTACTAATTTTTCCTTTTCGTAATACTTCTTTTTCGAGTTGATCTTTAAACTTTTTAGAAACTTTGGCATTTTTAGTCTGTGATTGAACTACTTTTAAAAGAATTCTTTTCGCTTGGTTTTCTTCAAAATTTAGAACTGTAGTAAGATGAATACATAACTTAACAGAAACATTCCTCTCATTGGAGAGAATTCGAGAAAGAACTGATTTAGAAATACCTAGGTCTCTTGCAAAAGAGGTCAATGAATAATTTCTATTAAGCTTTTTACGGCCAAGATAGATATTCTTTAAAATATCTAAGAGGTCTTCACTTTTATCTAGTTGGATAAGATCTTTCTCGAGTTGCATTAGTTTAACCCTTCTGCAACGAGAGCTAATCTTTGCGAATAGACTTCGATAAACTCATCACTTAAGGAAAGTTTTAATTCTAGAGCAATATCTAATAAACCTTGTTTAAGATTTTCATTAGCTTCGCTTTTAGAAATGTGAATGGTCTTAGTACTATCCTCAAGAGCTTGAATCAATGTTCTATAGTCTGATTCTATTTGGGCAGAAGTAATCTCGTCATATCCATTATCTATGAGATCATTTGCATTAATTTTAGGCAGCCCTTGAAGTTGATTATCTAGAATAAATAATCCAGGCCAAAAAAGAATATTTCCAATTAACGTGGAAAGGTCTGGATTGACCTTGTGGGGAGCAACTTTTCGTGCGAGTTCAATCGCATACACAGACGCTATTGATGTAATAATCGTTTTTCCACCGGCGAGTGCTACAGGTGTTCCGGCCGGTCCTCCAAGCATCATTACTAATCCAACAGCAGCATCTGATTTTTTAGGAGCTAGGAAAGAGACGGCAAGACCTAAAGCGAACATAAGTGTTAAATGAATTTTCATAATTAATCCTTTTATTTAATTTGTAATGAATTTTTGATCCACTTTGCATTTAAACTAACGACTTCTTTATTTTTTAAATATGATTGAAATTTATTTTTTGGAGCAAAATTGACTTCGATGCCACTTTGTTGAAGTAGTTTGAGTCCTTGATAATAAGCAGCTACTTTCTTAGGTAAACATGAAGCTATGCTGATTTTTAATAGTTTGTTTTTATTTTCGAGAAGAGTTTGCCAAATTTGATTTTCTACAAATTTGGGAGGCCCATAAACAGGCGTGCTTTCTGGAAGATTTTCGATTTTTGAAATCTGAAATAGAGCTTCTGAATATTGAGCATCTGTTAATGTCTCTCTATTTAATATTAGTTCTAGTTGCTGTTTGAGATCTTTTAAAAAAAGATTTCGATCTTCACCCAGAAGTTTTTTTTGATAAAGAAGGGGAGCAATAGATTGATTTGGATTCTGCAAATCACCAGCATGGCCAATAATTGTTATTGCGAGGGCCCCTTCCTTTGCGCAATCAACGATATCCCTCGGAGTTGCCTCATGAATTATTCGAACATGCTTGAGAGAATTTAGTTTTTTATCCAACCAGGCAGCACTGGGGTGAGATTTGACCTCAAAGTTAATAATACAACCTTCAATGCCAGCGAACACTTCCGTGATTAAAAGGAGGAGCAAGATGAATATGATGGGTCCAATTTGAGTTTTTCTTTTCATGCCACAGTTATATCGTGGGGCAGAATCGGCATCAATTGGTTCGGCAACGATCTGTTGCCGGATGGCAAGAGTATGAATTTTTTACATACAAAAAGGGCTATTGCTCTGTTATTTCGGTCCTGAAAACCTCATATTGCTTTTTACAATAATCACAATCGACCTCGATAGATTCTTTCCCATCAAATAGATGTTCAAGATCGTGAGCATAAAGAGTGCGAAGGTTAGTGACCATTCTTTCTTTTGAACATGGACAGAAAAAAGCAATTTGGCGACTGCCTAGATAAGAGAAGCCATTGTCCTCAAACATTTTAACTATTTTTTCAATATCATCAGTTCTGGCCTCGAAGACATCGTGGAACAAGGCTTTGTTCTTCTTGATGAACTCTTTACGTGAAACACTTTCATCTAGGTCCGAGTTCACATTCAATGCAGGGAGTTTGTTTACGAGTAAAGATTGATCAGAAATTTCTGAAACAATAACTTCACTATTTGTTTGATACGATTCAGAGAAAATACGGTTAATAACATCTTTTGTTTCTGTCTCTTTAAGTTCAAGCACGGAAGTGTAGGGTGCTTTTTGGCCAGGAAAAATTTTAGTGATACGAATGTTTCCTGAAATTTTCATCGGGAAAACATTGAACTCTGCCGGTAAGAGAAGACAGCGAGTATGTCCAGCACTATTCGTTTCTATTTTTAATCGAAAATACGGATTTTCTGAATCCATATATATCCCGAGAGTTTCTCCTGGTTTTAGAAAGAAGACGATAGGAAGAATACCCAAGAATGTATCACGAAAGTATGCAAATCCAGATCCTTGCATCGGATGCATAAGGACGAGATCATGAATCAGTTTTTGTCCTTCTAAAAAATGAACGTTAAAACCATTTTTATGATCTAAAAAACTATATAAACGGCTGGCCGCAAGCATAAGTCTCCTTGGATTTTGACATTTATATCTCAACTTTTCTCATTCCTAAAGGTAGAATTTCTATTAATGATGCAGATAGTTTATTTTTCCCATAAAAAGCAGTTTCTGGCCGAAATGAATTCAATTTCTGGCCAAAAACTTTTTATTACACCAAGTCCTGCTAAAGCGGATAATTTGCGCACACTTATTTCCTCCAATGCAAATCAGGATGTTATCACTATTGCTAAGTTTACTTCCGATTTTTTGAAGCAATTGTGGGATGATGAAACTCGTCCTCAAATGAAAAGAAAGGCCGAGCTTTTACTCATTTTTGGAATTTTAAAAAATAAATATTTCTCTGAACTTTCTTATGAACAATTTTCTCAGGCCTACAATTTATTTTCAGATCTTAGAAGTTTTACTTTAGACCAGCATGCCCTTGCGTCTGTCCTAGATGAACAAACCCAGGAAGTTAAAAGAGCCGTTGAATTATTCTGGAAGCTTTTAGAAATAACAAATTATGTAGATGAGCATGGGGCCTATGGCCAAATTACAGAAAAATTACGTGAATGTGGTGAGGAAGAGTCCCTTAAGAAAACATACATTTTTTGGGGTTTTCAACATCTCAATGGACAACAAATAGATTTACTAAAAGCGCTGAGTATTCGTTATCAAGTGATTATTCCATTTCCTCTCGCTTTGAAAGATCAACTTAAACGCTCCGATTGGATTAGCTGGATTCAAGATCACAAAGTAGCAGAAAAAGAACTTGAATTTACAGAAAGAAAACCTCAGGCAAGCTGGCTTGCTATAAATTCTCGAGAGATCGCCTTTTACTTAAAAAATAAACTAAATAGCGAAGCGACTATTATTCTAGGTGTTTCAAAGCTCAATGCTCATCATTTGCATTACATTCCTTCAAGCAATTTGAATTTTAAGATCCCCTATCAGCTAGTTCAATCTCAATTGAATGAAATTTCTGAAACAATGAAGAGAGAGTTACCACTCACTAATTTAGAAGGATTAAAACAGTGGTTAGAAAATAAGAAGAAAGAAACATTAAAAACCTATGCCTTTAAAAAATTGAAGGGCCTACAATTATATGAAGATGCCTGTTTGTTTGTTTCAGAAACGACTGAAGAAAATATTGTGGTCGATAGCTTTTTTCAGAAGCTACTTGCGGAAGTCACAGTCTTGAATCAGCCTAGAACGTCTTACTTTCCTCTTACTGATAGTAAGTCAAATGTAGAGTTAAAAGACATGTCCTCGCTAGAAGACATTGATCGAACTAAACCGATCTATCTTTGTATTGATGATAGATTTGATGATATTCAAGGCCTAGGTCAAAATTACCCTGAAAATATTCAAAAACAGCTTTCTGCACTTGGCCCAATGAAGCGGAATGATTTAGATTTATTATTTAAAAAGTGGGAACTTGAGGATCTTATAAGTGAGGCAAGTGTTTCTGTTTTGATGTCTCCAAATGTGTTGAAGCATAATTTAATATGGAAGAGAATTTTTAATGATGTCGAGCTCGTACCAGAAGAATCTTTAAATAACAGAGGCGATAAGCAAATCATTGATTATATGACTTTGTTTGAGAAAAAAGCATTCCGTGGAACTTTTTCGGCCAGTAAATATCAAACCTTTATTGATTGCCCTCGGAAATTTTACTACTCCTATGTTGAGAAACTTTTTCCGGATGTGGCCTTAAAAAAGGATATTAATCCTTTACTCTCAGGAACCATTACTCACGAGATCATTGAGAAGTTTTACAAGCAAAATTTAAATGAAAATGATCTTGCTAAACTCACTGAATCTGTCTTGCAGGAGAAAATTAGAGAATATCAATTACAGCTTCCACGAGAAATTTACGATCAGAAAAAGTTGATCTTTAATCATCGCTCTCTTAATGGGATACAGTTTTTAAAAAAATTAGCGGAAATTGCTGATGAAAAAATTGATTGGGAAATGGAGAAAGAATTCTCTGGCATTAATCAATTTAAAATTAATGGTAAAATCGACTGTTTTGGAGTGACTGAAAAGCATGTATTCTTATTAGATTTTAAGTCGAGCAAGATGTCTGCAGCAACCAATGCTGAAGTTGAGGCCATGGAAAGTATGCAGCTTTGGATATATTTCTTGGCAGCATCTCAGTTGATTCCTGATTTTCATAAAAAAATTCCAGTGATGGGATTTGTCGTTTTAGATGATCCTGAAGAATCGAACTTACTGTTGATGGATGAAGAACTTAATCAGAAAATTAAGGAATTTCGTTTTTGCCGTTCCAAAATCCTTGAGAAAGCAACGGATGAATTATTAAGCAGTATTATTGAAAGAGTGGAAGCTTTAACTAAAAAAATTGAAGAAGAAAAAATATTTTCACCGGCTCCACGAAAATCAAATACCTGCCATTTCTGTGAAATTGCGCCGGTTTGTGTAAAAGGTCAGATCAATGTCTAAGGCAAATGCAGAACAAAAACTTGCCATTGAGCACAGGGGAGGTGTTCTCCTTAAAGCTGGAGCTGGATCAGGTAAGACATTTGTTCTAGTCGAGCATATTATTTTTCTGACTCGTAATTGGATGAATGAATTTAAAATGCAGCCTCAGGGAAGTTTCGAAGACTTTATTCGATTGAAATACTCTCAAGTGGTCATGATGACATTTACGAAAAAAGCCGCTGGAGAAATGAATATCCGGATTGCTGATAAATTTTCGCAGATGTCAGAATCTGAAGGGGGACTTTGGAAGATTGCCCAAGACTCTTTACCACTTCTTACAGTAACTACGATTGATGGGTTTTGTCGTAAACTCATTTCTCAAGGGTATTTCCCTGAATTATCAACAGAAACCAAAATAATATTTCAAACTGAAAGATTAGATCAAATTCGGATCTTGTTTGAAGGTTGGCTTGCTGGCATTCAAGATCAAGTCTCAGAAGATTTTTTAGAGATCCTCATCCGTGAAAAAAGAAATTTATTAAATTCTCTAACAAATATTTTTTCAGACCCGGGTCTAAGACTTGTATGGAAGAATTTTTCAATCGAGGAAGCTCGACCTGAAAAATTAGGGGAGTTACTTGGGAAGTCATTTCAATTACAAAACTTAGAAGAATCTCTACTGTATATCCATCAGTTAGACCTTCCAATTGAATCGGAGCGATCTCCATTTGAGGCCATTGTTGGAACTTTTCAGGCCACTGGATTACCTATTATTGACAGTGTGGATAAGTTAACAATTTACGAAAATCTTTTTAATCCAATTAAACGGTTGAGTGGACAAACTGGAAAAAAGAGAACTCCTGCACATGATTTAGCAAAAGACGGACTTGCAGCTTTGCGAAGTTGGGTTAAAGATTGGGCCCCAATCATTTCTAATTATCAACTTCATTTTGAAAATAAAATTTTCCCTTGGTTAAAGCTTTGTCAAAATTTGTTTACTTATATCGATACAAGATTGGATCCAAATCAGGGATTGACCTTTGCCGATATTGAGTACCATGTATCGTTAGGTCTAAAAAATAGCGAAAGTCGCAAAAGAATTCAAAAAGTATATCAATACTTTATTGTGGATGAATTTCAGGATACTTCGGAAATTCAATTTAGTATTATTGAAAAACTAATTGAAAAAGATTTTAGTCGATTATTTTGTGTTGGAGATGCGAAGCAAGCGATTTATGGTTTTAGAGGTGGAGAACTTTCTGTTTTTCAAAACTGCGCGAGTTTAGTACCTCAAGTCAGAACTTTAAAAAACAATTATCGCTCTTTGCCACATATCATTGAGTTTAATAACTCATTGTTTAAAGCTATATTACCACTTGGCCAAGATTTTCAAGGTCATGATCGGTTTTCTGTTCATCCAGAAGATCAAAATATTCCTGATGAAGTTCAGCACCCTGAATTAGGCAGTGTAGAAGTCATTTCAACTTCATTGGAAAAAAATCTTGAGGAAGAAGAGAAATTTACTTCAGATGAAATAAACGCACTTGAGGCCAAGCTCATTGCTGAATCCATCGAGAGGGAAAGGTCTCAAAATGCTGATTTGGTTTGCACCATTCTTTATCGAAAACTCAAGCCAAGTGCAGAGCTCATTCGGAATTTAATTCATAAGAAGATTGGATTTACTGCTCAATTTAAAATTGAACTTGATGAAGAACCGGTTATTGGGATTTTTCTTCTTTTGCTTAAACGTAAATTTGATTCGAGTTTGAATTCTCGGGATGTTTATCCAGAATTTATGATTAAGCAATTTCTTAAAGTTCTGAATATTGATGATTCAGTTAAATTAGACTTCGAGAAATTTGATAAAGATGTAGAATATTGGGGAATTCTTGAAGCCTTCAAGAAATTTCTGTTCTCTTTGAAAATTACCAATGAAAACTCAGATATTAATTTGGAAGTAATAGAAGGAATTTGTGAGATCTGCCAAGAGGACTCTGAATTAATTCTTCAGCAATTGTCATTAGGGACTGGTGAAAAAATTAGTCTAGAGTTCCGTTATGGATCGCAAGCAGAAAAAGTCCAATTAATGTCAGCGCATGCTTCTAAAGGTTTAGAATTCGATATAGTTTATCTGGCAGGAATTTACACTAATGGAAGAGAAAATGCTGATCGTGAAATGTTCGGAGACTGGCCTGGGAGCTTTTATTGGTTTGAAGATTTACGAAATAAAGAGAAACATAAATCGCCTTTTTATTTATTTGAAAGTGAAGTGAATAGATATAAGAATTTTTCTGAGTCTAAGCGACTCTTCTATGTTGCTTGTACTCGTGCAAAGAAAAAACTTGTTTGGATAAACTTTTTAAATCTTGAGGGATCATTTTCTATATCAGGTAATAGTTGGATAGAAGGCCTAAAATATTGGATGAATCAAAATAGTAAAATTCATTTGAATCAAACGGAATTAAAAGATTTTGATTTTAGAAGTGCACTTACTCAAAAAAACTCTTCAAGTTTACCGCTCTTCTTTTATGACCCTATGGGGATTTTTCCTAAAGGGGAAGGAGATGGTGATCTTGCTATAGTTCCTGAATTAAGTGTTACTAGGCTTAATTCCCTAATCGATTGCCCTCGTAAATTTTACTTTGAAAATGTACTTAAGCTTAGGCCAACTCTTGAGAAAAAGATACTTTTCGAAAGTGATGAAGAAGATACCGGCATCAAATCTTCGGCCGAGCGTGGAACTTATGTGCACGCTCTTATAGCTCAAGGGATAGAGCATAATTATGTTGTTCCAAGATCAGTCTTTAATGATGAGCTTCGAAAACCTATTCAATGGGCCTTGGAGGAGCTAAAACTTTTAAAGGATAAGTATTTCTTTATTCCCGAGAGGCCAATAAAATTTAAATTTTTCAATTTTATGATTTCAGGAATACCGGATCTCATACTTATTCCAAAGAATGAGGGAGAAGCAGAAATCTGGGATTTTAAAACCGGCCAAATTACTCAGGAAAATTTGGAGCACTATTGGATCCAGTTGAAAATGTATGCTTACGCACTTTATGAGCTTGAGCAGATTAGTCGACTTTCTTTAGTTCGACTAAAACTATGCTTTGTGGACTGTGAAAAAATTCTTAGTCAGGAGGTAAGCTGGGAATCGATCCAACCAGAGCTAAATGACTTATGGAGAGGACAAAATCGTCCTTGGAGCATAAAAGCCGATCATTGTAGTCAATGTTCTTATGGTGATATTTGCCCTCGTTAATCCGCCAACTTGCGACCTTCCTGAAGCATGTTAGAATTTTAGTAAAGATGAAAATGTTCTAACAAGTGAAGTGTCATTATGAAAAAAAGTATTTTGTTTCTTTTATGTCTAATCTTTAGCTTCTCTGTCTATGCAGCAGCTGAAGATAAAACGCTCTATTATTCATGGTTAGATAAAGACAAAGAAATTTATGTTTTGCAAAACCGTAAATTTAGAAAAGACGGTCGAGTTTATATTGGCTTCAATGGAGTTAAAACTACGAGTGGTGTCTTTGTCGATTCTTATGGTGTAAGTGGAAGAGCAGGATATTTTTTTACTGAAGACTGGGGATTTGAAATTGCAGCAGGAAAAAATACTGGGCAAATTAATAATACAGCTAGAGGTGTACAAGAGCAGGGGGCTGTTCCTTACTATAGAAAAATTGATAGTTACTTAGCTGCCATGGCGATGTGGTCTCCTTTTTATTCTAAAATTAATACATTTAATAAAATATTTTACTACGATTGGATGTTTGGATTTGGACTGGCCAATATAAAAACTCTAGACAATAGAAATGCATTTGATACTGGAAGTGCCGATGCAGATAAATTAACTTCTCAAAATAATATGGGGGTCATTTGGAACACTGGCCTTCGATTTTATGTAAATGAGAATTGGAGTGTTAGATTAGATTTTACTGGTCTTCATTACCAGGCAACAAGAAGTAGAGAGAATTCTACGAATGAAGATTTATCTGCTAAAACACTATTTAGTAATTACGACTTAGGTATTGGATTAAATTATAGCTTTTAAGAAAGGAGAACAAGGATGTTCTCAAGATTTATTTTAAGTATTGCGTTTTTTAGTTGTTCTGTGTTTGCTTCTTATGAAGAAGCAAGCAAGATATATGGCCATGGAAGTATCTCGCTAAGTGGTTATCGCAGAACAATCATGGAGCTAGTTCAAGATGGTTACTACTATTCAACTTTGCCTTGGATGAAAGATTATTTGGTGAAAGTTGATGGTCCTTTAGATAATTCGGCTGAAGAATCATTTGATAAAATGATCTATGCAACAGGAATAAGACCGTTTGAAACGCTTCCTGAGTCAGTTTTGAAAAGATCTAAAGCTGGAAACATCCGCTACATTCTTGCCAAGCGATTATTTAAAAATGGTAAGTTAAATGAAGCTCTTAATGAATTAGAGAGAATTGAACCATCTCACAGTGTCTACCCTTTCTCTAGTAATATGAAAGGTGCTGTCTATGCTTCTCTAAAAAATTCAAAAGCCTCTGAAAGTAGCTATAGGGAATGTATTAGGTCTTCAGATGAGCAAATTAGTGAATCTAATTCATTTCTAGAGAAGAAGCAGCTGATGATCAACCGCGATTATTGTCTAGTAGGTATTGCAAGATCGCAATTTGGATCAACTGATTATAAAAAAGCCGAATTAATTTATTTAGATGTTTCTAAAGATTCATTTGTGTGGCCGGAGATACTTTTCGAAGAGGCCTGGACAAGTTATTATTTAAAAAATTATAATCGCACTCTTGGAAAGTTGATCACATACAAAGCTCCAATGTTTGATTTTGTCTTTAAGCCTGAAGTTGAAGTACTTAAAGCATTAACTTATCTGCAAATGTGTCTTTATGATGATGCTAAAAAAACAGTCGATAATTTTTACGATGAATTATTAAATCCATCGAGAAACTTGAGACAATTTTTAACGGGTCATGGAAAGGATTATAAGTTTTATTATCATTTGATGGCCGACTATGAAGATAATAAGAAATCAGAACTTGCTATAGTTGATCATATTTTGAACTCAATTCGAAAAGATGCCGCTTACCTAGAAATGAAGGGCGCATTAACATCTTCACTTGCTGAATATAATCAATTGAGAAAGAGAGGGCCAAGCACTATGAGAAGTAACCTTCTCAAAAATATTAAAGTGACAATGGATGAATACAGAACATTGATTGGGGCCTATGTTAGAGCAAGCTTTGTTTCGAAATATGGTGAACTTTATTCGGCTTTTCAAGGCATGAGTTATATTAAACTTGAAGTGCTTGCTCAAAGAAAAGAGCGCTTATATCAATCACCACAAGAAGAAGGCAAAAAGCGTGGTGATGTGAAGTATATTGAAAGAAATGATAAACAGTATTTTTGGAATTTTAATGGCGAATTTTGGGCCGATGAATTAGGTGATTATGTCTTCGCGTTGAGGTCTGAATGCTAAATTTAATTTTAATTGGATTATTGCTAGCGAATTCTGCTTTTGCAGCTAAAATCTCATTGGATCAGAGACGAAAACAGATTATTAGCATTGTAGATGAAGAGTTATCGGAAGTGTCTCGTCTCGCAAGACAGCAAGATTATAAATCTCCAGATACACTATTGCGTATTTCAGAACTTAATTTAGAAAAGGCAAGACTTTTTAGAGAAGCGGAAAATGAGCAGTATCTTGCGATACCGCCAGCAGAAAGAAGAGGAGTAAATAAATCTTCTTACTTTGAAACATCAACTAAGACCTTTAAAGAAGCGAATACTGCTGCTTTAGAAGTTGTAAAAAGATTCCCAAATTATAAGGGGATTGGTGATGTTTACTATATCCTGGCATATAATAATAAAGAGCTAGGTAATAATGAGGATGCTCAAAAGTATTTTGCACTTTCTGCAGAAAAATCAACTCCAGGGTCTAAGATTTCATATAAGTCAAAATTGGCCCTGGCCGATTATTATTTCAATGAAAATAAATTCTCTAAAGCAATACCACTTTATGAAGCTTCCATAAGCAAAGTGGATGAACAGTGGTGGACCAAAGATGCATTTAATCTCGCTTGGTCTTACTACCGTGTTAAAGAATATAATAAAGCAATTTCTTTAATGAAAGAGATTCACAAAAAAAGTTCGGATAATAAGTATATTGATATGCGCTCTTTAGTAGAGCGTGATATTGGAATATTTTTTGTAGATGCTGGTAGATTAAATGATGCGATTTCATTTTATGAAAGTTTAGGAATCAATTACACTGAGCAGTTTGTTAAAATTGCTAGCGCAATTACAACTCAAGGAAGATTTGCTCAAGCGGAAAGCTTGTTGCAACAAGCGGCCAATTCAGAAAAAAATCAGGCCAAGCGAGTTGTCATCCTATTAGCTCAGCTCGATTTGTTTGATAAGTATGATAAAATTGATTCACATCTGAATGTGAGTAAAGAGCTCGTTAGTATTCACTCGAAAAATCCATTAAATAGTGATGACTATAAAAAGCTAAGTTACCACATCAACAAAAAAGCTGCTGAACTTCAAAAAGCGACAGCTTCAGATATCTATAAGAGTGTTCCAAAAGTTAAACAAGAAAAGTCACGACAATCCATTGCATATTTTGAATTGTCAGCTCAACTGAATCCTGGACAGAAAGCTGAAAAAATATTTTTTCAAGGTGAGACTGCTTATGCCTCAGGTGATTTTGCAAAGGCGATTGGCCTTTATATAAATGCTTTTGATCTTGCTAAGTTATCCAATGATAAAAAGATAATGGGCCAATGTATGGATGGGTCGTTATCATCATTGGGACAAAGTTCACTAGGTCAAAAGATAGCTGAGAAGTATTACATTCCTGTTTATTCACGATATTTATCTTTTGATTCTAAATCAGATAAAGCGCACTCAATTTTTGTTAAATTATTTAATGCTCAGTACGATGATAAGAAAATTTCAGATGCTGAAAGTACATTGTCAGATTTCGCAAATAACTTTCCTAGAGATTACAAAACCCAAGAAGGTATGTTGGCGAAAGTCATGGAGTACTACAGGGAGAAAAAAGATTATTCAAAAGTTAAAAGCTATGTAAGCGAAATTAACAATGGAAAATTTAAAGTTTCCAGTAAATATGCTGAAGCATTAAGAAGCTTGATGACTAAAATTCAAATTGAAGGAGTTCAACAATCCCTGGAGAAAGGGGAGAAGGGAGCTGCTTTAACGGGTTATCATCAAATCTATGAAAGTTCTGAAAGTACACCAAAAGCGAAGACGAATGCCGCTTATAACTTGTCAGTACTTTATTACGAACTAGGTGATGCTAATCAAAGTTACAACTGGGCCGTAAAAGCTTTGAAAGAAATGCAGGTTGAAGATGTGGTTAAATTTAGCGATTCTTATTTAACTATCGCTGCAGGTTTGTTTTTAAGACAGCATTTCTCACAATCTACCGACTTGTCTTATAGAGTTCTGGCGAAATTGTGTAAGCAAAATTCATCAAATAAAACTGTAGCTTATAAAAATTCTGTGTTTATAGCGTTGGCAAATAATGAGTTAGATAAGGCCATTGAAATTAAAGAATTTGGTAAAGGATGTTTAATTCCTGATAAATCGATTGCTGAAGTTTCATTGGAGATATTAAAAGATTTGGCCAAGGCCAAAAGATGGGACACTTATTCTTCAATTTTAATGGATTTAGATAAAAACTCACAAAATGCACCATTTCTTATAAAACCTTATGAAGATTACAGAAAAGAATTGATTGGCATTGGAGATCTTACTGAAGCCAAATCTATCGAGTCTAAGCAGGTCCATTATTTTGAGCAAGCGAAACAGCAAAAAATAGAAATTCCTGTGGAAGCATTGGACATAATGTCCGATAGAATTCTCGTAAGTATCCATGAAAAGAAGAAGCGTTTTGAAAGTGTTGATCTTCATTTTCCTGAAAATGAATTTAATAATGCGGTAAAATTAAAACTTCAGTTACTAGATCAAATCACTGTCGATGTAAATAATGTTCAGAAGATTGGTTCAGGTAAAGGCATAGTCGAGGCCTATAAAATTGTTATTGAATCTTATGAGAACTTTGCTCAAAATTTGAAAAACTTTGTCCCTGAAGGAAAGTCTCCGGAATACGTGGCCAGTTTTCAAAAGGCCATGGCAGAAGTATATCGGCCAATTCTAACAAACGCCCAGAAACAACGACATGAAATTAAAAAGCTAATTTTTGAGAACAAAATTTTATCAGTATCCAATTATTTTGTGCTGTACTCTGGTCAAGATAATTTCAAGCGCTATGTGACAGATAAAGCAGCTGTTTTGATGGATAGAGGAGGGAAAAAATGAATATGTTCAAACTCCTTATTTTATTTTTAATGGTTTCATGTTCATCAACTAAGAATACTGATGGCCCAGTAAAAAAAGTTGATAATGCTGCATTTAAAAAAGAAAAGATTTTAAATAATAATGAAGTAGCTGATTACTATTTAAATAACTCAAAGGCCTTAAATCCTGCTCTCCAAGATGAAACATTAGATCGATACACTAAAGATGAAGTTCATCTTTTAGAAAACACTAATGATCCTTTAGTTGAAATTTCTGCAAGATGCTCTAAAGGAGAATTTGATCAGGCCTTTGCTGTAGCTTCTAAAGTCTTTAATCGATATCAGAAAGTTGCAGCCTATTGGAATCAAGTGGCCAATTGTCATTTGAATCAAGGCTCTCACCGAAAAGCTCTATTATTTTATAACAAGGCCCTTGAAGTTGTTCCTAATTACGTCCCGGCACTCAACAATATTGGCGTGATGTATTCTCGACAAGGACAGGATCAAAAAGCTTTGGTTGCTTTTGAAAAAGCAAATAAGCAATCACGTTTTGCTAAAACACCTAGATACAACTTAGCTAAACTATACTTGAGCTATGGTATCGCTGACTTGGCCTTGCCTATGTTTCAATCTTTACTCTCAAGTTCACCAAATGATGCGGATTTATTAAATGCTGTGGGATCTTGCTATTTTCTCATGTCAGATTATCAGCAGGCGTATAACTACTATGCTCAAATCCCGCGAGGTGAAATTGAAAAGTCTGAAGTTGGACTGAATCTCGCGATCACTTTAAAAAAACTTGGTAGAGTGGCAGATGCTCAAAAAATTTTTAAGGCCGTGAAAGGGCCAAAAAATACGAAACTTAAACAATACTATCTCGTGGTTGAAACACAGCTAGGAGAAATTTAATGAAACGTCTTATCTTGATTCCTTTACTTTATATTTCAACTTCTCTTGCTCAAGACAAGCAAGTTAAGTATGAGTACAAAAAATTTGAAAAGTTTGATTTTGAAGAAATAGGTGTAGAGGGAGAAGCTGGTTCTCCTGGTGATATTTCTGTTTCTCCAAGACTTCGGAATGAATTTAAAAACAAATTACCCGAGCGGCAGAATTTTAATCGAGAGATGAAAAAAGCTGTAGAAGGGATTAGGTAATAGAGGTTTATTGTGGAATTAGATAAAAAGAATCAAGGGAAGATGTACTACTTAAAGGCCGGGAATTCCTCTGCTAAGGTTAAGGGGGGCGTTTTTGGTAAAGGAAGAATCCTCCTTGGAAGATCTGAGAGCTGTGATTTAGTTGTTAATAGTGATGCTGTCTCAGCTGTTCATGCCGTTATAGAACTTTTTGATGATCGTGCTGTAATTTACGACATGAACTCCACTAATGGCACTTATGTTAATGATGACAAAATTATCGTAAAAGAAATCAGACTTGGTGACTCCTTTAGACTTGCTGATATCGATTTTCAGTTTGAACCTTATGTTGTTGGTGAACTACCACCAATTCTTGAAGCATTAGAGCCTGGTGTTGGAGAGGCATCCATTAAAATGCCACCAGTTTTAGACGAAGTCTCGACCCCTAAAAATTTACCTCGTTCAGCTCCTTCGATATCACAAAGATCAATTCCTTCAATTGTTTATCCATTGGCCGCCGATCCTAAGGCAGAATTTAGTGAGTATATTTTTGAAGATAAAGATGAACTGTATCCGATCTTTAAGTATGAATCTTTAAAACAGGCCGTAGAAGTTATTATCCTATTTAAGGATCAGATTTTTAGTGTGGATTATTTGCCAGAATCTAAATCTACTTATTTTATCACTGGTGTTCAGAAAGATAATCAAGAATTAGAATTTCCTTATCTTGGGAAAAATGAAAAGTTTCCTTTTGTTGATGTTTCAAATGGTTTGGCCAATGTTCATACTTTACCAGGTTTTGATGTTTTCTTTTTGAGTGATAAGAAAAAAGATACTGGCCATGTTGGTGCAAGTGTTACTTTGCAAGGACAAGATCTCGTTCGCTTTTTTAAAGATGACCTTCAAATTTTTGTAAGAAATGTATCTGCGCCCCCTCAAGTTTTATCAGCCCCAATTCTTAAACGTGATCCTGATTTTAGAAAATACTTATTTTTATTTCTATTTTTTGTTGGATTAATTTCAGTTGGAATGAATGTGATAGAGGTTCCTGTTGATGAAAAGAAAGAAGAGCTGGCTCCAGAAAGACTGGCGACAATTCTTTATAAGCAACCTTTAACCGTTTCAAAAAATAGAGCAGTTGAAAAAACAGAAAATGCACCTCACCGTGCTCAAACTTCTCCGAAAGATACTGCTGTTGCAAAAGAAGTTCCAAAAGAGAAACAGCCGGATGTTAAAAAACCTGATGTGGTAGAAACTAAAAATCAGTCGAAGAAGCCTGATCCAGGGAAGCGAACTGCAACGGAGAAGAAGGTTGTTAAGCAAGGAACAACTCCTCCTAAGCCAAGTAATAAAATTGCAACCAATTCATCAGCTTCTAAATCGCAATCTGCTAGTGCGACGAAAGCTGCTCCAGCACTTTCTCAGCATGAATCAAAATCAATTGGACATGTTGAAGTCTATAAATCAGCAGATTTTTCTTCTTCTGTGAGTTCAATTGTTGCAAAAGGTGGATCTCTTTCAGGAGTAAAAACTTCTGTTAATGGATCAAGTGGTGGGGAATTAGTTGGTGCCGCCTCAGGTGTAGGTACAGGTACTGGAAATGTAAAAACTGCTGACATCGCAACGAATCAAGGAAGCTTAGTGGGAGCAACTACTGGGGTGCTTGGTGAATCCAAAGGTGCTGAAGGATTATCTGCTAAAAAAGCAATCTATACTGCTGGTATTCCTGGTGAAACAGTTGTGCTTGGATCAATGGATCCTGATGTGATTAGAAGAATTCTTTTAGAGCATTTACCTCAATTTAGATTCTGTTATCAAAAGGAATTAGAGCGCTCGGGCGCAGAAATGTCAGGAGCGATTAAGCTTGATTTTACCATCGGAGCTTCTGGGCACGTTTCTCAGGCCGGAGTTGATGGGGGATCAGGTCTTCCTTCCGATGTAAAAAAATGTGTAGTGGGTGTACTTCGCGGTATCACTTTCCCAGAGCCAATGGGTGGTGGAACAGTGGAAGTGAAGCAGCCGATGAATTTTTATCCGAAGAAAATCTAAAAGATGGGTAGCGCAAGCTACCCATCTTATCAACTTGTATATGAACAAAGTAAACGTGGTTTTTAATCACCTGACAGATGGCTAAGTTTAGGATATGAATAATTTCAATTAACCTACTCGGAGTATCTTCATGTCAGATGAAAGTAAAACTTGCCCTAAATGTAATTCACCTTATGGTTATCAAGATGGCAATCTGTGGATTTGCCCAGAATGTGCTCATGAGTGGAGTGAGGAAGTTGCTGCTGAGGCAGAAGAGGTGGTCGCTGGGCCAAAATTTCTTGATGCTAACGGAGTGCAACTTCAAAATGGTGATACTGTAAGAACGACCAAAGATTTGAAAGTAGGTGGTGATACCCTTAAATCAGGCACTAAAGTGAAAAGCATTCGTCTTCTAGAAGATCCTGTCGATGGACATGATATTTCCTGCAAGATTGATGGCTTTGGCTCAATTTATTTGAAGTGCTCAGTAGTGAGAAAAGATTCTTAATTAAAGAATGCTCAGGGCAATTAATTGCCCTGAGTAAGTACGACGAATTTAAATTCTTTATATCCAGCAGCGGCACAAGTGTACATAACACGCTTGAGGTAGCTGTACTTTAGTGATTTATCCACTACGAGATTGGCAACCCCTGAGAATTTTTTAGCCTGCGGAGAAAGTTTTTCAGATTGCTGGATTGTTTCTCGAATTCTCACCAGCTCATTATAAAGTAATACAATTCTTCTTCCACCTTCATCAAACATTTGATCTGGTGATGAAGTCTCTGCATTAAGAACTTCTTTATCATCGACCCAAATTTGAGATTTTGAAACTTGAATATTTACTCCAAAATTATTGAGTGATTCTGAAGCTGAACGAGGAAGTTCAATATCTTTTGGAACGTTAATAATAACTCCAGAGGAGTTATAACTTTGTAAAAGGAATACGAGTAGAATTGTTAAAATATCGAGTAGGGAAGTGATGTCGATATCAAAAACTGATTCTTTTTTTCTTCCTCTTCTATGTCTAATCGAGCGAGTACGTGCCATAAAAGCCTTTAACTCATTAAATTACTAAAAATGATTTTACTGAAAAGTTCTTTAACTTTTTCATCAACGCCTTCTTTATTTGTTTTAAAGATGGCCTCATCGGTTTTATTCAACATGCGAACAGCATCCATAATCTTTACGATTTCATCGTATGTGAGATCGCCCACAGGTTCGAAAATAATCATGTTTTCGTCAGTGTATTGCTTCTTAAGATTAACCAATACAGCATGAAGCTCTTCGTAGTTAAATTGCCCATCACCTTGACGAGCAAATTTTTGAACAGGACGAGAAGGAACTCCACGTGAAAGAGTGATTTCGTTATTATCAATTGTAAGAGTTAGTGCCAGAGGATCTTTTTGATCTTTTGGTGGCTCAGCATCTGAAACAATGGGAACATCACTTGCGATCTCATAAATTTTAAGAAAGCTTGCCGACATAAGAAGAAAGAAGATGAAAATAAAAACCGAATCCATAATTGGAACGAGATTCAATTTTTCATCAGGTTTCTTGCGCTTTCGACTGCTAGGCACTCTAATCATGGCTGCCTCTTAATCATCAATTGCTTTTTTTGTTCCAAGAAGATCTTGAAGTTTTACTGAAAACTCATCAATTTCATTTACGATTTTTTCAGACTTACTCATTAAGAAAGCATGAATCATCATGATTGAAATCGCAGCTAGTAGACCAAGTGCAGTTGTGTTCATCGCAACGGCAATACCTTTAGCAAGAACTTCTGCTTTTTGAGTCGGATCAGCTGCAGATACAGCAGAGAACGATTGAATAAGACCTTGGATTGTTCCAAGTAGTCCAAACAGTGTTGAAAGGTTGGCCGCAAGTTGAAGATAAGAAAGTCTTTGCTCAATTTTTGGAATCACTTCAAGTGCTGTTGCATCGATTGCATTTTGAACTTGTTCTGGAGTTTGATTTGCTCTTTTAAGTCCGCTCTTTAAAACTTTTGGAAGAGCTGCTTGTGAGCCAGAACAAACTCTAATGGCACCTTGAATATCGTTTGAAAGAATATAGCGCTGAAGCTCGTTCATAAAAGAAGGTCCATCAACGTCATAAGTGTAAGTTAGTTTTTTGAATCTCTCGAGTGCAACAGCAAGAGCAAAGGCCCAAACTGCAAGGATCACATACATGAAGATACCGCCCTCAACAATAAAGCGGATAATATCTTGGACTAAAGTCATAAACTTCCCCTTCCATGGAAAAATAACGGTTTATGCTTTTATTATAAGGGGAAAAGGTTTTTAGAGGAAAAATTTTTGCGAATGGGAAACTTTGTCTTAAAAATAGTTAAGCGTAATTCTCGGGGAATAATTGTCGCTCAATTCCTTCAATAAAAATATGAATACATTTTATATGAACTTCTTGAATACGATCTGTGATTGGACATGGAACGATTAAAGGAACATCCACCATGGATTTTAATTTCCCTCCATCTTTTCCCAGAAGTCCTACGACCTTCATGCCTTTGGCCTTGGCCACTTCAACAGCTTTAATGACGTTGGCAGAGTTTCCGCTAGTCGAAATAGCGAGTAAAACATCACCTTTTTGTCCCCAAGCATCAATGTAGCGAGAAAAAATATAATCAAAACCAAAATCATTGGCGATGCATGTTATATGGCCTGCTTCAGAAATTCCCGTGGCAGGGAGTGGGGCACGATCTTTACGATATCGGCCAGTAAGTTCTTCTGCGAAATGGAGTGAGTCACACATTGATCCACCATTTCCACAGCTAAATGCCCGACCTCCATTCTTAAAAGCATCAACAAAAAGTTGAATTGATTTTTCAATCTTCGCAAGATTATCTTTATCATCAATAAATTTTGTTAAAGTTTGATGGGCTTCTAAGAGCGAGTTTTCAATAAATTTCATAAAAATGAAGGGCCAACTTTCATTGGCCCGCCTTGAATTATCCGATCAAAGAATTGATATTTTTAACGATTTCAGCTTTTGGTTGATTTCCAACGAGAGTTGATTTTACTTCACCATTCTTGAAGAAAATTAAAGTTGGGATACCGCGGATACCGTATTTCTGGGCGAGATCAGAAGCTTGGTCAACGTTAACTTTAACAACATTGGCCTTGCCGCTCATTTCTGTAGCAATTTCATCCAGCACTGGTGAAAGCGCCTTACATGGACCGCACCATTCTGCCCAAAAATCTACTAGAACAGGTTTATCTGATTTCATTACTTCTTGTTCGAAGTTAGCTGAAGTTACACTTGTCAAATTTGCCATAAATGTCTCCTTTAAAGCACAGCTCCACTGTAACGTATAGTACGCTTTCGGACAAGCTTTGCTGAAAAAACATTTGATTAACATGGTCAAAAACATATGAAAATACATTCAACCTGAGAGTTTTTTGGCTACAATAAACTGGATGAAAAGAAAGTCCATAGTAACTGGGCCATTGTTAAGAGCTCGGACGTTACGACTTATTGCTAAATGTATTGATCTTGGTCTGGTGACCATTGGGGCAGTATTTTATTATCCCATGGGATTAATTCTTGGAATTGTTTATCTCTGTATTGCTGATTCACTCTATGATGGCCAGTCAATCGGTAAGAGATTAATGGGTTTTGGAGTAGTCTCTTTAATTGACGGTTCTCCTTGTTCGACAAAACAGTCTTTTGTACGTAATTTGCCTTTTACTGTGCCACTATTCTTTTTAATTTTTCCTTTCGGTGGATGGATTTTCTCAGCTGTTTTTGCACTTCCCATCGCCTTAATGGAATTTTATTTGCTCTTTAAGGCAGGCTCGGCCCATCGATTAGGTGATATCATGGCCGATACCACGGTAATCGCAAACGATGGAACAAGATTAGATTTGCGAAAGACTAAGAATCCGTGGTTTGATAGTCCTCCCATTCCAATGCAATAGGTAAAAATGAAAAAATTAATTATTATCGATGTATCGAATTTTATATTTCGAGCGTTCTTCGCCATTCGTCCACTGCATACTCCTGAAGGTATTCCTGTTAACGCTGTTTATGGGGTGCTGAGTATGTTTCACAACATGATTGTGAAATATCGTCCAACTCATGTCATCGTCGCACGTGATACTAAGGAAGGTTCTTTTAGAAAGGAAGTTTATCCAGAATACAAGGCCCATCGAACTGAGCCACCTGATGATTTGATTCCTCAGTTTGCATTAGTGGATGAATTAATCAGTGTTCTTAAGTTGCCTGAAATAAAAATCGCTCGCTATGAGGCTGATGACATTATTGGCTCTATAGCAACTCAATGGAAAAAAGATTTTGATGAGATTCTTATTGCTTCAGGTGATAAAGACCTTATGCAATTTGTTGATGGCCCAATCAAAATGCTCGATACCATGAAGGAAAAAATCTACGGGCGTGAAGATGTCAAAGATAAGATGGGAGTTTATCCTGAGGAGATTGTGGACTATCTCTCTTTAATTGGAGATTCTTCAGATAATATTCCTGGAGTGGCCGGAATTGGACCTAAGGGTGCCCAAAATTTGATAGAAGAGTATGGTACACTAGAAAAGATTTTAGAGAATGCTGAGAATATAAAAAATAAAAGAGCACAGACGGCCATCCTTTCAAATATTGAAATGGCCAAGTTGTCAAAAGAGTTAGTTAAAATTGTGACGGATTTAAAACTCTCACTTGGACCTAATGATACTTCTTATAAATTACAGCTTAATTCAGAAATGGAAGACTTTCTCAATCGTATGGGATTTCGTTCATGGTTGACGAAGTTAGCTGAATACAAAGTGATAGACGCTGCAGTTGCTGCTCCGGTAATTCAGAAAGCTCCGGCCAAAATTATTCAGCGTTGGACATTGAATGATCTTCGAAAACATATTCAAAATGAAGAGTGTATTGCCATAACTCATGTTTGTGATGATGAACTTAATCAACATCAGTGTTGGAGAGGAATGGCCATTGCTACATCTAAAGCGTGTGGGTATTTAACTCTAGGCCAAGAAGAAGCAAAAACTTGTATTGATTATATTCATGAAGCGAATCCTCTCGTCATCTGTTTTCAGAGTAAACCTATTTTACAATTGGCGATGATCGCTGGTGTCACACCTGATTTTAAATATTTTGATCTTGCTCAAGCTCATTTCATTATTAATCCTGAAATGCGACATGATCTTGCTACAATGGTAGAAGAATTTTTAGGTTATAAACTTTCATCTCCTTCAAAGGCCCAAGCTGATCTTTTCGGTGACATGAGTGAAGATGATCTCACTCTTCAAGGAGAGAGGGCGGAAGCTATCTTAAAGCTCTACCCACTTCTTCGCTCTAAGATGAAAGAATTAGAGGTGGAAAGACCTTATGATGAACTTGATATTCCTTTAATCAAAGTACTCGCTCAAATGGAACTAGAAGGTGTTCATTTAAATATCGCTTTTTATAAAGAGCTTGAAATAGAGTTTTCAAAGCAAATCGAAGAAATCGAAACTGAAATAAAAAAGATCGCCGGTGATAAGATAAATTTACGATCTCCTAAGCAAGTTGGAGAGTTATTATTTGAAAAATTACAGCTTCCTGTAATTAGAAAAACAAAGACAGGTTATTCCACAGATGCGGAAGTATTAAATGAACTTGCATCTATGGACATAAGTCCTGTTCCAGAATTGCTCTTACGCTATAGAGAGATAGAGAAGCTTTTGAGTACTTACGTGAAAGCACTACCTCAGATGGTAAATCCACAAACTCAAAAGATTCATACTCATTTCCAACCAAGTAATGCGGCCACAGGAAGACTCTCATCTGATAATCCCAATTTACAAAATATTCCAGTTCGAACTGAGAATGGGAGAAAACTGAGACGAGGATTTATTGCATCTCCTGGAAGAATTCTTCTGAGTGCCGATTACTCTCAAGTAGAATTAAGGCTTCTTGCTCATTTTTCACAAGACCCAAATATGCTGGATGCTTTTAAACATGACCGTGATATTCATAAACAAACTGCTGCTGAGATTTTTGATGTACCTCTAAATGAAGTGAGCAAAGATCAAAGAAATGGCGCTAAGGCGATTAACTTTGGATTAATGTACGGACAAACGAGTTTTGGACTATCACAAGCATTGCGTATTTCTCAAGGTGAGGCCAAAAAATACATTACAAATTATTTTAAGAAATTTTATCGAGTAAAAAGCTTCCTCGACGGTCTTAAAGAAAAAGCTGAATCAACTGGGTATGCCGAAACTTTATTTGGCAGAAAACGTGTGCTTCCAGATATTAAGTCAACTAATAGACAAATCAAGGCCATGGCCGAAAGAGTGGCCATTAATAGTCCTATTCAGGGAACTGCGGCCGATATTATCAAGCTTGCCATGATCAATATTCAAAAGCTTTTAGATGAAAAGAAATTGAAATCCAAAATGATTTTACAAGTTCACGATGAACTGATTTTTGATGTTGTACCAGATGAATTAGAAATTATGCAAAATTTGGTGCGTGAGCAGATGGAAAATGCCGTTCAACTCTCTGTAAAATTGAAAGTTGAAATGGGTACTGGAGAAAATTGGTATGACCTTAAATAAATTTATTCTTCAGTGTTGGTATGGGAGCCGGCCTATAGTCACGAAAATTTAAAGCTAAATCCCTCTCCATTTAAAGCGATTGTTGCAGAAAAATTCTTAAGGTTTTGCCTTATCTATCATCTCTGGAAAATAAGCATTTGCCCGATACTGAAACTCTTTTAAAGCCGCAGGATGATTTTTGTTTACCTTCATTCCCAATTGCAAGAAAGCAAAGACTTTATCTTTTGGTAACTGGCTATTCTTCATCAAAATCATGCCATTGCTGATATTTGTTGATTCAGGAGTTATAGAACCGTTCTTGTCATATATGAACGGTTGCAAAAGTGCCCCTCCTAGGATTCTCGTTTTAGCATCAGTTGGTAGCTTCATTGCATAGGCCATGTTTAATACCATTTGGTATTGGAATTTACTCTTCTGCAAAAGTTTTTCTTTATTAATCACAAGCTCTGCGACATCTTTGTTACCTGCATTTAAATCAGATAAAAGATCTTTCATATATTGTCCAAAGATCGGTGTATCTTCTCTGGCAACACCCTCAGCAATAAATTCCGCTACTAAAGCAGCTTCGCGATGGTCACCTAAAACTTGGAGAGAATTATGATAAAGTTCTTTTGCCATAGGATTCTGCAAAATAACTTTCTTAAAATAATCATGGTGATTTCTATATTTATATGTCGTTTCTTGTATCCCTAACTCTTCTAAGTTTTTTGATCCTGCGTTTTTTTCAGAATAATTTTCAGTCTTAACAATGTACTTCTTGATTTGAGGATGGTTTACCAAAAGTTCTTTTACACTTTCCTTGTTTTGGTGTTGAAAAAAATAATATGAAAATCCAGCACCCAATATAAGAGTTAATAAAACTAGACTTTTTATCGACTTCTTCATGTTTCAAAATCCTTATTTTTTAGATGATGCTAGATTTACAGTAACTTCTTCGCTTGTAATGCTCATTTTGGTACTATTGGTAATAACCACTTTATAAAGACCAAAATAATTATTGCTGGCCCCGAACGAATAACTTGAAAGTGTTGCTCCAGGGATAGGTTTATTGTCTTTGTACCATTGATAAGATAAAGCTCCCCAGCCGGTTGCTTTCACACTCAAAACAACCCATTCATTAAGTTTTGCAGCTTTATCTTCTGGTTGTTGAGTGATGATTGTTTCTGGCAATAATGTTACTGTTGCTACTTTACTATTCAAACTCTTAAATTCATTACTTACAACAACATAATAATCACCTGTCGTAGTTTTGTTCGCAGTAAAATTGTACTTTGAAGATGTTGCTCCAGGGATGGCCTTATTATCTTTGTACCACTGATACTTTAATCTAGCGCCATTCGCAAAAACGGATAATGTTACAGAATCATTTGGTGCTCTATTAGTTTGATCCACCGGATGTGATATAATCTGTGGAGGTGCTGAGAAAATAATATCAGCAGAATTACTTTCAACACTTCCGCTTGCATTACTAATTAAGACTTTATACTTTCCAGCAGTCATATCATCTGCAGAAAACGAATAAGACCTTGATGTGGCTCCGGCTATCTCTTTATCATCTTTGTACCATTGATACATAAGAACACCCGGGCCCGTAGCAGTTACACTTAAGTATACTGAAGCACTACCTACGCTCGTTATTGTACTACCCACGGGATGACTATTAATAACTGGCAAAGCAAAGTAATTAACATTTGCAACATTACTTGTTAGGCTGGATTTTACACTATCAGTAATGATAACTTTATAGTCACCTATATATTCATCCTTAAAGCCGAATGAGTAACTTGAAAGTGTTGCTCCAGGGATAGGTTTATTGTCCTTGTACCATTGATAAGATAAAGCTCCCCAGCCTGTTGCTTTCACACTCAATACTACCCATTCGTTAAGTTTTGCAGCTTTGTGTTCTGGTTGTTGAGTGATGATTGTTTCTGGCAATAATGTTACTGTTGCCACATTACTAAAGACTTCTCCAGCACTATTAGTAACTTTAACTTTATAGTCTCCTGCTTTGTCTGATGTCATATTGAAGGTGTAGCTTGCTCCTGTGGCGCCACTGATCGTTGAATTACCTTTGTACCACTGATAACTAAGTGTACCTGACCCAGTGGCCACCACACTTAAGCTCACGCTCTCATTATTCTTTTTGCTTACACTTGCTGGGTGAGAGCTAACACTCGGTGGGGAAATTAATGTGACTGTTGCCACATTACTAAAGACTTCTCCAGCACTATTAGTAACTTTAACTTTATAATCTCCTGCTTTGTCTGATGTCATATTGAAGGTGTAGCTTGCTCCTGTGGCGCCACTGATCGTTGAATTACCTTTGTACCACTGATAACTAAGTGTACCAGACCCAGTGGCCACCACACTTAGGCTCACGCTCTCATTATTCTTTTTGCTTACACTTGCTGGGTAATAGATAACGCTCGGTGGAGAAATTAATGTGACTGTTGCCACATTACTAAAGACTTCTCCAGCACTATTGGTAACTTTAACTTTATAGTCTCCTGCTTTATCTGATGCCATAGTAAAGGTGTAGCTTGCTCCTGTGGCGCCACTGATCGTTGAATTACCTTTGTACCACTGATAACTAAGTGTACCTGACCCAGTGGCCACCACACTTAGGCTCACGCTCTCATTATTCTTTTTGCTTACACTTGCTGGGTGAGAGCTAACACTCGGTGGGGAAATTAATGTGACTGTTGCCACATTACTAAAGACTTCTCCAGTAGTATTGGTAACTTTAACTTTATAGTCTCCTGCTTTATCTGATGCCATATTAAAGGTGTAGCTTGCTCCAGTGGCGCCACTGATTGTTGAATTACCTTTGTACCACTGATAGCTAAGTGTACCAGACCCAGTGGCCACCACACTTAGGCTCACGCTCTCATTATTCTTTTTGCTTACACTTGCTGGGTGAGAACTAATACTTGGAGGAGCAATTAATGTGACAGTTGCCACATTACTAAAGACTTCTCCAGCACTATTAGTAACTTTAACTTTATAGTCTCCTGCTTTATCTGATGTCATATTGAAGGTGTAGCTTGCTCCAGTGGCCCCATTGATTATTGAATTGCCTTTGTACCACTGATAGCTAAGTGTACCAGACCCATTGGCCACAACATTTAAGCTCACGCTCTCATTATTCTTTTTGCTTACACTTGTTGGGTGAGTCGCAATAGATATATTCTCTCCTAACCAAAGAGAAACGATAACTGATTCATCTAAGTGATTTGACACGATTACTTTATAGGTGCCGATTTTGTCTTTTGAAAAGGTGAATTCGTATTTCGAGCTTTTTACTTCACTCATCAATTTATCATTCAAATACCATTCATACTTTATATTTGTAGTGCCACTAGCTTTTATTTCAAGAACAACTTTTTCACCAATTGCTTTATAATTTGAGGTCCCTCTATTAAATTCTACGACCTCAAGGTTTTTAATAACAACTTCTTTACTTAGCACTTCACCGTATGGATTACTTACCTTGACTTTATAAGTACCTTCATCATTAATTTTTCTAATAAAACTAATAGAGTCCTTGTCTTTAGAAGCTGATCCAAATTTCTGATCATTCTTATACCACTGATAAGTTAAATCTTTACCATCGGCCAAAACACTTAAGGTAATGCTGTTTCCTAGCCTTGTCTCTATGTATTCTGGTTGGGTTCTAATTATAGGTGGCATCTCATTGGCCGAAATGAGTGACCAAATTTGTGAACTTGATGTCGTACATGTTTGGAATTCTAACTTATTTTGATTAGCAGAAAGGCAAAGACTTTGCTTGATTAATCTGAAAGTCTTGCTATCAACTGATTGTTTATCAAAAAACTGTAAGAGGTCATTAATACTACATGTTTTTAGGCTTGTTGAATTATTATTTTTAAAAAGACACTTCCTGTTTAACTTTGTTGCAAACAGTTTATACTCTTTTGAATTATAGAACCATTTTTCCTCATACCACTCAGTCGACTGTGAACTGCAGGATTCCAATGAAACCTGATCACCATTCTGGTTAGATCTTATCAGACATTTATTTCCCCCTTGATTCTTAATCACAACACCTGGAGGTAATTCTGTGATGGGCGCAACTGCAGTTGCTGGCTGAACGGGCACTGTCCTTGGTACTGGTTTACTAACAGCAAAAGGAGTAACCACTCCTGATTGCTTTGGATTATTTTTCACAAGATCGGCCAGTCTCATTGCTTCATCTTCTTTGATTGTCACATCGCTACTAATCTCAATAACTCCATTGTTGTTCGATATTTGATTACCAGGTGGTGTGACATCCTTTGCAGTCGAATAATATGTAGAAGCTGCTGCATTTGCTTCAAAATTTGATTCATGCTTAATCGGAACATACCCTGCAAGTGAATATGTAAAATACGTCGCAGAGCTACTATTTGATGAGCTTACAAGCTGGTTATTACCGATTTCACCACTTGTTTGAGCATAAACGAATCCATTTTTACCTTCAGAAACATCTACGTCATATATTCCACCCCAGGGATCAAACAGTTTAAGATAGCGACTGCTTTCCAAACCATTCATGGCAAACATATGATTGCGACTACTAAGAACCCCCATAGGCATTTTGTCTAAAAACAATTTTTCCCGGATGGCCTGACTTTTATTGATTCCAAATGAGTGTTCTAGATTTTCAGCTCGATAGCTAACGCTAAAAGCATAAGGGATAGAAATTACAATATCATAATTATTAGCAAATCCTGCATTATTAGCAGGAACCATTGGGAATATTTTTTTCCCCTCCAAGGATTCCTCAAGTGCAGCATATGAAAATGGAATTCCAAATCCTTTATAAGTGTATCCCCAACTAAATTTAACCTGCTGGTTAACAATATCCATATTCAATTGTTTCATAAAATTCCAAATGATCGTGTTTGGATCATTGGAATCTATAAAGCTATTTGTTATTGATGCCGTGATATTTTTTTCTAAATCAAAATGCTTCATTTTCTCATTTGCGAATGTTTTTCCGGCCATCGCAAGCGAGGTTGGAGCACACCATCCTTGCTCAATAGAATATTTCGTACCTTCTTTCTGGTTCACAAACGTAAGTAAAGACTTATCTCCCTGTGAGTAGAGTGGCATTTCAGGATGAAGACATGTCACATTTCCAGAGGATTTACCTAAGCATGACAACCAATTCGCCTTCGGCCATAACATGTTGTTATTCTGACCATAAATTGCGATGTAAGGATAAGTTGATGTGATTTCTATTCGATCTCCTGAACTTATTCCATTATGCCAAAGAGTTTTTTTCCCTCCTGATTTGTTCAAATAGACGACATCGAGTCTGCCATTACTATAGGTGGCCTGGTAATAACTCAAATCTGAGCAGGAGTTAAATTTTTCCTGACACCACTTATTCGCCCCTGTTTGCCAAAGAATTTTTCCGGTGGAGAGAACACGGAGGACAAGATTTCCATCATCTTGCATCATTAGAAAAATATCACGAAAAACAATATCTGATGTTAAATGCAAACGTTGGCCGGACTTTAATTCGAATTTCTTAAATTTATTACTTGCGGCCCATGCAATCCCTTCATCACCAACAATTTGAATAAAAGGCCAGTTAGTTAAGAACTCTAGACGTGTATTATTAAAACTGCTCACATCAATTCTGTATGTCGGACCTAGTTTCGGTGAGGATATCTGAAAGATTCCCTCTTTTAATGTTGCATTAAATTCCTCATCAGTCTGAATCTGATCCTCACACTGATTTCTCCCATTTATACTTTTGCAAATTGTCTTTACAGACTTATTGCCTAACTCAAAAAAACTGGACTCTGTTGACCTAAACACTCCTTGAGAGTTTAAAGATACTCCGTTAGTTGCTTGATTAACCTTTAATTTTATAAATTGTTCTTTATCAAGTTTATTCGAAAAATAATCAATAAATATCTGAGGTAGCTTCGAATTTTTTGATAAATTTACATTTTCATCAGAGACGATGAATGTTACTGCACTATCATGAGTATTTTTCTTAAAGTATATGGCAACAGGGTTTTGTATCCCACACTCTGTTTTTAATAGCTGAGCATACAAAATACAGGAAGAAAGACTATTCTGAACATCATGACTATTCGTTTTTGAGCTTAATAATTTAAATCGCGCTTTAAATGATTTCTGTTCCCATGAAATCAAGGGATAAAAAGGCTTTTTATTCACCATAGGATCTTCACAGCGATAATCTGCGCTTACAAAACAACCAGTATCTGAAGGGGACATATTGAAAAGGTCACTTTGCTCTTCATAAGCAAATGCATAGAACTGAGTTATGAGTAATGAAAGAGTAATTGTTAATTTTTTTAACACTGTATTTCCTCGTTTACTAATTTTTTAAAGCAATACCCAGCATTTTTGCAAGTTCGACAACGCTGCAATTCTCACAATCCGGGACTGAAGAATACTCAGGCTCCAGTCTTATGTTATTAGCAATGGCAGAAAATGGATCAATCTGATTTCCTCCCAAGTTAATCTTGGGAAGTTCTACTAAATTATTCATATAAGTTTGGTTTATAGACTGATTAAAGGATTGTACTATCTGAGCTTCACCTTTAAAACCAACGGGAATATTTGGTATAACAGAGACAAAAGTCGTGCCTTGATAACTATTGGTGACTTGATCATAAATTTTAACATTGAGGGAAGAATTTAAATTAATAACTCCATTTGCTCCATTTGGAGGAACGATCACTGTGCTGGAATCTGATTGTGATGTATTCGATATATTAGAAGAGATGTAATCCTTTCCTTCAAGGTAATCACCTCCAATGAGCTTAATTGAAAAAAAATCCGTATTCTCTAGCTGTGACTTAATATTTATTTCAGAATTTACCACGGCCTTAACATTATCATTTATGTTTTTGCTGTAAATCTTATCCATAACAGGAATGGAATCATCAACATAATACTCATTCGAATTATTACCTACTTTAACCTCTACCTTTTTAATGGATACTACTTTATTGCCGTCTGTTAGCAGAACTCCTGTTTTTTTGAGATCGACATCGATCAATACGTTATCAAATTCTGTTTGTAACTTTTCTAATACTTCTTTAGCTGTTTTATACTTTGTTCGATCACTTACCTCTTTTAAAAGGTTTGACCAGCTTGAGCCAGGGTCACATATTAACATCTTTTGAGTCGCTGTCTGGAAGTCCAATGTAGTTTTAACATTAGGAGACTTTGTATTATTATCTAGAGTGGCCCTTGGGTACATTGTCGTGCTAAATATATTAATCTGTTCCTTGTTTGCCGTTATCTTGCTAACTTGATTTTGTCCCATACCTTTTTGATTATTTAAAACTAAGGCCTGGCGATAAAAGTTTTCTGCTTCTTTGCTATCCCTGTTAAAGTTATTTTCTTTGAGTCTTGAAAATAAACTTGGCCCTTTTCCATGTTCTCGAAGGTATTTATTGTCAGATTCTGTAAGAGGCTGAAAGAATTTTTCTACTTTGCTATTATCAAAAATACTTTGTGGTGAGATACGACCAAAAGCATTTTCATAGGATGATATAGCTCTAGATTTCTTTGAATCTATATTATTCCACATAGCCTTAAAATTTCCCCATAAATCAGATAAATTAGCTCTCAACTCTGTTCTTAAGCTATTTTTAATTACACTATTGTTCAAATCTAGGTTCTGAGCATCGTACAAATAGATATCATAATATCCTACAGAATTAGGAGATGATGCTCTTACAGTATTTTTAATTATTTTATTTTCATGATCTTTAGGTATTGAAAATTTTGTATTGGAATCTAATAAATCCCCAATTAACAACTCGACACCATTTTTAAGTCCATAAAAGTGTTTAATCTCATTAATTAATTGTATAAATCGAGCATCAAGTTTCTCAAAACTGACCTCTTTTGTGTAATTGATATCTGTTCTCATGGCATCTTCATACCAGGCCCTAACTTCATCAATAGCAAAACCTTTATTATAGGTCCCAAGTTGACCTATAATCTCTTTTCGCGCATCTTCGACACGTCCTGAATACAACACTTGCCTTCTACTGTTTATTGTATGATTAAATGCATGTATCACTCCTTCATGCACAATAAGACCAATAAGTTCATCCGAAGATACTGATGAATTGATAAAAAAATCTTGCAAAAGGTAATAACCACTTTTTCTGCTGCTATCAAAAAATCCTAAAGTCTCTGGGGATTCAATTTCATGAAAGACGTTAATTTTTGCATCTGACTTAGTGGCAGACTTCACATTTTGAACTGTTTGTCCAAGCTGAGTTCGATTGTTTCCGGTAAGTGTGATTTCATAGCCATCTGAGCTTAGTTTTGCTGCAATACCAAGAGAGTCCTTATTCTCATTAATTCGTGTTGTAAGTGTAGACATAAATGTCTTGAGATTTGAAATTGCCTGTGATCCATTTGCTACTTTTGACCAGGCCTCAAAATCTTTAATAATTGTCTGTAAATCAGTATTGCTTGGATCAATTCTTTTAAGTGCAGAATATTCTTGAGATGTTTTAGTAACTAAAGCTGATAGTCTTGCAACATCCTGTAAGTTTGAAATTTTAAGTTCATTATTAGTAGCATTGGTGAAAAGTAGAAGAGGTAAGAAAAATAGAGCTATAAAAACTAGTTTTTTCATATTGATTATTTTCATAAAATATTTGTCGGTAATGAGTGACCTAAGTTTAATACCCGCGAAATATCCTATTATCTATGTTAGAGGTGGCCGAGGTTTTTAAATTAAAATATGACTAACCCTTTGAATTTTGAATCAAAGGGGTCTCAAGTATATGCCCAGATTTATGGGCGGAGAGCAGTTGAAAGAAGCCGGAAAAACTTCCTATTCTTAATTTTCAACTCCTTTTAGCAGGAAACGAAGTACAGATACTTGAGTTTATAGCTTTTTTACTCAACTCTGACGGCTCCATAGACGATAAGCCAATCATGTTGAAAATACTCTTCGGCCTGATTGGCCTGTGGTCTTTTTCTGTTTTTGGTCTTAGCTGCGATTGTGAAGTAAAGATTTATTCACCAATCACAGGGCCAAATCAATTACCAATAAATCATCTTAAAACTTACAAGCTAGAAGAATTTGCAACCTATTCTGAAAAGAATAAGGAATCCTGTCGCAGTTCTTGTTTGAATCACTATCAGGCCGACATGCCAATTGAACAACTCAATGCTTACCTGGTTCATTATTCAAAATTGTTAATTAATGAAGGTAAAATTGGTTATAGTTGCACCGGACTTACCACTTTAAAGTATCCGGTGCGAGTAAGAGCAAGATTAGCGTCCAAAGGACTTGGAAACGTTGTTGATATGATCCAAGTCGTTAATCTAGAAGAGAGTTGTTTTTAAACTATCTCTCTACAGGAAATCCATTTTCAATCCAAGCATCCATACCAGCATCATGCACGCAGATTAAATTGCTTAGACCAGCTCCTGAAAGAAGATCAAAAGCAGTTTTTGCTCTTCCACCACGCTTACAGTGAATATAGATGGATTTAAAAGACTTTAACTTATCCAACTGCCCACTGACTTGATCAACTGGAATATTGATGGCCCCTGGTATATGGCCTTCAGCAAATTCATCAGGACGGCGCACATCTAAAATGACCTCTCCTGGATTCAGTTTGTTATGGGTTTTATAGAATTCCATAAGGGTCATGTGAGTATTAGACATATTTAGTCTCCTTTTATTCTTTTAATTTCAATTTTAACCATAAAAATACCGATAAGCCAAAGGGAGCATTGGATGCACTATCTCATTTTTTTGGCGATACCAATTATTTATAATTTTCGAAAGTTCCAAAAGGAACGCAGCACACTTATTACATCCTTAAAAGAAATCAAGAATAGTTCTCACTATGAAATGGTTTTAAATCATCACTTTACAACTTTTTTTACTGAAATGATCTTCTCATTCACTGTCGCCCTTTTTATCAACGAGCAAGATCGTAATTTATTTTTTATTTATTGCATGTATGGGGCCATTGCTATTTTAAGTTATTTTATATTTGGTTTATTTATAAAGTATCTTGAGAAGCAAACAGATCTGAATTTATTTATCCCTTTTAAAAACAAATTATTCAAAGATATGCGGGTAAATGGGGCGATAGTTTTACTTCCATTTATTCTCTTTCAGTTTCTCTATTTTTCACTCTCTGGTGATCTTTTTAGTGAATGGGGGAGTTGGTGGTTCTTTGGTCTTTTTGCTAACTTAATCTTTATCTCTATCGTCACTGTCATTTGTACGGTTATTTTACTGCTTAAACTCATACCGAATCGTGAAATTACGGAACCTGATTTTTTAGAAATCATCCAAAAAAGATTAGATCAGGCAGGACAATCAAAACTAAGACTACGTTGGATTGAAGCTGATTTTAAAAATGCATTTGTCATTGGTGTGAAGCTGCTTTCTTTTACCAATGAAACGATGTTTGTGGGGAGAACTTTAAGAGAGAGATTTACATTAGAAGAATTTGATGCAGTCATCTGCCATGAAATTGCCCACATTGTGAACCGACATTATCAAAAAAGAGTGATGTTTACCTTAAAGAGTTATTTCATCCTAACCTTATTTTTACTTTTTATTTTTCCAATTATTTTCTTCATCTCTTGGTTATCGTTACGTGAGCAAACTTTGATGTATATTGATTCAATTGTGTTACTTAATGTCGGCTTTTTTATTTTGGCCACTTTTTTTGTTATTTTTTTGACCTATCGTTTTTCGCGCTCCCAAGAGTATGAAGCTGATGCGTTTGCTGTCATGAAATTAGGTGTAAGTTTTGAAGCATTAAAATCTGCTCTGGAAAAATTATCCAATACAGATATCCCTGATTATTTAAAGGGAAAGAAACTTAATCAGAAGCAATCCTATTCAAGTAAGTGGTTTGGAACCCATCCTCAAGTCTCCGACAGGCTAAAGCTTTTGGAAGAGAAGATGGTAAGAAATCTTTCTTTTGATTATCGACCTTCTGTTGTTAAAAAAATTTATAACATGTTATTTTCTTGGAAAATACTTATTCCTAATGGTGTGTTGGCACTAGCGTTTGCTTTTTATTTAGCAAATGACTATCAATTAAATCAAAAACTACTCATCGAGGTTCAAACTTCCTCGGCCGAAGATCTTTTAAAAAACAAAGAACTTGAAGCAAGGATTAATAGCTACCCTTCAATTTTGGGCCCAAATTTTATGGCCTACATTATTGTTAAAAACGATGCTCACTTAATTGATCACTATTTATCAATGGGGGCAGATAAGTGGACGACTCTTTATTACTTAGAAAAATATAAGAAAACTGAATTATTTAAAAAATATTTTCCAAAATTTGAAAACGAATTAACTAGAAATGAGTATTTCAATCTTTTAAAAATGTCTGCACAAATAGAGTCTGTGGAGACATATCAATTCTTACTAAGCTCTGTCCGTGCAAAGGAATTAGACAATCATCAAAAATCTGCGATTGCTAAGTCATTTAATGATGGTCAGAAAAGAGCACCAGCTGCTAAAGAGTAATTTAAGCGATTATTTCCAATCAACTGAATAATGAGAATCGATCACAAGTCCAGTCGTGCTAGACCCAACTAATTCCATTTTTATTTGCTGTGTGTAGTAGAGGGCCAATTCAAAAGTCGAAACATCTCCCACGTCTGCTCCATCGGAATTTTTGCAATTAACGAGAGAGAGTAGAGTAGGATCATTGATTGATTTATATAAGCAGGCCAAAGCAAAGTCTTCAGGAAATCTGGAATCAAATTTATAAGTGATTTTAACTTGCTTACCCTGTCCATTGTTTTGCACTTTGAGATTTTCAGGAATTTGAGTAACCCCATTTTGAGGGACATCAAAAATTTTTGAAATTCCAAAAGAAGTATCTAATCTTAATACCCAGGTTGAAGAGCGTTGTTGAGTTTCTGAAGAACGAGTCATCGAGCCGTTGGTGTCAGCAATTTTTTTTCCACATCCAATGGCCAGGGCCAAAGAAATAAAAGGACAAAGCTTCCGTCTTACAAATCTTAGCATTCACTATCCCTGAAAATGCCTAATTAAATTATAGCGTGAATGCTCTTCGGATGTTGTTAAGAGAACTTGAAGATATTAAGTTACTGAGTTTACGTGATGATGAGGAAAATAGTTCTGTTAGCTAATTATAGAAGTCAGCTAATTAGATGCCTAAATCTCTCGAGTTTAAATGGAGATTTCTTCCAAATTCCACCCTTAGAATTATTCCCTTGTTATCTTTTAAGATCATTAATCCAGCTGGCGCTATTGAATGGCCTTTTTTGCGTCAAGTGCTTGTATTAGTATATTTGAAACTTATGCTCGGTGCAGCGCAGACTCCTTCGGTGTTCGATTTGAGATTTTTTTTATGAGCTGACCTTGACAACTTTCTGGCCAGACACATCTTCTCGAGGGCAGAATCGCATGAACTTTTTACATAAAACTTTTTGCAAAGCAAAATATAGGAGGATCTATGACAGTAAAACCACTTCAGGACCGTGTTCTTATCAAGAGACTTGAAGAAGAAACAAAAACAGTTGGTGGGATCATTATCCCTGATACTCACAAAGAAAAACCAGCACAAGGTGAAGTTGTTGCCGTTGGAACGGGTTACCGTTTACAGGATGGAACTGTAAAGGCCCTTGATGTGAAAAAAGGCGATAAAGTTCTTTTCGGAAAATATTCTGGAACAGAAGTAAAAGTTGAGGGAACAAACTACCTCATCATGAAAGAAGATGAAATCCTAGGAATTCTTCAATAATAAAAAATTTCCAATAATCGGAGGCATATATGTCAGCTAAGGAATTAAAGTATTCAGAATCTGCTCGTAATTCAATTCTTGCAGGTGTGAACGCTCTTGCTAACGCAGTTAAAGTTACTCTTGGACCTAAAGGGCGTAACGTTGTTATTCAAAAATCTTTTGGTGCTCCATCAATCACAAAAGATGGTGTTTCAGTTGCTAAAGAAATTGAATTAGAAAATGCATTTGAAAATATGGGTGCTCAACTTGTTAAAGAAGTTGCTCAAAAAACAAATGAAGATGCTGGTGATGGTACAACGACTGCCACAGTTCTTGCTCAAGCGATTTACCGTGAAGGTGTTAAACTTGTAGCTGCTGGCCACAACCCAATGGATCTTAAGCGTGGTATCGATCTAGCTACAGCTAAAGTCATCGAAAAGCTAAAGTCTATGTCGAAGAAAATCGACACTGCTGAAGAAATTGCTAACGTTGGTACAATCTCAGCTAATAATGATCTTGAAATCGGTAAACTTCTTTCTGAAGCTATGTCAAAAGTAGGTAAGGAAGGTGTAATCACAATTGAAGAATCTAAAACTGCTGAAACTATGCTTGATGTAGTTGAAGGTATGCAATTTGATCGTGGTTATGTTTCTCCATACTTCGTAACTAACGCTGAGAAGATGGAAGCAACTTTTGAAAATCCATATCTTTTAATCACTGATAAGAAGATTTCTTCTATGAAAGAACTTCTTCCAACTCTTGAGAAAGTTGTTCAAACAGGTAAGCCACTTGTGATCATTTCTGAAGATGTTGAAGGTGAAGCTCTTACAACTCTAGTTGTGAACAAACTTCGTGGAACTCTTAACGTAGCAGCTGTTAAAGCTCCTGGTTTTGGTGACAGAAGAAAAGAAATGCTTAAAGACATTGCTATCCTAACTGGTGGACAAGTGATTTCTGAAGAGCTTGGTATGTCTCTTGAAACAGCGACTCTTAAAGATCTTGGTACTTGTAAAAAAATCAATATTGATAAAGAAATTACAGTAATCGTTGATGGAGCTGGTAATAAGAAAGATGTAGATGCACGCGTAGCTGCTATCCGTGCTCAAATTGCAGAAACAACATCTGATTATGATAAAGAAAAACTACAAGAGCGTCTTGCTAAGCTTGCTGGTGGTGTCGCTGTCGTTAGAGTTGGTGCTCCAACAGAAGCTGAAATGAAAGAGAAAAAAGACCGCGTTGAAGATGCTTTAAATGCAACTCGCGCTGCTGTTGAAGAAGGTATCATCGTTGGTGGTGGTGCAGCTCTTCTTCACGCTGCTACAGCTCTAGAAGGTCTTAAAGGTGCTAACGAAGAGCAGACTGCTGGTATCAAAATCATCCGTCGCGCTATCGAAGAGCCTCTTCGTCAAATCGCTTTCAACGCAGGTGTTGATGGTGCAGTGGTTGTCAATAAAATCGTTGAAAGCAAAAATGCTTCATTTGGTTACAACGCTCGTGATGATAAATTCGAAGATCTAGTGAAAGCTGGTATCATTGATCCAACTAAAGTAACTCGTTCTGCGCTTCAAAATGCTGCTTCAGTAGCTGGCCTAATGCTTACTACTGAAACAATGATTGCAGACCTTCCTAAGAAGGATGATCATGCTCCTGCCCCAGGAATGGGCGGTATGGGTGGAATGGGTGGCATGGGCGGCATGATGTAATATTAGCGCTGACTAAAAATTACCTAATCCCAAGAGGGCACCGCGAGGTGCCCTCTTTTTTATCTTTAAAGTCTTAAAAGTTTCCTTTTGTCCCTGAGTATTCTAGTCCTGATAGTAAATATGATATCTTGGCCACTCCCTGTCATTGGCACAACCCATGCAATATGAATGATCAAAATAGGCATGGATGCCTGTTTGCTGCCAGGGAGAAGGGCATGCCAATTCTATTAGGGATGATGTGGTTATCGACTGTTTATGCAACGGTCACTGTGGGGGCAATGGATTGTCCTTCACAATTTAGGGGGGAAGTTAAAGAAGTGATAGATTCCCTAGGACCATCAACTTCTTTATCAACTCAAAAAATTGTTTTTAAAAATCATCAAACCCTAAAAGGTGATGTTGATGAGCAAGTCGTAATAGAAATTTTAGAGAATGGACCTTTCAAGATGGAGCCTGGTGAGGAATATGAGGTGAAATTAAGAAAAGGTAAACCGTGCTGGATAGAAAAAATTTAAGTTTAACCGCTCTAGCTTTTTCAGGAAGAAAAACTATGTGGAAAATTATTTTGGCCTTTATTTTTTGTTCGAGTAGCTGGGCCTATAATCTGACAAAAGATTTTACTGATGGTTTTTATTGGGCAAGTTTACCAATCAACATCACTGTGGTGGAATCTGATGTAAATCGAAAAAGTACCATGGAGAATTTGGCCAAACAGGCGATAAATGAATGGCAAACTAAAACTGGTCTTTCTCTGTGGAAATTTATTTCTTCAACTTCTTCTCAAGCTACTCCCAATGTCATTCGTTGGTCTACTAATTTTGCTGCTGAAACTAAAATGGATCCAAGTTCAGTTTTGGCGGTAGCGATCCGTTATACAAATGGGCCTTATTTTTCTCAAACAGAAATTGTGATTAATGGAAATCATTTTTTAAACATGAATACGAGTAATTTACTGACAACTATAACTCATGAGCTTGGCCACACTATGGGTCTCGATCATTCAAATAATCCTTATGCCGTTATGGCCCCAACCCTTCAAGATCCATATACCGGTTTAAACAATGATGATCTTCAAGGTATGGCGAGTGCAGTTTCAGAAACAGAGCATAGAGAACAAACCAATTACATATCACCACTGGCCTACCAAAAAGAGAACAAAACTACTCAGGCATTAAGTTGTGGGACAGTAGGAATAGTGGGTTCTGGTGGAGCTTCTCAATCGATACTTTCTTTAACAGTAGGATTGTTGATTGGCCTTGTCGGGCGAATTTTAAAATGGTTTAAGTCACGGATTTAATAATCCGAAGAGCTGAGTATGAAAAACTCAGCTCAACCTTTTATTTTTTTTCTTACCCTAGAAGATAATCTTCCTCAAAATTTTTATAAGTTTAATAAATTATTTAGAGAACAAGGTTTTGTTCTACTTCCCATAAAAATTGATCAGCTGCAGGCCTTGATTGGATCTTCTTCTCAGGAACAAGTTATTGTTATTTCAACGGTTGCTGATTCTCATGAATACAAACTCTATAATGAGAAAATTCGAGGATTGTTGAAATTTATTTTAAAGTCAAAAAGAATAACTTTCATGCATTTATCTAGTTTTTCTAAGTTAAATGATATGAAAATATTCTCAATGAATAAAAATTATTATTTTGTTAAATTTCCAATTGATGCTCGAGAATTTACTTTAAAAACTGTGAAGTATTATTTATTGAAGTTAAAACAAAATTCGAAGTGGCCAGGCGGCAGAAGAGCTGGAGTGAGTCTTATGAGGCAAGGGAATGTATGAAGAGTAAGTACGATGAATCCACTCAGAGAGTTTTGTTGTTGTTGAAACTGGATGCAAATAACTTATTCAATCGTATTAAAGGTAGAAAAACAGAGTATCTTGAGATATTTGCTCTTAGAAGGACCCGTGATCATTTTCCAAAAATTTTTGACAACAGATATGATGGAACCACTATCATGGACCTATCCCACTGTAGTTCTGATCTTATTACAGTTTTAGATCAGTTTTATACCTTAGTTGATGAAACGAATTGGTATCTTTTTCAAACTCAGGATATGCCAAATACAGTCGAAGATTTTATTGATCGAAAAATCGCGAGATTAGAAAAACTGCTTGCGACTTTAAATCTGTTTCTTGATGCAGAACTAGGGGTTGTATCGGCAGGACAGAATATTTTGATCGATAATGAAATACCAGAAGACTTTTCAGAAATTTTTAAAGATGATAATGCTCAAGAATCATGAAAATTTCACTTTTAATTTTATTCATTTCACTCACTGCTTTTTCTCGAGAACCAATTTCTGGAAGTCGATTTCAACAACTCAGTGGCGTTAAATTATCTCAAGACTCGAAAACTCAATGGGATCAACGTTATAGTCGACCAAATTTTATTTTTGGTAAGTCTGCCGCTAAATTTTTACAAGAAAATTATCAATACATTCCTTTTGAAGGAAATGTTTTAGATATGGGGATGGGAGAAGGGCGAAATGCTGTTTTTCTTGCTCAAAAAGGATACAAAGTCACAGGTATTGATATTAGTTCAGTTGCAGTTAAAAAGGCCTATCTTCTTGCCAATGAATTTGGAGTTAAAATTAAAGGGGTAGTTGCCTCATTAAAAGATTATAAGATTGCACCAAATACATATGATGCCATTATTTGTTTTTATTATGTAGATCGGGCCCTAGTTGAACAAATCAAAACTTGGTTAAGACCCGGCGGAATCTTAATTTATGAGGCCTACACCATTCGCGAAAGGACTCTAAAGAAAAAAGGATTGGATGATTCTTACTTAAAAGAGCAAGAATTACTTCACCTTTTCCCTGGAATGAGAGTCTTAAAGTATGAAGAACCCCTTCACGAAAAAGAATTTCGCTCAAGTATTATTTTGAAAAAAGAATAGACCTTCATGGCATAATTTATCTATGCCTAAATTGCTTTTTTTTTCATTTCTGGTCAGCATGACGTTTTCTGTATTTGGACAGGAATCTGGCCATAAATTTACCGGTAGGATTTCTAGGCTTAATCCTGAAGCAAAATTAGCAAGAATTAGAACCGATTTTGGAAATTTAAAATTTCTTAATCGTAGAGATCGAGTTGATTTTTGGAATGAATCTTATCCTCAAAGTCGATGTCCAGCACTCGTCGAAGGCCGGACAAATGATTACTTACTTTTAAAGATACCTCAATTTGAAACATGTATTAGGAGTGTTCATTTTGCAACTGGAACATATCTAAACTTTGAGAGTTCAGACTTAGAAAAAACTATTCGAGTTGCAAAAGAGTTAGTTGAAATTTTATTAAAAAAGCAATTAGCGATGAGAGCAAAAAAAGAGCGACATCGTCGAGATTTAGATAATCATGTTGAGAAAGTAGATGCAGTTAATAGACGTTATGAAGTGCTAAGACAGAAATTAGAAATTGAATGGCAGAAAGAGTTGGCATCTCTTGAGGAAGATAAGTCAAAATCCTTTATGGAATTCAAAGATGCTGAAGCACGCTTAAATGAGATTGAAACAAAATTAGAATCTTATAGGATTCAAGATCAAAATTTAAAAGTAGATCGTTGGTCACTTGATCCTAATCTTTACATAAAAAAATAAATTATCAGGAGACTTATATGAAAACCTTGTTAGCGTTATTTCTTTTATTTTTGCTTGGTGCTTGCCAAGAAAAGAAACAAAAATCTTCACAAACTATTTATTATAATATGAATGGTGAGCCCAGCACTATTAATCCCATGTCATCAAGTGCTGATAGTTACACTATGGAACTTCATAGTTATATTTTTGAAGGCCTCTTAGAGAGAGATCTTGAAACTTATGAATGGAAACCGGCCCTGGCAACGGCCTGGAAAATTTCAGATGATAAAAAAGTTTTTGATTTTAAACTTCGTGAAGGGGTGAAGTGGCAAGATGGAGTTGAGCTAACAGCCGAAGATATTAAATACTCACTTGATGTGATTTTTACCGATGACTACGGCTCAGTCTTTATGCGTCCATTCTTTGAAAGTGTGAAAGAAGTTCAAGTGATTGATAAGTACAATGTTCGTTTTATTTTGAAAGATGATTTATTTCAAAATTTTTCTAACTGTGCAACCTTACCAATCCTTCCAAAACATTTTTATACCAATCCTGAAAATAAGAAAGATTTTAATCGAAAGTTAATCGGTACGGGGCCTTATGTTTATTCTAAGCATGAAAAAGGTCAAAAACTTGTTTTAACTAAAAATCCTGCTTGGTGGGGTAATACTGATGAGAAAGAAAAAAACACGAATACGATTCAGAAGATAGTTTATCGCTTTGTAAAAGATGAAAATGTGCAGCTTGAACTTCTTAAGAAGGGTGATTTGGATTTTCTAGGTCTAAGACCAGAGGCTTTTGTTAAAAAAACCGAAGGGAAAATCTGGGAAGAAAAAATTACAAAAGTTAAAACCGAGAATAAAACACCTAAAGGCTATAATTTTATTGGTTGGAATTTAAAGAATCCAATTTTAAAAGATAGAGAAGTAAGACATGCACTTGCTTTACTTTTTAATCGCAACTTAATGAGAGAAAAGTTTGAGTTTAATATCTCTGAAGACGCTACTGGGCCAATTTATGTTCAGTCAGATTATGCTTCTCCTAATTTAAAACCCGTTCCTTTTGATCCTAAACTTTCTTTAGAAATCCTAACGAAAAATGGTTGGAAGGATAGTGATAAGGATGGGACTTTAGACAAAGTGATCAATGGTAAGAAGACTGATTTGTCACTTACCATTTTAGAGCCAAATCCGGATATGATGAAGTATCTTACTATTTATAAAGAAGATGCGAGCAAGGTTGGGGTTGAGATTAATCTAAAAAATATTGAGTGGAACTCTTTCATTAAGCTACTCGATGAGAAAAAATTTGAAGGAGTAAGGCTTGCTTGGGGCGGAGGCAGTATTGACTGGGATCCAAAACAAGTTTGGCATTCAAGTTCAGCCAAAGGAAATGGATCTAATTTTGTAAGTTATGCTAATCCTGAAGTCGATAGATTGATTGATGAAGCTAGAAAAATCTATGACAAAGAAAAGCGTGTTGAAATGCTCAGAAGAGTTGATGAAATTATAGCCAATGATTACCCTTATGTTTTCTTCTTTAATAATAAATATTCTATGTATGGCACAACTAAACGTGTTGAGCGTCCAAAAGATACTTTTACTTATGGACTTGGCCAGCAATATTGGAAGTTAAAATAATATGTTGAAATATTTTTTACGAAGACTCGCCATTCTTATTCCTACACTTATTGGAGTCACAATCGTAGTGTTTGCAGTGATCAATATGGCCCCAGGTGGTCCAATTGAGCAGAAGTTGCAGCAAATGCGATTTGGTGGAGGAGATCATGGCTCTCATTCTAGTAATCGAGGGGATCAAGGGGTTTCTGATCATGTGATTGAGGCACTTAAGAAACAATATGGTTTTGATAAGCCTCTTCATGTTCGCTATTTCTTGTGGTTAAAAAATATTTCAACATTAAACTTTGGTGATAGTTTTACTTACGAAGAGCCTGTGATTGATGTTATTACCAGTAAATTCCCAGTATCTTTACAATTTGGAATAGCCTCACTTCTACTAAGCTATTTAATCTCGATACCTCTTGGGATTTTAAAGGCGATTAAAAATGGAAGCCTTTTTGATGTAACCTCCAGTATCTTACTTTTTGTTCTGTATTCGATTCCATCCTTTATGCTCGCTATTCTTCTGATTGTCTTTTTTGCAGGTGGAAGTTTTTATGAAATTTTCCCTGTGGGTGGGCTTTTTTCTGAAAATTATGAAGATTTAAGTTTCTTTGAACAAATTTGGGATCGAATTCATCACTTCATACTTCCTCTACTTTGTTACACAATTGGCTCTTTTACCAGTCTGACGGTCTTAATGAAAAACTCTTTAATAGAAGAGATTAAAAAGGACTATATTCGTACGGCCAGAGCAAAAGGTGTGACTGAAAAAGTAGTTTATATGAAGCATGCCTTAAGAAATGCACTCATTCCCATCGTAACTGGGCTGGGTGGATTTTTAACAGTTTTCTTTGCAGGATCTCTTTTGCTTGAAACGATTTTTCAGTTAGATGGTATTGGACTGCTTAGTTATAAGAGCATTCTCTCTAGAGACTATAATGTCATCATGGGATTAGTTTTTATTCAGAGTGGACTATTTTTAATTGGAAATATTTTATCGGATTTTGCTTATATCGTAGTAGATCCAAGGATTGATTTCACATGATAGAGAGATTTATCCGTAATGATGAAAGTCTAAAAAAATGGCGCCGATTTAAGGGAAGAAAACTTGCTGTTCTCTCTTCTTGGCTCATTCTTATTGCTTGTTTGTTTAGCTTTACGGCCGAATTTTGGGCCAACAATAAACCACTTTTTTTAAAGTATGATTCAAAGACTTATTTTCCAGTGATGGTCACTTATCATCCAAGTGATTTTGGCATTGAGAATAGTCTTGTGATGGACTATAGAAGTTTGGAGCTTAATGAAGAGAGAGGGGACTTTGTTATTTGGCCACTTATCAAGTGGAATCCTTATGAGTCAAATAAAGAAGTGACTTCCTATCCTTCTGAACCTTCTTCTGAAAATCTCATGGGTACAGATGATCGAGGAAGAGATATTTTTACCCGATTACTTTATGGATTAAGATACTCCATTAGTTATGCCTTTATGGTTTGGCTTACCACCTTTTTTGTTGGCACAATTCTCGGTGGCGTCATGGGGTATTTTGGTGGAAGAATAGATTTCTGGGGGCAAAGAATTGTAGAAGTTCTATCTACGGTACCTCAGTTTTTTCTACTGATTATTATTATCTCTATTTTTAAACCAAGTCTTATTCTATTGGTAATTTTATCGAGCCTTTTTGGATGGATAAGTATTAGCTACTACATTCGAGGTGAATACTTAAAAAATCGAAAGAAAGAATTTGTTGAAGCGGCACGTGCACTTGGCGCAGGCCACTCGCGAATTTTCTTTAAGCATCTTTTGCCAAATTCTCTTTCTCCAATTATAACCTTTTCACCTTTTGTGATTGCTGGAAATATTGTGAGCTTGGCCAGCTTAGATTATCTTGGATTCGGCCTCACTCCTCCAACTCCTAGCTGGGGAGAACTTCTCAATCAGGCCCAGAAATATTTCACAGAAGGATGGTGGTTGGCCTTGTATCCTTCACTGGCGCTTTTTTTAACGCTAACAATGCTCTCACTTATTGGTGAGGGGGTACGGGATGCAATGGACCCAAAAGAATAGGGGAAGTATGAAAGACACTGCTCTTCGCATTGCAGATTTTAAAGATTCAATTTTTGGAGTGATTTCTCGTCTTGCTCGTGAGCATCAAGCAGTAAATCTTGGCCAAGGTTTTCCAGATTTTGATGGCCCTGAATGGCTTAAGGATATCGCTTACAAAAAAATGCAAGAAGGTCATAATCAGTATGCACCTTTTCATGGAACGCAAAATTTGCGACAAGAAATTTCACAGTACTATTCTAAATTTTATGGCCTTCAATATGATCCTGAAAATCAAGTCTCAGTCACAGTTGGGGCAACAGAGGCGATTTATTTAGTGATCACGGCACTGGTTAATCCAGGTGATGAAGTGATTGTGCTTGAGCCTTTTTATGATTCTTATGTGGCTTCGATTAAAATGGCCGGCGGCATACCTGTTCCAGTGACGATGCATGCACCTGACTTCACTGTAGACGCTCAAGAACTTGAGAAGGCCGTATCTTCTCGAACAAAAATGATTATTTTAAATAATCCCCACAACCCAAGTGGTAAAGTTTGGACTCGTGAAGAGCTTATTTCTGTGGCCCAAATTTCAATCAAGCATGATTTATTTCTTTTATCCGATGAAGTTTATGAATTCCTTCTGTTCGATGGGGCCGAGCACATACCAACAGCAACACTAGAGGGTATGTTTGAGAGAACCATCACTGTTTCAAGTGCTGGAAAAACTTTTGGTCTGACTGGATGGAAAATTGGATGGATCTGTGCCAATGAAAAAGTTAGTCGGGCCTGTCGTTTAGTTCATCAATATGTAACCTTTGCTGTTTCTACTCCAATGCAAGAAGCGGTTGCGGAAGGTCTTAAGAAATTACCGGATTACCTACCTGGATTTGTTGAATTATATAAGGCCAAAAGAGATTTCTTTTATCACGGCCTTACTCAATTAGGTTTTGAGTTTCCTATTCCTAAAGGAACTTATTTTATGATGGTGCCGATAGGGAAGAAAACCAACTTGAAAGATGTAGATTATGCGATGAAATTAATTCAAGAATTTAAAGTTGCTACAGTTCCTCCTTCAGCATTCTATTTAAAGTCCACTGAAGGAGAAAAGTATTTAAGATTTTGTTTTGCAAAAAAAGAAGAAACTCTTAAATCGGCACTTCTTAATTTAGCGCCTGTAGCTTCACTACAGTCTTTTTAATTTTACCATCTCGGCGGTATTGGACATCGACTGTATCGCCGATTTTTTTAGAATCTAGAATCTGGTAAATATCATCGAGCCCATTCACTTCTTTTCCATCTACTTTTAAAATGATGTCACCTAAATAGATTCTGCCAAACTGATCTTGAGTCATACCTTTAAGTCCGGCCTGTGCCGCAGAGCCTTTTTCATCAATGTAGGAAATGATAATTCCTTTATCATTATGAATTAATCTTCGCTTCATACTATCTGGCACAATTCCGATGCCTAAGCCTGGGCGAATGACTTTTCCATGCTTGATGAGTTGAGGAACAATCATTTTGATGGTGTCGGCCGGAACAGCAAAACCTAGGCCAGCACTTGATCCACTTGTAGAAAAAATCACAGTATTCATTCCAATAAGTTTTGCAGAAGAATCTAAGAGTGGCCCACCAGAGTTACCCATATTAATAGCGGCATCAGTTTGAATCATGTCGTTAATTTTTACCCCGCCAATTCCATCAATTTTTCTTCCCAAGGCAGAAATCACTCCAGTTGTCAGGGTGTAGTCCAACCCAAATGGAGATCCAATGGCAAAAGAGTACTGGCCAACGAGTAAATCCTTGGAGGCGCCAATTTCAATAGGTGAGAGTTTATCTGGTTTCTCTTGGAGCTTAAGAACCGCAATATCTTTCTCAGGGGCAACTCCTACGATTTTAGCGTGGTACTGCTTCGAGTTATTATAAAATGTAATGACAAAACTGTGTCCACCTTCAACCACATGATAGTTGGTGACAATATGGCCTTGATCATCCCAAACAAATCCAGATCCTGCTCCTTGAGGGATTTCAACTTCCCCATAGAAAAGATTGCGAGCAAGTTTAATGTTGGAAACGTTAACAGTAGATGGTACGGCCTTGCGGTAAATTTCGATGGTCTTGGTCTCAACAGGGAGCAGATCAGCTGCCCAAACAGATACGCAAAATAAATTCAACAGTACGAAGGTTATCGCTTTCATATCTTCTCCTTACTTTGACTGAACTTAGCGGGATTAGTATAATATTTTTAATTCTAATTCCCAAGAGGAAAACAAATTAATGAGTGCTGTAAGCAATCCCCCCGAAATTAAATTTTTTAATCGAGTTAGTGGTAAAATGGAAACGGAAAAAGTTTACGGGGATGCCTTTATTAAATTACTATACTGCTCAGTAGCTGGACAAAGACTTGGAGGCCTATTTACCAATAAGTATTTTAGCCAAGTTTACGGTGCTATTCAGGATCTTCCGGCCAGTCATCGTAAAGTAAGACCTTTTATTGAAAAATTTAAAATTAATATTGATGAATATGAGTCAGGTACCAGACCGGCCCTTGATCCAAAAGATTCTTACCGTACTTTTAATGAATTTTTTATCAGGAAGTTTAAATTAGGGAAGCGATCTTTTGTTGCTGATTCTTATCGAATGCCAGCTTTTGCTGAGGCCCGTTATATTGGTTTTGATGCAATTAGTGAAAAAGAAGTTTATCCTGTTAAAGGACACTACCTGTTGGCAAAAGATTTGGTAGGAAATGAACAAGTGGCCAAGATGTTTGAAGGGGGACCACTTTTAATAGCAAGACTTTGTCCTGTTGATTATCATCGGTTTCATTATCCTGATAGCGGTAAAGTTTTAGACAATTTTCATGTTCCGGGCGTGTATGATTCAGTTAATCCTTTGGCCCTGAAATATAAAAATCAAATTTTTATTCAAAATGAAAGGCATGTTTCTATTCTCCAAACTCAAAATTTTGGAAAACTTGCTTATATTGAAGTTGGTGCAATTTGTGTTGGCAAAATAGTTCAAACTCATCGTTGGAATAAGAATTTTATGAGAGGTGAGGAGAAAGGGTACTTCTTATTCGGAGGATCTACAGTGATTCTTCTTGGCGAGAAAGGGGCCTGGAAACCATCTCAGGATATATTGTCCAATACACAAAAAGGTATTGAAACGTATTTGCATCTTGGACAAGAAGTCGCTACTAAATCTTAATTTGGCAAATAATAGGGAAATGATCTGTAGGATAGAGTCCATTTTCATGGGACTTATCCATAGTGCAATTAATTAGCTTTAAGCTTTTATCTATTAAAATCCAATCAATTCTAGATCCATTTTGGATTTCGCCTTTGAATGCATGGTGAGATGTCTCTTCCAAATTTCCTAATTTTTTCCAAGGATCAATCAAATCAGGAAAATTTCTATGAATAAGATTTCTTACTTTACTATCAGGAGAGTCATTAAAATCTCCTAAGATAATTAATGCTTGTTCCTTATTCCAAAATTTTTTGACCTCATTAATTAATACTTGGATCTGATTGATTCTTGTTTCTTGCTTGATATGATCAAGATGAGTATTGATTAATAGAAATTCTCCGCCTTGATTTTTAACTCTGACAATTGCGCTTGTCATAAGTCTAGGAAAAGCACTATCGAACGAAGAGCTGCCTGGTACCTGAGGAGTGGTAGAGAGCCAAGTATCTTGGCCGGTGAGAATTTCAAGTTTATCTTCTCTAACATAGAGAGAAGGATACATTCTATCGTTTATCCATGAACGATGATGATCAATAAGTTTAAAACCAGTTAAATATTCTTCAAGTTCTTTTAGTTGATCAAATCGTCCTTCTTGGGTTGCGATAATGTCAGGTTGATGATTTAACAGAATTTTACTTAGAAGTTTTTTGCGATGGCCCCAATTGTTAGGGCCATCAGCTGGATTATCAAAGCGAATATTACATGAAATAAAACAAAGATCCATTTAGATATTGTAGAAGCATTCTTAAAAGTTCTCAACTGATGCTTCAACAGTTAGGCTTAATTTTGCTTCAGGATTGGTTTGCTCTCCTTCTAAGTAAGTTACGACTTCATTACAGTTTTTCATAATTGTACCTGTTTTGACGTATGTTGATGCATTAAGATCCATTAGCCCGATACGAAAATTGTCATTCCAGGCCTTAAATTCAATTTGCAAATAAGAACCTTGAGAATCATTTCCCTCACTTAAGATAAGCCCACTGATCTCTGATAATGGTTTCATTTCACTATGAACTTCAATAGTTAAATTCTTTTGAATTTCACTTGGACTCAAGTTAATTCTTCTTGGACGTTCAGCACTCTTTACGATAAGACGACAAAATTTTGAATCAGCTGGGTAATCTTCTCTGAAATTTTGAATAACTTTGTTGCCTCGAACTTTTAATTGAATCCAAGACCCTACCTCTTGAACCAAATTTATGTTTGATTGATTATGGCCATTAACTCGATCAAGGTCGAAGCGATTGGCCTTAAAATAATTTTTATGATTTTCTGTTATTTCTTTTTCAGAGGTAAAAGCGATGACCTTGTCTCCATTTTTAAATTCTCTTATCCACCAATTCTTCAAATCATTTTTTGATATTGTTGAAGGTGTTAAATTTATTTCCATGACATCGAGAGTATTTTCAATTTTAAGTTCTTTAAGAAAATTTTCAAAGGCATAATCTTTGGCCAGATAGTAAATAGAAGCTGATATCCCATTGTAATAAAAAACTCGATAAGTTTTATCTTTTACGTTGCTAAATTGCTCCCCTGCTTTGGTTAAGACGATCTGAGCTTTATTCGTTAAAAGTTCATTAATTTGCCCTCCAGTGAGATGCACATGAGTGGTTTTTTTCCATTTTGCTAATTTGATTCTTTCTTTTTGCTTTACATAGTAAATTTCAAAAGGTTTTTCCTGATTTTCTTCGAAAGTAAACTTGATTTCATAGTCAGGTCCATTTAAAGATAAGTTTTTCTGATTAAAATCTAATTTGATATAAGACCATTCAGAAAAATAATCATATTTGTGTTCGCTTAAATAATTGATAGAGAGCATTTTGAGTGTTTCTTTCTTTAAGTCCAGCTGATTTGAGAAGGTTCCAGTAACCTTTTCATTACCACTATAAAAGGAGATTTCTCCTCTGATTGTTGGAAGCGACTCGACATTTGCTATAGATTTATCTAGACCATTTTCAAGATAGTTAGATTTGCTATCACCATCATTGTCACCTAGATCTAACCATTCGTGCTTTTTTTGTTTTCCACAAGAAACAAGGAGAATAAGAATAAGCCATTTCATAATTAACCTCGAATCATTTGTGTGGTCATTTTTTGAACTTCTCCAACACCCCAAAAGATAATTTTTCTTTCTTTAAGTGGAATGGTGCTTTGAGATTTTTTATGTGCATCTAATAAAAAGCTTTCTAGGTTAGAAAGCATTGCTAAGAAAATTTTTTCATCTCGTGAATCCAAAGCAATCTTTTGAAATCTAAAAACTCTCTCATCACTTTGTTCTAGAATGGTCTCGATTGCTTCTAGAGCTTCTCCTTGTTTTGCTTCAAGTCCATTAATTTCATCCATCATTAATGGAGAGATCGTTTCATTAATTCGGTAATATCCCTCTTCAGATTTTAAGAGACCACGAATGATAAGAGCTTGGATCACGTTAAAACAAACATTCTCATGCAATCCGGTTTGATATTGTATTTCTCCATAACTTTGTTTTTTTGTTCCAATGCTTTCTAAAACCATTCTTTCAAAACTAGATAAACCTTTCATAATATCTCCTTAGGCAATGATTGCTTTTTCAAAATTTGAACTAAAAGTTCCAAGATAACTTTTGTTTTTTAGTCTTCTCTCGATATAATCTGAAATCTTACCAAGCTCTTGATTGTCTAAGTTTCCTGTGGCCTGCTCTAGTAATTTATTCATCTTTAAATAATTTGGACTTGATGAGAGCTTATCTTCGATGGCCTTTTGAAAAGCTTCTAGTTCAGAAACTTTCATTGTTTTTCCATTGAAGAGTCTAAATACACGTGTAATTTGAATGCCTGTTCTGGCAGAAGTTTCTCTAAGAGTTTCTTCTTTGAAAATTTGACGATAGCGCTGTAATGTTTTCGTTTGCAATGTCATAGCTGGCTCCCTTTCTGTTTAAGATGCCAGTACTAAAAGCAAAGCGTGTGCCAATTATAATTTGAGTTGGTGTTCTTGAAGAATTCGGTAGAAGGCCGAGCTAGAGATTTTTAATTCTTTAATACAAGCAGTGATTTTCCCTTGGTTTCTTTTCATTGAATCTTCAACTGCTCTTTTTTCAATTCGTGAGATCAGAGATTTGAGTCCATTTTGTAAAATATACTCATCAAAATTTTCAGAAACTGGTCTTTGAACGGCCATTGGGCCCATCATTTGTTGAACCACTGAAGTATCTATAATCCCTGTAATTGTTTGTGAAAAACGATCACATACTTTTGATAATTCCCTGACGTTACCTGGCCAAGGGTGCTTTTTTAATTCCTCAATAGCCTCTGGTCTAATTACAAACCGACGAGAAGACTTCTTTTGAAAGTTTTTAAGCAGTAACTCGACATCATTTATTCTTTGGGAAAGGGGTTTTATATGAAATTGAAATCCACTAATTCGATAAAAGAAGTCTTCTCTGAATTCTTTTTTAACTATTTTATCTCTCAAATCTTCGCAAGTTGCGGTGATGAGAGTGAAATTACATTTGATTGGGGTGGTTGAACCAATTGGATAAAAAGTCTTTTCATCTAAGGCCTTAAGTAATTTTTGTTGCATCGAAATTGGCATGGTTCCCACTTCATCTAAAAATAGGGTTCCACCATTTGCTAGCTTTAACTTACCATCTTTTTTTTGATCGGCCCCAGTGAAGGCCCCTTTCTCATGGCCAAATAATTCTGCTTCTAATAGGTTTTCGGCCACTTCTGAGCAATTAAGATGAACCAAATTTGCATCAGGATGGGTCATTTCATGAATGAGTTTTCCCAGTAAACTTTTTCCAGTTCCTGTTTGTCCGGAGATAAATAAAGTCTGATTTTTCCAATTGATATCGCAAAGTTTTTGTAGTTCCCTGATCAGTTCTTCATCTTGTGTAATAAAATCCTCTTTAATGAATTTTTCAAATCGAGAGCTTTTTGTATGAAGAAATTTGTGAATATAAACAGGCAATTGTTCTTTAATTTTTTGCTTGGAAAGGTAGTGCTTGGCCCCTAATTGGTAAGCCTTTTCAATCACTTCGTCACTCTCATAGGAGCTTACAACAATACAATGAGACCCTTTTTTGACAATAAAGCTTATTAGGTCAACCCCTGAGCCTTCACCCAGCTCAATGTCAGTTAAAACAATGTCATATGTATTCTTCGTTAGTTTTTCTTGGGCCGCTTGGGTATCACAGGCCTCATCGATAATCCCAAAGGGATTTAAAATCTCCCTGAGGTTAAGACGAGCGTACTTATCGTCTTCAATGATGAGGATGCTAAGATTTGGTTTCATACTTCCTTTTTAATCTCAATTTATTCCGATTTCAAATATTGAATTCGGAATTCGAATATTTTACAAACTGGCCCTTGTAGTGGGCCATCCTGGGTATTAGTATTTTAATGAAAGGGTGATTATGAAAATTGTTTTAGCTAATTCAAAGGATGAGGCGATTAGAACTGTGGCCTCCATGGTGAATGAAAAAATTTCAGACCACCCATCAGCAGTGATTGGTTTGGCCACTGGAAAGACGATGATTCCGATGTATCAGACATGGGTTGAAATGGCCCGAGAGCAAAATGTTGATTTTGGGCAGGCATCCTTTTTTATGTTGGATGAATATTCAGGTATATCAAAAGATCACCCCTCAAGCTTCTGTTCTTATATTCGAAAGCACCTTCTTTCTCCGCTTAATATTAAAGAGTCTCAAATTGAATTTCCACCTGCTCAGATGAGTTCTCCATTGGAGGCCTCTCTTCAATATGAAAATAAAATCAAATCTCTTGGAGGGATTGATCTTCAGTTGTTAGGTATTGGGCAAAATGGGCATATCGGTTTTAATGAGCCAGGATCAAGTAAAAATTCGAGAACAAGAAAGATTAAGCTTTCGGATGAAACCATCGCTGTGAACAGTGTGGATTTTGAAGGGGAGATGCCTTCAGAGGCCCTCACCATGGGAATAGAAACTATTCTTGAAGCAAAATCTTTATTGATGTTAGTGACGGGAAAATCTAAAGCAGATGCGGTTAAATATCTTCTTAACCATCACGAGGATTCTTCTTGTCCTGCTACTTTTTTAAAAAATCATCCTCATTTTACTTTAGTCTTGGACCCTGATGCTGCATCTAAAATTAATTTAAATATTTGAGCCAGATCATCATGAGCACTTAAAAATGGATGATTTAACTTGAGAGAAGTAAGCTTACCTTTTTTTGAAATTTGAAGTTGGTAAAGTACCCCAAAGGCCATTTGAGCAGAGTTAGTTCCTTTACCTGTAATCAGTTCTGAACCTCTTCTCACATTATCCATCATCCATGCAGGTAATCTCAAATGATATGGGTTTCTTTGAACCTCTCCAACATGGGCCTCTAGTGCCTTCATTTGGAGTTCAACAATTTCAATAGGAACTTCAATTAAGAGATTGGGTTTATTTAAAGGTGACCAAAATTCAGTCCAAGCAACAAGAATATTCATTTTGTTTAAGGAGGAGAGTACCTTCTTTAAAAGTTCCCCCGTCTTTATATGAGTTGGGTGATGATCTTTTAAATGTGGGGCCAAAATAATATCTGGTGCATATTTTTGAATAAGTGATTTCAGTTCTTTTTGTTTTTTACTCCAATTCTCATCTAAAATGACATTCTCAAAACCAAGAATTTTGCATGCATCTTCAAGTTCAATTGATCTTTCTTTTTGGCGCTCTTTATTCGAGCCCAGAGTGACGGCAACATTAATGACCTGAATATTATTTTCTAGTTGTAATCTCAATGCCAAAGTTCCAGTAATGGACTCATCATCTGGATGTGGAGATAAAATCATTACAGTTAAAGGAGCGGATTTTTTTTCAATTAAATGAGAGGTTGAGAAAAGAGAACTAAGCTCTTTAAGGATTGGGGTGAATTCCATTTCACCGTTCCTGATCAAAATTTAGTTAGCGTCGTTAAGACGTAACAAAATGCGATTAAGATCAAAACTGATCGAATCATAGGTCCCTCGTGTGTGTTAACTTTTTTACTCTAGCAAGAGTTTCAAGAGAACGTCTAGAGGGAGCCTTAAGCTATCAATTCGACTATTCAATTAGTTACGTTTGTAATCATCCTGGATTCGCACTATGTCATCTTCCCCTAGGTAAGGTCCTACCTGTGCCTCAATCAAAATAAGGTCTTCCTTTTGATTGTTGGCCAGACGGTGAGGTGCTTCCTTTGGAATGTAAGTCGATTCATTTTGTTTAAGATCAAAAGTTTTATCACCAATAGTTACTGTCGCAATACCTGAAACGACAATCCAATGTTCTGAACGATGATGGTGGTATTGAAGTGAAAGCTTGGCCCCTGGGTGAACTACAATCTGTTTTACCTTGTAGCCTTTATTATCATCTAGAATTGTATAGGTCCCCCATGGCCGATGAGCTGTGGTGTGGACTTCTGTCATCTCTTGAGAATATTTCTTAACTTCAGCTACTAAATCTTTAACTTTCTGGGTTGAGCCTTTCTTCGCTATGACTAAGGCATCGGTAGTATCTACAATCATGAGATCTTCAACATCAATTGTTGAAATAAGGCGTTTGCCTCCAATCACAAGATTATTTTTAGAATTTAAATGGATCACATTTGGCGATTTAGTATTACCTAAATCATCTTTTGGAAGAGATTCAAAGAGTGAATCAAACGAACCCAAATCGCTCCAGCCTATATCTGCTGGTACGACTTTGGTTTGATTGGATTTTTCCATTACTGCATAATCAATACTCTCAGAACGGATGGCCTTCATGTCTTCAAGATTTAATCTAATAACTCCGCCATCTGTACGGGCATTTTTAAATGTTAAAAGACTATGTTCATAAACATCTGGTGCATTTTTTTTAAGTTCTTCAAGATAAACTTTTGCTTTAAAGCAAAACATCCCGCTATTCCAAAAATAATTGCCGGCCTTTAAGTATTCTTTTGCAATCTCGGCACTTGGTTTTTCTTTAAAAGATTTTACATCGAAGTCTTTTGCTTCGATATAGCCGTACCCTGTTTCAGCATATGTAGGTTTAATGCCAAAAGTAACTAATTTATCTTGAGAAGCAAATTCAATGGCCTTTTTAGTGGCTTCTTCGTAGGCTTTTTGATTTTCAATTAAATGATCAGAAGGAACGATCAGAAGTATTTCTTCTGGATCAGCTGCAAGGGCGGCCATCGCAATAGCTGGAGCTGTATTTCTTCCTACTGGTTCAAGGATAAATTGACGAGGAGAATTTATTTTTAATTCATTAATCTGATCAAGTCCCAAAAAGTATTGCTCTTGATTAATCACAATAGAAAATGAATTCGCTATCTGAGTATTTCTTTTAATTGTTTTTTGGTACAAGGATTCTTTATCAAAAAGTTGAACGAATTGTTTTGGAAAAAGAGTTCTAGAAATTGGCCAAAGACGGGTTCCAGATCCTCCACAAAGAATTACAACTTGCATATGTTTTCCTTTTAAGAAATCCCAAGAGTCATAGAAGCAATACTAAAATAAATTAACAGCCCGGTAATATCAACAATTGTTGTAATGGCCGGACTAGCAACAACAGCAGGGTCACCACCTAAACGCCGTACAACGAGAGGGAGACCTGCCCCAATGATCGCCGATGTGATAACTTGTATGGCAATAGCAAATGAAATAATCAGCGCCACATAACTTAAGCTAAACTGGACAGGCAGAAGGGAGTGAAATGAAAGGAATGCTATTTTTAAATAGGTGAGAACAGCTACACAAACAGAGAGCATAAATGAAATTTTAATTTCTTTAAAAAGAATTTTTGGCCAGTCATCATCCTGAACTTCTCCAAGAGAGAGCGCTCTAATGACAACGGTGGCAGCTTGAGATCCAGTATTCCCACCCGTTGCGGCCATCATCGGCATATACATCGCCAGGATAATAAAACTTTCAAGCACACTCTGGTATTCATTAATAATCATACCAGAGATAATTCCAATCGCCGCCAGTGACACCAGCCAGACGACTCGTTTTTTAAAATGCTGAAAAGATGAAGAAACCATATATTCTTCATAATTTTCAGAGGGCATGATCCCCATGATTTTTTCTAGATCTTCTGTCGCTTCTTTTTTAATTACATCAATGGCCTCTTCATGAGAAACTATACCAACAAGTTGATTGAGAGAATTTAAAACAGGTAGGGCAACGAGATCGTATTTTTCGATTTTTTGCGCCACACTTTCTCTGTCTTCATTGACTTCTGAATAAACAAAGAACTCATTAAGCATTTCTGTAACTTTAACTTGTGGCTCATGCATTACAAGGTCTTTTAGAGTCACGAGGCCTTTCATCACCATCGAATGGTCTACTACATAAATATAGTAGATCATGTCTTTGGAAGGAGCATCTTTACGGATCTTCTCGAGTGCCTCTGACGTTGTCATATCCGCAAAGATGGTTGCAAAGTCAGTGGTCATAATACCACCGGCCGTCTCTGGAGGATAAGCCGAGAGAATAATAACGTCCTCACGGACTTTCTTCTCTAAATAAGGAAGAAGCTCAATTTGTTCTTCTTTAGAGAGCTCCTGATAAAGGTCTGCTCGAATATCAGAAAACATCTGACCAAAAATTTTGGCAAAAGTTCTACGATCGAGGTTATGAAAGAGTTTTAGCTGCAATTCAATCGAGAAATCCGAAAAAATACGGCCTTGGTCTTCCAGATCTAGCTTTTTTAGGTACTGGATGACTTCCTCGGTCGGCTTTTCTTCCATGAATTCTGCCACATCCATGGTAGGAAGCTCTTCAAACATCTCAACGAGCTCTTCGGTCTTCCCTTGTTCTGAGAGATCTTGAAGGATTTCCTGATTTTCTTGCTCTTCTAATTCTTTTGTATTTTCCATAAAAAGCTGATTTAAATTAGGTTGTTTAGCTAAAGATTACCTTAATTTTCTTCGATATGTTACCAAGATTTGTAAGTAAAAATCAGGATAACTCATGAGTTCAAATAGCATCACTATTTCAAAATTTTTATTTAAAAACGAGTGGAAGCCACTTAACGAAGCTATTAATATTGCTCCTGTTTATCAAACAAGTAGCCAAGATTCCACTGGAGATCTAGTTAATTATCTCACTGTTGAACCTTCAAGTCTCGTAATTACCTCAGTTTCAGATAAAAATGATTTAATTCAACTGGCCTCATTTGTAAAAACTAGTAAAAAATTTGGCAAAGAGATAGTTTTTAAAGTGGTTGTCGTTAATTTTTCGGCAAGTAAGGATATTGAAAAAGCGATTCAAAAGTTGGGGATCCTTGATCTCGTGGATCCTAATGTAACAACGAAGGCCCTGAGATTTAAAATCGATTTTTGGATGAAGGCCCTGAATGCCCAAGTTAAAAGTCAGGCTGGCCAGACATCAGTTAAGAACATAAAAAATACAGAAAATAGCAATAGTGCTGAAAAGAAGACGCAAGAGTCCCAAATATCTTGGAAAGAGCCCCTCGATGTAGAAAGTGATATTTGGTTAATTAAGAGCGAATCAGATTTCAAAAAAGTTATCAATAAATGGCTAGTTAAATTAGTTGGTCCTAGTGGTTATGTGGGTCAATGGGTCGAGGTCAACGGTCAAAAAAATCTCTGGAAATTTGATATCAAAAATCAACACAAAGAGCTTTATTTAAGCGGAGATGGTGAATGGTACTTTCAGGGAGATCAAAAGCCAGAGTTTGTATATAAGGAAAATATTTGGCTTATTACAGGTGAAAGTTTTAATTTATTTTTTAAAGATAACTCGGCAACTCATTCAAGAATAGGTGTAAAAGATAAAGTCCTTAGTATTTGTAAGAACTCTGACTATGCAAAGACCAAAGAACAATTAATTATTGAAAGCTTTAACCAAGAACTCGTCTTTAAAAAAGACGGTGAATCTGCCAAGGCCAATGATTATAAAGATGAGAAAGAGGCCCTTCAATTAAAAAATTTGGAAGGGAAGGGATCCACTGATCAATTAGCTGGTAACTTATCTGGAAAAAATTCTAAAGATAATATTCAAAGTGATCCATTAAAAGGGAAATCATCAACTGATGTGAATAACCAATCACATTATAAGGGAGATGTTGAACAAAAAGCTGGTGCCAATAGTCCAGAGCTGAAGGCGGTTCAAGAAAGTTCTTCAAGAGGTAATACCCCTGATTTTAGAGATAAAGAAGAAAAACGAACTGGAACAGAGCTCTCGATTGAAAAAGATAAGAGATCAGAAGGTGATCTTTTAAAGGCGCCAACAAATTCATCAACTAGTGGCCCACTTTCAGGTAAGACGAAAACGGATCAGATCGACAACGGTCCTCTAGAGGGAGATCGATTAGAAGATGAAGTTGAACGTCATGATACCTATTATAAGAATCATAACTCACATGTTAAGCCCGAAGCGAACAGAAGAGACCCTTCTAGAGATGGACAAGAAAAGAAGGGCAAGCATGGTACTGACTTACATGGCCTAGGTGAAAAAGCTGGCCAAGCAAAAAATCCTTACTCTTCTCAGAATTCAAAGAAAGATGATTTTGGTGGAGTTAATTATGAAAAAGATATTGAGGCCAGAAAGCAAGAAGCTCAAAAGAGGATTGATGAATTAGAAAAAGAATTAAGTAATAATGTTGTACCTATTGGGGCCAAGGCTGATAGGCAAAGAGGTTTCTCTGAGAGTGATCCCGAGCTTGAAGCCACTCTTGAGTCTCCTGAGGTTTTATCATATCTCAGTCAGGGCCAAATTAAATTTGCTTGTAAGTTGGACGATCATTTTGAGCAAACAATAATCTTTACGACTCCACAGAATGGTGTGGTGGTTAATAAACCAGTGGTGCTGGATCTAAGTTTTAAATATCGCGGAAACTTTAAAAAACTTTCTTTCGAGGGTGATGTAAAAAGTATTAACGAAGATGAAGATGGTACCCGATATATAGAGGTAGAGGTTGCAGAAGAGAAAGTGAAAGAATTTGTATCATTTATGGATATGTATAGAGAAAGACAAAAGAGCGTGGATACTTTTCTCAAAAGAGCTAAAGGGTATTAATGACAAGGTTTTCTGGAAACAATGTACTCATTATTGATGAGGATCAGAGTTTCACTGAAAAATTAGCGGAGCTACTAGGAAAAGAAGGGGCAAATTGCCTTGTGGGTACTTCATTAAAATCTGCAAAGGAAAATCTAGAAAAATATTCATTTGATTTAGTCATTTCGAATCATTATTTGAGTGACGGAATAATTCATCAGCTGATTGATTGGTGTAAAGGCCAATTAGATTTTATGCCATTGTTTGTCGTTTTAAATGAACCAAGTAAATGTGATCGAAGATTTTTAGTCCATAATTGTATTACAGAAAGTTTAACCAAGAAGGACCCAAAAGAATTGTTGGAACAGTTGGCACCTTTACTTTTTAACGTTGAAGATTTTAAAAAAGATTTACACGATTATTTTGAAGGGAATGGCGTATTAATAGAATTGTTAATTCAAAATAAAAAATACTTTGTTCATCCAGTAGAAATTAATTTTGAGTCTATAATTTTAGATTTTGATCAAGAAATGGATGGCCATGAGACAGCCGTATTAAAAGTAAGAGTTAAGGAAAGTGCCAATAGAATTAGCAACTTTATAGTTCTTGGTACTTGTCAAAAAGTTGATGATGGACTGCTTTTTAAAGTACAGAGAAGCTATGAGTCGACTTGGGCGCAATTGCTATTTAATTTAGATGAAAGACAGTGTTATATAAGTAAATTTTTAAAGAAAGCAGCAGGATTTTAAATGAGCCAGAAAGACGTGCTCAAAAAATTCATGGAAACGAACGAAGTCTTGATTGTGGATAAAAATCCAGGATCAAGAAATCGTCTGCTAAAAATCATGTATGATCTTGGTTGGAAAAGACACATGATCCATACTGCTGGTAATATTTCTGAAGTTATTTCTCTTATTGAAACGAAAAAAATTGGTGTTGTTCTTTCTGATTATATGATTGGAGGAGGATCTGGTTTTGATTTATTCAAACTTTTAAGATCAAAAGATCCAAACAATAAAGAATTATGCCAAATTCTAGTTACTGCTAATATTTCTCAATCAGCAGTGGCCAAGGCAGCAGAAGAAGAAGTTGATTCATTCATAATAAAGCCATATACCGTTCAAAGTATTCAGGAGAGTTTGGTTTCTTGTATTACAGCAAAAATTAAACCAAGCCCTTATATGTTAAAAGTTGAAGAGGGTAAGTCTTTAATTGCGCAAGGTAAATTTAAAGAAGCGATTGATGTTTTGAAGGAAGCTACTAAGCTAAACGATAAGCCAGCGCTTGCTTTATTTTATATTGGTCAAGCTGAGTATTTAACAGAATTGGTTGAAAATGCTCAAGGCTCCTATAAGCAAGGTCTAACTTTTAATAATATTCACTATAAATGTTTGGTTGGTCTTTTCGATATTTTTATTTCTCAAGGTAAACTGCATGAGGCCTATCATGTGGTGAAAAAAATTGCGAAATATTTCCCTGCAAATCCGGATCGTTTAGCACAAATTATTAGGCTTTCAGTGCAAACAGGAAACTTCGAAGACATGCAATTTTACTATGAGATTTTTACTTCTCTTGAAGAAAGAACAACTCAAATGATTAATTATATAGGCGCTGGTATGTATATCGCTGGAAAGCACTACCTGATCAACCAGAATACGACAGTTGCCTTGCAGTACTTTGATAATATTGCCGTTTCTTGTTCTGAATTTACTAAATTCTTAAGAGCTATGATCATTGTTCTAGTTGATTATGAAAAAGCGGATGAAGCGCAAAAATTTATGAAGCGTTTTCCTGCCGGATCAAAAGATAGTGAAGATTTTCTTATTTGTGATTTTTTAATTAGTGCTAAATTAAACACTGATGCAAATTTCATTGTTAAAAATGGTCTTGAAATCTATAATCGCAAAATTAAAGACGAGCGTTGTTTGAAAGTTTTAATCGATGCTATGAAGAGATGCGGTTATAAAGAAGATAAAATTCAGACTTTTGAATCAGAATTATCTGCACTGGCCGCATAGTTTACTGCTAAGATCTGGTATTCAATTAAATCTTACTTATTATTTCATCATGTTTACTTAATAAACTAACTTTGTTCTCCTGAATAATGTCTATGTTTCATGGAGGAAAAAGATGAGTTTGAAAAAGTTACTAATGGTCTCAATCATCATTAGTAGTAACGCAATTGCAGAATCACGAATGATTGTTCGATTTGATTTAACCCCACAAATTAGAGAGTTTCTGAGAGAAAATGAGTTTGATATCACAGGGGTGAACTACAAAGAAAATCATATTGAAGCTTTATTAACTGAATCTGAGTTAGCTCAAATTCAATCTCAAAAAACTTCTGTTCAATTTGCTTTTCCGCAAACAGTAGCAGGTGGTCCTGATGAAGAATATAAAACACCAGAAGAGATAGAAGATTTTGTAAGAGACATTAATAATAGATATCCGACCATAACCAAGCTTGTGAGTATTGGTAAATCGCTTGAAGGGAGAGATATTTGGGCGATTAAAATCTCAGATAATGTCGAAAAAGATGAAGTCGAACCGGTTGTGTTAGTAAATGGAATGCATCATGCTCGAGAAGTGATGACTCCGGAAATTACTACAGATATGGTGGAATACTTAACTTCGAATTATGGAAAAGATGCGAATGTAACTAAGTGGGTAAATAGCTACGAAGTGTGGATTGTTCCAATGTTCAACGTTGATGGTAATCATAAAATGTGGACTGAAGATGGCTGGTGGAGAAAAAATAATCGTGGTGGCTACGGAGTAGATATTAATAGAAACTATCCTACTGCTTGGAATACTTGTCAGGGATCAAGCTCTAGTAAAGATGCTCAAGACTATAGAGGAGCAGCTGCAGGCTCAGAGCCTGAAACTCAGGCCATGATGAATCTCGTTGCTTCTATTAGGCCAGTATTTGATATCTCTTATCACTCATATTCTGAAATTGTGATTTATCCTTTCGGCTGTAAACCTAAAAGAACTCCAGCAACTGAAGCTGTTGAAGAAATTGGCGCAGAGATTGGTAAAACGCTAGATTATAAACCCGGTACTTCTTGGGAACTTCTTTATAATGTTGATGGTGGAGATATTGACTGGATGTATACTGAACACCAAGTTATTCCATTTGTTATTGAAGTGAATAGCTCTTGGGAAGGCTTCTTTCCAAATTACAGAAAAACCCGAGATAAGACTGTATTAAGAAACCGTAGAGGTTGGATGCATTTATTTACACGACTGGAAGGGCCTAGCTTTCAAGGGAGTGTGAAGGGGAATGATTTTAATCGAATTAGAGTCACTCTTTCAAAAGATAAGTCAGCAGTAACAAACTATAAAATTAATCCAGATGGAAGTTTTTATATAATATTAAAAGCTGGTACCTATGACTTTGCTTTTGAAGGGACAAAGTCTAAAGAAGTTAAGAATATTGAAGTTAGAAGTAAAGTAGTGCTTAGTTTATAACGTTAAAGGATTTTTAATAAAGCTGTAACCCACAATTACACTGATTGTGGGTTGTCATAAATTGTCCGCACTAAACTGAGGATTCATAATTGAAAAAAAGTCCTGCTTTTGGCAGGACTTTTTCTTTTAAGCGACAATCTTTTGCCTCGAAAATGGATAATCCCTATTCATAAAGTCTTCTTCCTTTTGATCGAGTCTCGCGTGCGCTTTGAACTTTCTTTTTTCAAAAACTTCTCTAAAACTTAAAACTTTTTCGGCAACTCCAATGTACATCGCCGGTGACCACTCG
>JBFWTE010000007.1:0-145335 GCA_050247975.1 Bacteriovoracaceae bacterium
TTTTTAACAACGAAAGACCTCACCAAGCTATTGGTATGAAGTACCCTTCAGAAATTTATAAACCATCCGAAAGGATTTATAAGGGTATTCAACCAATCTTTTATCCGTTCCACGATAAAACAGTTCAAGTCACTCGTTGTGGAAGAATTTGTGAGGGTGGACTGAAAGTAAGTGTTAGCTATGCCTTAGCTGGGCAAGAAGTAGGGATAAAAGAAGTTGAAGATGGAATTTGGGTAGTTACTTTTTTGGACTATGATCTTGGGTATTTTGACGAGAACAATTCGAGAATTGAACCAGTTGAAGACCCATTTAACAAAAAAGTGTTACCTATGTCTCCGGAATAAACTGTAACCTATGTCTCGAGAATGGACCTAGAGACTTCATAAAATGCATCCTTTCTTTTGTAGAAGCATCAATAGGAACTTCTACAGTTGGGTTTAAGAACGCTTTAAAATTCAGACTCTTGCAAGCCTAGGATGCCTGGATTTTAGGCATCCATTTTTCAGATGAAATTTCGTGAAGGCATTTTGAGGCATCCCTTAGGCATCCTCATACATGTCCTTCAAGCTACTTCCAGTGACCTCAGTTGAGTGGGGAAGAACACGAAAAGCTATTCGTTTTTCCCTCTGTAATTGATGTTTTGTGATGAATGTTGCTGAAATAAAAAAGGGATTCGGTTTGTGCCGAATCCCTATATTTTTAACGCTGTTGCGTGTTCCGAATTTTGGTTGCGGGAGCAGGATTTGAACCTACGACCTTCGGGTTATGAGCCCGACGAGCTACCAGACTGCTCCATCCCGCGATTGAAAAGGATAAACTCTTGGAAATTAAGGAAGTTATACTCTTCTCCTGCCTCGTTGTAAAGCTTAAAACCCGGAATACTTTAGTCCGACATAAATAGCTAAATTTCTTGGATTTTTTCCCGATAAAGCTCTTAATAGACTTTAAAAGGATCAAGTCATGCATAAGTTAGAGCACAAAGAAAAAGAACTCCACATCAAACTTTCAGTAGAGGATCTGACTCCTACACAGATTCGTTTGATTAAAAGTATGACTGCTCTAATGGCCCACGCGCTGACTGCTGAAGATGAGTCAGAATATTTTGAAACAAGCTCACAGCTTCTTAAAAAGGCAGCAGAGCTGATTAAGCATGCAAACTTTGCTGAACATAATAAGAAGATCTGTTATGGGGAGCAGGCAGTAGAATTTGCTGTGGATTTTCTAAATGAATCTTTGATTGAAAACAAGCTTCACAATATTGATAACTAATCTTTTATTTAAATAAAAGATCGATCACCAGAGGCACAACCTCTACTCCAATCAAGATGATCACGATGATTTCCATCATCTGGTTTCGTGATTCATTCACTTCAGAGTGAAGAAGCTTTGAAACCTCGGCCAAATTTCCTAATTTATCATTGATACTATTTTGCCAATCATCAAATCGAAAACGCTTAGAAGATGCCCTGAAAATCTGAGCAAGATAAAAATCCCCCACTGCTTTGAAGGAATTCTCTACGTTCTCTACAATTTCTGAAATCTCAAGATAGATTTGGCCTGCTTCTTCCGCTAAGCGAGAATATTTATTCGACATAATACCGCGTCTTTTCCCTACAACTTCATTATAAAGAGTGTTCAAACGCTGATCGAGTAAATCATCATAATAGCGCATTTCTAAAAGCTGGTTGAGAGCAAACTCAATCACCAGTGGCACATCCATTGAACCAGAAGGCTCTACCACAAGAGCAGAGTTCCAATCCACCACAACTAAATCATCTTTAGAATATTGATAAAGATTATCTAAAATATTTCTCTTAAGTGATTCAGATAAAATTTCTTTGGCTTCACCTAAAATGAGTGCCGGAATATCTACTTTTTCACTGAGGGTTGAAACTGAACCATTAAGGCCATCAAATTCTTGGATAAAATAAGTGACGTAGTCTTCATTCATTGTCCAAGTATTCAGAACAGGAATAGCATTTCGAATATCTTGCTGGAATTCCTTGGCACTGATTCTTGCCAGGGAATCAATCTGCTGATCATTCTCAATCCAATTGGCCATTTTCACTAAATCAAACCAACCAGTGCTTTCAGGAATAGGAATTTGATAGCAAAGTGAAACTGTTCCAAAGTGCCAAACTTTGGCAATCAGCTCTGAATTCACTTTTTTATCAATCAAATTAATTTCAACGTTTCCAAGATGAATAGAAACTGGTGATCGAGAAATCACAAGCGAAGTGTTGTGCTTACGATCAAGTCTAAATCGCTCTTTGAGTTTTTTATCCTCAAAGAGTGATTCTACTTTTTCAAGGTCAATCTCAGAACCGATGTCAAAGACTCGGTAAACTAAGATTTTCCCTTTCTTGATTTTAATTTCCATAATTATTTGGTCTAGACTTCTTCGCAGATCTTGCAAAACGAGCGGCTTTTTCTTGTGCTTCAGCTTCTGCTCGTTTAGTTGCTTCTTCTTCGGCCTGTCTCATTTTAAGTTCTTTAATAGAGGCCACTGTTTCGTAGTAACTTTCCTTACGGAAAACTTGAAACTTCTTATCATCTGCTGGTCTAGCTGTTTTAGATACAATTTTGGCAACCTTTGCCACATTAAGAGTTTTCTTCGCTGAAACAAAAGTTCGCTTAGAAACTTTTTCGCCCTTCTCGTTCATACCGAGGGCCTTAAGTAACTCTTTACGAGTAGTAAACATATACTGGCCAACTGGAAGACTTTGAATATTTAATCCTTCAATCGCCACTCGACGAAGTTTATCTACAGTCAGATCAACAGCTTCACAAATCTTACGAATCTCTCTGTTTTTTCCTTCATTCAATCTAAACTCAAGCCAAGTTTTGTTAGGAAGTTGTTCAATCACACGAACTGATTTTGGTTTAAGTAAACCATCCTCAGTCATTACCCCACGCTTAATACGGGCAAGAATTCCTTCATTCACATGGCCAAAAACTTTTACTTCATATACTTTTTCAACTTCATATCTTGGGTGCATGATCATATTGGCAAGGTCACCATCATTCGTAAGGATAAGGAGTCCTTCAGAAAGATAGTCCAAACGGCCCACAGGGAAAATTCTCTGTTTAACACCATAAATGAGTTCCATCACTGTTGGACGGCCTTCAGGATCAGATAGTGTTGTCATATAAGCACGTGGCTTATTCATCACAATGTACACCTTATCAATGGCCATCAGCTCAAGAGTATTGCCTTCAACTTGGATAACATCAGAATGAGGATTAACTTTAGTCCCGAGCTCAGTAACAACCTTACCGTTAACTGAAACTTTACCTTGAAGAATAAGGTTTTCGGCCTTTCTTCGAGAGGTTACACCACAATCTGCAATAACTTTTTGTAAACGAACAAGAATGTCTTGATTAGACTTCGTCATGATCTCTCCAATCCGCCTCTCGGCAGTTTAATGTTATGAATAAGCGACAAATTTTAAGGACTATTCGTCGCTGTACTCTGTTTGCTCTACTGATACATCGCTAAGGAAGGCCAGGTCAAGCCCCAAGTCCTTTCCTCTGGAAATAGTATCCTCAATTGATTGACCTAAGTTCTCGATTTCACCATCGGCGCTGAAATCCAACTCATCAAGGTCTTGTAATTTTTCCCCTGTCAGCTGCTCAAAAGCAAAGTCTAAGGCCCTCTCTAAATCTTCAGCTTCACGCTCAAGATTAAAAGACTCGTCTTGATTCTGAGATTCAATTTCTTCAATCTCTGCAATTTCTTTTGCCTTTAAGGCCTCAAATTCTTCATCTATTTCAGGTGCATTAAAAATAACACCCTCTAAAGAGATATCTACAATTTTTGGCTCAACCACATTCATGAGAGTCTCAGAATTTGCGGCCACAAGATTTTGTTTAATTGATTCTTCACGGTTAACAAAATCTTCAAGAATATCAAAAGCTGATTTTCTAACCACCACTTCACCATCAGTCTTTTTCTTTTCTTCTGTTTTAAGAAGCATGGTAAAGCTTGTCTCTGGTGAGATGAGGTTAATACTTTCAGAAAGTTGATCCAACTCTTCAAATTCATCAACACTAAATTTCTTAGAAGTCTCAGAACGGAAAACAACTGATTTAATATCAGCAATTGTTCCAATAGTATTTTTATTCGCCATCTCCTCAAGTTCATACTCAGGAGGAAGGCCCGAAATATCTGCTAAATTAAAGACTTCTAGAAACTCTTCTGTTGTTCCAAATAATGATGGACGTCCAAGTTCCTCAGAGCGGCCAGTGATTTTCACTAAACGCTTATCCATGAGAGCACGGATGATATGGCTTGAATCCACTCCTCTAATCTTCTCTACTTCTGTTTTAGAAACCGGCTGCTTGTAAGCAATAATCGCCAAAACTTCTAGTGCTGTTGGAGTGAGTACAAGTGAATTAATTTTAAAAAGGTTTTGAACAAATTTTGAATAAGTCGCTTTAGTACGAAATTGGTATCCCTCGGCCACTTCAACTAAACGAATACCATGATGCTTTTCTTCATAGCCAGCTTGAAGCTTTGAAAGTGATTCATGCACAACTCTTAATGGAAGTTCATTATCAATTTGAGCTTTGATTTTCTGAATAGAAATTGGGCGATCAGACATGAAGATAATGGTTTCGATGGCCCCACAAAGAGTATCAGCATTTAGGCCTGTGCGGGCCTGCCAAAGCATATCTTCTTGCTCTTTCTCATCAAAATGGCTGACATCAAAAGAAAATTCTTCTGAAGCTCCCACTTCTTGAACTTCAACTTCTGAGGCCATTTCTGCTACCTCTTCAGTTTCTGTTGAAAGATCCCACTGATAATTGATTTCATTTTCCATCATATCCATTTCCTTATTGGATCACAGCGTCCGCTGGGGCCGCAGTTTCTTTCTTTTCGCCTTCAGGCTCAAATCCATCCGCTGTTTCAACATCAAAAGTATCCAAACTCTCTTTCACTTCAATATAAATAGATCCTTTATCCTCATTTTGAAAAATTTGAAGCTTTTTCAAACGAGCAAGCTCTAATAATGAAATAAAAGTAATAACTTTATCAATAATTCCTGTTTCATTTTCTTCAAGAAGTTTATCAAATTGAGTTGTCTCGCCTTCTTTTAAAAGAGACTTCAGGCGAATCAATTTCTCTTTAATTGATAAACGATCTCTCTTCACCACTGTATACTTGCGCTTTTCACGGCGAATAAGATCCATCATTGTTTCTGTTAACTGCTGAAGATCAATCGGTGTAAGAATTGAATTCTCAATCGCTTTACGATCAATTTTTGGATGAACAAAAATCTCATGACCTTTTTTTGGAAGACCCCAAAGTCTTTGTCCTAAACGCTGAAATCTCTCAAGCTCTTCTAGACGCTTAATTAAATCCCCACGAGTTTGAATCTCAAGCCCCATTTCTCCAGCAGTAATCTTGATCATATTCTGATCTTGAGACTCATCCGCGACAGTTTGAGACTTTAAATAAAGAAGTGTTGCGGCCATGAAAAGGTATTCACCTGCCACATCAAAATTTAAATCCTGCATTTTCTGCAAATAATCTAAATATTGATTGGTAATGGTATTCAGCTCTAAATCCTGAATACGCATTTCTTCTTTTTGAATAAGATGAAGCAAAAGGGCCAGTGGGCCATCAAAGCGATCGAGCTTAACTAAAATTTCATTCTCGGTCATAAATTCCCTTTATCCTATCCCACCAAAGATTCCCAGAAATGAAAACATAATAAAGTTAGCAAGCATCTGGGCCGGAAGAAGCAAATAACTTAAAGTGTGGATGCCCACAAAACTTAAAAGCATCACTCCAATAAAAATCATTGGGGTATATCGAGCGAAATCTTCATATTTACGTAGGGCCTCACCCTTTAAAAAGGAAGAAACCATCTTTGATCCATCCAATGGTGGAAGTGGAATGAGATTAAAAAATGCCAGAATGAAATTAATAAAAACAGAATAGCGAAGCATGCGAATAGAAATTGAATAATAGCCCCAGTCACTTGAAACTTTTGTTGCGATCAGTGCCAAAATTAACGCCGAGAGCACGCCGATAATTAAATTTGATAGAGGTCCCGCAAAGCTCACCCAAAAAATTCCCTGTCTTATCTTTTTAAAATTTCTCACTTCAATAGGAACTGGGCGGGCCCAACCAATCATCGCAAAATTTGTAGCAGCGGCAAGAAGCGGAAACAGTATTGTTCCCCATGGATCGTAATGAGCAGCAGGGTTTAGGGTAAGCCGTCCCTCATTTTTGGCCGTAGGATCACCGAAAAAATTCGCCATCCACGCATGGGCCGCTTCATGAGCGACAATCGCCAGAAGAAAGCCAGGCATAGACTGAGCTATGTTAATCAATATCGAATTCAAATCGTTCATCCTCTTTTCATATCAAATCTAGCAATATGACGCAATTTATAAGTTGATTAAAGGGCTCAGTTGCGCAAAGCAAACTGCTTATAATTTCACTCGAGAATTTGGACAATCTCTAACTGCTCATTGATAATAATTCTATGACCATAAAAACTCGTAAGGCCCAAGTTGTTATCGCTACCATTGACTCTAACCGTCAATTTTATTTCCTTTTGCTTCAAACCAATAAAAAGCGTGGGGAATTTTGGCAAAACATTACAGGTAAAGTGGAAGAAGGTGAAACAATTGAAGAAGGGGCCCTAAGAGAGGCCATTGAAGAAACCGGCATGCAAATAGAATCCATTGTCGATATTATTGATTTAGGTATGAGTTATCAGTTTAATGATCAGCATGGACGCAAAGTTGATGAGAAATGCTTTCTCATCATCTTAGATGGTAAATGGGATATTAAATTAGATCCTCATGAGCACCAAAATTATCAGTGGATCACTCTAGATAATCTTTCGGAGGGCAGTGTTAAGTATACTTCCAACTTTGAAACTCTCAAAAAAGCTCAACATATTTTAAAGCACTGGGGCCAATAATGATTTGGGCCCTATTTTTAATTCCCTTTGCTTTTGCCGACGATGATTTAAATGTCATTAAAAATTTAGAAACAAAACTTCCTCATATCAGCTTTGAAAGATCAGAGGATGAACTTAACCGAAATGAAATAAAAAAAAGAGAATCCAAACCTCTTAACCAAGTAACTCCACTCCATGAAATAGAAACGAGTGGTACAGAATTTGGGTACATCCCTGCTGGTCAAACACTGATTCAAATTAAAGACAATAAAACGTTTACTGTGACAAGACCTATTTATGTTAGATATTTTAAGCTACAAGATGAACTAGGACACAAATATCTCTTAAATAAAGATGACTCCTGCACCTTTAAAATTGCTGGTGCCAGTGTTGCAGCTGTTAAACATGAACTCGAACTTTATGAAGCTCCTACTAAATTCCATCCAACTCCAAAACAAATTGTAAAAAAAGAGTTTGATGAAAATTTGGCCCTTTCTCCTGAAGCGTTCTACTTTCTTGGATACACTCAGGGCGATTATATGAAAGATCTCTTCAATGACTCCCAAGCACGCAAAGGTATTACCAATCAAATTGCAGGCCACTTCATGGGAAAATTAAATCTCTTTGTTAATCCCGGTTTAAGTGTCCATTACGAAAGAACTCAATATGATTTATCTTCAGGTGGAAGTGTTAACTACACTGGACTCTCCTTCGGGCCACGACTTCGCTCGAAAGATTTCAATATAAAAGAATTTTTGGTTCGCTTTAATGCCGAAGTTCGAATGAGTCCTTGGGCCCATGCCGCTGCTAAGACTAGCAACGGAAACGTGACCTATGATTTTAACTCCACTGATTTATTTTTATCGGCCGAGCACCAAATAAAAAATTCCTGGGGAGAATTTGGAGTCGGAGTATTTTTTCAACAACAGTGGTTGAATATTAAAAATCAAAAAGAAATCGTAAAACTTGATTCAAACTCTCATACCAACAAAAGTATTGGTCTCTCAATAGGACAGGTATTCTAAATGAGATTTTTTATACTCCTTATTTTCTTTATCTCACAGGCCTATGCTATTGATGCTGTTATTACCGTTCTTGAGGCTCCCATCTTTAAAGAAAAAGATATTCATTCAAATGTCGTTCAATACAAAAGAAAAGGTGACATTATAAAAGTAGATCCTTCTCTTTTAAACACAGAAGCTCCTGGAGCAGATATAAATGATGAGTTCATCGCCACTTGGGATCGCCAAGGAAATATCAGTTATATTTTAAGCAAACATATTTATATTTATTTAGAAAATCCAAAGGAGCTTGAGCAAAAAAAGGCTTCTTATGATGATACTGATTATCGATTAGTCGAGCCTCTTCCTAAAGATTACCCTTTTATAAGGAAGGGAGGACTTCGGGCCCAAATGACTCTTGGAGTGTCTCTTCCTTATCAAGCTAACTATCCTTACTCAAATGACATTAAGGCCAAAGGATATTCAAATCCTATAGATGTGAATCTGACATTCTCAAAAAGAGCACCCGATCACAAAGACGATCGCTTTTATTTAGGTGGGACATTTAATTTAAGAACTTTTGAAAATGAGTTTCTACTTTTTGATAATCGGAGCGCTTCTGAAAAAGGCTTTCGTATGGGTATCGGGCCATTTGCAAGCTACGATGCTTATAAAGGAGAAAAAGATAGGATTGCTCTTTACGGCTCCATCAACTTTAATTTTTTCAATCAACTGAGTATCAATCAAAGCGATCAAAACCTTGGTAGCGAAGAAAGAATTTATCGCGCCATCAATTTGTCTCCTAAAATAGGTATCCAGTATCACCGCAAAAATATTTATGAAGGTCTCGATTTTGTCATGGGGACTGCTTTGGAGTATGAGTCACCGGCAAATTTTTCCGCTCAAAAATCCGCAAAAATTCCAGAGCTCTGGAGAAAAGGTGGTTCCGATCGATTCACGACTTCGTCAAATTACACACTTAGTGGTTATTTAGGTTTGCAATCAACTTACTAATTTAATAAGGAAAAATATTTTACAGTTTTTTTAGATGCTGCCTAAAGTTTGAACACCGCTCTCCGAAAAGATTATCAAACAGACTCATAGGATGTGAGTCAAAAAAACCACGGAGGGCCCCATGACTAATACAAAATCAAACAACAAAGTAAAATCTCAAGTAAAAGACGTTCTTTTCCAAAAGATTGGTCAAACTTGGTTTATTTTCTCTGAAGTAAACAATGAGATCGTTTATTCAGTTATGCCTCAAGGCATGGACCCTAAAACAACGAAGCTTGAGCTTTTTGAAATTATCGAAGAGCACATGACTAAAGTTGCGGCCAATAAACGTCGCTCTCCAGAAGCTTCTGTGGCCTAAGGTATTTATGGGTGAGCCGAAGATCAAGACCCCACAATTAAAAAAACTCTACTCGGTAGAAGATAAAAAAATCGTTGAGACTTTAATAAAAAGTCTCAACGATAAAATTCAAAAAGATCCAAAATTAGCGAAGAAAGCCGCTTTAATTCTAGAAGACTGGTTAAAAAAAACTAGGCCTTAAAGTTATTCACTTTTTCAATCACATAATCAATTTCTTCCTGCTTCATGTAAGCAAAACATGGAAGATTGATAATTGATTTTGCAATCCACTCAGCATTCCCATGAGAAATTTTTCCACCAAGATGCGCAGTAGCTCCAGGTTGAGCACTCATCGCTCCAGGATAAACAGTTCCATAGCCAATATCGTGCTTCTTTAAATATTCAATGAATGCTGGTCTTGTTTCAGGAGTCATTAGAGCAACTGAAAGGTAACCATTTTCCCAAACATCTTTTGAAGGAGCTAAGAATTTAAGAGCAGGATTTTTAATTTTCTTTCTATACTCTTCACAAACATGACGACGACTTTCTAATCGATTATCAAGATGCTTAAGTGCTTCAACCATGAATGTTGCTTCATAAGCACCAAGACGAGAGTTCCAACCAATCATCCCGTGATCATAGTGGCCAGTACGTCCGTGGTTGATAAGAATTTTTGCAGTATCAGCAAGTTTTTGCTCAGTAGTAAAAATACCACCTGCATCCCCACTCGCTCCTAAAACCTTCGCAGGATAGAATGAAGTTGTTGCAAGGAAGGCATTAGTTAAAAGACTCTCTCCATTGATTTTTACACCAATGGCCTGAGCACAATCTTCAATCAAAAGAACGTTTTGCTCTTTACAGTATTTTCTAATTTCATTTGTTTCAGGACAGGCCCATCCATATAAATGCACTAGAAGAAGAGCTTTCGGCCTAAACTTCTCCACTCCTTCTTTGACAGAAGCAAGAGTCAGGTGAAGTGTTTCTTTTGAAACATCAATTGTATATGGAATTGCACCAACGTTAACAATAGATTCAAAGGTTGCCCAAAAAGTCATATCAGGAAGAAGAACTTTATCATTCTTCTCTATACCAGCAGCTCGTAGAGCAACCTGAATGGCGTCTGTTCCGTTAGCACATCCAAGAGCAAATGCCGTTTTGGTATAGTCTTTAATTGCAGATTCAAATTGGCCAACCACTGGACCACCAACAAAGTGACCGTTCTTAAGTAGCTCTGCTGTTTTGTGAGTCACTGTTTCATAGAAGTTATTTTCATATCGAAGGATATCAATGAAGGATACTTTCATGGCTTTTCTCTCTGAAAAATATAATTTTTGCCAGTTTACTCAAATTTCTAACAATAGTCGTTAACTAATTTAATTTAACACAATGGACAATTTTAATCAGGCAATCTTGTTTTATTCATCATTTGGAAATTCTCGCCTTTTTTAGTCAAAAAATATTTTAAAAAAATCGGAAAAATATTCCTCATGTTCCTAAAAACTGCACCGAAACGCTTGGTGAACACGACGACATCATAGTGATGGAGTCAAACAAAAACAAAAAGGCAAGGTAGCCTTTGATGAGCTTGAACAACTCATCAGCTAGCACGGAGGTTGGGTATGAATTTTTCTGGAGGATAGGTCTATGGGTATGAGAATTAACACAAACGTTTCTTCACTTCAAGCACAGGGTTCTGTAAATAAAGTGTCGAGAGAAACGCAAGACAGTTTTGCTAAGCTAAGTTCTGGAACTAGAATCGTGAAGGCCGCAGACGACGCTGCCGGTATGGCGATCTCAGAAAAATTAAAGTCTGAGATTCGTTCAGCTCAACAAGCTAACCGAAACGCGAATGACGGTATTTCAATGGTTCAAGTAGCTGAAGGTGGATTGAACGAAACGACTAACATTCTTACTCGTTTACGTGAACTTTCTATCCAGGCGGCATCTGATACAGTTGGAGACGTAGAAAGAAGTATGACGAATATGGAATACCAACAACTCAAACAAGAGATGGAACGTATTTCACAAGTTACCGAATATAACGGAACAGTTTTGTTGAATGGTACAGGTGATAAAAAGGAATTCCAAATCGGTACAAAAGGCGATGAATTCCAAAACCGTATCAGCTTTGAGCCAGGGCAATTAAATTCTGGTTTAGAGGCCATGGGTGTTGCAGACATCGATGTATCAACAAAAGAAGGTGCACAGTCGAGTCTAGAAAACATTGACCAAGCTATTCAAAAAGTAGTGAGTCAACGTGCGGTTCTAGGTGCTCTTCAAAACCGTTTGACGGCTTCTTCTAATAACTTGCAGGTTTATACTGAAAGTATTTCTGCAGCTAATAGCCGAATCCGCGATGTAGATTATGCTGAAGAAACTGCTAAGCAGTCACGAAACCAAATCATTACCTCTGCCTCAACTTCGGTTCTGGCACAGGCCAACATGAATGGTCAAAGTGCTCTAAAGCTGATTGGTTAAGATTAAGACTCTGAAAAAACGTTACCCTCCCCTTCCGGGGAGGGTTTTTATTTTACGGCAGTAAGTTTTTTTGCTACCTATCAATCCTATATGACTACAGAAAAAGCAAAAAAAACAATGGACGATAATTTCGTCTATCGCTCGGATTTTAAATACACTCACGATAACCCTTACCACGACAAATTAGGAGTATTCGACACGTTTGTTCTAAGAGACGAAGAAGCCGAATCAAATGTTGGTAAATGGAATGAGCGAATTTTTAAAAATAATCAACCCCTAGAAGTTGAAATCGGTACGGGCTATGGCGAATTCATGATGGAATATTGCCAAAAAAAAACTGATATCAATTTCATTGGCCTTGATCATCGCTTTAAAAGAAGTTTTAGTGTGGCCAAGAAATTGGACAAATTAGAACATAAAAACTTCCGCTACCTTCGGGCCCGTGGTGAAAGACTTGAATTCATGTTTGATGAGAATGAAGTTCAGTCGATTTTTTATTTTTTTCCAGATCCTTGGCCAAAAAATCGCCATAATAAAAAAAGGCTTTTTCAAAAACCATTTTTAAATGCTTGCCACAAAGTCCTCAAACCTGGTGGAACGTTGTTTGTAAAAACAGATCATGATGGTTATTTTGATTGGATGCTTGAGCATTTAAAAGAAGAAAAAAGATTTGAAATCCTTCTTCAATCAAGAGACCTAAGGAAAGAGTTCCCAGAACATTTTCTTTCCCAATTCACAACAAAGTTTGAGAAGATATTTTTATCTCAAGGGACACTTATTAAATCCGTTGTCCTGAGGAACATAAAATAGCGATGGCCTTTGAACAATTAAAAGACCAAATTAAAGACACCCCTATTTCGACTATCATCAGTCACTACATGTCTTTAAATAAAAAAGGTGCCAACCTTGAAGGTCTTTGCCCTTTTCATGCAGACACTAAACCTTCTCTGAAAGTTAATGACTCAAAGGGAATGTACAAATGTTTTGTTTGTGGCCATGGTGGTGATGCCATTACATTTGTTAAGGAAAAAAAAGGCCTTGAGTATGTTGATGCTCTTAGGGAAATTGCCGGTCTTCTCGGTCTTCCGTTCGAAGAGTTTCAAAAAGAAAAAAAGAAAAATCCCAAATTTGAAATGGCCTTCAGAGTTCTTAACGCCTCAGTAAAACTTTATCGAAAAGTAGCGGAATCAAATCCTAAACATTATTTAGAGTTTTTAGAGAAAAGAAAACTCTCTCAAGAGTCAGTAGATAAATTTCAGATTGGTTATGCTCCTGGAAATAACTCTTTATATCATTATCTCCAAAGCATTCCTCCTGGAGAAAATGAACTGGCCATGAAAGTGGCCCAAGAAATTGGGATTGTGAGATTCAATGAAAACAGAAATTCTTATTATGATTTTTATCGGGACAGAGTGATGTTTCCGATTCATGATCATGGTGGGCAAATCCGCGGTTACAGCTCTAGGGCGGTTCTTCCTGATCAAAATCCAAAATATTTAAATTCTGGAGAATCCTTTATCTTTGATAAAGGCTCAATTCTTTTTGGCCATTACTTTGCTAAGAATAATATTAGGCAAAATGATCAAGTGATTATTGTAGAAGGAAACATGGACGTCATCATGATGCACCAGTTTGGTTTCTCCAATACTGTTGGAACGATGGGTACGGCCCTCTCAGACCATTCCATAAAACTTCTTGCCCACATGACTAAGAATATTTTCCTGGGCATGGACTCGGATAATGCGGGAAAAAAGGCCATGCAAAGGATCAATGCGGATTTTATGGCCCAAGGTCTTTTACCTAAGGTTTTATCCTTTGCCCCTGCAAAGGACCCTGATGAATTCCTTCTGACTGAAGGCAGATTGGCCCTGATTGAGCGAATTGAGAAGGCCCCAGTGCTGATTGATGTCTTGATAGAAGAAGAAATCCCTGAAAAAATTCCTGAGAATTTGGATATCAAACTTGGTATTCTGCATCGCATCTTTGAACTTATCTCTCCTTTAAGAGAGAACCTTTCTGCCTCGGAGCGTGTCGTAAATGCGGCAAAAATCCTGGGTTTAAAGTCGGACTCTCAAACTATTTTAGATGACTACAAAGACTTTCTAAGTCGCAGTAAAGAAAAGACTCCGGTCATCCAAGAAAAACCCAAAATTCAACAAGAAGAAGAAATTTTAATTGAAATGGCCTCAGAGGCCCAGAATTTGCAGGAAGCTCTTAAGAGTCAAGGGCCCATGCCTCTTTCAAAAAGTGAAAGGCTCTTTGTGAGAGAAATTCTCTGTCATCCCGAGTTCTTGACGCATCTTAACCATGATGAATTCCTTGCCTATATTGGGCATGATGAGGTAAAAAAATTAGTTCAATGGCTCGTTAAAATTTATTTGGAAATTGATGATGCCGAGTATGTGGCCATCGTTCGTGAACAAATCGAATATGGTGGATACTGCAAAGAAATAAAAGAGATTGGAACAGAGTCCCTGTTCAATCATGGAAACAGGTATAACGATAAGGTTATACAGCGAATGTTGAAAGACTATAAGTTGATGCTCCAAATGGATCAACTACGTTTGAAAAGAAAAGATCTAGTCGAACGTCAAAAGTCATCACATTCGCAGAATGAAGTAGATTTGATTTTGGGTGAAATCTCGAAAATTGATAAAGAGATTTTGAATTTAAAAAGTTCGCCACCCTAGATTTAGGAGATACTATGTCAGTTGTTGTTGCATTTTTAAACTCTCGGGAATTCTCTCGTCTTGTCATGAAAGGAAAAGATCAACAGTATCTTACTCCTGAAGAGATCAATGACGCTATTCCTGCCAACATTGTTGATCCAGTTTCTCTAGATCAGATAATGGAAAAAATTGAAGAGGCCCGAATTCAGGTGAAAACACCTGACCTCGATGAAGAGGAAGCAGAAAAGGCCAGCACAGAAATTGCTGAAGATCCTCTTTCAGTAGATGAAGAAGCAGAACTTCGTGCTTCATCTAGTGATCCTGTAAAATTATATTTAAAGAAAATGGGTTCTGTTGCCCTTCTAACTCGTGAAGGCGAAGTAAAAATCGCTAAAGAAATCGAAGAAGGCGAAAAAGAAATCGTTCTTTCATGTCTTAAGTCTAAACACGCTCTTGAAGAGATTGTTAAACTTAAAAACAAAATCATTCAAGCTGAAGAGCAAAATGAATTTGTTAAAGATTTAGTGCGCGGACTTGATGATGAATCACAGGAAAAAGAAATTCACGATACTCGTGATAGAATTTTTGCTGTTGTTGAACACGTTAAGGATCTTCTTTCTAAAATCGTTAATGAAGATGGTACTCTAAAGAAGCTAGATCAAGACGAACAAAAAATGATGACTAAAGTTGGCGATGAACTCGTTGACCTTACTTTTAACCGTAAAATCATCAACTCATTCACTGAACCAGTAAAGAGTTACTACCTACAATTCAAAGAACTTTATGAGCAACAAGAGCGTATCTATAAGTTCCTTGAAGTAGCAAACGATGATGCTTACAAAGTCATGTATGAGCGTCTTCTTGAAGATGATGCTTATAAGCGTGAGCTTGCTCGTAACCTTTTCACAACAGATGCAAAGATCGAGCAAATGATCCGTACTCAAGAAGATATTTTAAGAAAACTTCGTCGTCTTGCCATCGATGCCGGTATGGCCTTTGATGATATTCTATCGGTTTACAACATTATCGTAACCGGTGAAGAGAAAGCCGATAAAGCGAAGTCTCAACTAGTAGAGGCCAACCTTCGTCTCGTTGTTTCTATTTCTAAAAAATACACTAACCGTGGTCTTCAATTCTTGGATCTGATTCAGGAAGGAAACATCGGTCTCATGAAGGCGGTTGATAAATTCGAATACCGTCGTGGTTATAAGTTTTCTACATATGCTACTTGGTGGATTCGTCAGGCCATCACTCGTGCAATTGCCGACCAAGGCCGTACTATCCGTATTCCAGTGCACATGATTGAAACTATTAACAAGCTTGCTCGTACATCTCGTCAATTGATCCAAGAGCTTGGCCGTGAACCAACTCCAGAAGAAATTGCTGAAAAGATGGAGCTTTCTGTTGATAAGGTGAAGAAAGTGTTCAAAATTTCAAAAGAGCCAATCTCTCTTGAGACTCCGATCGGTGAAGAAGAAGATTCATCACTCGGGGACTTTATTGAAGATAAGAAAATCATCTCTCCAGCTGATGCTGTGATGAGTGTGACTCTTTCTGAACAAACTCGTTCAGTTCTTTCAACTCTAACTCCAAGAGAAGAAAAAGTTCTTCGTATGCGTTTTGGGATCGGTGAAAAATCTGACCACACTCTAGAAGAAGTAGGTCAAGATTTCTTCGTTACACGTGAACGTATCCGTCAGATCGAAGCGAAAGCACTAAGAAAGCTTCGTCATCCATCACGAGCAAAACTGCTAAAATCTTATTTAGATAACTAGAAATGAAAAGGCCGGGAAAAACCCGGCCTTTTTTATTAGAACTGATAATTGGCCGCAAGTCTGAAAGTCCAGTAGTGGTAATCATTAACCACACCAGCATTTGTATTAATTTTGTCGTAATTAACTCCAAGTCTCATGAGAAGATTTTCTTTACAAAGATGTTGGTACTCGGCCCCTGCAATATACCGTGTATTGGGAGAAGTTCGGCTCGGAGGAGTACTGTTATCATAATAAGCTTCACGAAAAGTAAGTGAAAGAAAAGTCCGGATAAATGACTTCTCATTAATAATACCTAAAAGATCACCCTGAAAAAGATGGGAATCACGCTCATCATACTTAGTTTTATCATCGCTGCTCTCATTTCGATCAGTTGTTCTGAATTGACGTTTGACCTGAGCTAGTAAAGACCACTGAAGTCTTTCAAGATTTTTTCCTAATTGAAGTCCCGCAAAAAGTTGAGGTCCCCCAGTCAAATTATTTTGATCACCATTCATTCTAGTATGCTGACTTCCACGTGAATAAAGGGCACCTCCTAAAATATCGAGAAGGTAATCACCTTCCATTGCCCTAAATTTCAAATTAAATACAGGATCAGAAACTCCAACAACTTTGGTTCTAGAATTTCCATTATTATAATAACTCACATCTGCATAATATAAGTTAGCCGAAGCACTAAATTGATCTGTAAAAGATCTCCCCAAAGTTTGAGCAATGGAATTTCCGTAAATTTCTGTTCTTTTATAATGAGCAAATTTAATCCGACCACTGTGTGAATTAAGCTCAGTCATACCAAAATTAGTATTGGCCTTTGGCAAATACATCAGATCGTAAATATTACGAGTGGTCCCATGGGCCATCGATGAGAAAAGAATGACTGTAGCAAGAAAGGAGCGCTTCATTTAATACCCTTTTTAAAATATGACTAAAAATATCATAAGAACTTACAAAAAATGCGTAAAGAGATTCCCTTCGAATTAAATGCCATTTTCAAAAAAAGGCCCTATAATAAAGTTTTGGAAAAAGAGCAGTCAATGGAATATACGAACTCACCTTCAATTCATGATCTAGTTCAAAAGAACTATGATTCCCCTACTATTTTTCAAGCTCGAAAAATGATTGAGCAAGGAAGAGTTTCTTTATCGTTTGTTAAAGGGAGTTTTGATACCTACTTTATTGTTTCAGGAATTCTGGCCGAAAATAATACCAACTATGAATCAAAAGTAAGCTTCAAAAGAATCGAAGGTGTTGAAAAACTCACCACTCAGTGCACGTGCAAATTATGGAATGCTGAAAAACCTTGTCATCATACCGCCAGTCTTCTTTTAAAATTTGATGAAATTCAGGCCAAGGGTGAGACAAGTACTGAACCGCTTTCACTCAGTTTAATTTCTCAAGATGGGGTCCACACTGAGAGATACGGCACACTCATTAAAAGTGCTCCGTCTATTCAAGGCGCGAAGATGAACTCAACTTTTAGTTCTCTTCAATATACTCTCATCAATCGAAAAGTTGTTAATTTTCCGGCCCCCTCTAAATGGAAGGGAAAGCTTCTCATCAATTTAGTTCCTGCTTCAATTTTAGAAGAATACCGTGAAATTCTTTATGTAGAGGATAAGTTTACTTTTCAATTCAGTTGGATCGTTGATGGAATTGAGACCAAAGAGGTTTCTCTTTTTGATGTTCTTTATCTTTTTAACTGGAAAACAGGCGAAGCACTTGATCTTCCAAATGAGATTAGAGAATTAGTTTCTAAATTGAAACTAATGGATTCTATTGGTGATATCCAAAACTTTCTCCATATTTTTCTTCCTTTAAGAGAAAAAGGTCATGTTGACATTTTGATTGAAGGAATTCATTGGGAGAATTTTCCACAAGAAGATGTGGAATATCGTTTTTCAATTAATCCTTCCCCTAGAAAGACATTCCTTAATCTAGAGCTGGAAGTTTTTACTGCGGATCAAAAGTTAGTCCCAATTCCTTCTCCATTTCTCTTATTTGTAACAGAGCAAGGCTGGGCCGGAAGTTTCAGAACTAAAAATGATGCCACAACATTTTTTAAAACCTTGATCGAAGATTTTGACAGGGAAACTTTCTTTCATAAAAAGCATCTTCACTCTGCTTCAAAAAAGCAACTCATGAGTGATTGGATCGCAACACTTATGAAAGACAATGAGATTAGCTTTTTTGACCCGAACTTTAAAAAAATCTTTATTCTTAAAACAAAAATTTTCAAAAAACTTTTTCTTGCGTTCTTAGATAGCTTTGGAGAATTAGGACTTAAAACTTCATTTTACCTTAAAGAAGAAAGAAAAATTATTTTCCAAATTCCAAAGAACACACTACTTGAGGGAGTTGCAAACTTTTATCAACAAGTCACTCCTCTAAACATCACTATTTTTTATGATCAACAACAAATCAGAACTTGGAAGAGCTCTATTCGATTTGAAAGAAACAGAGAAAAACTGGACTGGTTTCAGCTTGAGTTAGTGGTAAATGAGGATGATCTAAATGTTATCAAGAATGCTGAGATAACAGATAATTTTATTATTTCAAATAAAGGTCTCATCCTTCTCTCAGATGAGCAAAAAGATCTCCTACGCTTTATGAAGCGTTATACAAAATTTGAAGGAGAGAAAAAGGAAACTGGATCTAAGGGTATTGCCCGATTTGGCCTATTTCTTCAACGTTCAAGAATTTTTGAGTTATTCGAACTCAAACGTCTTGGAATAGAGGGCGCTCTCACGAGTGAAGAGGAGGCCTTCTGTGAAAAAATCATGACCATGAAGGACATGCCTCAGTACGATATTGATTCTCGCTATAAAGAGATTGCAAGGCCGTATCAATTAGCAGGATATAATTGGCTAAGATTTTTATTTGAACATCAATTTGGTGCTTGTCTTGCCGATGATATGGGTCTGGGTAAAACACTTCAGACTATTATGTTACTCCAAACTCTTAAAGACCGTGTAAAGAAGATTTTAATCATTTGCCCTGTCTCTATTCTTTATAACTGGAAAAATGAGTTAGAAAAATTTTCTGATTTAACTTTTTCAATCTATTATGGGGATGAAAGAGAATTCAAAACAGATGCAAAAGTTATTCTTACGAGTTATGGATTAATGAAAAAAGAATCTTTTTCAACTCTGGGAGAAGATGAATTTGATATCTTAATTTTTGATGAAGTTCAGCATTTAAAAAATGTCCGCTCTCTTGGAGCCAATGCTGCCAGACAGATCAAGGCAAAATTTAGAATTTGTTTAACCGGTACTCCTGTTGAAAATGACCTCTCAGAATTTTATAACATCATGGATCTTTGTGTTCCTGGTGTTTGGGGTGATTTAGGTATCGTTAAATCTAGTTCAAAGAATAAGAATCGCTTACTAGCGAGAAGAACGGTAAAACCATTTATTTTAAGAAGAACTAAAGATCAAGTACTGAAAGAGCTTCCTGAAAAAATTGAAAATCACATCTTTCTTGATTTCTCTCAAGAGGAAAAAGATTACTATCATCAAAAACTTAATGCCATCCGTGCCAATATGCTCGCTCCTGGGGCCAAGAGATATGGAGAAGTTTTAAAATCACTGCTTGAAATGCGCCAACTTTGTCTGTGGCAAAAGCAGCCTCATTTTCATTCAACGAAAATTGATTTTTTAATGGAGAATCTTGAGCAGCTAGTTGAAGAAAATCATAAGACTCTTATTTTCTCTCAATTCACCACTTACTTAGATTTAATTGAAGACAAAATTAAAGTTGCTGGCTGGAAATTTGCTCGAATTGATGGCTCTCAAAGTATTAAAAAACGTGGAGAGCAAGTTGAGTATTTTCAAAAAGGTGATGCTCAAATATTTCTCATCTCCCTTAAGGCCGGGGGATTTGGGCTTAACTTAACTGCTGCTAGCTACATTTTCCTTATGGACCCATGGTGGAACCCTGCAGTTGAAAGACAGGCGATTGATAGGGCCCATCGTATTGGACAGGAAAATAAACTAACTGTTTATCGTCCTATTATTAAAGAATCAGTTGAAGAAAAAGTTCTGGTTTTACAACAAAGTAAGCGCGAACTATTTAAAGACCTAATGGCCGAAGATGATGATGAATACTTTAGTGGCAAATTGAATATGGACGATTTTAAACATCTATTGAGCTAACAAATTGGGCCATTATAAATGGCCCCCAAAATTAATTATCTATTTTGTTGATTGCTTCTTTCTCTCGAATCTTTTTTTCTTTTTAAATAAAGTTAAATCGAAAGACCTTCATTATTTAAACTCACCTAAGTATCATTGACGGATATTGACCAAACGGGCTTTCCACTCCAAACTAGATTTTTAATCTTAACTAGGAAACGCATTAAGTCCTGAAGAACTTTGATACTAAGTCACTCAACAGTAGAAAGAACACTTTGTATTTCAATATTTTCAGCACATTTAAAATGTCCCAAAGGGCAAGACTTATGTCCATGGAGACCGCAAGGTCTACAACTCAAAGTATTTGCGACATCTACGACTTGGGAATCATCACTCAAAGGTGTATATCCAAATGCAGGTATTGTAGAGCAAAAAACGGCCGTAGTTTTAGCATTAACTGCACTAGCAAGATGAAGAGGTGCAGAGTCATTTACAAAAACTCTCTTCGCTTTCTGCATAAGTGCAGCAGAATCAAGAAGATTTAAAAGTCCGCATAAATTATGAGTTCTAGGTATCTCCACTCTTATTCTTTCACACAGCTCTTTATCAGATGGGGCGCCAATAAAGTACACCTCTCCTCTTTTAGATAACTCTTGAGTCAACTCACGATACTTATGCTCGCTCCAGGCCTTAGTGAACCAAACTGATGCTGGAGCAATAACAAAATAATCATCTTTAATCAGGGTTGCGACTTTCTCAAAATTCTTGTGAGTTAAGGGTAATTCTGGTTTGTAATTTTTAGAGTTATCCACAATTTTAAAATCTGGTTTTAAAACTTGGATCAGCTGTAAATTTCGTTGTACTTCATGCCAATAAACTTGCTCATTATCTTTGGGCCGGTGAGGAATCAGATGATTAATTTTATGAGAATAAAAAAAACTCAGCGGATTTTGAGAAAAGCCAACTTTAACATCTGACTTCATAAAGGCAGTGATCAGTCCGCTATTGAAATGGCGATGTAAATTAAAGACAACATCAAAATGAATATTTCGAAGTTCACCTATGAGTTTAAATAGATTTTTCGTCTTTCCGCCCTGCTTATCCCATACCCATGTTTTTTCTATTGTTGGTAATCCCTGAATAACAGATTCATTGCCTTTCCTGAGAAAGAAATGAATTTTCGAGTCTGGGTATATTTCTTTGACGGCACGAGCAAAATGACTGGCAAGAATCGTATCACCAATGAAAGCTGTTTGAATGATAAGAATATTTTTAGACGGAGCAGTATTCATAAGATAAAATCATTGTAATCTTTTAACTGTGCAAAAACTATGGAAAAAATAACAGCAATCATCCCTACTTTTAATGAAGAAGTACATATCAAAGCAGCTATAGAATCTGTGCTTTGGTGTGATGAAATTATTGTGGTGGACTCTTTTTCAACTGATAAAACAATTGAGATAGTAAAAAGTTTTCCTCAAGTGAAACTTCTCCAGCATCACTATGAGCATTCAGCTGCTCAAAAAAATTGGACTATTCCTCAAGCAGCTCATCCATGGATTTTCTTATTAGATGCTGATGAAAGACCCACTCCTGAATTGGTTGAAGAAGTAAAAAGTATCCTTAGAAACGGAACAAAACACTCATGTTTCTGGATCTATCGTAGAAACTTTTTTATGGGCAAAAGGATTAATTACTCTGGTTGGCAATCAGACAAAGTTATTCGTTTATTCAAAAGAGATGAATGCCGCTATCAAAACAAGCATGTTCATGCCGAAGTTGAATCTCAAGGCTCCATTAGCATACTTAAACATAAATTAATCCATTACACCTATAAGGACCTTACTTCTTACTTAAAAAAGGCCGATCGCTACACCACTTGGGGAGCAATTGATCGATTTCAAAAATTTCAAAAAAATGGTCGAACCATTGGCCTTGCCTATTTATTTTTTAGGCCTTTTGGAAGGTTTCTCAGACACTATTTTTGGAGATTAGGCATCCTCGATGGAACCCATGGATTTGTTGTTTCGGCCCTTGCTGCCTACAATGTTTTTATTCGTGCGGTGAAAATTTGGCGAATGCAAAACGGTGAAAAGTTGGAAGATCCATTCAAGAAATAAAGCTTAAAATATCCTGAAAAAAGTAGAAGAATAGACCTATTTTAGTTCCCCAATACACAATGTTCAAAATTGATGCGACGTTTTTCATAATTCAATTATGGTTGAACTTGCTTTAGCTATGGTGAAAATTAGAAGCTTCTGGTAATTTTTACTCATTTAAAGGAAGGTAGCATGGATCTTCAAGAGCTTATGGAACAATCTGAAATTGATATGTCTCTAGAATCACTAAGGGCGTTTTTCCTTGGTTTTATGAGTGCGGAAAGGCCATTTCAGTTTCATCAGGCCCTCAAAGAATTAGATATTCCGGAATCGAACCCTACTCTAGATCGAGAGCTTGAAAACTTATGGAAAAACTTAACTAAAAATAAATCACAAGAATTGGAAAAGTTTTTTCCTGAAGATCAAGACATCAATCACTTTTTAGAAATGGCCAAAGAGAATTTAGATTTTTTCTTAACCGCCTTAAGTCTAGCAGGAACGAATGCTGATACTTCTAAAAATGAAGAACTCGGAAATGTAATTGAAGAATTAGAAGATACAGTCATGGACTTAGATGAATATTTAAGTGCTCCATCTGGGGATAAAGACGGTGAAGAACTAAAAGATCTTCTTCTTGATACCTGGAAAGATTTTTTAGAATGCAATAAGGTTTAAAATTTTCTCTCGATAGGAATACTTACATTCAGGATGCTCAAGACTAAAAATTTTGAGCCCCTGATTACGAAGCTTGCAGGCCGGACATTTAAGACACCCTTCCTTCTCTATTCCTTCATAACAAGTAATGGTATTTTCTAGAAGATACTCGAGCACTCCAAGTTTAAATCCAAGCTCCATGGTTTCTTTTTTAGTCATAAAAACTAATGGAGTTCTGATTTCAAAACTTGGGTCTGCAAAATCTAAACGGAGCGCGGATTGAATCAGGTCCATATAAGACCTGGAGCAATCTCGATAGCCAGAGTTCGCCTCTTCTAATTCCATTACTCCCATATAAATACACTTCGCCCCAAGGGCATTAGCATGAATTCCTGCAATTCTTGCCATTAAACCATTCCTACCTACAACTAGAGTATTAGGGGCCTTGCCTTCTTGATGTTCAATTTTCTCTGAATTTCCAATCAGTGCACTGTGGGTAATTTGAGAAAGGCAGTTAATTTCTAATTCAGTGTGATCGACATTAAAGTGCTTTGAAATTTCTCGGGCCTTTTCAATTTCTTTTGAGTGTCGTTGACCATAGATAAAAGAAACCGAGAGAACTTGATCAGCACCAAATTCTTTAATGGCCAGCGCTAAACATAGACTGGAGTCCATTCCTCCTGAATGTACAACGAGGGCCTTTTTCTTCATTAATAGGATCGCTTTTTTTCCCACTCGTAGGCGGTTTTTACTATCATTTTCAAATCATCATATTTTGGGGCCCAACCAGTGATTTCTCTAATAAGCTCTGCTTTTGAAGTCAGGCTGGCAGAGTCTCCTGGACGTCTCTTCGTTTCAATGACTTTAATTTTTTTTCCAGCAACTTCATTCACAACTTCTAAAACTTCTTTCACTGAAAAACCATGCCCATAACCGCAATTCATCACTCTCGATTGGCCACCTCTGTCTAAGTAATCAAGAGTTTTAACATGGGCCTCAGCTAAGTCTGAAACATGAATATAATCACGAACACATGTTCCATCTTTAGTTGGGTAATCCGTACCAAAAATGGATATACTCTCTCTCTTACCAGTTGCAACTTCACAGGCCACTTTAATTAAGTGAGTTGCTCCAGGAAATGACTGGCCAATCTTGCCTTCAGGGTCCGCTCCAGAAACATTAAAATAACGAAGTGCCACGTATCTAAAATCAGATGCTGCTGAAAAATCTTTCAGCATATGTTCAGTCATTAATTTAGATTGCCCATAAGGGTTAATAGGAGCAGTAGGAGTTTCTTCAGAGCAAATTCCTCCTTCAGCACTTCCATAAACGGCTGCCGTTGAAGAAAATATGAATTTATTCACTTTATACTTCTGGCAAAGTGAAATGAGAAAATGAGAATTAACTGTATTATTTTGGTAATAATTTAATGGCTCTGACACACTCTCTGGAACAACAATACTTCCAGCGAAGTGTACTATGGCATCAAAATTCTTTGCTCTGAAAAGCTCTTCTAATTTAGATTTATCGGCCAGATCGCCGATAACAAGCTCCCCTGTTAAGACCGCTTCTTTATGTCCCGTAGAAAGATTGTCATAGACAGTAATGTCGTGTCCTCGGCCTATTAAGGCCTTAACAAAGTGTGAACCAATATATCCTGCGCCACCAGTGATTAAAATTTTCATCCCTTCATTCTAGCTTTGAGGAGAATGAAAGTAAAATGCCGCAGTATGAAAATTTAAATGACGAGGTCGCGGAGAAATTATAAACTGGCCCTATGACTCATAAGAAAACAGTTTGCTTTTTTAATTCTAATCGGGCCTGGGGTGGTGGTGAAAAGTGGCATTTTAATACCGCCAAAGATCTCGCTCATCGAGGACATAAAACCTTTTTAGTCACGAATGTTGCTTCTGAATTAGAAAAGAAAGCTTCAAAAGAAAGCGTTCTATTTTATCCTTTTCGGGTATCAAATTTAAGTTTTTTAAATCCACTTAAGATTCTACTCATTGCAAGCTTCTTTTTTACTAAGAAGGTCGATGCTCTAATTTTGAACTTACCTTCTGATTTAAAACTGGCCGGAGTTGCCGCAAAAATTGCAGGTGTTAAAAAAATTATTTATCGCCGGGGCATGCCTCACCCATTAAGAAATACGGCCCTCAATCGTTTTCTTTTCAAAAATGTTCTGACACATATTATTGTTAATTCAAAAGAAGTTGAGCGAAGCTTAGTTGAGGGTAATGAGTCTTGGTTTCCAAAAGAAAAAATTTTTCTCCTCCACAACGGTGTCGATACTCAAATCCCATTATTTTCTGAAAGAAAACTCTACCAAAAAAATCCCAATGAAGTTGTCATTGGGAATGCTGGAAGACTGACAGAACAAAAAGGTCAAAAGTATTTAATTGAGATGGCCTCAATATTAAAATCTCAAAATTTAAATTTTCAACTTCTCATCGCCGGAGAGGGAGAATTAAGGACCACTCTCGCACAAGAAATTAAAAAACAAGGTCTAGATAATGAAGTGAAGCTACTAGGCCACGTGGATGATATGCCAGCTTTTTTAAACTCATTAGATATTTTTGTTTTTCCTTCCCTTTTCGAAGGTTCTGCCAACACTTTAATTGAAACTTTACATCATCGCATTCCAACAGTTGCCTTTAATCTAAGCTCAAATCCAGAAATCATTGAAGATGGTAAGAATGGTTTTTTAACAGAGCCCAAAAATGCTCAAGACTTAGCAAATTCTGTTAAAAGATTAATCGATTCTCCAGAACTTATGGAGACATTTAAAAATAATGGAGACGCCACGATCAGAGGAAAATTTGATAGTAGAAAAAATCTGGATCGACTTGAGGGATTGCTGAATGGGTGACAACTTAAAACAAAAGGAAGCTTAAATAATATGAAACAATACATATTAATCGATGACGATAAGTACATTTGTTTAAGCTGGAAACCTTACCCTAAGAAATAGACTAAATGTAAAAAAGATAAAATACAGGAAAACAAGATTTACAATTAACTATAGTCCTTTTTTTCATAATTCACCACTTTTTAAAATAAAGTTAGAAATTATAGTAGCAACCTCCGCGGGTTGATCAATCATCATAAAGTGGCCAGCATTATCTACCATTTTAAATGAAAAATTATTTGCGATAGCATCTGCTTCTAGGTCTAATACTGGTAACAATCTATCTTTTTCCCCAGCAATTAATATTTTTTCTCTAAATTTGTTTTTAGATTGATTGAAAATTGAAAAATAATTATTTAAGTCCGACCGATTATCTAAAAAAAACTGAGCTGAACTTAAATCATTCTTTAAAATATTATGCCCTTCCAGTATTTTCTCTTCAGTAAAGTATAGATAGCTATACTCAGATAACCATGCTTTAAAAGTCTCGTCTGAAGGATTGCGTTTCCATAGCTCTTCTTTTTCTTTTAATAAAGGTAATGCTGCAGTACTATAATTAAAATTCGCACTTTCTAAGGTCTTATTCGACATCGGGGTTGCCAAACAGATAAGCCGCCTCAGGTCAATTCTACAAGACAAATCACAAGCGAAGAGCCCACCAAAAGAATGTCCAACGACTACATTAACCCCATCAATTTTTTGAATAACTTCAGCTAACGAATCTGAGATGCTTTGAAAGGATTGCTTTCCGTAATAAGGATTTAAATTTGTACCAGGAAAATCTATGTAATATAAATTAAACGCCTTACTCAAAAGATCTAAACATCGAATTGTTCTGGAACTTAGTCCAGGTCCTCCGGGAATTAAAAATAAGTTTATATCAGTTGATTTTTCAGCAGGAACTTTAGTTAAAGCAATCATATTTCTCCTAATTGAATTTCGAAACAAGCACTCCTGAGATAGCCAGTTTTATATTGGTAGATTTTGTCCAAAGATATCAGTTTATCATGCAGTTAGTGACCAATTAAATCCCATCTGCTAACTTTCTTATATGATTAAATTAACATCGGCTGCGCTATTTTTTCTCGCTACAGGAACTTTGACCGCTATCTCTATTCTTAAGGAATTTCTCTAAGCTATGATCGAATCTGTTATCGATTTCAAAAATTATACTTTAAAAATTAGTTCTTCAGATAAGAGTTCAGAGGCAATCATATTATTTCATGGATTCCCGGCTGAACCTGTTACGGACCCTAGTAAAGAAAAAAATATTGATCTAGCTAGATATCTTGCAAAAAATCTTAACTCCGATGTTTTTATTCACCATTATTCAGGATTAGGAAGAAGCCAAGGTAAAGAATTTAATTTTATTAACTCCGTAGAGGACTCTATTGAATTAATTAATTATATCTCAAAATACTATGATCATATTAACCTAATTGGACACAGCTGGGGTGGCTTAGTTGCAATTAATTGTCTAGATGAATGTCCAAGAATTCGGAAATCTTTATTACTATCTCCATTTAACCTCATTCCTGAGAATAAAATATTAGAACCAGTTTTGAACGATTTGATGAAGGAAATACCACACCTACTAGAAGATAAATCTATAAATGATTACTTATCAGAATTCGATGTGATTAGAAGGAGCTATTGTCCAAGGGAAAAAATGAAACATCTCAAATCGGAAGCTACAATTTTTATTTTACAAGCTCTAGATGATAATGAAGTTTCCTTACAGTCTACACTAGATCTTATTAAAATTTCTAAAAAAGATATTAATATTGATATTTTAGAAACAGATCATGCTTTTAAGATTAATCGTGAGATCTTATTTAAAAAGACTTTAGAATTTTTAAAATGATTTTTCTCAAAACTCAATTTATCTGCACTGTTTAATCAAGCCGTAAATTTAGGATAAAAGATATAGCGACATCACTATTAGTAGTGAACAAGGAGTCGGAACAACAGTCTCACTTTCCATTCCTTTAATGCAAACCAAAACTTAAACAGCTTTATATACTTCACTGAATCCAAAAAAAATCAATATTCAAACAGGCGACCTCTTCTGCCGACGACTCTTTAACTACCTCTGAGGATTTCTTAATAAGCTCTGAAAGAAGATTTCTTATTTGCTCAAAATCTTTTTTAGAAAGTGACATAGGTGATGAAAACATAATTTCCTCTTCAGTTAATCCATCAAAACAATGAAGTGCACGTAAGCGCCAATTGCTGTGATGTTTTGAAAGCAAAGGGGAAGTTCTTTCAAGATAAGTGCGTTGAGTCCCCAAAATAAATTTCTCTTTTTCTTTTTTAAGTAAATCATTCTCCGTGAGCCAATCAATTATTTTAACTACAGGGATACGTTTTAAATTAAAGCGCATCATAATTTCTTCAATACTTCTCCCATTTTCATGAGTAGAACAGTAGAGACGAATGGCCGAATAAAGCCAACTTGAATAAAAAGTCATTTGTTGTTCAGTATCCAGCTTTTTTTCATGAACAAATTGATTTGATAAATTCAAGGCCTCACTTCTTGCCTTTTCAATTTTAAGCTTCAAATCTTTTTTGTATTCATGATTACCAGCACGAGAGTATTGCACTAAGAGCATAAAATAATCGGCCTCAGCCTCATTCAATTCTAAAAATCGAGTCAGAGCAAAACCGTGCTCGAGTGTAAGATCTCGCTCACCGGAAAGGATTAGGCTAAAAAGAGTATTGTGAATATTAATGGCCTTCGCGATCTTGGTTACATACCCACGCCCATTTTGATGGCGAGATTTTAGCCAGGCCTTAAGAAAAATACGATAATCTAAATACTCAAAAACTCTCATAATAACAATACTTTAACCCGCAATCGTTACAAAATGTAACAATTTTAATTTCAATATTACAAAATTACCCTATTCGTTTTTACACAACGGGTTATTATCTGCCCCGGTTTAGGCGAAACTTTAACCAGGAGAACATAATGAAATTCCTAAATGTGACCTTACTACTAATGACTCTTAGTGGCTCAATAACTGCTTTGGCCGGCGGTGCAGATGCAGGAGGATTTCCTCGATCTTTTGAAATTCTTGGCGGAAATAAATTTTCATTTTCTTGCAAGATAAGCGTTGTGACTGCAGAGATCGCTTTTGTTGAAGAGGTTCAATTAAATAACGAGCGCAATGAATTCGCCCCAAATTTAAATGATAACGGTGCTTATTTTGATCGCTCTACTGGATTACCTTTATCCGATGAAGAGAAAGCTGCAAAACTACAAACCATGGAAGGCTCACTAATGAGACAACTCATTGATGCAAATATTAAAGTATTTAAAGGTAAGTCTGATTCAGAATTTAGACTTTATCTTCAAGGCAAAATGCAAGGCTACTCTCCAACGCCATTTCTTACGACTTCTCAATATTTTTCATCTGATACGAAAAAGATTGAAGCCGAATTGTTAGTAAGCCATGGATATACGACAGAGGAATATGGCCTTCAAATTAATTGTTTAAATAATCTTTAAACGAACTGCCGCACTAGGGTTCAATTTTCTAGTGCGGCCGATGGTAAATTCCCCAGTCTTCCAAAGGCCTTAATCTTTTTCTGGCTCACATCAAATTGAGATTTTCTTAATCCACCTCGAATGAGTTTTTCATCGTCTTTTTCATAAATTTGATTCAACCAAAGAAGTTCACCTTCCCTGCCTGCAAACGACATGGGAATGAAAGAGTGCAAAGGGAAATTCACTTCTCGACTTATTGTAGAGTAAGGATAATCTTCTACCCTATTCACAAGTCCTGCCCGAATGGGATTCTGAAAGATATATCGATAAACTTGATAATAATGCTGCTGACTTTGGATTAGACTCCACTTATATCTTCCACCCCAAAGATGATTTTCGGATTGAACTCGACTCAAAATTCTAATGGAAGTTTGTCTCTGAAAGCCATGCATGATTTTATCTAGATTTGCACCGGGTGTATGACAAAGCAGATGGAAGTGATTTCCCATCAATACAAATGCATGAATGGCGAGTTGATGTTCTTGGTGAGCATGCTTAAGCTGCTTTACCATAATTTCCCAAACCGCTTCTAAATGAATGGGAAAAAAATCTTTATGATTACATCTAGCAATCACATGATAAGGATGTATTTCAGATCGAATAAATAAAGGTCTAGGCATATGAACTCCATGGAGACTGTTTAATGTCTCCATGGAAAAACTAGGCCAATTTAAATTTGAGTAAATGATTGAAATCTAAGCGCGCTTACGCATAATCCAAAATTATCCAAAAGGTACGTGACACCTTTTTGATTAAAAATAATATCCAATAACTAAAGTGGTTCGTGACTCATTTCTACCAGCAAACTCTAAATTAGTCATGTGATGTAATCTTTGATGAAGCAACTGAATTGATCCACCAGCAAAGTTTTTAAACAGCCTTACACCTGGACGTAAATCTAAAGTTCCCTGACGTTTTCTAGTCTGATCAAAGGTATCAAAGAAAACTTCATGAAATAAATCAAAACTTCCCATCAAGCGAAAACCTTGTCTTCCCCATCCTTGAGTAATGATTTTTTCTCCATAGAGTTGAGAATAAAAAACTGCATAATAATTTTCTAAAAATATTCCGCTGCCAAACTCTTTTAACCCATATCCCATAACTCCTGGCCTGAGCTCATAAGTTGTTCTTGCTCGATCATCAGGAAAAGACTTTGTTCTATGAACAAGTCTTCCTTCAAAAGATAATCGGCTCATAAGCCAGTTCGGGCCAAAGGCCTTTGATCTCAATCCTGAAAGTGGTGAAACTTGAGCGTCTGTGAAGGCACGCTTGGCATTGGTTTTAGTGTCATCATCATAATACACGCCACCGAAAATCTCGATTTGTTCTCGATCCTGAAAAAGAATCAATTTATTTTGAGTAATCGTGTCCTTGAATTTTTGTAAGTAAACAGTTTGTGAAAAAAATTCACTATTTAACGCATAGGAATAATGTGTCAGTAGACAAGCACTTAATATAAATACAATCCTTGCTGACTTAATAAAATTTATAATGATCTTCATGTTCCCTTAAGAAAGTGTTAGTAACCTTCTAACATAACTTAGGAAGCTTTAAAAGTGCACACTGTAGAAATTGGTCTTCTCCTCCTTGCCTTAATTTTTCTTATAGGCTCACTCGATGATTTGCTGCTTGATTTTATTCATACACTCTTTAGATTGAGACCAAAGAAAGTCAGCATGCAAGAATATTTAGATTGGAAAAATAAAGAAGAATCTCCAATCGCTGTGATGATTCCTGCATGGCAGGAGTACGACGTATTAGAAGCCATGGTTAAGACAAACTTAAGGCGACTTCAATACGAAAACTTTCACTGGTTTATTGGTGTTTATCCTAATGATGAAAAGACCCTTTCGATAGCTCTCAAAATGGAAGAGCTCTACCCGGAAAAAATCACAGTGGTTGTTAATAATCTTCCGGGTCCAACATCTAAAGCACAATGTTTAAATCGCATTATGCAAGTAATGACAGAAGGGATTCATCAAGCAGAATCACGCGGAGACACTCCTTGGATTCCTCGTTTCATCGCCATTCATGATGCTGAAGACGTTATTCACCCAATTTCATTTAAAGCTATCAATGCTCAAGATGAGGACATGGATTTTATTCAAGTCCCTATTTTCTCTCTTCCTGTTCCAACTTCTTCATGGGTTGCAGGAACATACCTCGATGAGTTTGCAGATATTCATTTAAGAGAAATTCCTGTTCGCCAAAAATTACGCATGCCAATTCCAAGTGCTGGTGTTGGAACATTTTTTTCTTATCGAATTATGGAAATCCTTGGCCGTCGCTTTGGTACTTGGTTTGAAGAAGGAAATTTAACTGAAGATTATGAAGTCTCTATGAAAATTGCTCGCCTCGGTGGAAAACAGACCTTCATGCTCCTTGAAGATCCAATGGGTGAAATGATCGCAACCAGAGAATATTTTCCAGCAGATTTTGGAAGATCTATTCGTCAGAAAACAAGATGGACTACAGGTATTGGCCTTCAAACAATGGTGCGCTGGGGCTCGTATGGATCTGCGCTTGAACTAAAAACTTGGAAAAGTTTAATGGCAAGTTATGGAATCTGGAGAGACAGAAAAGCTCTTTGGGCAAATCCAATGGTCTTCATTGCATGGGTTGTAATACTGATGTGTGTTGCTTTAACTATAATGACTCCTGATTGGATGAGAATTCTTGCTGGAAATAAACTTCTCCTCTCCCTCATGGGTCTTAACCTTGCACTTTTTGGCATTCGTCTCATCCAGCGTACCCGTTTTACGACTAAATTATATGGTCTCAAGCACGGTATGCTTATTTTTCCTCGACTGATACTTGGAAGTATCATTAATGGAACCGCTGCTATCAGGGCCATTCGTCAATTTGGTGAAGCAAAAAAAGAAAACAAAACAGATAAAATTGTTTGGGATAAAACCGAGCATTTCTTCCCTTCAGATGAAACGTTGGGCGACTCTAGGGGCCTTCAATGAAAATTTTTAGTCTTCTACTTTTATTTTCATACATGGCCGCAGCCAAAACAAATGTCGAATTTGTCGATGTCTGCTCAAAGCAATCAATAAGAGTCTCAACTCCAAATGGAACTGCGCTAAGAATTCGCTTGTCAGAGCTTGATCCTGAGGATTATCTGGAAATCTCTGTGACCTTTAGACCAGCAGGCATTGTTGAAGATCTCAAACCATTAGAGATGACTACTGTAAATTACTACTATGGGAAAAGCGGAGATATAGGTAGTTTGCTTCGAAAGAAAATTTCCATCAAAAAAGATGGTACTCTCGATATCTTATTACCTGTTCCAAATGAACAATGGATGCGTTTAGTAGAACAGAAGCACAATGAATATCGCATTTGGGATGCAGAAATAAGATGGGTTCAACCGAACAGTAAAAATGCAGGCTCGGGAATTTCTAGCTTCTATAGATCACCAAATAATGAAGTCTTTTACCAACTTCAAAGTGAAGGACTCTGTCAGTGGGAAGGAGAAGCCGATGTTTCTTCCAAGCTTTATGAAAACCGATCAACAACTTTTATGAATGTCATTCGTGAAAGTACATTCCAGTGGGAGCAAACTAATAATAGAGGTTTTGTTCTCGGGTATGATAACAATACTGGAAATACCATCCCACTAGGATCGGTTGCTCAAAATAATCCTGCACTTGGATGGTTCTTTAAAGATTGGCAAACACAAATCATAGGACAAGAGTATTTTAAATACGAAAGAAAGTATGCTCTTAATCGAGATGAAGTTGGCTTCTTTATTTCTCGCATGTCATTCAACCGACATGAAGTTAAGCGCTTTGAATGGATTCAAGGGCCAAACCAATGTGGAGAATATCTTGAAACCGGTTCAGGATTTTTAGATATAGGACAGGCCTCTGAGGGTTTTCTTGTTATTCCTAAGAGATTTTTTCCACGCCAAAAGAAGTTAAAAGAATTTATAAATAATTTTAGACCAGCTCTAGATACATGCAAAAATAACCAACTGAAAGGACCAGAAAAAGCTTCTGACATCATTCCTTCAGGCTCTAATAACGGAATCCTCTACTATTACCAGATCCATAATCTTCGGAGACATCAATGAAAACACTCCTTCTTCTCAGTTTTGCTTTAATTAGCTCAAACAGTTTTGCTCAGCTCTCTAACAAGCTCGTAGTTGAGACGGTGCTTAACTCAAAACTAAATCAAATTGCCGCAAATGTACCAAAGCAATCTTCATGTAAAGTATTTAAAGGTACTTATCATGGTAACTCTGTCATCCTTCGTCCAACTGCCAAAGGTGGATCAGGAAATTATCGCCATCGCCTAGTATGGCAAATTTCTGAATCTTATAAAACATTTGAATTAGAAAGAACCCAGTCTGATATCGTCATTAGAGATGGCCGTACTTTCATGCTTAATATTCCTGAACTTAAAGAAGATGTCTCTTTCCTTCAGCAACCAGTATTTTTAATCACTGAGGATGCAAGCAGTGGAGAAACTGTCACTAGTCAAATTCTTTTCAATGTCACTCGACCAGTGGTTCTTTCTGAAACAAATGACCCGAAGAAACTTGAAAAAAATTGTTTCCAAATTTTCCCGGCCGTTGAATCAGTAGCAGGTATTCTTACTAATGGATCAACAAACCCAAGTCAGATTCTTATTCGTCAAGGTGTTCAGAGTCTGTGGACTAAAACTAGTGGTTCTCAATTTGGATTCTATATTTCTCCTCTTGCTTGGTCTGGAATGGGAAACGTATTTTCAATTTATAAAAACTATTTCTCTCAATTCTCTCGTCAGACGATCGAAACAGTTGAAGTCTCTAATGGATATCAAATTGCTCCTGGTGATTTTATTCAACTTTATGAGCAGCGTACTCGCTACATTACAACTTTCGATGCGTTTGAAGTTTCTGCTTGTGGTGAAACCAAAGAAGTTCCAGGGGCCTACTACATGCAGTGGTGGGGAGTTGCCTACCATGCTATTCCAGTGAATCCATATTCTTCTGAAAGACCACCGAGAGAGACCATTGGAGTATCTCCAATAAATCATTGTCCGGATGAGCTAACACCTGAATTTGCACGTGATAATGGTGATTTTATCTTTTCAAGGACTAATTAAGCGTGAAAACTTTTGTTCTTCTTTTATTCATTCTTCCACTTTCAGCATTCTCGTTTGAATGGGAAGCCGGCATAAGAGAATTTTTTCTGACCCCTGAAACTTATTCTTTTAATTCAGATTCTGGTGCTCGTATCAGAAGAGAATTATTTGATCGTGGATATAATAGACTATCCCTTCACCCTAGAATTGCCTATTTGGGTGATGATAAATCCCTATTCTTTCTTCCTGCTGTAAAGTCTCCCATAAAAGATATCGGTGTGATGAATGCACGAGTCTCTCAGGGTGATGGGGAAATGACAGTAAAGCCTATCATATTCAATAATCCAGGCTTTGGAGAAGCACGACCTCTTACCAATATTCGTCCAAAAAGATTAGACATCGCATTTACTTCTTATGGACAGGTTCTCCAACAATATGTGCAGATTTCAAGACATGATGAAGTTAATCGCTTAATTGTCGGTGCAGGTCTTGTCCATCTACTTGCTGATAATTCAGTGGTCCCAAGATTTGTGGCGTTACTCAAAAGTGTTCGAGCGAGCCTAGGGCCAAAGACTGAACTTTTATTAGAAGTAACCGGTGTTAAAGATTTAGCTGCTTTAACGAAAGCAACTAATCCCAAAGAAGGTAATTTAGATCTTTCAAAACTTATTGATGGTGTTTCACTAACTCTTGAACCACTTGTTCATTTTCCTAATGGTGAAGCTTCTGCAGAGGAAATTAAGAAAACACGTATTCTACTTGATTCAATTCTTCCGGGAATGCCGATACATCTTTCTCGAGTCGTCGTACCATCTTGTAAGGATTTTGTGGTTGAAGGTGGTGAGTACTACTGTACTTCCGGAAGAGACAACAAGCTTCAACAACTTCGTTTCACAACTTTCAAGAAAGCTCTTATTGCACTAGAGAAAGAAAATATTCTTTTTAGGACCGTAGAAATTCTTGAATCAACAACAGATTATGAGCCATCAACTCCTGATCCTCGATATCTTTATTATAATCCGTTTTTTAGTGATAAATTAAACTACGAATTACCGATTAAAAATGTGGCCATCCTTCCTGCTTTTCCTATGCCTGAAATAACAGGAAAAAATCTTGCCTGCATTTTCTATGATAAGAATGATCTTCCACCACAAGTTGATCGCGTTGGTGATATTCACTCCGTTATGCTTGAAAGTCTTTTGGGAGCCTTTAAAGATTGGAAGATTAAAAGGCAGCGACTCAAAACTTTCGTTCAAGGGGATGCTTTTAACTGTGATGCTATCTTTTATTTAGCAACAAACTTTTCACAAGAACTTCCTGAGGGTTTTACAGAAGAGCTTGCCGCTCTCTCTGTAAGAATTCCTGTTGTCTGGTTTAATTATAAATTTTCTCAGTTTAACCAAAAACTTTCATCTATTAATAAAGATCCTGGATTTGAAGCCGCTATCTTAATTCAGCCTGATTCCGCTCCTTCTCCAGAAAACCAAGATCCAGGTTTTTTTCGTTTCTTCGATTACAAAGGGGAAACTTTTTTTAAGCTGGCAAAATGGGACCAACACTCAAATAACTTTTCTGCCAGTCCAGAAATTCACTCGATTACTATTAAAAATAATAATCAAGTAGAAGTTCTCTCTACCGCCCGTCACTCAAAAAACAATCAAAGTATTCCTTATGCAGTGAGGTCTGGAAACATCTGGTATATTGCAGACTCTCCTTTTAGTTTTATTCATTATGAAGACCGATTTTATATTTTTGCAGATCTTCTTTGGGATATCTTAGGGGAAACAGCTCCGAAAGAGCGAATTGCTTTAGCAAGAATAGAAGATATTGGCCCGGCCGTAGAAATGGCCGATCTTCGTTGGGCCATGGATTATCTTTTTGATGAATCTGTCCCTTTTTCTCTCGCCGTCATTCCTTATTATTCAGATATGATCGGTACAGGACTACCAGACTACGCCCCTGTTTTTAAATCAATTTCAAAATATCCTGATGTCTTACCTCAACTTAAATACGCCAAGAAAAGAGGTGCTAACATCGTTATGCATGGATCTCTTCATTCTGTTGGAAGGCTCATGTCTGGTTATGATGGAATTTGTGGAAGCGATTATGAATTCTGGCTCTATCCTGAAAACAAGCCTCTTCCCTTTGATAGTGTAGACTGGTTAACTAGACGCTTAGAACTTGGACTCAAAACACTTCCACAAGAAAAACTTGAGCCGGTTGCATTCGAAGCTCCTCACTATGCTGCTTCTGCTATGAACTATATTGTCTTCGGTAAAATGTTTCAGTGGAATTATCACCGCGCGATCTACTTTCCATTTTCCATCAACGTTGATACCGCCCTTCCATCACATTTAAAATCAGATTGCAAACCTGAGGTTTGTGGAGATGAGCGCCGGTCCGTTCTTGCTAATCTTAGAATTGAAGCAGACTACACATCTTTTGGTGGAATGATTCTGCCTTTTATTACTTATAGAGATGCCTACGGCCAATCGATCATTCCTGAAACACTTGGTATGATTGATTTTGCTTTCTACGATCCCAATACATGGAGACCAGTCAGTAAGCCAGAAGATGTCATCCGTCGCGCAAAAAAGTTGAAAGTCATTCGTGGGGCCGTTGCTTCATTTTTTTGGCATCCTCAACTTCTTGAGCGTCGATCTAGATACTATCTAGAAGTCCCAGGCTCATTTGAAAAGTTTGGTGGAAAGAAGTCTCTTACTCTCGTTATCGATGGTCTAAAAAAATTAGGCTACGAATTCAAATCAATCTCAGATACATCATTATTTCCGAAAGAGATCATATGAAAATAACTGCTATCTTCGGTACTCGTCCTGAATCTATTAAGCTTGCACCCTTTATATTAGAAGGCCGCAATCGAGGTCATGAGGTGACCGTGGCTTTCACCGGGCAGCATCGAGAAATGGCTTTACCACTGCTAGATTTTTTTAAAATTAAACCTGATATCGATTTAAATCTAATGAGGCCAAATCAAAGTCTTACAGCTTTTTCGGCCCATATGCTTTCTACATTAAATGAACTTCCTGCTTCTAATACTGATGCAGTAGTCGTTCAAGGCGATACGACGAGCTGTTTTGTTGGGGCCTACTGGGCCTTTCTCAATAAGATCCCAGTCATTCATCTTGAAGCAGGTCTTCGAACAAACAACATCTATAGTCCTTTTCCTGAAGAGGCCAATCGACAGCTAGTTGGAAGAATTTCTCATGTTCATCTTGCACCTACTGATGATGCTTTAAAGGCCCTTCATGCTGAAGGAATTTTCAAAAATACATTTATGATTGGTAATACTGGTCTTGATGCTCTACGAATTGTAAGTGAGCAAGTCAATGATCAGAATCTCCCTCAACATATCAGAAGCTTCATTAGCGATAAAAAGGTTATTCTCATTACTTCTCATAGAAGAGAAAACTTCGGCGAAGGAATGAAGCAAATCGCAAGTGCCCTAAAAACTCTTTCTCTAGAACTTCCAGATATTCGCTTTGTTTTTCCTGTGCATCTAAATCCCAATGTTCGACAGGTGATGATGGAAGAACTAAAGGGATTAGAAAATCTTCTTCTCACTGATCCAGTGGATTATCTTCCATTTGTTGCTCTGATGAAACGCTCAAGTGTGATTGTTACCGATTCTGGAGGTATTCAAGAAGAAGCTCCATCATTACGAGTACCAGTTATCGTCATGAGAGATTCTACTGAAAGACCAGAGGGAGTGGAGAAAGGATTTGCAAAACTGGTTGGAACAGAACCCCAGAAAATTTACTTCGCTGTTAGAGAAGCCTTGCAGACTGGTTGCCAGGGACAAGGTCCAAATCCTTATGGAGATGGTTTTAGCTCACAAAAAGCATGGGATATTTTAACTCAAAAAGGAGTCCTCATATGAAAAAGGCATTTGCCGTTGTCACTCTGCTAGTGACATCACTAGCATGGTCTCAGAGTAGACCTCTCGTGAGAGGCATGAACCTCACTCAGCTTGGACAATATATTTATGATGCTGCAACTCCTGGTGCCCCTAAAACTCCAGCACAAATTGCAGTCGATGAAATTAAAAAGCTAGGTGCTACTCACGTTGTTCTCAACCCTCAAGCAAAAATGATTGATCCTCGTGGAAGTGACATTATTCCTGATGTGCCAGTAGCAGAAAGAAATAATGAAAGAAACCGCTACAAGCGACTAATCGATTATATTCATTCACAAGGCATGACTGTTGGTATTCGTCCTATATTTTTTGTAATCAAGCCAGACGGAACTTTCCCTTATACAGAGGCCCAATCTGATGGTTCAGTGAAAGTTTGGTGGCATGGAAATATTCAACCTGCTGATGTCAATCGTTGGTTTGAATCTTTCAAACAATACCACGACATTTATCTTCTAATTGCTAAACTTAACAAGGTTGAAGAGTACACCATTGGTGCAGAGCTTTATTCAATGACAGTGGGAATTGAAGATCAGTGGAAAGAATTTCCTTATGGCTTTCCAGGAAAATGGCTTCAACTTCTTCGCTACTCTCGCTCAAAACTCGGGAACAATGTTCGTATCATGTATGATGTGAACTTTACCGATGATCGTGCTTCTTCAAACGGCGACCTTACTGCTATGGGGGGAGAATTTGAGCGTTGGAGATATCGACTTGTTGATCTTGCGAATCCTACAAACCCAGAAGAAAGGGCCATATGGCAAGACCTCGTCACTTTTTGGAATGAACTGGATGCTGTTGGTATAGATATGTATCGAAGCTTGGCCTCAAAGCAAGATTCCATTCCTACAGGTTACAAAGATCTCGTATCTCTTCTGAAAATTCGCTCCGATGAGTATGCAGGACAAGTTGATACGGCCATGGCAGAAATTGAATCTGTCACAGGCAAACCACAGTTTATGATCTTCAAAGAGGCCGGATTTAGAAGTGTCGATAGAGGTTTCATTAATCCATTCGACTATGAAACAGGCCAAGGTATTTACCGCGAAGAACACCAGGCCGCTTCTTTCGAGGCCCTTTTTCAGAGCTTTTGGGAGCCACGATTTTCTTGGTTTCAGGGAGCGAGCTTTTGGGATGTTTCAGTTAGTCCAGCTAGAAACTCAGGAACTGGAGATACAGGTTTTAGTCCAGTAGGCAAAAAACAAACTGTTTCTGTTCTTAGAAAAATTTTCTCTTTTAATTAAATTCTAGAAGGGCCAGTAAAGAAACTGGCCCTGATTTTATAAATATTAAATCTTTTTTCCGACCGCGTAGTAAGAGAATCCCTGCTCTAATACTTTCTTTGTGCTGTAAAGATTTCTTCCATCAAAAATAACTGGGTTATTTAAGCGAGATTTAATTTCTTCGAAGTCTGGAGCGCGATATTGTTTCCACTCAGTAAGAACAATAAGTGCGTCTGCGCCGTTGAGAGCATCGTATTTATTTTCAAACTGATCGACAGGAATTTTCATTTTATTCATCAGTTGCTCAAAATGATCAGCAGCTTCTGGATCGTGAATACGAACCTTCGCTCCTGCTTCATGAAGAGCAACAACGGTATCTATTGCTGGAGTTTCACGGATATCGTCTGTGTTAGCTTTAAAAGCAGTTCCCCAAACAACAAAGATTTTACCTCTAAGATCATTATTGAAGTGTTTCTTCACTTTCGAAACCATGTACTTCTTCTGCTCTTTATTCACTTCCTCAACAGCTTCAACAATTTTGAAGTGAAGACCGTGTTCTTTAGCTGTGAAAACGAGGGCCTTCACATCTTTAGGAAAACAAGATCCACCATAACCAGGACCTGGATATAAAAATTGAGATCCAATTCTTGAATCAGTGGAAATACCATGACGAACTTCTTCCACATCTGCACCAACAGTATCGCAAAGGCGAGCAACTTCATTCATAAATGAAATTTTAGTCGCAAGAAAACAGTTCGCAGCGTACTTTGTCATCTCAGCAGAAACGTTACTCATCCTGATGGTACGTTTTACCTGACGATTGAATGGTTCATAAAGCTCTTCGATAATCTCAGCAGCTTCATCTTCTTGAGCTCCGATGATAATTCTTTCCGGCTTCATGAAATCTTCAACAGCAGAGCCTTCTTTTAAAAACTCTGGATTATTGACCACGTAGAATTTTTTGTTTGTCTTTGATCTTAAATGTTCACGAACTTTATTTCCTGTCCCTACTGGCACAGTTGATTTTACAACGACAACAGATCCATCAACTAAGTACGGAGCTATTGAATCGCAAGCAGAGAAAACGTATTTTAAATCGGCCTGACCATCATCTGAAGCTGGAGTTCCAACCGCAAGAAAGATTGCTTCAGATTTAGAAACAGATTCGTAGTTATTAGCGAAATGAAGACGTCCCTCTTCATAATTAGATTTCATTAATGTTTCAAGGCCTGGCTCAAAAATAGGACATTCACCTTTTTTCATACGCTCAACCTTGGCGGCATCAATATCGATACAAGTCACGTTATGACCCATTTCTGCAAAACATGTTCCTGTAACTAAACCAACATAACCTGTGCCAATTATGCTCAGCTTCATTAAAACTCCCTAGTAAGTAAAAGTGTCATTATTCTGCTCTATATTGAGGGGATTTGTCCAAAGGTTGTTAGAATTTAGGTCCAGTTTTTCATACAGTAGACCTAGTAAAAGAGTTTTCTGTTTTTTAGGCACCTTTAGTGACCAACTGAAAGTGATCTGATAACTTTTAGACATGACTAAAATAACAAATCTTGCCCTTTTTTTCCTGGCCGCGGGAATACTTACTTCCGTTTCCATCCTCTCGATCTATCAAGTCCTGTTTGCCATACCTGTCTGCTACTACACTTATTTGGCCATAAAAAATAAAGATTTCTCCTTACCTAAAAGTGCCTACTGGCTTCTTGGATTTGCCATTATTGCTTTAATTACAACTACTATTCATGCGGACCTCATGCCGAAACCTTCTAAAAATTTAGGACGAATAAAATACTTTCTCTATGGAGGTTTTGGAATTTTTGCTCTCAAAGCTTGGCTCAACGAAGCAAGTGATTTGATCAAAAAAAGAATCACAAGTATCTTCTTATTTTCAATCTGCCTATCGGCCTTGTATTGCATCTATACGTATTTTACCTCTACAGATGAAAGAGCAAGGGGTTTTACTGAAACTATGAGGTATGGCTACGGTTCTGCGATGATTTTACTCACCTTGCTTTCAGCAATCTTACATAAAGACAAAACTTCGGAGTGGCTGGATATCCGTTTTGGCATTATAGCATTTGTTCTAGGTTTCACAGGCATGTACTTAACCCACACCAGAGGGGCCCTCTTAGGTTTTTTATGCGGCCTTCCTTTTGTTCTCTATTTTTATCGGCCTAAACTTGGGCTTATTGTCGGTGGTGGAGCAGGTGCTTTGGTGACTTTGCTTGCAGGATTTTATCTCTTTGGAAATGTGGAGCAAGGAAGTGGAAGCCGGTTTTTAATTAATAAAAATAACCATTCAGATCAAGTTCGTCGTAGTCAATGGAAAGCTGCAGTGATTGCGATTCAAGAAAGACCTATTCTCGGGTGGGGACTCTCAAACTTTCATAGCCAATTAAAAAGAATTAAAGAAAAAAATAATCTGGATGCCAAAGAATACAATGATGCTCATGCACATAATTTATTTTTAGAAATTGCTGCAGGCACAGGTCTTGTTGGTCTCTTCTTTTTTCTTGGATGGATCATTTCTTGGGCCTATGAAGCTTTTAAATTTCAAGGATTAACTAGGGCACTCGTTATTCCTTTTGGTGTTGCCTTCGTTATTTCAAGTCAGTTTGAAGTCACTTTTGATGCTAATAACGCATCTATGATTTTCTTTTTGTACTCTCTGAGTTCTACGAAAATTGTCCAAAAGGTACGTGACACCTTTTCTTCTCAGGCCTAGAATAGCGGCATGTCAAATCGAGCTAAAACCCTTCTTCTATTGCTAGTTGATCTGGCGCTATTAGTGCTTGCCTTAGTCTTTGCCTTATTTGCTAGAAAGTTTGGTAAACTTGAGACTCAGTATCTTTTAAGAAATTTTGATTTTTTCATTTATGTTTTTCCGTTCTGGATTTTAATGTATTTTATCGAAGGCCTTTACACCCTTAAAACTTATAATCCGGCGAATCTTTCAATTTCTCTTCTTAGAGGAACTGTACTTTCGGTTCTTGTTTCCATAATCTCGATTTACCTTCTGCCATTTCACTTAGAAAGATTAACACCTAAAACAAATCTCATCTTAGTGGCCTTTGTGGCCCTGCCCCTTCTTTTTGCCTGGCGAAGATTCTTTTTTAATTATTTTTCTCATGATCGCCGCTTAAGAAATACACTACTCATTGGTTCAAAAGAGACACTTGATTTAGTTATGGATGAACTCAATCGGAAGCCTCATCTCGGCTATAAGATTCTCGCCAGTTGTACACCTGAGATGGCCCACGATTTTCAGATTCCTAATGATGTTGAGCTTGTAGCAATTGAAAGAAAAATGACCAAAGATCAGGCCATCTATCAGAGAATTTTCTCTCTTCTTGGTTCTGGAATTGAAGTGATGGATCTCGCCAAGTTTGCTGAGCAAATTTCAGGAAAAATTCCCATTCAGGCCGTAGATGAATCTTGGTTCATTGAGTATTGTGGTCATCAAGAATCACGCAGTTATGATGTGGTTAAAAGTTTGATTGATAGAAGCGTGGCCCTTACTTTAATGATTTTACTTTTACCTGTAGCAATTCTTCTGGTCCCAATACTTCTGATAGTTCATGGTCGCCCTATTTTCTTTAAACAAGTGCGAACTGGTACCAATAATAAACCATTCACACTTTACAAATTGAGAACCATGGTAGTAGATGCTGAAAAAAATGGTGCTCAATGGGCCAAACCAGGAGATGCTCGAATTACTCCTCTCGGAAAAATTCTGAGAAAAACACGATTAGATGAGCTCCCACAGCTAATCAATATTTTAAAAGGTGAAATGAGTCTGGTTGGGCCAAGACCTGAGCGTCCAGAAATTATTGAAAAGCAACTTGCCCCATTCATTCCATACTATGCTCTTAGACACTTAGTTAAACCGGGTGTAACAGGTTGGGCCCAAGTCACTTTTCGTTATGGATTTTCTCAAGAAGATTCAAAAGAAAAACTTCAATACGATCTTTTCTACGTAAAAAATCGCAGCATCTGGCTTGATGTTTTAGTCATCATCAAGACGATTAAGACCGTCATTACTGGCGCTGGCCAATAATAAATTCATTTCACTTCTTGGCCACTTTAATAAGTTCGTCGCAAACTTTCTTTACTTCATCGCGAGTGAGCTCAGCATACATTGGAAGAGAAAGAATTCTCTCTGCTGCCTTCTCAGTTACAGGGAAGTCACCTTTTTTATATTCTAGGTGAGAAAGCGCAGGTTGCAGGTGAAGCGGAATTGGATAATGAACACCACAATGAATGTCCATCTTCTTAAAATGCTCCATCACTTCATCACGGTTAGAAACCTCAACTAAGTAGATGTGATAAACACAACTGGCCTCTTTCTTCACGCCAATTGTTTTAAATCCATGTGGTTTTAAAAGTGACTCATAGAAAGCTGCAAGCTCCTGACGTTTTTTTGTCCACGCAGCGAGATGCTTTAATTTTACGTCAAGTACAGCGGCCTGAATTCCATCCATGCGGAAGTTTCCGGCACAGAAATCATGTTCATATTTTTTGGTACGGCCATGGTTCACATGCATAGCAACTAATTGATGAAGTTTATCATCTTGAACAGTGATGGCCCCAGCATCACCATAGGCCCCAAGATTTTTTCCCGGATAAAAACTGAAAGTTCCCATCGCACCAAAAGTTCCGGCACCTTTTCCATTCCAAGTTGCAAGGTGGGCCTGAGCACAGTCTTCAATGACTGGAATATTGTGTTTATTTGCAATTTTCATTAAAGCATCCATGTCCACAGGGTTTCCATAAAGATGAACAGGGATAATCGCTTTAGTTTTCTTGGTAATTTTTGCTTCAATTTGAGAGATATCAATTGAATAAGTATCAGCATCGCAATCAACAAAGATAGGTTTAGCATAGACTTCAGCAATCGCCTCAGGAGTTGCAAAAAAAGAATTTGCGACAGTGATCACTTCATCACCAGGACCTACACCTAGAGCGCGAAGAGCAACTGTGATGGCCGATGTTCCGTTGGAAGCTCCCACCACATATTTTGATCCTTGAGCAGCAGCAAAATTCTTAGAAAATTTTTCTACTGATTTTCCATGAATGAAATCTTTTGTTTCTAGAATTCCATCAATCGCCGCTTTAACTTCAGATTTAATTGATTGGTATTGAGCATCGAGGTCTACAAAATGAATTGTCATAGATATCCTTAATAAGGTAATTCAGATTTTTTCTTTAAAAACTTCGCTGGATTTCCAGCAACCACACAACCTTCTTCCACATTTTTTGTCACAACCGAACCAGCACCAACAATGGCATCTCTTCCGATATTAACTCCAGGAAGAAGAGTTGAATTTGCACCTACAATAGCATTTTCATGCAGAGTTGGGCCAATAAGTTCATCTTTAACGTTTTTAGATTTTGGATAAGGCGCATTAGTAAAAACCACATTCGGTCCAACCCATGAATTTTTCTTGAGCACAGAATACTCAGGGATAAATACCTGAGTATGGATACGAACACCTTCTTCAATTTTCACATGGTGCTCGACAACGGATAAAGTTCCAATCGAGACATTGTTTGCAATTTCGTTCAATTCCCTAATATTGGCCTTATTACCAGTCTGAAAATTGCTTCCAATTTTGTTTCCAGCATAGATCACGGTGTGAGAACGAATGACCGAATTATCACCAATCACAGTTTCTAATTCGCCATCTTGAGCACCCTTGGGAGGAACTCCGATGATGCAAAAATCCTCGATCACAACATTTTTACCAAGTTTTACGTTCTTATAAATTTTTGCGGTTGGTGCGATCATTTTTTATTCCTCCCTCAATGGGAAATTTGGTCCAGAACATTCTTTGCTGTAGAAACCGAAACAACCACCATTTTCATTTGTTAGAGCCGCTGGTTGTAAGGATCTCCCATTACTATGAAATGTTCCAAGTCCAGGGAAAGTATGGGTATATTCCTCTTTCACTCTTGGTACATCCAGATTTCCTGTTCCTATAAATCTAATCTTCTTACCACCATTTAAAACTGCATTTACACCCTTCGTCCAATTCCTGCAACCTTCACTATTAGTCATCATCCCAGCAGCTCCAATGACTGTATTCTGTTCATCAAGAATTAGAAGCATAAAACCTCGGGTTCTTTCCTCATTAACAATTTCACAAGAAGTTATAAAACGGTCTGGGGTTGTATAAATTTTTACAATCGAAGATTCTGGATCCCGACTTTTTTCAACTTTATAGTCTATTGTCGAACACGAAAGAGAAAGAAATAATAAAATGATTAATAAAAATCTATTTTTTAAGTTTAGCATACTTGTCCCTGAAATTTCTTAAAGCTTCTTTTTTAAATTCTGATTTGCTTTTTAATAGTCCTTTGTATTCCAAGATTATTTCTTCCGCACTTGGCTCCCTTCCAAGCTTGCCTTGTGCCAATCTCTTTTTTCGAAATAACCATCGAATGGCCATTGGAATAGCCACGTCAGGATTTTTTAAATCTTTTTGAATGAATTTTGAAAATATAAATTCCTTTACTTCCCCTTTAGGATCTTGAAGTGCTTTAAAAGTTTTCCTAGTTATTTGAGCAATCCCAATAGCAAGTGGATTCCCAGCTGGGTCCAATCTAAAATCAGATTCACTCCCTATTAAAGCTTTCACAACATCAGGATCTAACAATGCATCAGAAGGAAATTTTTTGTTAAAATAGTCAGTCCAGACAGCTATAAGGTCATCATATTTATCTGCATCAGGATATTCTTTCAGCTTTTTTGAAGCTGGGTAGATTATTTTTTTTCGATCGTAATCTTTAAATATTTTTTCAATTTCTTTTGCATTCAGGGATGTCCCTGACAATCTTCTTAGATGCTCATCAACAATCGTAATACCATCAGGATTTTTCCTACTCGCTGAAACTTTACGAGGATACTCTTTGACGATCGTGACTTTCTTTTTGGCCATAGATATTCCAATCAAATCACGATCATTAACATTTCTATTGCATACAGAGGCAACTCGATCATATTAATTTTCACATTTTGAGTATCAATTTTATGTTCTATAACTTTCTTTTCAAATGAATTTAAAGAGACTCTTACAAGCTCATGACACTCCTTCTCCTTAGCAAAATAAAATGCAGATTTCATATGACCAGGTGCTTGGGATTTAACTTCTACAGGAATTATTTTATGTCCTTTTTGAATAACGAAGTCAATTTCGCCTTTCTGGCTTCCTTTATCTCTTAACCAATAAAAGAGCTCGGGACGATTTGCATGACCATCCATATTCCATAAATGTTGGGCCACAAATTGTTCTGCCATCACTCCCTTCGTATTGAATTTGGTTTTGAGTTCTTGATCAATAACTTCTAAATCCAATTTCAACAAGCTATTCATAAGACCAACATCTATAAAATAAATCTTTAGAATGGAAGGATCACTCTCTCCGGCAAGTGGAACGACATTCGCATTTGAATGCATACAAGGAAGTAAGACTCTTGCATCAAAAAGTAGTTCTACAATTCTTTTGATATCTCTTGTTTGTGAGTCTTGATCAATTCTTTGATAAATTAATTTTTTACCTAGATGGATAACACTAGAACTAAATACCCTATTTATTCTTTCAACATTAATCTTCGAATTATACTTGGGGAAATCGGCCATGTAGGTCTGAATAATTTGATCTTGTATTGCACGTACACTTACAAAACTTTTTTCCTTTACAAAAGTGTCTACTGATTTAGGCATTCCTCCAACATAGAGGAAGCTCCTCAAAGATTCCTTAGCTAATTCTTCAACTGCTGGTGAGAAATCTAAATTTTCTATTTTCTCAAGTAACAGTTCTTGATTAGTGGCCCATAGGAACTCTTTAAATGTCATTGGCCCCAAATTATAAAATTCCACTCTCCCTACAGGGAAACTAAAATTTTCAGATTTGAGAGTAACTTCTAAAAGTGATCCCGCTGCTATAACAGCAACATCAGATTTTTCTTCATAAAAATAGCGAAGAAATTTTAAAAGAATAGGTTGTTCCTGAATCTCGTCAAAAAATATTAACGTTTTATCAGTAATTTTTTTTTGAGACTTAAGTTGGATTTCATCCAACACTGATTGCAAATTAAGTCTGGGCCCTTGCAGAGATCTTATCTTTTCTTTCTCAAGATTTATTTCAATCAAATCCAAATTATTGTTTGCGCAAAATATTCTAACGAGTGTTGATTTTCCAACTTGTCGGGCCCCGCGAATAATCAAGGGCATTCGGGATTTTTTATGAAACCATTGTTTAAGATATTCTTCAGCGATTCTCTTCATGACTCATTGTAACTAATTGAAAAAGCTACTTCAAGAATAAATATAGGGGTATTAATGGTATATGCAGGAATAAATTTAGGGGTATCAAAGATCTTGGATTTACTAGGTCGATCTAGTAAAATTACTAGGTTGACCTAGTAAAATCGAGAACCTTGCCTCAATCCCTTCCAAAATTAAATCAATATGTGAAGATTTGTGGGCCAGCTTTATTTTTTTAATTGCCCCATTCAACTCATGACAAATTTCTTCAAATACTTCTTTGGTTAAATCACACATTGAAGCTTCCTTTTCCCAATCTTCTAAGGTCACTTCTTTGAATTTAAACTTTCCATTTACGCTCCAACTCGAGCGAAGTGAATCATATCTTTCTTGATGCTCTTTCATTAGAAAATGAGCACTCATCATGTCATACATCGGAGTCAGCGCAAATCCTTCTCTAAAAACATAAATACTTACATTTTTAGCATGGCCATCAGTATTGTGAAGCAAATCATTCACCATCGCTAATTTGAAAAGATTTTTTCTATCAAGAGATGCATTGTTTGATCTTTTCAGTAATTCCATTATTTGAAAAATAGAAGGGCCACCATCTCGCTCATATTTAAGTTGCGGTGATACACCTAGCGCCTGGCAAAGATCTTCTTGAGGAACTCGACGAAGTAAATTGTCTATCCAGACTCGATCAAAACGCTCTAGACACAAAACCTGTTCGTCTTCAAAATTTAAAATCTCTGCTTTACAAGTTTTTAAGCCCAACTGCTCTGCAATTTGCAGACAGGCCCATTCATTTTCCACGCTTGAACTAAAGTCAACTGCTCCTAATATTTGGCCTATTTTCTTTTTTAAGATATGACTGGTTGGAGTTGAACCTTGGGGTTCATACCAAGTATTTTTCCAGTTCAGTAGCGCCATCTTCTCTTGGGCACCAGCGAGTGAAATTCTAAAATCCCCATCATCCATTCCTAGCGGATTATCAGTCGCAAGATTTTTTATCCGATGAGCAATCTGCTCATCAGTTAAGGCCTTGACTTTCATCTTTTTGAAGCCGATAAAAGACTCACCCTCATCATAGAAACTTAAAGCACCGACACAATCTTTCCCAATAGAATGAAGGATATCAAACTGCTTGGTACTTTCGGCCTGGAATTTTTTGGCAATTAATTCGAGAATTTTTTTATTATCAGACAAAAGATTATCAAAATAAAAAGAAGCTTTTTCTCCACGAAAAACTCTTTCAGCAAGAGGAAGTGATAAAGATATCGCATAGCCTTCTTCTACCCATTTATCTGAATAGCAAAACTCAATGGCCCCGTTGGCCTGTTTAATTAATTGGCCAACTTCTTTATCATTGAGAAATACCTTTAATGTTTGAACTAACTTTTTGCGTCCCATTCTTTACTCAAGATATTTCTGAATATTATTTATATCGATGGTTTTAATCTCTTTGAAACTAACTTCTAAATTGAGTGCGTTCATCACCTTAACCAGGCCTGTGATTGTTCCACCAAGTCCACTTTCTAATTTAGAAATGAAGACCTGACTTACTTTGCAAGCTTTAGCTAACTCAGCTTGAGTTAAATTGTTCTTTTGACGGTGGAGCTTAATTAATTGGCCAATTTCTTTTTGATTGCGAGCATTCTTCATGAGGTTATTATAACATATTGTTATAAAAACGAAATATAACAAATTGATATATTCTAACTTTATAACATATTACTATAAAAAGTCTCCCAACCAATTGATTTTACTTAGCCCTTCAAACCCAGACGACATTGCTTCGGAGTGAAACGAACTTGAACTTCTTTACCTGTCTCAATGGATTCATAAATCGCCGTCACAAGCTCAAGGGATTTTCTTCCTTCAAGACCTTGAACAAGAGCGTTCTTACCAGTCTTAATGGCCCGGACAACATCGTTTAAATACTCAGTATGCCCAAAACCATAAACGTTTGGTGGGTTCACGCGGTAAGTTTCTACGACTTTTTTATCTTCTTCAGTTGAATTAACAAAGTTCCAGATTTTCATTTCATTGACGGCGAAGCCACCAATCTCAACAGTCCCTTTTTCACCGAGAACAGAAATTGATCCTTCAAGATCTTTTGGTCTTGTAGCAGTTGTGGCCTCAATAACTCCAAGAGCACCATTTTTAAATTTTAGAACGACAACACCGGTATCCTCAGCTTCAATATCTACAAGAGCGCGAGTTGATTTTGCAAAAACTGATTCAACATCACCCATGACCCAATTAAGAAGATCCACATGGTGAATGGCCTGGTTAGCAAAAACACCACCATCATGCTCCCAAGTTCCACGCCAAGGATCTTGGTCATAGTATTCTTGGGTACGACACCAACGCACACGTACAGTTCCAAGAACAAGTTTTCCAAAACGACCCTGCTCAAGAGCTTCAAACATTTTTTGAACAGGAAGATTGAATCGATTTTGTTTTACAACAAAAAGACGAGAGCCATTTCTGTCACAAGCAGCGATCATTTTATCGGCATCTTCAAGAGTGAGGGCCATTGGCTTCTCCACAATGATCGGCTTTCCATATTTTGACATTTGAATGGTGTGTTCAGCATGATCACCTGACGGAGTAAGAATTGAAATAACATCAATTTTATCACCCATCTCTTTCATCATTTGGTGCATGTCTGTGAAGTATGGAACTTTATATTTTTCGCCGAAGGCCTTTGCTCGTTCAGGCTTGTTATCACAGACTGCCGCAAGGCAAGCGTCCTTGATCAAACCCTCAGTTAAATTTCCTGCATGTTTTGGTGCAATGCGACCACATCCAATAAGAGCAAAGCGAAGCATATAAGATTCCTTAAAAAATTGGAGTTTAGATTAAAACATTAAAAATAAAAATTCCACTAAGAAGCTGGTGTTCAGCTTGGCCTTTGACTAAAATCTGAATCTAGTCGAACGATAAAAATGATTATTCTTAATGGGGTAAGAACTCAGAATATTTAACTTGTCCTTTTATCATGTCGTTGCAATTCTGGTGATGATATTTCGTCTCTTTGTGCACAAAGTAAAATAGACTTCATTCTAAAAGTATTTTACGCCTCTGCCTCTGAATCCGAATTCAACTAAATTAAAGTATAAACTAAAAGAAGCGCGTTAGTAAGGATGAATCCATTAAGTAGATATTGGTAAATCCTCTCACCGGTAAATGCGAAAACCCTCTTCCCAATTAAATAACGTACTAAAAGAGATATAGCTGCGCCAAAGAGATATTCTGATTTAAATTCTGACTTTTGAACTAAAAATAAGTACATCAATTGAAACGTGGCCATGAAGGCATAATCAAAACTAACTCCAGCAAGAACTTTTTCTTTCTCTTTATAAAGACTTGAAACAAGAGGAGTAAGGATGGATCCTCCCATATTCGAAAGACCATGAATAATCCCCATTAAACCTAGGGCAAAAGGTAAATTGCTCGACAAGATCTTTTGTACTTTCTCTAAACTATTTTTTGAATATCTCAGGACAAAAGCAACAAAAAGCATAACAACAACGAATATTTTGATTTGATATTTTAAATCAAAATATGAAGCCGCATACATGGCAACAAGTAGCGCAGGTAAACAAATAGTAAAGAAAAGTTTGCGATAATTTCCAAATAGCTTAACAGATTTGTAATCCCATACCTGTGACCAGCTAATTGCGGCCGATGCTGGTAGAAGATAAAGAAGTGCTATATTGTATTCATAACCTAAAATGAGAAGAATGGATGTTCCAAATAGAAGTATGCCTACTCCAAAAAGAGATTGCACAATAGATAGAAGAAAAATAATCGCGAAGATTGTCATTGCAGACCTACATTAACCTAATAGATCAAAATTTAAAAAGATTATTTATCTCCTTGAAATGAAGCACTGCTCCTCTCGAATTTCTAGGCAAAGCTTTTTCTACGAAATAAGATACCAAAACATGAAAATTCTCTATTTTACTCCCTACTATCCCCCTCAGTCGGAAGCTGCGGCTACCCGGGCCTTTTGGTTTGTGAAAACCTTAGAAGAAGCGGGCCATAAAGTTGAAGTAATTTCTCAAAAAGAACTTTTCTTCAATCTTTCATCAAACAAATCAAGTGCTCTTAAAAGACTATTTTGTGAAATTCTTATGGGGATAGAGCTTTTTATTAAGCTGCTTTTAAAGAAAAATTACGATCGCTATGTTCTTTCATCTCCACCATTCTTTACAGTTTATATTGGTTGCCTTGCATTACGCCTAAAAGGTATGCAATACCTTTTGGACATTAGAGATCTTTACCCCGAGGTTTTTTTTGAAATGGGACTAATTAAAGAAAACTCTTTGGTTGGGAAACTGGCAAAAAAATTGGCCAGTGGTTGGTATCAAGCTACCCATCATGTGATCACTGTAACCGAAGGCCTGAGAGCTGAAATTAAAAAATACGGAATTCCACAAGAAAAGATTGAATTGGCCCGAAATGGTTATGATTCAGAATTATTTAAACCTGGAAAAGAAAAATTCGAAAAATTCACTCTCGTTTTTCATGGCACTTTGGGTAAGGCCCAAAATATAAAGACTCTACTTTCGCTGGCGAAAGTGCTGGAAGACGAAAGTGATATTGAAATTATAGTAGCAGGTGATGGCCCCAAAGCTGCTGAAATAGTATCGGCACAAAGAGGAAATATTCGCTATCTTGGAAATCTTAGTTATCAAGAAATTCCCAAACTATTGCAAAAATGTCATGTCGGTCTCTCATTTAGGACTGACGACAAAATTGGCCGAGAGGCTTTTCCAGTAAAAGTCTTTGAGTACATTGGTTGTGAACTACCAATTATTCTAAGTCCCAAATGTGAAGCCGGAGAGATGATTGAGAAAGATGAACTTGGATGGCAATTTGGTAATGAACAAATTAAAGAAATGAAAAACAAAATAATTTCTATAAAAAAAGAAACTCCGAACTTGAGCAGTAGCAGTTACTATACAAGACAAGAGCAGAGTAAAAAGATTCTGGCCCTCATATGATAAAAGTATTGCAAACTTTAAGTACCCCTATTCAGTATGATAATCGTGCTAAACGCACCAAGATGGCCCTTCAGACTTTAGGTGAAGTTAAAACACTTACAATTGAAGACACAAGCAACAATGAAGATGTAGCAACAGGCAAAATTGAATTATTTATAAAAATCTTTAAAGCTCTATTTAAAAATAAATATAACTTTGTTTATGCAGAGGGGCTTCCTCCTCTGGTTTTATCGCTTTTGCCTTGTTTAATCACAGGTACCCCTCTTGTTTATGATTCAAGGGAGCTATACTTAAAAGATGAGAAAGGTAAATCAACTTACACCTACAAGCATCGAATGGTTGAATGGTTTTGCATGCTTTTTGTTAAGCACATTGTTTCTGCCAATGATGAACGCGTAAAGTACATGCAACACTATTATGGATTCAATAAGCATTATACTTTTGTGCGAAATATTTCTGAACTTACTCCTCATTTAAATCTCAAAAATAAAAATGAGATAAAGAAACTCGTTTATCAAGGTGAACTTGGTCGTCTAAGAGGTATAGAGAAACTCCTCGAAGCTTTACCTTTCTTAAAAACTAATTGTGAAACAATTTTTATCGTGCCACTTCGTGAACAAGATCGCTTAAAAGCCATGATAAAAGTTGCGGGAGCAGAAAAGGCCAAGATTACAATTTTGGACTTCATGTCTCCTCAAGATTTGCAACTTTACCTTGAGAAGTGCGATCTCGGTTACCTTGCTTATGAGCTTCATGGCCCTAACAATACTTTTTGTGAACCTAATAAGTTATATGAGTATGGATATGCAGGCCTTCCAATGCTTACTAGTCCTCAGCCTTTGTTTCAGGAAATTTTTAGAGAAATGAAAATTGGACATTTAATTAGAAAAGATATTTGGGATAATGGCACTGCTGAGCAATTTGCCTCAGAAGTTGAAATCGCACTCTCAGACACGTATCCTCTCGCAGATTTTAAAAAGTTTTGTGAAAGATATAATTTTAATACTGAAAAAGAACGTTTCTTAAATTACATTAGGAAAAATTTCGTCAAATGATAAATAAAAACCATCTCAGTTTTATTTTAGGAAATCTTGTTATCGTTCTGGCTGTTTTATTTGCTGGTTCACGAATTGACTGGATCATTATAGCCCTTTTCATTCTAAATTTTGTTGTATTAGAAAAAAGCGCTCTTAATCGTGTTTTAGTAAATTCTTTCAATGAATCAGATTACAAAAAAGTTTTTACTTACTCCATTAGTCTAACACTTTCATTCTTAGGTCTTTTAATTTTAAAAAAAGAAACTGAGTTTTTTGAAAAAGCATTGCGCTTTTTTATTTTTCTCTCTTTTGGAAATATTCTCTTTAGAACATTACTTAAGAAGAATCGCATTCAAAGCACCTCTACTCAACCTGTAATCAATACATTGATTATCGGTGCAGGGAATGCCGGTGAACAGATTGTGAATCAATTAAGAAATCGAAATGAAGGTTATAAAGCAGTGGCCATCGTTGATGATAATCCAAGTAAGTTCAATAAAACCATCTGCTCCGTCCCTGTAGTCGGCTCAGTAAAAGACATCCCGGAAGTTTCAGAGAAATACTCAATCAGCTTGGCCTTAATTGCCATCCCTTCTGCGACTCATGCTCAAATTAGTACTATTGTTCAAACATGTATCGATTGTGGAATTTCAGTTAAAACACTCCCTGATACATTCCATGTTCTTAACGATACAGTTAATCTAGCTCAATTTAGAGATATCACCATTGATGACTTGTTAACGAGAAACTCCATTCAACTTGATACAACTTCAATCTCGAACTATATCGCTAAAAGACATGTTTTGGTGACTGGAGCTGGTGGTTCAATTGGGTCAGAGTTAAGTTTCCAGGCCGCAAAATTAAATTGCCAGGAGATTACTCTCGTCGACAATAATGAATTCGGACTCTATGAAATAGACCTTAAACTTCGAGAACTTTTTCCAACTTTAAAAATTAATTCTGTAATTGGCGATGTAAGAGATTTTAATCGAATCTCATCTATTGTGTCACAAGTTAAACCCCATGTTGTCTTTCATGCAGCAGCTTACAAACATGTTCCTTTGATGGAACACAATCCAATTGAGGCGATCAATACCAATGTAAAGGGTACCTTAAATATTTTAAAAGCTTCTCAGGCAGCAGATGTTGAGCAGTTTATTTTTATTTCAACCGATAAAGCGGTTAACCCTACAAATGTAATGGGAACAACCAAAAGACTAGCTGAGATTCTTATTCAGCAAAACAGTAATGGAAAAACCAAATGTAATATTGTTCGTTTTGGTAATGTTCTTAATAGCCGAGGGAGTGTCATTCCTCGATTTTTAGAACAAATTAAGCGCGGTGGACCGATTACTGTAACACATAAAGATATTACTCGTTATTTCATGTCCATCCCTGAAGCTGTTCAGCTTGTATTAAAGGCAGCAAGCTTTGAACGTAATAAAGAGATATTTATTCTTGATATGGGTGAGCCAGTTAAAATTTATGAGATGGCATTCAACCTGATCAAGCTTCATGGACTAGTTCCTGACAGAGATATAAAAATTGAGGTCACTGGTCTTCGCCCTGGGGAGAAACTTTACGAGGAACTCCTGGCGGACGCTGAGAAAACAACAAGTACGCCTGAAAGTAAAATTAGAGCGGCAATGGTTTCCAGCACGATTGTTTCAGAAGAGCTCGTAGAGAAAGTATTGAATTTAAACTGGAATGATAAAAAAGAAGACGTGGTAAAATTACTTAAAGATTTAGTTCCAGAGTTTTCTCCAGAAGTAACCTAAAATCAATCGCCGCTTTCTTTTCCTCAAAGTTCTGTTCAGCAATAAGTCTTGAACTCTTAGACATTCTTTCTCTTTCTTCAGAAGAAAGACTTAAGAACTTAAGAATTGATTGTTTAATTTCTTCTACATTTCCGGTTTGAAAGCTAATGGCATTGTCACCTTGAACATCAAGATTTTGAGTTATGTCGCTTATAATAAGGGGAAGACCACTGGCAGCGGCTTCAGTTAAAACACAAGCACACCCCTCAGTGTAAGTTGCAAATATAAAAAAATCACTCTCATTAAAAAGCTTTGAAACTTCAGAATGAGGAATCTTACCTAAATATTTAATTCGTTCATCATCACCAGAAAGAATTTTAAGAGTGTTAATGTTGGAGTCCGTTCCCCCTCCTACAATTCTTAATTCGAATCTTTTATCAGAAGGAATAAGTCTTACTGCCTTTACTAAATCAAAAACACCTTTTGAATCAGAGATTTCTCCAACGAAAAGACCTTTCATAACTTCATTTCTCTTTTGGGGAATATAATTAAAAGATTCCAGAGAAACACCCAAGTAATTATGAGTCAGGCTTGGGAAAGAACCCAAGGTCTTTTCCACATGGCCTTTCAAACCTCGGCCAACGCAAATAACCAAATCAAGTTTAGAAAGCAAAAAATGAGTGAGTTTCATCATTGCCTTGCTCTCATAGGGATAAGTATTAACGTCCGAGCCTATGGCATATGACATTGCTTTGATACCAAGTAATTTTCCTGTAAAGTAGGCAGCAAGCCCATCATCATTGAGATTACCTCCGAGGACTAGACTGAACTTTTGAGCTCTTATTTTCCAAAGAATTAGGAAAACAGAAAGAAACATGCTCAGTCCTTCAAAAATGCGAAACCAACTACCAGGAAGTCGAATGTAACGAGGGAAGTAACAATTAATCCCATCTTGATTTTGGTATTTTTGAACGCCGTGATATTCGGCCCACCTTTTTGACCTTTTTGCTAAAAATCCAGGAGCAAAAGGAATGGGTGAAATAACGGTAACATCAACAGCGGCATGATTTTTCATGGCCAGCATCTTATTCTTCATAAAAATCCCTTTTATAGGATTTGTTGAATTAGGAAATAGATGACTGATCATTAAAATTTTCACAACTACCTCTGAATTTTACTTCTAACGAGTTGTAGTTCTTTGGAATAAGCTTCTTCTTCAGCACCTTTTAAAAGAAGACCGTTGCCAGCCGAAACTCCGTAAACTACTTGGATATCTGATAGATTATCAACAACTACTGCTCCCTTAGGAGAGAGCACACCGGATTTATAAACTTCAACTTCATCAATAAAAGCTCTCATCTCCCCAGAATAGGATTTATAGTCTTGAAGTAAATGATCGACCATAGAGTTAAAAGAACTTTGAATGTTGGCGACAAAAACTAATCTTTTTTCTGAAAATAAATAACTAAGAGCTTCTTCAGAAAAGTTCCCCAACCCTACGTCAATTAGAATGCTATTCTTGGATGAGACTTTTACGATATCAAGACCAATACTTGAAGGTTCATTAGAGCAAGCAAGTAAAATATCATAACTAAAAGAATTCGCTTCATTCGCCATTATGGCCTGGATTGATCCTGAAGAAAATGGAGCTTTTAGAATATTCACTGCAGAAACTATTTCCCTCGCCTTATTAAAATCTCGACGACAAATTTTTATATCACATCCATGATCAATTAAATCCAATGCAATTTTTCCACCTAAATGGCCAGCCCCATAGATTAATACCTTCTTCTTTGAAAGTAATTCTTTACTCAGAGCTAACCTCGCCTGAAGAAAAGAAACAACTGCAGATGAAGTCATCTTATTACCAAGAAAGCTTAATACAGGAGTTTTTTTAAGCTTCTGCTTAATTAAAATTGGGAGACTTTCGACTTCTAAAAACTTTATTTCCGCATCATACGCAACAAAATCTACTTTCCCGTCCAACCTCTCTAAAATATCTTCAATTGTACTTACGTCTTTGATCATCAAACAAATCGAGACAGCAATTTTTGATATTCGAAAACTTGTATAATAATAGTTTTGAGTTGAAATATTTTTCGTACTGGCAAAACAAAAAACGGACTTCTTCCCTTCCTTATGAGCAAGGTCTTTCAGTTCTTTTAATTTAAGCTCAAATTCTGTTAATATATCCGCCACTAGTTTGATCCCATTATATTCGTTTCTAGTTTTATTTTTTTCAAAAAATCGTTTGTGAATACTTTTGCACCCACAGGATTCATATGATCTAAGTCGTAGACCTGAAAATCAAAAACTGGATTTGCATTGTAAATGCTTGCATAAGGGAAAGAATCATCCAACCAACGATTTATGAAGAACTTGTTTCTGGCCATTAATTGAGTCTGTTCTGGTCCAAAAATCTGATTACTACACCTTGAGAATTGAGCTACATTTTCTCTATAGCTTTTTAAAATTTCAGGCGTATACATCCCTGTCAGGAAAGGACTTTCCGGGATGTGAACTAGGTAAAGATTAATATTATACTTTTTTATCCACCCACAAATTTTTCCTGAAACGTGGGTTACATTTTGGGAACTCTGCCACGCCTGAATGTATTTTAACCAATTCTCATATGACTTGTTTTTAAAGGTTTCAAAATATTTGTCTACTTTAGAATCATCCATTTCTGTGATGAGATTGTAATGGTTCTCATTTGGTTTAGAGACCGGTTCAAAAAAGCCTTTCCCTCTAATTAGATTCTTTAAAAAGTCCTTATGACTTATAAAATCAACATCACGATTTAATGCCTTCTCATGTTCTTTGAAAGATTGCGTTTTACTTGTAGTTTCAGAAAATATTCGAGGTGAAGTTCCAAGTATAATATTCTTCGGGTGAATTTTATACTTTTCCCAGTAGTCCAATAGGATCTCTAAAGTCTCAACATAAAACCCACCGAAGATGCATGATCCTAATTTATTAGTCCCTAATCCCTCAGCTAAAGAAGGGAAATCCCAGCCCGCATAATTATGTGAGTCCCCAACGATTAGCCATTCAGTAGACCGATATCTCAAATACGTGCAAGGCTCAGCATTTGTGCTATTTAAAAAAGAAACATATGCTTTTTCATCAATCTTCTGAATCTCAGAAACAATTACTGATTTTTTATAAGAATAGAATGTTGCTATCAGCAACAACGGAAGACCAAGCGATAAAAAAAAGAACTTCATAAATTTAACCAAAATTTAAAACTGAAAATAAATAAATTTATTTTCATTGCTAAAATATAAAAAAATGGTCAATACACATAACCCTAATGATAATGCCCAAGCAGTACTTTCTTGCCATTTCAGTTTTCGATTACTCTTAATGATCTCAAAAACTTCCATATTATTTGGAGCCTTAAATGCAACGAGGGCCCCCAAAATTGAAATCAGAACAATTTCATTAAATGTCATTAACCTATTTAATGAAAACCCTGAAAATGAATACATTGACTTTAAAATACTGAATGCACTAGAAAAAGTTGTTGCTCTAAAAAACACCCATGCATTCACTACGCATATAAAAGTAATGAAATAAGAAAGTGAATCAGGAAGTTTAAACTTAACCTTCTCCCGCCATAAATGATTAAAAGTTAGATATGAGCCATGCAAAAAGCCCCAAATTAGAAAATTCCAACCAGCACCATGCCAAATACCGCCTAAAAGCATAGTCAAAAACAGATTCCGATATCTCATCAAGTTTCCATCTCTGTTTCCACCAAGAGGGATATAAAGGTAGTCTCTTAGAAAAGATGACAAACTAATGTGCCACCTTCTCCAGAAATCGATAATTGAACTGGCTTTGTAGGGTGAATTAAAGTTTATGGGTAAAACAAAACCAAGAGCTAAGGCAGAGCCTATTGCCATATCAGAATACGCACTGAAATCAAAATATATTTGAAACGTATAAGACAAAACACCTTTCCATACTTCAAATGAACTAAACTGAGCAATTTGTGATGAATTAAAAATATGGTCGGCAGAATTAGCAAAAGTTTCTGCAAAAATAACTTTTTTAAATAATCCCAAAATAAAAATCGAGAATCCTTTTTGAATGTTCTCTTTCATTCTACTTGTAAATGTTGGTACGTTTTTTATCTGTGGAATAAGTTCTTTATGGAGAACAATTGGTCCTGCTATCAGATGAGGAAAAAAACTCACAAAGAAGATGTAATCACTAAAAGTATAGAAATCCTTTATATCATCCTTCGTATACACATCCACCAGAAAGGCTATCTGCTGAAAGGTAAAAAAACTAATTGCCAATGGAAGGGCCAGATTCAAACTACTGATAGAAAAGCCAAACAGGTGGTTAGTATTCTCAATTAAAAAGTCGGAATACTTATAAAATATTAAAAGCAAAAGATTCCCTGAAATACCAATTTGTAGCAATCTTTTTGCCAAGCTTCCGTGAAATCTTTTAAAATCATAAATTTTTTTACCTATTAAATAATTAACCCCAATAGAAGACAGAAATATAAAGAGATCAAAAACATTCCAATAGGCATAAAAAAATATTGAAGCCGAGGTTAAAAACCATATCACCCAAAGTGTTTTGGATTTTAAATTTAAAATTGAATAGTAGATAGCCAAGACAGCAGCAATAAAATAAAAATACGCCAATGAGTTAAATAACATACTACTTTACCTCACCGTCTCTATTTCAGCTTCTGTTCTATAAAGATTAAAATAATGAGCTTGCCTATTTAATAGTTCCTGGTGACTGCCTTCTTCAATAAGCCTGCCTTTTTCTAAGACAAAAATCTTGTCAGCATCAATTACTGTGCTTAAACGGTGGGCGATAACGATTACCGTCAATTCCCCCTTCAAATCTTTAAGCATATCCTTGATTTGCTTTTCAGAAATATTATCCAATGCGCTAGTGGCTTCATCCAGAAAAAGGATTTTAGGACGCTTCAAGAGTGCACGGGCAATAGCAATTCTTTGCTTTTGACCTCCAGACAACTTCATACCCTTGTCACCAAGTATTGTGTTATAGCCCGATTCCAATTCTTGAATAAAATCATGAGCGTAAGCTTTCTTTGAAACCTCAATGACTTCTTCCATAGTAGCCTCGGGATTAGACATTCTGATATTATCAAAAATTGAAGCATGAAATAAAAATGTATCCTGATTAACGATCGCAATATTATCTCGCCAACTCTTTAAACTAATCTCATCTAAATGAAGTCCATCAACTACAATTTGGCCGGATGTCGGAGTAAATAATCTTACAAGGAGATTCACTAAGGTTGTTTTTCCAGATCCTGAACTTCCAACAAAAGCAATCGTATTCTTTTCAGGAATTGTTAAAGAAATGTTTTTTAAATTGCTATGAATTCCGTCATAAGAAAAACAGACTTCTTTAAGCTTAATATCTCCAACGCTTTGAACCGTTTTCCCTCCTTGTTTTTCTTCATTTGCTTCCTCACTAAGCAAGGCAAAAAGTTGCTCCAATCTGGGTGTAAGTTCTTTTAGGCTCATCCAATTTGATGAAAGGTTGGAAATCGCGGGTATCATTTTCTGTAGTGCTACAGCAAAGACGGCAATCAAAGGGACAATTTGTATAAAATAATGGTCACCCATCCATTTGCTGTAAATAATAACAGATGCAACCATGACCATTGCTAAGACAGTGAATATCTTTTTAAAGGAGATAGAAAAAATATTGCTTCTTAAGTAGTGAAACTTTTCCAAATAGTTTTTCTCTTTAAACTTATCAAGAAAGAATGGAGCGGCATTAAATGTTTTAATCTCTCTTATTCCTGACAACGATTCTGTAAAAATCTCAAGTCCTTCCTTGCTATATTTGTGCATCAATTGAGCTCGAGGATAAATAATGCTTGAAGAAATTTTTAGGAAGACGAGGGCAAAAATTCCAATAAAGAAGAACACCAACAGTGTTGCTTTTAAGGAAATACTCATTAGAAAAAGTGAAAACGCACAGATTCTAAGAATTTCAACGACCGTCTTTGGAAAAAAAACAAAAAACTCACCTGCCGAATTAGCGATATTCGTGCCAAGGAAAATAAGATGGCCCTGTTTTTTGTTTAAGAAGTAAGAATATGGTTGGGATAAGAATAACTTAAAAATTCTATTACGATATACTTCATAAAGATTTAGCTGTTGAAATTTGGCAAAGAATTCCGAAGAAAATGAGAAAAGTGCACTCAATACTGAGAAAATCAAGACCAGTGCAGCTGAAGCAATAACTTCATCAGAGAAAGGTAATTGTTTCTTCAAATTAAATAGAGCTTCAAGAACAAACCCCTGACCTTTCAAATTAAAAAGCCCATCTTTATTGAGAATTGTAGAAATTAAGGGATAAACACTTCCAGTCGCAATTGTTTCAAAAACAGTATCAAGTGCGAAAAGAAACAACCCCAAAACCATGGTGCGCTTATGCATTGAAATAAATTTAAAATATAGTTTCAAATGCCTTGATGCTGCTTTATTCATCTCTACACCACGACCGAGCTAGGTAAGTTAATAACACTTGCCTCAAGAGCTTCAGCATTTTGTAATACCATTTTCGGACAATTTGAATACATTGGAAGTTTATTTTGTAAGACCCAAATTGGCCGAACCATTAAGTTATTTTTATGAGCAAGCTCTATAAATAGATTTCGATTCTGAGAATTAGCATCTTTCAATCGAATTGCACTTAACCAAAAATTACTTCGACCATAGCTTGGCTCATCTATAAAACTTACTTGTTTGTGATTTTTAAATAAATCTTTATATCTTTGTGCAAGATTACGACGACGCTCCACAAACTTTTCAATACTCTCCAGCTGAGCAACCCCAAGTGCTGAATTTAAATTCGGTAATCGGTAATTAAATGCAAGCTCATCATGATAAAATTCCCACGGATGTGATCTTTTGGCCGTCGTAGTAACATGCTTAGCATGCTTTGCCAGCTTTTCATCGTTGGTTAGGATCGCCCCTCCACCGCCTGTGGTGATGATTTTATTACCATTAAAGCTAAGGACTCCAAACTTTCCAAAAGTTCCTACATGTGAATTTTGATAGAAGGAACCTAATCCCTCTGTTGAGTCCTCAATAAAGGCAATATTATATTTTTCACAAAGCCTTTGAGCTTTTTCTATCAAAGCTGGATGACCAAATATATGCACCAGAATCAAAGCTTTAATTTTTCTTTTGGTATTTTTGTTAAAACACTCTCCATTTTTCATTTCTGTATTCAATTGGAGATATTCATCCAAAGCATCAAAATCAATCCCCAGGGAAGTGCACTCACTGTCAACAAAATGTGGAATAGCTCCACAATAAGCAATTGCATTAGTGGTTGCAACAAATGTTAAGGCCGGAGTTAATACTTCATCATTTGCTTCCACACCTGATAAAATAAGTGAAACATGGAGAGCAGCAGTTCCATTACTAACAACAATCGCCTTCTTTGCACCTGTGTACTCAACGAGCTTTAACTCAAACTGATCTACAAATTTTCCAACTGATGAAACCCAGCCAGTATCCAAACATTCCTTTATATATTTCCATTCATTCCCCTCAAAGCTGGGTTCACTTAGATGGTATGTTCCTTCAGGGTTGGGGAGGATACTTTTTATATCTTTAATGATCTGCTGATACTTTTCTTGCATACTAAATATTATACCTGTCAGTTTTGTAGTTCTTTAAATTCTCTGCATTGGTGAACCAGTCAACCGTTTTCTTAAGACCTTTTTTAAACCCTTCTAGACCACCGTACTCCGGAGTCCAATTCATTATTTTTTTTGCCTTTTCGTTGCTGGCAAAAAGTCTTTCCACTTCACTTTTTTCTGGACGAAGCCTTGAATTATCTAAAACAACTCTTACATCCGCTTTCATGATTTCAGCAATCGTTTTGACAGTATCACTAATACTAATTTCAAAATTGCTTCCAAGGTTTGTCACTGTCCCAATAGTGGCATCACAATTCATCGCTGCTATGAACCCATTGGCAGTATCTGTGACATAAGAAAAATCTCTCGTTGGATGAAGTGCACCTAGGCTGATTTCTTTTTTACCGGCGGCAATTTGTGAAATCACCGTTGGGATAATGGCACGAGCTGATTGTCGTGGACCAAATGTATTAAAAGGTCTCAATATGGCGACAGGAGTTTCAAACGACTGGTAGAAAGAAAGGGCCATTTGATCGGCACCAATCTTTGATGCTGAATAAGGAGATTGACCTTGAAGAGGATGCTCCTCTGTGATTGGAACAAAGCGAGCTGTTCCATAGACCTCACTAGTTGAAGTATGAACAATTTTTTTCACATTCAGATCGCGAGCGGCCTGTAAAATATTTAGCGTGCCTTTAATGTTTGTATCAACGTACGTATCCGGAGAATGGTATGAATAAGGGATACCAATAAGCGCTGCCAGGTGAAGGACATAATCACAACCTTGTACAGCAGTTCGCACACCATTAGGGTCGCGAACATCTCCCATAAACACTTCAAATTTACCTTTTACATCTTCAGCACAACTATCCAACCATCCCCATTGTCCAAATGAATTGTAGAGGCAAAAAGCCTTAACGTCATAACCTTTTCTCACCAGCATCTCAACCAAGTGAGATCCAATGAATCCGTCGGCACCTGTTACAAGAACTTTTCCATTCATAAAATCACCTATTATGTAAAACTAATCCTAATATTGTTCTGATTCATAAAATCAAATAATAATCGATGCCCTAATTGAGCTTCAAATATATCCGGAACTCTGACTTCTTTTCCATTCAGGATATCTTTTATGATTTTATCACTTAACTGACTGGTAAAAGGAATCTCAAAAGATTCTTCCTTAATAATTCCATGACTATTAAATGTATAGACTTTCTTTCCTGACTCAAAAATCTTAATAAATTCATTTTCAGTCGTAAATTCTATACAATATCTATCATCTTCTTTTGTGGCATTTATCGACGCCATGAAATCATCGACCTGAACTTGAAAGTCGCATGCGATATCATAAAACCCAGGTCGTTTTGTTTCATATACATCAGCTGAGAGTGAATTAAGTTGAGAAAAACCACTTGCTCCAGAAAGCCAGAACAATAAATCAAAAATATGAATACCACTGCAAGCAGCACCACCAGGGAAAGTGGTGTAAAATCCTGTGATTCTTTTGCCTTCCAATTCTTTTTTCAATTTTTGATAAAAAGGATAGGCCCTTCTCGCTAGATTTATATAAATAGGGATTGAGGATTTTCTAGAAAGTTTTATTAGATCTTCATACTGGACCTGATTAGAGCATAAAGCTTTTTCTGCTAAAATAGCTTTAGGTGACTGCTCTATGACTTGCTTAAGAATTTCAAATCGGTCTTTAACAGTAGTTGCAACTATAACAATTGTATTCTTATCAATAGCTTTTAAAGTTTCCTCTAAACTATCAAAAAAATATACTTTATTTAACTTTATTGAATTAGCTTGAATAAAATCTTTGGTTGCATCAAGCTGTGAAGTAAAAAGATCATAACAATAAAGATTTTGAAGATTTTCAAGATTCCCGAGGGCCTGAAGGTGTCTTTTGCCAATATTGCCTAATCCAATAAGAACGACGTTAATCTTCATAATTAAAAACCTGTTTTAAAATTTTAAAAAACTCAATTTGCTGTTTCAAGTCGGGTAAATCACTTGGAACATCTTCTAACATTTCTTTAACCATCTTTTTTAGGCCAGGCTTAAAAGACTTATCATCTTCGTCATCGAGAGAAAGATTCTCCCATGAAAATTGATTTTTTTTACAAAACTGAAGCTCCTCAAGCGGGGATAACTTATATCTTCCCTTCTCTGTAGAGACCTCAATATTCCATCTGCCACCACCATTCCAAGTAGCAAAATAACTAAACGGACAAACTGATTCTCCTGAACCGGTAAAAACCGTGCCAGAGGGATGACATTCCCAGTATCCGCTCGTAATACAATTAATTTTTTTTGGATAACCAATAAGAAAGAAGGCTGCATCAATTACATGACTAGAGTTGGCATACCCCCATCTTCTCTTTACTTCAATTGGCCTTTCAACGTTCAAAAGATCTTTTTCTCTATCTGTAAAATCAAAAAAACAGCCAACGGGACCACCATCTTCAGCGATTAATCTCCTCAGTTTTCTAATGGAATTATAATATCTGCGGTTATGGGCAATTCTAACTTGAGCTGTCTGCTTAGAGCTCAACTCTTCAAGCTGAGAAAGACTCATGGCCCCTGGCTTTTCCAAGAGAATCTTTTGTGCCCCTTTTTTAAAGCAAACAAGTGTCGTTTCTTTTAAAGACTCTAATGAACTTGCATTAATAATAAGATCAAAATCTTTTAGATTAAGAGATTCAAGAGTACTAGTACCACCCCCAAAACCTCTGTATCCAAACTTCTCAGCAATCTCAGTCGCTTTTTGGTTATCTCGAGCAACTAAAGTACAATCCTCACCAAGTCCTTTAATCACTTTTAAATATTCCTGGGCCATATATCCAGACCCGACAAGAAGGATCTTTTTCATATAGCTGTCCATCCACCATCAACCATAAAAGTTGTTCCGGTTATATAACTAGAAGCCGCTGAAAGTAAAAACACTGACGCTGAGGCTATATCTTCAGGAGTGCCCATTCTTCTTAGCGGAACTTTTTTGCAGTAATTTTGAACAAAAGTTTTATCCTGATGATCAAATATCCCCCCAGGACAAAGACAATTAACTCTAATTCCAAATTGTCCGTAATAAGATGCCATTTGCTTTGAATATGTTGCAAGCCCCCCCTTGATAGAAGAGTAAATCATATTCAATTCCATGTTAGTGTCGTTATAGATACTCATATCCTGTCCGACCACTCCATAAATTGACCCAAAATTAACTAGAGAGCCTTTAAGCCGAGCTTCTTTCATCTTCTTGGCAATAAAGTTGGCAGACCACATTGAAGAGTTTAAGTGAATTTTAATATTTTCATTCAAAGAACTTAGCTTTGAGTTGTTAAAAGTGCATGAAGACCAGTCTTCCGTTCGAGGATAGCTTGCGTTTACCCACCCTGTAGGTACGCCGTATTTTGCAATCAAGCCTTCAATTTTTGGCTCGATCTCTTCTAATTTCGATAAATCAAAATGCTCAAAGAAAACTTGTGCGTTTTCGAGATTTCTTGATTTATCAACATTGATGTCTAATAGGACAACCTTTGCTCCCATTTCGACACAAGCTTTCACTATTTCAGAACCTATAAGTCCAGCACCACCAGCAACAAAAATAATTTCACTCTTTAGTGAGAACATATCTGAGTACTTCATAAAGTCACTATCTTATTAGAAATGAGAAATTCGATGTATTTAAAATCTATTTCTCGGTCAATATCTATCCCTGAAAGATCATCCATCACATAAAATGAGGCATTATCCGGTATGACTTTGGTTTTATAAAATTCATCAGCTAGATATCTTCTTGAATAAACATAGATAGAAGCATTAAAACTATAAACTTTTGGGGCATCCTGACGTCTAACAATTTTCCCTGGTAATTTTTTTGAAATCTCAACTTTCCCTTCGCTATTTACCTCAACCATATTGAAATAAGGATTTTTATGAGCATGAACAACACTGAAAAGAAAATCTGTATCCTTCTCTTCAAACATCCTAATGGAATTCTCGATATCTTCTACAGTTCGTATAGGAGCTGTTGGATCGAGATCTAGAACATAATCATAATGCTCATTAAATATTCTTTCACTTTCGATTAGAGCGTGCCGAATTGCTGGTTGCTTAGCACTGTAATCATCTGAAAGTTCTGCTGGCCTCATAAAGGGCACTTCTGCTCCGGCCTCTAATGCCGCAGCTTTTATCTGCTCAGAATCAGTTGAAACAATAATTCTTTTTGCCTTCCCCCATTCCAGAGCTTTTTTTATTGTATAGTAAATAAGTGGCTGACCATTAAGCTGACGAATATTTTTTTGAAAAACGCCTTTTGAGCCGCCACGGGCACAAATAGTCACTAAAACATTAGCCATGGTATTCCTTTTTAAACTTGATCATCTTTTTAAATAATCCAGAACATTCCTTCACATTGTTCATCATATTTGGATTTTTGAAGTTAGCAGTAAAATATTCTAATTGTTTGATGTAGGTATAATCTCTATCCACCTCATACCTAAATGACTCCAGCTTTTGACCATTTTTATAAATCTCCACAGTCCCATTAATAAGATCACCAATAGCTGTAAAATCTTGAAAATCAATTTCAACAATTCTAGAAGTTCGTTGCGAAAAGTAATTTAAATGTATAAGGGCCTGCCCCTTCTGGGCACTAATTAGCATGTTGGCAAAATCTTCTGAGGTAACTGTGATATCTGCAGCACGGCCATAATTACCTTTAATATCGTAAACAGTTCCCAAAAGATAAGAAACATAATCAATTTCATGAGAAAGATCCAATACTACTCCGCCTCCCATTTCTGAGTGAGCGGAATAAGATTTCTTATGATCCTGACCGGGACGCCAATTAGGCAAATAAGATGAGCTTGTAGCTTTTAAAAAAATAACTTTTTGATGCTCTGTTAATTCTTTTAACTTTTGAATAACCGGATGAAATCTCAGATTATATGCAACATAGGTTACAAGATTTTTCTCATCTACCAAACTAATTAATTCTTGAAGTGAACTATCATTCATGTCCAGAGGCTTTTCTATAAATAGATGAACCCCTAGCTTTGCCAATTTAATTGCAGTTTCAATATGAAGTGAAGTTGGGTTAGTGATAAAAGCAAATTCTGGTTTTAAAGATTCGACTTCCTCCCACGACCGCATTTCTTTGCAAAAGCCTTCAGATGAAACACTTCCTGTTCTTAAAGCATAGAGGTCAAAATTCTTGTCAAGAGACAATAGTCTTGCATGCCTTTTACCTATTGAACCTTGACCACAAAAAAGAACCTTCACACACAGCCTTCAAGAAGGCTTAAGGCCCTCTTATACTCTGACCATTGGCCGATATCTACCCAGGAGCGCTCACTCACCGGGAATACACCAATTCGACCATTATTTTTCATCACCTTCTCTATCAGGTGGGTCATATGAAAAACTTCATTAGGTGGAATGAGTTCTAGAACCGAACTATTGAGAACATATAGACCAGTGTTAACGAGAAAATTAAAATTTGGCTTTTCAACAATTTCTGAAAGGCATCCTTCTTCATTTAATACACAAGTACCATAAGGAATGTGATAGTCTTTTAGAGAGGCAACCAACGTAATATCATATTTGTGTTTTTGATGAAATTCATAAAGGTCAACATAATCTGCATCTACAATTATGTCGCAATTTGAAACGAAGAATGGCCCTTGAAGCTCTTCTTTCATCAGTGACAAACTTCCAGCTGTACCCAGCGGTTGAGTCTCTTTTATAAATTTCAAAGAATAATCCAAAGATTGTTCTTCAAAATAGGCCCTAATAATATTGGATTTATGTTGAACCGTTATCAGAAAATTACTTAAACCATATTTTTTAAAACGTAAGATGATATGTTCTATTATAGGTGTTCCTTTAACAGGAATTAAAGGTTTAGGTAGTACGTGAGTAAAAGGTTCTAAACGCGTTCCTTTTCCACCCGCCATAATTACAACAGGAACATCTAGAGGAGTCACTTCAATGTCAATACTTCCTCCTTCTAGGTGTAGTTTGTTCCATGAAAAATAATCCACTAAACGTCCTTCATCATCCACGATAGGGATTAAACTTATGACTTTTTCTTTGAGGGTTGCTTTAGCTTTGATGGGATCAAATTCATGATCTTTAAAATAAATAAACTCTTTTTTATAGGCACTCGAGATGTCGCCTTTTAAATCACTACTTTTTAAAATATGACGACGAAGATCTCCATCGGTCATCGTTCCTAATAGTTTATTTGCCTGATCAACAACCAATAGGACTTTTTCAGATGTCGCATCCAAAATCGACATTGCTTCAATTATTGTAGTTGTTTCTTTAATTTTTAATTTTTCCATTTTCGTTATTCCAAGACAAAATCAAAGGATAGTTTCGCAGCCATGTCTAACTTGGTGCAAAATTCAACTAATTATTGTTGGCAATAACTATATGAAACTTTCAATGATAATTGAATAAGAAGTCCTAATTTAGAAGAAGAACTTTGCTTAAGATATTTCTTTTATCAGTCTAAAACACTCTGCATAATTAACCCCAGCAACCGAACCTCGAAAGAGAGCTTGCCCTCTTATCCTTTCCAATGCTCGAGAAAACGGTAATGGACCGGTTTCCCCTTCAAAAAGGGACATAATTTCAAGTTTTTTTTCAATGAAATGAGTAATATCCACATAAACGTTAGGAATGAAAATTTCGCTCGCAAAATCTGTTTCAGAGATAACTTCCATTTCCAAAAGACGCTTTACGTAGCTAGCACGAAAGCTTTTTGTAGCTGACTTAACTGCATCAGAAATAATTTGATGGTCAGTATGTATATCTTTTTGATACGGAGAATAGATTACTTCAGGTTTAATTTTGTTTAAAACGTCATTTAGTGCTTTAACGATTTCAGACTTAGAATATTTATCTAGTTCGGCAGTTCGAAAATCAAGTCTCGTAACTGAATGAAATCCGAAAGCTTCCGAAACTTTTTGAATTTCTCTGTCTCTTCTCTCAATAAGTTCTTGAGAATACCCTTGATCAGCATAGGCCCTAGTTATAATGATCCAATGAACTTTATGCCCTTCTGAAATATGCTTTAGTAATGTTCCGCCCGCTCCCAATGTTTCATCATCAGGGTGAACCGCAATCACAGCAATATTTTTCATAATAAGTACTCTCCAATTTGAGGAATCTTTGAAAATTCATGGTCGATAATTTCGATCATTCCATCATAACATTTTACAAAAATAGATTTTCCTTCAACTTTTACAACTTTACCTGGCTCAATATTTAATTCACTAAAATCCAGAAAACGAACCTTCCAAACTTTAATTTCTAATCCTTCATAGTAACAGTGAGCTCCCACATAAGGCCTAGTGAGTCCTCTAACTAGGTTATAAATCGCCATTTTTCCCATGCGCCAATCAATTTCACCGTCTTTGGGTCCCCTCTTCCTCCAGGTTGATGATTCTTCATCATTTTGAGGAACTCCAAAAAATCTTCCTTTTTCAATTAATTCATCAAGAATTTTTGAAAATTGATTTTTACCTATAGCTACCAACTTGTCATATATAGTTGAAGCATCATCATCAAGACCGAGAGGAAGATAAGCTTTGCTAATGATATCTCCAGTGTCAGCACCATCAGCAATCATGAAAAAAGTTGAAGCAATCTCACTTAAACCCAGAACAATTGACCAGATTAAAGGATGTCTTCCCCTATTCTTGGGAAGATCTGCTGGGTGGTAACCCAAAACACCTAAAGGAGGAAGCTTGATGACCTCTTCGGGCAAAAGATGAGACCAACCAAGACAAAATATAACATCAGGATTTAAGTTTTTGATCCATTTAATCATTTCTTCAGTATTGTTTTGAAAGTAGAAGTAAGGGACATGTTCAGGAGTAATTGACCTAACGTTCACAAAATCTGCATTAAAAGTCGATTTCTCCTTTGTCACAATTCCACAAAGTTCAATGCCCTTCTTAAGCAATAAGACACTCATCATTTCTTCACTAAATTTTACGCTACCAATAAATAATGCCTTCATCACCTTACCTGATATGCTGCGGTCCAAAATAATGGGTTAATACTAACAATTTTCATAAGTAGTCGGAAAGGTCTCTAATGTATATAATTCATCCCATATGAATAATTCTTTAAAAGAAACTTTAATAAAACTTGGACTTTCAGACCAAAATTCTTTTGAACTCTACAGTGATAGAGTTAGGGACAATGAGAATATTAAAGTTTTGAAATGTAAAAAAAGCCAAGTTATAGTTCTTGATACCACTCGTCAAAATATAAAAAATGTCTATGAAAGTCGCCAAGGCTTCGATTACTGGAATCAGGATTGGAATAAAGAAGCAAGAAAAATAGACCCTAAAAAGTCCACTTTTACTGAAGATGACCTAAGAAGAGCAGAACTTTTAAAACCACTGGTAAGGAACAAAAACTTATTAGACTTTGGCACAGGAATGGGTGGTATTTTAAGAATTTTAGAAAAAGATTTGAATTTGTGTCATGGCCTGGAATTACAATCTGGACCTAGAGAATATCTGAACAAGCAGAATATTTCTTGTTTTAAAGACATCGATGAGTGCTCTGATGAGGCATATGACTTTATTACCTTATTTCACGTAATGGAGCATTTGGACCAACCGATTGAAATTTTGTCAAAGCTGAAAACTAAATTGAAACCAAAGGGCAAAATGATAATTGAGGTTCCTCATGCTAGAGATGCCTTGTTGTCAATTTTTCACTCTGAAAGCTTTAAAAAACATACACTCTGGAGCGAGCATTTAATTCTTCATACAAAAGAATCTTTAAAAAAGTTTGTTGAAGCTGCTGGGATGGAAGTTCAGAGTATAAAAGGAATTCAAAGATACCCTGTTTCAAACCACCTCCATTGGCTTTCTAAAGATCTTCCTGGTGGCCAAGCTCAATGGTCGTTTCTTAATTCTCAACGATTAAATGAAGAATACGAAAGTATTCTGGCTGCAAATGACGTAACAGATACACTTATTGCTTTTTGTAGTTAGAGTTTATTTGGTTTTCTAATAAATTTGCATAATTTGAAGTTTTTTTCGTAAAGTAGTTACCAAATTCACTTAGAGCTTTCTGAGTACTGTTCTTATTCCACCAAAGATAAGGGTCTTTATATATTTCTTGAACTTTGTGACTCAATTTTTCAGCTGAATCAAATAAAATTTCCTGGTCAACTAAAAGTTGATAGTATCTTTTAACTTCTTCCTTTAATTCTCTATGTTCAAAATTCCAAAATAATAACGTTGGGACATTCATCATGAATGATTCTAAAAAAGTTGTCGCGTTGTATGTACTAATGAATAATCTGCTTTGCTGGATAGATCTTTCGAGAGGAATAATATGAGCATGTTCAATTTGGACATCAGGAAATTTTGTTCGAAGACTCACTTCCTCACCCTGCCCATAAGCTTTCTTCATTCTGTAATAAATTTTTGAATGAAAATTCAAAGGCAATTTCTCAATGAAGTCTAAATGCATTTGAAATTCTTGAAGAATTTGATTAGATAGTGGAGCAGAATAAAAATACTTCGTGTAACGTGATGACGAAACTGTGGCCATTAGAATTTTAGTTGCATCGTTGTTTTGAGGTCGATGGATATATTTTTTAGGAACATAAAAAGGAATAACTTTTTGATTTCCTTCAGATTTCCATCCCCAAGTTAAAAACTGATCACAAACTTTTATCTCATGATCTTCCAATGGTAGCTGAAAAGCTGCTCCATATTGACCACCATGCTGATTAATTATAAGACGGCTCCCCTTTTCCTTTTGAAATGCTACCCATATTTTAAACACATCATCGTAATCGATAGCATTACTCGTTAAAATATTTTTTACTTTTGATGGAAAATAATTAAAGGCCTGAGATTTTAAATTTTTATAAGACTCTAAGTAAGACGAAGGGATGAGCCTTTTTGCTAATTCAAAAATAAACAATTTAAAATCAGCATTACTGTCTAGTGACAGTTTTGGCATTGGAGCAAAATCTCGCTTTGCTATTTTGTAGCAAGGTTGAAAATAGATAAGACTTCCTGGTAGAGAAAGATTTTTAAGACTTATTTTTAATTCATTCTCAATGCCAATATTACTATTGTAGAAAAAGATGCCTGGATTACATTTATTGAAACCAGTAACCAAAAAGTTTTTAAACTTTTGCTTTTTTTTCATTACCTTATTTGTGAAAGAAGAAGGAGTATAAGTTAATTCAACTTCTTCATGATCAAACAAATTATAAGCTCGAATAAATTCACTAAATATGCAGAAATTATACTCATCTGACTCCATCGAAAGATCAGAAAAGTGAAGAAAACTTTTAGGGATTATTAACGATTTTGTGATTACTGTTTTTAGATTAGAATTAAACAGTTTCGCTTGCTTTAGTGCCTCAAACCTATCAATAGAATGGTGTATAAAAAACTTAAACCATAAACCAACGATTATTTCCCAATAAATTTCTGAATGGCTTTCTTGATGATAAGTATTAAGCCATTTCACTAATGGTGGTAATAGTTCATCATATAAACTATTTGCGTGGATATAGCTTTCTGAGAGCTTTTTCCTGTCATCCCATACGTATGGAAGCAGAACATGTGTTTTGTTCTGAAGAAGTGATTGATTTTTATGCAGACACCACTTCCCAAGGAAGACAATATCATCTTCATTCTTCCAATGATCAGCGATCGAGGTCGTTGCGAGAAACATTTGCTTCACCCCATTTTTTTGCATATTCAGAAATGGTTAAATTTAAACTTTCTTTAACTCCAAGATCTAGATGAGAAAGATAGTGCTTAAAAATCCGTCCGGTTCTTAAATAAGCCTTTCCATCTCTAAATGGATCGATCTGATCTATAATTTCAGAATGATCTCCAATATTGATTTCTTTTCCATCCAAAATCTGGGCAATATCACTTAACATCTCTTCCAAGCTAAAATAACAAATTCGGGAACTAGACCGACCCATTTGTTGATTTTCCATTTTATCGGGAATCCAATAAACGACTTTCTTCTTGGTCAGTGCTGCCTCAATCCCAGCAGAATTGACTGTTAAGCATGCAATTAAATCAGCATCTTTTGACGAGACCTGAGGATCATCTTTTTGATTAAGGAATACTACTCTACCTTCAGCCATCTCAACTTCTATTTTTGGAAAAAGTCTGATCAATTCTTCTTTCGATAATTTTTTAGGCTTTATTACTAACTCAATCTTATTAAACCTTTTTATTAAAGAGAAAAAAGAACTATAAAACTTTTCATATTCCGCTGAATTTGAAGTCGTATCGAAAAGACAAATTTTAAATTTATCTCCTCGGGAATCTGAATTTTTGGTCAGAAAACTATCAAATAAATATCCAACCTTGGCCTCAAATAGAGAGTAAGTCTTTGATGATAACTGAGTTGCTCCAGGTTGGGGGCCCCACAGCAAGAAAAGGTGGAATTCTCTAGAAAAGCTGTCAAAATCGTAGCTTCGATATGAATATGTTGACCTTACATTTATTCCACTGGCCAATTCAAGTGCCATCGAATTTGTCACATGCACGATTCCTCGGTCACCTGAATGACACATATGAAGTTTAATTCCATGATCTTTAAAAAAATGTTTCCAATAGAAAACAGATTCATTGAGATTCAAAATGGTATTTAATATGAATCTTCCAGGTGTTTGGAATTTCCACACATTCAAGCAATGCTTAAGACCTTTAATAAGATCAATGGAATAGCGGTAATCAGGAAACCAGCTAGCCGGAGAACTTTTAAAAATTTGGATTAAAAAGTTCCTCTTTGGCACCACATAAGATAGTTGCTTTTTTTTGAAACGTTCTTCAATGTCTTTAGTAAGCCGCAAATCAGGTCTGTTAAAATAAAAGAGAATATCCTTGTTTTCAATACCAGAGTCTTTCTGCCAGTAAACATCACTTCGCTTCTCAGTATTATCCCCCCAGCAATATTGCAAACCGACTAAATGATTTGAAGGATTGTTTTTCTTTTTCACGTTCAAAACAATAAGGGCAAAATATCTGAAAATATTTTTTACCGTATCAATGTATCCGTAGCCATTGTCATCCTTGAAAAGGATTGTTCTGTCATTTAAGTAATAGCGATGATCTTTTAAGTGCTTGGCAAAAAGACCACCCTTTAGAAAAAGTCTGTCTTGAGGGCCAGATGAAAATTTGAAGACTGAAATAATAAAAGAACGGTTAACAGCCCAATCATAAATCTGAAACCAAAAATAGCGCTCAATCCAACTCTTTGGCATTGAACATGGAAACAAATCTTTGCTAAATAAAAATTCTGAAAATAACTGATCCAAAATGGCATAAGATAACTTGTCTGCCTCTTCCTCTATTCCCGGATATAAATAGCGGGATTTTTCATCTAAAATTTTCAAAAATAAATAATCACCTTTAGAGTCGACATTAGATATTTTTTGAATCTGGATTTTCTTGAAAACTAAAGTGAAAAACTTTTCTGCAAGTTTATGTGAAATAAAGTAATTTAATACCTTGGCCTCTTTGAGATCTTTTCTGTGCCATATAGCATAAAATATAAATTTAAAACTTAAGGTATCCACCCACAATTGCAAGGCAAGAACTCCTTCTGAATAGATTCGGCCCAATTAAAATAAATTTTGAGTTTATCTATTGAAATTGCTAGACTGTTTCAGGTTTAAGCAATAACGCATTATATCCTAGTAATATACGATGGAGTTCCAAAAATGACCACTATAAATAAGGAATTCGGAGTTCACTTTAATGGCTCTCAGACCGAGCAATCTAATCGTCAAATGTTCTATGAACACTACAAAAATTCCCCTATTCCTCCACAAGAAAAGCTTTCAAACTTATTCTTATATACCAAGAGACAAGATGTATCATCTTTCCTTTTCATCAATCATATGTACCAACAAATCGTAAACACCCATGGTGTAATCATGGAATTTGGAGTGCGATGGGGTAAAAATCTTTCAATTCTTTCTTCTCTAAGAGGAATTTACGAGCCCTTCAACCATAATAGAAAAATCATTGGCTTTGACACATTCAGTGGATTTCCTTCAGTAGATGCTAAAGATGGCTCAGATGAACTTATTAAAAAAGGCAGCTACAGCGTTTCAGAAAATTATGAGCAGTATCTTTCCAAGGTGCTGGATTACCATGAAACTGAAAGCCCAATTTCCCACATAAAAAAGTATGAATTAAGAAAGGGCGATGCAAGTAAAGAAATTATTAAATATCTCGAAGAAAATCCTCAAACAATTATCGCTATGGCCTACTTCGATTTCGATATTTATGCTCCAACTAAAGACTGTCTCATGGCCATTAGCAAACACCTCACTAAAGGTGCGATCATTGGCTTTGACGAACTTAATTACGATAAATTTCCTGGAGAAACGCTGGCCCTTAATGAAGTGCTAGGACTTGGAAACTATCAAGTAAGACGTACTCCATTCAGCGGAATGCAATCTTATATTGTATACGATGGTAAAAAATAATATTCAGAAAGCGTGAATTTAATTTTTAAATTCACGCTTTCTGGACTGTGACAATCCAATGACTAATCGTATGAGATTCATCCTGATTACTTAAACGAAGTTTCTCTATGGATTTAATTTCGAAATCTTCTCCATAAATCTCGTGAATTTTTTCTTTTGAGGCTAAGCGAACATAGCCAGCATTAGCAAAAGTGCCAACCTTTGCATCCTTAAACTCTAGGTCATTAATAGTAGTAAAACCTTCGCCTCGAGTTGTATCATCAGCAAAAGTAATACTAAAAAACAATCCACCTTTCTTTAATACTCGATGGACTTCCTTCATTACAATTTTTGTTGATGCCTCATTCAAACAGTATACACAGGCATTATCTATAACGAAGTCAAAATAATCATTCTCATAAGGAAGATTTGTAATACTTCCAGTTACAAGTTGAGCAGTCAGCCCTTCAGACTTGAGTCTTTCATTTGCCTTTGAGATGGCGACAGGACTTATATCAACTCCATAAGCCTCAAAGCCTTCGCGAGAGAGAAACCAAATATTTGAACCTGGTCCACAACCTAACTCAAGCGCTTTGACCCCCTTCACATTACCTTTGTGAATATAATTTCTTCCGACAAACCTTAATAATGCTTCGGGAGGATACTTTCCCCAAGACTTAGATAAAAAAATTTGATCCCAAACTTCTTGGTAATTCATAATTTACCTTTCAAACTTCAAGCTTTTCGTTAAAAGTTTTAAGTCGAAATCAACAGTACTTAAAACTTTCACAATTTTATCGGCTGCATGGCCATCACCTAACATAAATTCCATCGCTTTTATTTCATTTTTAAATTCAGGTGAAGTGACCTTATTTATAGCAGACTTTATTTCATCTATTTCACAGCTAACATTTACTACACTTTTATGAAGCAATCTGCCCTTCTGACGATTTCCAACATTAATAGTTGGGACTTTGAAGAAAGGAGCTTCCAACATACCGCTAGAAGAATTACCTATCATAAAATCACAAAATGGAAGCAAGCTGTAATATCGAACAATACCCAACGAATGAATGAATTTGAATTGTGAATCTGTTCTCACTAATCCTTCAATGTATTTTAAAATTTCCGTACTGCCTACTTCTGCGCCAGGAGCAGTGATCAATATTTGACCCTGGTAAAACTTAAGAGACTCAATCACTTTTTTAAAATTATTAACTGATTCAAAAGCGTTTTGAACGGTATCTGGATGATATGTTAGTAAAGCAAGATTTTGAGATGGATCAATACCTACTTGTTGTAATACTTCATCTTTGGAAACAACTGGAACTCTTTTAATATTATCAATTACTAATTCTCCTACATTGTGCACTCGCCAGCTCTCTTCTCCCATTTTTATGACATTTTCTGCGTATAAGTGACAGGAAGCAAAATGCAGATGTGCTGACTTGGTCAACATATGACGAATTTGTTCATCAATAATTCCCTCAGTAATTTCTCCTCCATAGAGGTGAGCAATTGGTTTCCTGAAAAGAATGGATGCTAATGCGATTGGAATTAATTCGTATCGATCACCGGCAAGACAAACGATATCAAATTCATGGTGCTGGAAAAGATGGGATAGTTCCATGGAACAAATTCCACATGACTTCAGTAATGAGGCAGGGGTATTTTCGTTCAAAAGGAAATCAAAAACTCTAGCAATTTTTATATTCTCTTTTCTAATTTCTTCAATAGTTTGTCCAAATTCTTTCCCTATGTGGGACCCACCTACAAAAAGTACATATTCCAAATTATCTGATTTCTCTATTGCTCTAATGAGAGGGACAAATGCTCCAAATTCCGCACGAGTAGTGGTAAATAATGCAATTTTTTTCTTTATCATAAATTACAACCTGTATCTGGTTAAAAAATTTGGTAATTTGCCAACATTTTCAGGGCTATGTTTCTCCCAAAGAGATATTAGATCCTGATAAATTTTTTGATTATGGATTTTCTTACCTATGTAAAAACCTAAAACATTATTTTTTGCAAAACATTTCTTATATTTAAAAATTCCATCCATTGGTGCCGTTCCACCACCCAAGAAGAAATAACGTGTGCCTTTCCTCTTAAGTTCCATGTTAATTTCATGTTTAAGAAGGATGTTAGGTGCTAAATCATAGTATTTTGAATCAGTTCCACCTAAAAATGAATAACCAACATTGCCACCGACCAAGACAATCTCCGTTGAAATAAGATGATTGTTCCACTTGGAAAAGAATATTAATACATTATCATTCAGATTATTAAATAATGCTTCAATATAATTGCGAGAGAAGTAGTAATCATCTCTTGCATTGTTACGATCCATGGTTTGTTGATAGATTTCAAGATAGGCCTTGATTTCGTCATCATCAAGCTGAGATGGCTTTTTAGAATAAACAGAAACATCATTCCGAAGAGCTTTCTTGATCCCTTTTCTAACTGAATGCTCATAGCTTTTCATCATAAGATCCTCAACATGGAGGTCCACAACTACTGAGTCATTTACTTTTACATTTTGAGTTCTTGTAAATAAGCCCTGGTTTTCATAAATAGGATTAAAGCGAGTAAACTCAGTTACAATTTTATTTTGAGCACAGTACTCTACAAAGGCCTGGTTAAAGTAGGCTATTAATTCATCAAGCTGAATTTTGTTCTTAGTCAAGGCGCCATTGATGCCTACTGCTCCCTCTACGTCAAAGAAGTCTTTATAAGGATGACTAAACTTTAAATCATTTAAAGATCTTTTTAAATAGGGATACATTAAAGTATTGTTACTTGCCTGAACTAAAAAGCAATAAGCCTTACCATACCCAAGCTGCTCATAAACTTTATAATAAGCTGGTGAGAAGTAAACGTCTTTTACCTCATCAGGGAAAGAACTATAAACTTCATTCCACTTATCAAACGAATTTAAATCAAGAATAGATATTTCCATTTTACTCTTCTTTAAAGCTTCTCAATAATTTCAACAATTCCTGTAGAAGCAATTCCAACTCGACTGAATTTGTTTCTTGATGAACAGGCAAATTTAAAATTCGACTTGAAATTTTTCTTTCCTGTTTAAAATCTAATGGAAGGTTATCAATCATTGTGTGGTATAAACTTACAACTTTGTAGCCTAAATCATTCATCTTAAAATAGAGATGATCTTTTAATTTATTAGTAGAAACCAAAATAGGAAAAGTTTGTGGTACGACATCTTCAATTTCGGGAAAAATAATTTCAAAATCAGTTAAATCTATTTCTTTAAATCTCTTCAATAAGAACAAATAATTTTCTCTTCTCTTTTCAGAAATTGCTTGCAAATCATAATGAAAAAAATCCATCCCATATTCTTTCTGCCCGGGGATATTTTCTCTAGTTAAAAGGACCCCACCAGTTTCATAATGAAACATTTTATGTAATGAGAAAAAAGCAAACCTAAAATTATAATCGTGACTTCTATAGAATGTATAAAGGCTGTGAGCACAGTCTTCAATAACATCAACATTATACTTTTTAACCAAAGACATTACAGAACTTTTATTCCTATAAGGAAACCCAAAATAGTTAACCAGTAAAATGGCTTTCTTTCCCGGTTTAATCAGGAGTTCTTCTAACTTTTTGAGATCAATTTCAAAATTTTCTGAAAATGGGTAAAACTTATGCTCTATTCCAGTCTCTCTCACCGGATCATATATTCCAGAGCCTTCTCGAGTGCTGAAACCAATATAGCCAGGAAGAAGCAACTCTCTTCCCTCATTTAACAATATTTTTAGGGTCTCTTTAAAACCTTCACGTGCAGCTGAATAAGAATAGTAATTAAATCTATTCATTGATGCTGATAATGTTTTAAAGTGGATGATTGGTCTAGACATCGAGATCCTTTTTCTCTAATGCATGGTCTTTTGGAAGATCCCTAAGTACCTTTTTTCCAAGAACAAAGTCAGCTTCATCAACAGGAATGTCTTTAACGGGACGTTTGAAATTAAAATGATATTTAGTTAAAACTTCTCCCGCTATAACATCTCTTGCCAAATAAAGTCCTTTACGTATGTTAGGGCGAATTCTGATTTCACTTTCTGTTGGTTCCTTACGGCCATCACCAGAAATGGCCATCTCAATATTTCGAATTTGTGTTACCATATTCTTAAGCTCAATCGGATCAAGCGATGCTTTGTGATCAGGACCAGGCAAATTCTTGTCTATTGTATAATGCTTTTCAATGACAACAGCTCCTAAACTTACGGCTGCAACAGGGACTTCAATACCTAAAGTATGATCAGAATAACCAACAGGAACTTTTAACTTATCCTTAATTGTTAGCATTGCCTTTAAGTTCACCTCTTCATATGCAGTTGGATAATTTGTTGTACAGTGAAGAACAGTAATCTCTTTAGCCCCGGCTTCCTTAAGAGTTTTATAAGCTATTTCAACCTCTTCCATTGTGGCCATACCAGTGGAGAGAATGACTGGTAATCTCTTTGCTCCAACTTCTCTTAAGAAAAGGGTATTATTTAGCTCGCCAGAACCTATTTTAATTAAAGGAATTTTTAAATCATCCACCAAAAAATCAAGACTCTTAAACTCCTCCGCAGTGGAAAGGAAGTTAACACCTTTTTGATCGCAGTATTGCTTTAACTCTTTAAAATCATTCCAAGACAATTCTAATCTTTTTGCCATTTCGTACTGAGAATCATCTCCGTCATTTTTGACTTGATATTCCGCCTTAGGTGCACCTTTCGCAATAATATCTTCAGTGATCCAAGTTTGAAATTTAACAAAATCGACTTTCGCTTCAGCTGCTATATCAATTAATTCTTTAGCAAGTTCAATTGACCCATTATGGTTAACACCTGCTTCAGCTATAATCAGTACATGATTCATATTACCTCTAATATCTCTGATAAACTTTTAATGATATTATCACGTCTCAAATCTTCCTTACGAATAACTTGCAAACATTTAACTCTAGCACTTGCGGCAAGTTCAACATCTTTGTCATCATCTCCAACAAAAAGGAAATCCTTTATCTCTTTATTATACCTTTCTGAAATAAACCTAACGTGCTCAGGACCTTTACCAAATCCTGGTTCGCTTCCAAGGATTTCATCAAAATAATGATCAATCTTCTTCAATTTAACTAAACTTCTTAACTCTTCAGGTGGCATGGATGAACTAATAAATAGAGTCCTTTGAATTCTAATTTTTTCTAATACAGAAATCACTTCAGGAAACAAAGGAGACTTAATAGCTGATTCGTGATTAAGTTCAGAATATTTTTGTGATAAATATTTAAATTCAAAATCTGTAAGCTCTCTTCCAAAAACTTCTTTATAAACTACATTAAAGAGATCTTTTCGTGGGATTCCTGAATACTTGTAATGAAGATTTAATAGCGTTTGCTTATCGTCCTCGCACTTCGAAAAAATTTTTACAAAGTTTTCCCTTTTAAATTCCATCGAATCAAAAAGTGTTCCATCCCAATCGAAGCCGATACAACTAAACATGAAGGCTCCTGATTTTATCTCCAATAAATTGAGCCGTCCTAATCATGGCCTCTGAAGATGTCCCAGCAATATGTGGAGTAATAAGAAGATTTTCATGATTTTTCATATAGTCCACTAATGGATGGGAAGAAAATTTCGTAGCTTCACAAAAGCTATTCTCGTCAGCAAGGACATCTAATGCTGCACCTTTAATTATACCAGTCTCAAGAGCATTCAGAAGAGCTCCTTCATCGATGATCGCTCCCCTTGCTGTATTAATAAACCAAGGTTTTTTCTTCATTCTTTGAAAATGCTCTTTTCGGATAAAATTTTTTGTTCCTTCCTCCAAAGACATGGCCACAATGAAAATATCCGACTCAGACAATAGTCTCTCCAGTTCGACGAAGTTAACAAATTCATGCTGACATTTTCCTGGATCAATCTCTGTTGCCAAAACCTTCATATCGAATGCGTGAGCATACTTTGCCAAGATTTTTCCGACTCTTCCAAAACCTAATATACCAATAGTTTTACCTATAAGCTCATTACCAACAAAAAGTTTTCTATTCCACTCACCATGAGAAACACTATTTACAGCTGCAGGTGTTTTTCTCATAAGAGCTAAAATTAGTCCCCAGGTATGTTCAGGAGTTGACCTGATGGTTTCAAGAAATTCAATTTCTCCCTTAAGAGAAAAAACTTTTACCTGCTTTGATTGACAATAAGAGACATCTATATGATCAAGCCCGGTAGTTACAGTCGCAACGAATTTTAAATTCTTAAACTGTTGAAGAAATTTTTGATCTAATACAATCCCTAGACGAACTATAATTCCTTGAGCCTTTTCAAAATAATCGAGCCGGCACTCTTCTTTAGAGGACAAGTAAATAGTATCAATATTATTAACATGCTGATGAAAAACATCATCAAAACAAATTATCATTTTGCTCCAAGATTTTTTAAATAGATCTCTGCCATGTGGAAATCTTGAATTCCATCAATATTGACCGCTCTTTCACGTGGTATCGTGATCGGTCGACAAATACCGGACATCATGGACTTCTTTTCGAGCGCCAAATCTCTTTTTGTCATATACACATCACCACTCCGGATATAAATAGGTGGCAATTCTTGACGAGGTTTCATGGTTACACCTTCATCCATGATACTAACTAGTTCGTCATTTTTAATCTCGTACATCCTTGCCGGATGATTGGCCCCAACATCAACCAGAGAAACAACTGAATCACAATTGCCTTCTTCTAACTTTGCAAAAGCGGCATCAATATCATCAGCAGTCCTAAATGGCGTTGTTGGCTGTAAAAGTACAACGTAGTCATATTTTGCACCAGTTAACTTTTCCATTTCGATTAAAGCATGATTGATGGCCTCAATTGAAAGGGCCTTGTCAGTTGCCAACTCACCAGGACGAAGGAAAGGAACTTTTCCACCGAATTTTTTAGCAACTTCTGCAATCTTTTCATCGTCGGTTGATACAATTAAGTCAGTAAGACACTTGGCCTTCATTGCTGCTTCAATTGAATAAGCAATTAGTGGTTTCCCTGCGAGATCCTTAATATTCTTACCAGGAACACCTTTTGATCCACCCCTTGCTGGAATGACTCCTAATACACGTTTATTAGCCATTGATACTTACCTCATCCCAATTCGTGATCACTTTACCGTTTATATGAGAAACAAAACGCCCTCTAAAATAAGCACGATTCAAAAGCTCCATATTTGAAAGTTGTCTTTTTTCGCTTCCAAGCATCGTCTCAAATTCAGGAACTTTTTCTTGAATATAAAGGTTTTGGTCTGCTTTACTCATTTTAGCAAAGTCACTCAACTCTTTTAAATGCTCCGGCCGGATTGAAACTGGGCCATCTTTTGATTCTGTTGGTCCAAGTATGGTGAAATGTCTTTCTATAACTGAAGCACCTTCATAAATAGCTGCTACAGAAGCTTTAATACCATCTCTCTCAGTAAGTGTATGCTCACTCAGACCTACTTCAGGGGTAAAATGCTTTAAATACTTCATTCTATTGAGATGGATCTCATTCAATGGAGTCGGGTATATGGTCACACAATGAAGAAAAGAAAACTTTTTACTTTGCTGATTAAGATACTTTGCTGTTGTTTCAATCTCTTCGTCAAAAGTGGCACCTGTTGAAATAATCAAATCATCAAAAGCATTACTAAGCTCTCTGATTAAAGGCATCGAAGCACAGTCATAGCTAGCCACTTTCATAGACTTAAAGCCCATTTCCTTCAAAGCTGAAATCCTATGACGAGAAAAACATGTCGTAAGAGGTTCAACACCATATTTCTTACATTTTGCGATGAAATTTTCATGCTCTTTGTAATCTAGCTCTAACTTTTTCAAACGTTCGTATTCAGGCCCATAAGGTCTCTTGATAACTTTTGTAACTCCGTTTTCAACTAAACCTTCTTCAAACTCTGGACGATTATTGAGATCATCTACAAAAATCGTTTGAATTTTACAATGAGTCGCACCGTTTAAAGCAGCCGCGTGAAGCATTTCATCTAGGATGGCCACATCCCCATTATGGTTTTGACAAAACTCTGCAATAATTTTCACTTTAAAACTCCTCTAACATAATTAATTAAATCTTGAGCATGTGAAGTGAACTCGAAGGCCTGAACCGAATGTTCCCTGAAGTTTTGATCAAGTAGCAAATCTTTCTCTAAATCTAACAGGAACACTTCTCTGCTCAAGGGTTTTATTTCTCCATCCGATATCACAACTTCTGTATCTAAGAATTTATATGACTTCAAATCTTCAAGTGTAAGCTTTACTATGAACATGACGTTGATTGCTTTTGGTGGAAAAAATGACAAGACACATTTTACCTCAGTCAACTCTCCTTGGTAGTTCACAAGCACAGTATCTTTTAGATCTTCTTCAAAACTTGCCTTAACCCAATGCTCACCTTGAAAATCTATTCGAGCTTTCAATACCGATTCTTTAATCCATTGCTGGGTATCCATTTTAGCAACTTCAGGTAAAACAAGTCCTTTTGTTTTATGAACGATAACAATCTCTTCAAATAACTCTCTAATGAGAAGTTTAGGATTTAAAAGTTCTTCAATTTTATCCGTAAGGCCAGTGGCAATTGTAAGTTTTCCTGGATTTGTCTTAGCAGTTAAATCTCTTCTTACTAAAGGAAGATACCTCTTATTTATAAGGTAAGTTCCACCACCTGCTCCCCAGACGATACCATCCTTCAGAGCTCCCCATGCATCTCGTGGCAACTTTAAAGGTTCAAAATCGCTACCCAGTGAAATTTTAAGCCTTTGATTCCCCGACTCTTCAACAGAGTGTTCAAACTCTTTTATGAAGGTGACAAGGAATTCTTCACTCACGATGATCCTCTTGCGAGATAAAACCTAATGTCCCATAAACCACATTAGAAAGAGTTTTTATGTCACTGGCGTTGAATAAATTCCAACCGTCAAAGAAAAACTTTTTCTCTTCAGAATTCTTTATCAACTTGTAATAGTCAAAATCAGAATTCTTTGGATGATTATTCATTATGAATGTGCCAATTGATTTTTTTACTCCATCTTCAATAGATGAGTATTTAAATCCAAGCATTTTAATTTCATTTTCATTAATCACATTATCATAAACAGTTACGTCGAACCCATGCTTAATCAGTTGCTCAATTAATGCCACCGAAGGTGAATAACGAATATCAGAAGTCTCAGGAAGTCCCTTGAAAGCAAGACCTATAATGAAAACTCTCTTATTCTTTTTATCAGTAGTGTTAAAGAATTTTTCAAACTTATTAAACACTGCAGTTGGCATGTAAGCATTAATTGATCTAGTGGTCTTGCCAAATGGATTCTCTACAGGCTTCTGAAGAAAACTGTAAGAAAACAAAAAAGGATCTTTGACGAGACAAATACCCCCAACACCAGGACTTGGTTTTGGAATAGGATTTCGCGGATAACCTTCATTCGCAGCTTGAATAACATTAAAAGCGTTAACATTATAATCTTCGCACAATAAGGCCACTTGGTTTGCAAATGCAAAAACGGTATCTCTAAAAGTATTATTTATAAGCTTTACTATTTCAGCTTCTTCTATGCTATCTACCCTTACAATCGTTCCATTTATTTTTTTAAAAATTTCTTCACAAATACTTGCACATCGTTTTGTAAGACCACCAACCACTTGCGGTAGGGTTCTGAGCTCTCTAAGAGCATTACCCTCAACAGTTCTTTCAGGAGCAAAAGCAATATGAAAATCCTTACCAGCAACAAGCCCCGATTCTTTTTCAAGAATTGGTATAAGGGTTTTCCTTGTGGTTCCGACTGGAACTGTTGATCGACAAATAACAAGATTTCCTCTTTGTAATCTTGAACCAATCATAGCACCAGCTGATTGCAAGTAATCAAAAATAACTTTCCCTTGCTCATCAACAGGAGTTCCAACGGATATAATATGAACATCAGCCTCGGCCAGCTGATCAGGATTTAAGAACTGAATTCTTTTTTCAGTAAGACAATAATCTAATAATGGATCGAGCCCTTTTTCAAAGAAAGGTGGTTTACCCTTATTTAAGTTTGTAATTAAATTCTGATTGATATCAACACCTGAAACATTGAAAAGTTCTTCTTCAGCAAGAGTAAGAGCTAGGGTTAGGCCAACATAACCAAGTCCATAAACTGCAATTTTTTGAGCGGTAAACTCTTTAGACTGATAAAGCTGTACTAGATTTATAATCCCATGAAACTTCTTCTCCTGATCGCAAACGATAACTTTGCTCAATCTTGGGTCATCAGGATTTTTAAAATTTCCTTTCTGTTTCAAAACCATTTCTAACTGTTCTTTGCGCGAAAGACTATCTAGAACATAAGTAAAATTCTTTGACATGACTGCTTCAACTGCTTCATTCATGTCATAATCTTGGCAAATAAGAGATCGAATATCTCCGTCAGTGACAACGCCACAAATTCTGGAATTTTCATCTAAAACAGCAGCAACTCCTGAAACTCCCCCTGTACGACTAATTAAATCAATTGTTTGAATTGTTTTTTTTATTGAATCCTGCGGTCTAACGATGGCATATTTAGACTCTTGATGATCAAGCTTCACCGGTCACTCCTCGTTCTCTGAATAAGAGAGAGTATTAAACATAATTAAACTTAAAAGAACAATATCAATCCCTTTATCTCGAGAGATAAAACAGATTTACAAGAGTATTTTCTTTACTAATAATAGGGAGAAATTACGGAGATAAAGATGAAAGTAGTGATTTTAGCTGGAGGGGCCGGCACAAGAATTTCTGAGGAAACAAGTTTAAGGCCAAAGCCAATGGTTGAAATAGGTGGAAAACCAATTCTTTGGCACATAATGAAGCACTATGCCAATTACGGGCATAACGATTTTATTATTTGTCTAGGATTTAAGGGATATTACATCAAAGAATATTTTGCTAATTATTTCCTTCACCAGACTGATGTAACTATCAATCTTAAAGAAAACAAATTCACATTTCATAATTCCAATTCAGAGGACTGGAACGTCACTTTGGTTGATACAGGTCTCAATACTCAAACTGGATGCCGCATTAAAAAAGTTGAAAAATATATCGACGGTCCATTCATGCTGACCTACGGAGATGGTGTTTCTGATATCAACTTAGACACGCTTCTAAAATCCCATAAGTCACATGGCGGCATAGGAACAATGACCTCTGTTCAACCAGAGGGCCGGTTTGGAAATTTAGAGATTTCAGGATCAAATCAGGTTTCAAGCTTTATTGAAAAACCTAAAGAAGGTGGAACATGGATCAACGGAGGATTTTTTGTCTTTGAAAAAGCCTTCTTAAATTATCTCACACTTGAAGAAGATCTTATTCTTGAGAGACGTCCACTTGAAATGCTAACTCAAGATAAGCAACTTTTTGCTTACAAGCATACTGGCTTTTGGAAATGCATGGACACTCTCCGTGATAAAAACCAACTTGAGAGCATGTGGCAAACAAATAATCCTCCATGGAAAACCTGGAAGGATTAACAATGTTTAAGAATATTTATAAAGGTAAAAAAGTACTTATTACAGGTCATACTGGTTTTAAAGGAACTTGGCTCACGACTTGGTTACTTGATTTAGGTGCCGAAGTTTTTGGTATTTCCAAGGATATTCCAACACATCCATCCATGTTTGAGACTTTAAGTCTTGAAGGAAAAATTCATCACTACACCGAAAATCTTCTGAACTTGGATTTCGTTGTTTCAAAAGTTAAAGAAATTAAACCTGATTTTGTTTTTCACTTGGCAGCACAAGCGATTGTCTCTGAATCTAAAAGAAATCCAGTTGAAACTTTCCAAACTAATGTAATAGGAACGACTAATGTTTTAGAAGCTCTCCGCCTTAGTATGCATCCATGTGTTGCGATTATAATCACTAGTGATAAGTGTTACGATAATGTTGAATGGGTTTGGGGATATAAAGAAACAGATGCGCTTGGTGGAAAAGATATCTATAGTGGTAGTAAAGGAGCTGCAGAACTTGTTGCAAAATCCTATTTCCATACCTTTTTTAAAGATTCACCAGTTAGAATTGCGACAGTGAGAGCTGGGAATGTCATTGGCGGAGGAGATTGGGCCCTAGACCGAATTGTACCAGATTGTATTCGGGCCTGGAGCGAGAAAAGAAAAGTTACGATTAGGCACCCTTATGCTACACGTCCTTGGCAACACGTACTTGAACCAATCAGCGGATATTTGACCATTGGTCAATCCCTCTACGATAGCAACACTCTTCAAGGTGAGGGCTTTAACTTTGGTCCCGATCTTGATGCTAACTACACAGTTCAAGATATATTGTTAAGCATGGCCAAACTTTGGGGATTTTCCGATCCGTCGACAAGTTATGCTGTTGAAGAGAGCAAGGTTAAATTTAACGAAGCCCAGCTCTTAAAGCTTAACTGTGATAAAGCACTCTTTCATATGAAATGGCGACCTACATTAAATTATAATCACCTCATTGAATTTGTTTCAGACTGGTATGTGAAGTTTTATAAAGAAAAAGCTCCTATGTATGATTTTACAATTAAGCAAATTCGGCACTACGAAGCCATTGCTAAAGAAAAAAACATTCAATGGGCATTAAATTGAAAGTTCTTTTTGAAAAACTAAAAATAATTCCCAATTCCAAGGGAGATATTTATCACGCCCTCAGAAGTGATTCACCTTCATTTACTCAGTTTGGTGAAGCTTACTTTGCCCATATCAAACATGGGGAAACTAAGGCCTGGAAACTTCACAAAGAAGGGACTTGTAATCTTATCGTTCCAGAAGGGGATGTGAAATTTGTTGTAGTCACTCCCGATTTAAAGTTTGAAGAATTTATTATTGGCAAAAATAACTATGGACGCCTAACTATACCTCCAAATACTTGGTTTGGTTTTCATGGTGTTGGGACTGGGACCAATATTGTATTAAACATTTTAAATATTCTTCATCGTTCTGATGAGTCTTTGACGAAAGACCTTTTTGAGTTTGATTATAAGTGGTAGCTATGGCAAAAGTTTCAATCTTAATGAATGGATATAACTCTGCCGAATTTCTTAGAGAAACATTGCAAAGCGTTTTTAATCAAAGCTTTAAGGACTGGGAAATTATATTTATAGATAACTGCTCTACCGATAATACTTCCGAAATCATCAAAGAATACAGTGACAAAATCAAATATTACAAAACTGAAAAAAATATCCCCCTCTATGCTGCTCGAGAATTTGGAATGGCATATGTAAAGGGAGAATTCCTTTGTGTTCTTGACACTGATGATCTCTGGGAAAAAGACAAACTAAAAAACCAAATTGAAGTAGCAGAAAAATTTAAAGCTGATTTCATTTTTACAAACTTTTTAAATTTTTATACGGGGCCAGAGAAACTCAAAAAGTTTAAGTATGATTTTTATTCCAAAAGACAAAATATCAGAAGATCTCTCATCCAGTCGGGATTTAAAGAACCGCTGGAATTAATTAAAAGCTACTATATTAATCTTCAGTCAATCATGATTAGAACAAGTGCCCTGAAAGGACAAAACTTTAATCCTACTTACAACCTTGCAGGAGATTTTGAATTCTTCTTGCGTCTATTTAAATTCAATAGCATTAAACCATATTTTCTCAGTCAGACTTTAACGAAAAGTAGAATGCACTCAAAACAACTCTCAAAAAAGCTATCTTCAGATTGGGAAATTGAAGTTCAGCATATCTACGAACATTCTCTGAAGGATAAATTAAATGAGTCAGAGAGAAAGTGGTTTCGATTTCATGTTGATTATTTCAAAATGCTGAGACTAAGAGATGAGGGTAAAAGTGCAGAAGCAAGAAAACTGCTCTCACATTATAAAAACCTTTCTATGCAAAACGGCCTTCTCTACTTGAGAAGCTTCTTTTGGTAAGACACCATGAAAAAGAAAATCATTATTAGTGGTACAACAAGTTTTATTGGCCATCACCTATGCCAAGAGTTAAGTAGGGATTATGAGGTTGTCGCCACAATAACTCGTCCAGAAGATGAGTATCAAGGTCTTAAAAAAGAACGTCTTCAGAACCTTAAAGGAAAATGCTTTTTTGAAGTTCTGGATCTTACTTCAAAAGAAGCAACTGAAGATTTAATCAGACGGATCAAACCAAATTTTTTCATACAACATGCTGGCTATACTGTTAACTACACTTCGCAGGAATACGATCTTGCCGTGGCCAATCGAATAAATGTTAATCCTCTCAATCATATCTTTCCTCTACTAAAAACAAATGGCTGTGAGGGGATTATTATTACAGGGAGCTCAGCTGAGTACTCTGACTCTGATTTGCCTCATGAGGAAAATGAAGAATGTAAACCAAGTACTCCATATGGAGAATCTAAGCTTTTAGAGACTCAAAAAGCAATTGATCTAGGCAAGAAATATAATCTTTCCACAAGAGTAATTCGAGTTTTTAATACATTTGGTAAACTTGATGCTTCAAATAAGCTCATTCCTCTACTGGTAGAAAAACTGAAAACTAATTCAGAAGTTGAACTTAGTCCCTGCACTCAAGTTCGATCATTCATTCAAGTAAAGTGCCTGGTCGATATATACAGGTTTTGCCTTGAAGATCTTGCGCGAGGTGGAGAGGAGATTTTTAATGGAGATTATAAAGAAGGCGTGGTCTTAAAAGACTTTATCTGCGAAATGGCCAGAAGCTTAAATAAACCCCAAGGTCTCTTAAAATTCGGATCAATGCCAATGAGGTCAATTGAAGCGCCAAAACTAGTTGCTTCCCCCAAAAAATTGTTACAATCCGGATACACTAATTCACTTTCAATGGAGCAAGAAATTAGCCTTTTTTTACAAGATCTATAAAGAAATAATCAGCTGGATAATTTTGATTTAAATTATCATCAAAAGCTAAATTCCCTTTCAAAACATCTTCCATCGAAACTTCTAAAACCTCTTTAGATAACTCAGCTGTCACCGTAGCTAAATTCAACTGCTTATTGGACAAAGGAAGTATAACTTTTTTTCCTAAAACAAAAGCTTCGAGCCCAACTCCCCCAAATCCACAAAGGACAAAATCAACTCCTGCTAAAAATTCATAGAGAGATCCACCATTTTGAAACTTTAAATTATTTGCTTCAGATCCTAAGAAGTTAAAAGATGGATAAACAGGGTGCTCTCTAAAAATAATCTCCCAACTCTTCTTTTTAAAAATGTTTTTATATGTGTTGTATAACAAAAGATTTTCTGATTTGTTGACATTAAAAAGTACCGCCATCTTCTTTTGATCCGATTTCCTCTCTTGTCTATCCAATACTGATTCAATAAGAGCTCTATAACGATAACTAGATGTGAATTTTAATAATTCTTCTGGCCAATGAAACTCAAGTAAAAGATTTTTGAAATAATCACCTAAAACCCAAAGTTCATCAGGTATATACTGAGATTCCGCATTCCACGGGAAATAGAAGTTTGTAGATTTAGGACCAAAAGCATAATTTTGTAGTGCTACTGTCTTAGTTTTTGAATGAAAAGTTTTGAGTGAATAATTAAGTGCTCTTTCCCATCCATAGTTTTCAAAAAGGTATCTCACTTCATCGACAGTGCATTCCTGCATAACTTCAATCAAACTTAGACAATCTACTATTTTCCCAGAAGAAAAACTTTTTAGAATGGTCGATCGAAAAAAATTTCCAAAGTTTGCACCTTCAAAACGAAGCAAAGGTCTGAAAGTTAAGAATAAAACTAAGTAAGCCCACAAAGATCCCAACCATATTTTCAAATAAGTCATCGAGGATATTTGGGCCGGAACGGAACTGAAGCATTTCCCATTTTCATATGCAAAAAAATCTGCATACGTTTCCTTAATTTTTTGAATCGATATATCAGCAAACATTCCAAGATAGCAAAAATCAACATCAAGCTCATCTTGCTTATCTAAGAGATAGCTGCTCTTTAACTTTCCATTAGATTTTCGATAAAAAGGGAGATAAATAACAAATAATTTCTTGCTTTTTTTCCATCGAAATTTAATTTGGTACTTATTTGCATAATACTTATGAATAAAAAAGAAAAAAATATTTTTTATCTGTTGATAAATACCTACAAAAAAATCTCGTAAAGAACTGGAGTGACCTTTACCAAACAGAGATAATAAGTCTTGATCAACTGACACAATTTCAAAAGAATCAATCTCATATTCTTTTTTTAAGTCTTGAACTAATTGAAAAAGTAAAAAGTGAGTTAATATTTTGTTGTGAATTGGATTTAACTCATAAGTAATAGAATAGACTCCAATTTGTCCCCATTTATTTCCAAAAAATCTTTCCGTAATTTTCGAATCATTAAAACTTCTAAGGGTTTGTTGCTGTAAGTATTTGGTTAAGCTATCTGCATGACTTCTATAAAGAGATGCATACCTGGAACTAGGATAAGTAACTTGATAATTAATTTTTAAATTTTGTAGTTCTTGAAATAAGTTTTGTAGGAATTTTACATCATCAGTATAAGGTATAATTAAAAGTTCACTTATATTCTTTATATGACTTTCAGAAAGTTGAAAGCTATCATCAATGAGTAGAATCTTTTTCATAGAGAATAAATATATAACTGGTTCTGCCTTTTGACCATTGATCTCAGGATTAATATGAAGTTTCAAATTAATGGAAATGAAATTTTAGAAGATATTGAACTTATTATTTTTGATAAAGATGGAGTTCTCGTTGACCTCGATCATTATTGGTGTGAAATGTTAAAACTCAGAGGTAAAGTGCTTACTGAAAAGTTTTTTAAATCTCACGACCAGAACTTCCATTTCAAAGAACTTATTTTCACTATGGGGATTGATAGAAACAATCCCACTGCCTTAGATAAGAATGGTCCAATTGGCTCCAAGCCTCGATCCTATGTAGCTAACCTTGCGCATCAATACCTCCTCCAGCAAGGAGTTCACTTAAAATCTGACGATGTAGAAGAAGCTTTCAAACAAGCCGATACACTAAGCTTAGAAAACTTTTCTAGCTTACTTAAATCACCAATAGGAGTTGCAGATTTTATAGCTCAGGCCCATGCTCGGGGACTAAAAATGGCCATTGCAACATCTGATATTTCTGAAAGGGCCATGATATCCATGAGGGCACTTGGCCTTGAAAATTACTTCAGTCTTTTTATTGGCTCTGATTGTGTCAAAAACTGTAAACCACATCCAGAAAGTATTGAAATCATTCTTAATAAACTCAACATTGATAGAACAAGAGCGATGATGATTGGTGATCATCTTGTTGATATGGAAATGGCCAAAAAAGCAAATCTTAAATATCGAATTGCAGTTCAGACAGGAGTGCCTTTATCAGAAGAAGCTAAGAAGGCAGCCACTCATATCATTCCAGATCTTAGTTTTTTAAGAAGCAACTGAGTCATCGCGTCAACAACATCGATACAATGTCATTCACATTTTGAGGAAATGGGGTATCTTTAAGTGCTCAATAGCTGATTTTCAGAAGAAGGGACCTTAAAAATGGCAAAAGTCATTGGGTTAATCCCAGTACGTTTAGAATCCACTCGTTTACCCGAGAAGCCACTCAAAGATATATGTGGTCTACCAATGATTGTTCATGTGTATAAAAGAACTATCATGGCAAAATCCCTAGATGATGTTTATGTTGTTACAGATAATAAGAAAATTGCAGAAATGATTGAAGCTCATGGTGGGAAATGCATTATGACTGGAACTCATCATGAGACAGGATCAGACCGCATTAATGAAGCAGCTGAGAAAATCGATTGTGATTATGTAGTAAACATACAAGGTGATGAAGCTTTAGTGGATCCAAAAGATATTGATACCATAGTCAATGCTGTTGTTAATGATTCAAAAGTTGAGATTGGTTTACTTGTTACTCCCTTCAAGAAATATAATTCCCCTTCTGACATTAAGACAGTGGTCGACTTGAATAACAATGTTATGTATTTTTCTCGTTCAGACATTCCTTCAACTTCCCGTACACCAAACGCTCTAATGTTAAAGGCATATCATATTGTTCCTTTTAAAAAGGAATTTTTAAAAAAGTTCGCGAGTTGGGAAAAAACACCATTAGAGAAAATTGAATATATTGAATATATGCGTGTTCTTGAGCACGGACATAAAATTAAAACTGTAAAGGTTGACAGCGATGCTGTCAGTGTTGATACCCAAGATGATCTGGACTTTGTAAGAAGCAAAATGCCAACGGATCCAATTTTTGCGCTCTATAAAGATCAAATCGGTAAATAAGGAATAGTTATGAACGTAAAATTACTTGATTGCACTCTCCGTGATGGTGGTTACTATAATGATTGGAATTTCAAAAAAGAAGATGTCGAAGAATACCTTCACTGCATGAAGCTGTTGAACGTTGACATAATTGAAATTGGTCAAAGAACAACTCAAAAAGATACTTTCCTTGGAGCATTTGCCTACTCTACAGATGATTTTTTAAAAACCCTTCCACTTCCTACTAAGGCCCTCATTGGTGTGATGATCAACGCCAAAGAATTTATTACCCATGAAAAAGCCAATATTGAACTTCTTAATAGCACATTTAGTGAAAGAAAAAATTCTCCGGTTGGACTTGTTCGAATTGCTGCTCATTTCAGCGAAGCTTCCGCAGTCCCAGGGATTGTAAATTTTCTTCAGGCCAAAGGTTATCGAGTTGGTGTGAACCTCATGCAAGCAGGTGGGAAATCAAAAGATCAAATCATTCAAGCGATCAAGATTCTTACGAATGGTTGCAATTTCGATGTACTGTATTTTGCAGATTCCTTGGGAAATATGAATGCTGAACAAATTACTGAACTTTTTGGAATTGCCAAAGAAGCCTATTCTGGTGAACTTGGTTTACATGCACATGACAACATGGGAAATGCTATTACAAACACTCTTAAGGCCCTCGATTTTGGAGTTAGCTGGCTCGATAGTACTGTGCTCGGCATGGGTCGAGGAGCTGGAAATACTAGAACAGAAATACTTTCTTTAGAGCTTCAAAAAAGAGGAATCAATAACTACTCTCCAGAAGCTGTCTTTCCTCTCGTACTCTCCACTTTTAAAGAACTTCAAAAGAAGTACGAATGGGGTCCAGATTTACTTTATTACCTTTCAGGTCTTTACAATATTCATCCTACCTATGTTCAAGTCATGATGTCTGACAAGAAGACCGATTTTCATAATATGATTTCAGCAATGAATCATTTAAGAGAAATTAATGCCACTAACTTTTCTATGGAAAAGTTATTATCCGCGATCAACTTTAAGCCAACAGATTCTGATGGCTCATGGAATCCAGAAAATTTAGTGAATGGCAAAGATGTACTTATTATCGGAAGCGGTGAAACAGTTAATGAACATTTAGAAGGAATTAAAGAGTATATCAAATTAAAAAAACCAGTAGTGATTAGTTTAAATATTAATAAATACCTAGGCCCAGAATTTATAAACGCATACGCTGCCTCTCATCCGATTCGCTTACTCTCTGATTGTGAAAAATATCGAAATCTAAAAAAACCACTCATCACTTCTGTTGATTCGTTATCTCAAGAGATGAAAGCTAAATTAGAAATGATAGAAACTTTGAATTATGGATTAAAGCTCTCTAGTGATGGCTTTCATTTTGGCAAACATGGTTGCAGTATACCTACACCACTTGTTATTGCTTATTCTCTATCTCTTTGCGTATCAGGTAATGCCAAGAAGATTTTTTTAGTAGGGATAGATGGTTACGGACAAGATTCCGAATTGCAAAGAGAAATGGACCAATTATTGAGTGCCTATAGGGAACACTCGAAGAGTATTCCATTGTTGGCACTTACACCAACGACTTACAAAATAGAGCAAAGTTCGATTTATTATCCTAACTTATAAATTGAATTCAAATAATGATTGATTATTCTCCACCGGATGCAGCAATTATCTGTCCGGTGGTAAAAGAATTTTGATCACTGGCAAGAAAATAAATGGCTTCAGCAATTTCTGAAGGTTTTGCCATTTTTCTCATAGGGATTTTTTCTATTCTCTCCCCAAGATTTCTTCCGCTATGAATTTTCGTATCAGTGACTCCTGCTCTTATCGCATTAACCAAAACATTTGAAGGTGCACCTTCTTTGGCAAAAACACTTGTTAAACCTTCAAGTGCTGCTTTGGAAATGGTATAGGGTGCAGTGATGCCATTCCCCCCATATTTTACACCAATACTACTTATATTAACGATTCTTCCCCATTTTCTATTTAGCATTTTTGGGAATACAAATTTAGAAAGCTCGAAGGCTGCCATGAGATTAACATTCATTGTTCGATTTAAATCTGACCAACTGATGTCAGTCAGAGAAGGAAATTTTTCATAAATTCCAGCATTATTTATCAAGATATCAATGCTCTCCCCGTTTAGATTGCTAATCAGTTTTTGGACTCCTACTTCAGAATCCAATTCAGAATGAACAATCTTAAGATTTTTTTGATTTATAGATTTGAGCTGAGCATCGTTCTTATGGCAAACGGCAATGACATCATAATTTAAAGATAAAAACTTCTGAACTGTTGCAAAACCAATTCCATCATTAGAGCCAGTAACTAGGACTTTACGATTTATAGCATTCATTCCAGGCCTCAAAACTTTCTTTCCCCATGACATCACCTTTAACATCACATTTATTACAAGGTGCAAATTTTCTATTTTTCTCGGCTAAAAGTTTTCTGGCCAACTTAAATCGATCACCGGCCCAAATATCCCAAATAGTCTTATCTTTAATATTACCTGCAGTGAATTTTTTCTCCCAGTCATGAGGACATAAAATAACTTCACCGCTGTAATCAACCAACAACATATAGGATGGATAATAACAAGACGCTTTTAATGGCAACTCTACAATTTCTTCTTCTTTCTCATCACGATATTCATTTGAATTGATTAATCCTGCACGGTTAGAAATAGTCATCCCAAAATTACCATCTTCAAAATAACGACGGCGGAGATTCATTTGATCCTCATTAAGCCCCAATTCCTTTCTAATATTTAGAAACTCTTCCATCTGTTTAGGACCGTCATAAAGACTAAAATTTATTCTATCAATCCCTGCTTCATAATAGCCCATAAGCTTTTGCTTATTTTTTCTAATTGTGTCTCCGTTGCTAACCATTTCAACTCTAGCCTGAGGAACAATTCTCTTCGCTAGGCGTATAATTCCAGGAAGCTCTTTATGTAAAGTTGGTTCAGAAAAAGCAGAGAAAAGTATTGTCCCTTGATAATCGATTTCCCTTAAATCATTCATCGCTTTCTCAAACAATGAGACATCTATCCCTTCCATTTTCCTTGTATAAATCTCAGGCATAGAAACTGGACAAAAACTACAACTCCGATTGCAATTTCCATAGATATTAAACTCTATTAAAGAAAAAATCGGCATTCCATTGTGATACTTCAACGCAGAGGAAACAAGCTTTTTCTTAAGGTGAGTGGAAGGATCAATATATCGTTCAGAAGAATCATTCGAATTCATTATTGGAAACCTTTAAAAATAAATTTAATCTACAATATGAATTATTTGACAACAATTCAATATTTAATTACATATCGCACAAGAAGCCTATAATTCAAATTTGCTTCTAACTAATTGAGAACCAAAAAAGCGAGCACCTTTTGGAGTAAGATGGCTTTGGTCGTAAAAAATTATATTTCCACTGTCGGTAAAAACTCTACAATTTTTATCTTCATCACAAATAAATTTAAGCAGTTCCAAATACTCAAATTTGGCCGAAAGAGATTGGAGAAGATTATTCATTCTACGAACCTCACCGGATTCACTTAGCCTAACGTTTCGAAGATTTGCATTGGTCAACTGTCGCCTTAATACAGAGACTCCGCCTTCTGTCTGCTGCTTTGGGCCTACAAGAACAATTCTTTTATTTCCCAGGGTATTCAAATATTTAATCGTTTCTTCTAGATAAGGAAGAGACCACTCTGTCCATGAAGCTGCCAAAATAATTGTATCTGATTTTGAAACATTACTATTATCTCTTAATTCGTCATGCACCTTTGCGCATCTTCCTCTCCAGTCCTCAACAATATTCAGATATAATCGTTTATCTGATGAAATTAGAGGAAGGCATCGAGAATTAATTTTTATAGTTCTGACATCAAAACCGTTTTGAAGACCACTTTCAAAAAGAATGTTAACAAAATCAGCAGACTGACTATCACCTATAATAAGAACATTTTTTAAAGGGCTATTATCAAAAGCTGAGGCTAATTGATCGTGATTTATCCAAACATAGTTATCAAATTCATTTGGCATAAAATATTTTTCTAAATTATCGGTATTTTTAAATCTCCACGACCAACCACCATTTGCCCACATATTGGCAGCAGGTAAAATCATGAATAAAGCAACTAAAGCACAACTGAGACCAAACCCTGCTGCACTAAGAGAGCGAGAATCCTTTGGTCTTCGCAGTGGTTGCTCAATCAAGTGATACATTATAAAAGCTGCCAAAATTGACACTGTACAAATTCCGATTTTTTCTACAAATGTTAAATCTGCAAACTTAGCGTATTTGTAAAAAACCAAGATCGGCCAATGCAATAGATAGAGAGAATAGCTTAATAAACCAATTTGAATTGCAATCCTATTATCTAAAATTTTTCCAACCCATTTTGAAGGTCCAGCATAAATAATGAAAGCAGTTCCCAAGCAAGGTATGAGAGCATTGTAGGAGGGAAACGGAGTATTTTTGTTAAAGGTAAAAATAGAGTAACCAATCAGTGCCAACCCTAGTGCACTAACAAATTCCCGCATACTTTCTTTCAATTTATATTCGGAAAGCCAAACTACAATGGCGCCAATTGCAAATTCAAAAGCTCTAAAAGGTGAAAGATAAAAGACCGCGGAAGATTTATGTAGATATTGCATATTGGCAATAAAACTTAATATTCCAACAACGACTAAAAAAATAAGTGCTTTTTTCTCAGACTTTCTTAAGAAATAAAATAATGAAATTGGCCAAAAAAGATAAAACTGTTCTTCAACACTCAGTGACCATGTATGCAACAAGGGTTTGTAATCTGATGTAACATCAAAATAACCGGATTCTCGCCAAAAATAAAAATTAGAAACCGAAAGAAGAGAATGAACAACCTCTCCTCCAAAACGAGAAAGATGTTGTGGGGAAAGTAAAAAAAAAGCAAAAATACCACTTAGAAAAACTGTTAAGAGTAAGCTTGGTATTAATCTACGTGCACGTCTTCCATAAAATTTTGAGAAGCTAAATGTATGATTTTTAACATCTTCTTTTATAATGCCAGTGATTAAAAACCCACTAATTACAAAGAAGACATCGACACCAACAAATCCTCCTTGAAAGGCACTAAAACCAGCATGAAAAAAAAGTACTGAAAGAACTGCAATTGCTCTCAATCCATCAATATCTGGACGGTAGGCTTTAACCATGATCTATTCCAAAAAACTCAATTAATTAATAAAAATTTTATTAACAATAAAACCTTTTAAAACACAATGCCAAGTTGACTCTAGGTACTTATAATATTCCTCATTCAAGCACAGGGGATTTATGCTAACAGTCATAGATTATAAAATGATCAATCTTGGATCCATCCTAAATATGCTCAAAAAAGTTGGAGCAACTGACATTGTTGTGGCCAATCGTCCAGAGCAAGTTATGAATGCTTCCAAAATTATCATGCCAGGCGTAGGTCATTTTGATTCGGCTATTAATATTCTTAATCAATTAGAACTTATTGAACCCCTCAAACAGAAGGCCCTTAAGGAGAAAATCCCTTTTTTGGGTATTTGCCTGGGCATGCAGCTAATGACCAAAAAAAGTGAGGAAGGAACACAACCTGGGCTTGGTTTTGTTAGGGCCAAAGTTAAGAGATTTAATTTCCCTAGTGATTTAAATTTAAGAGTTCCCCACATGGGTTGGAACCAAGTTGATATTGTGAAAGATTCCAAGTTGTTTACCAATAAAGATCAAAAACGCTTTTATTTTGTACATTCATATTATGTTGAGTGCGAAGACTCTAAAGATATTTTAACCACAACTCATCATGGGAGTGTGTTTGTCTCAGCTTTTGAACATGAAAATCTAATAGGTGCTCAATTTCACCCAGAAAAGAGCCATAACTACGGTTTAGAAGTATTTCACAATTTTATGGAGAAATACTGATGCTTGAGAAGAGAATCATTCCTTCCCTCCTTCTTAGCCAAGGGAAACTCGTCAAAACAGTTAAGTTCAAAGACCCTAAGTATATTGGAGATCCGATTAACACGGTTAAAATCTTCAACAATAAAGGCGCTGATGAATTATTTATTATAGATATTGATGCTTCACGGGAAAAGAAAGAGCCGAATTATTCACTCCTAGAGCAAATTGCGACAGAAGCTTTTATGCCACTTGGATATGCAGGAGGAATTCAAAATCTATCTCAGATGGAAAAAATCTTCTCCCTTGGCTTTGAAAAAGTTGCTCTCAGTTCAGTTCTTTTCGAAAATCCAAGCTTGATTACTGAAGCGATAAAACTTTTTGGCTCACAAAGCGTGGTGGGTATTATTGATATTGATAAATCATTCTTAAAAGGCAAAAAAGCTTTCAATCACCTTAATCCAAAACAAAGCTGCTCCCCTCTGGAAATGGCGATGAAGTTACAGGAGCTCGGTGCGGGGGAAATAATTCTTCACTTTGCTTATCGAGAAGGTACCTATACCGGATATGATTTGGAACTCATTAATCAAATTTCTAAAAAGCTTACTGTACCACTCGTCGTTTTAGGGGGAGCGAGTTCAAAAGATGATTTAGCATCTGCATTAAAATCTGGAGCAGACGCTGCTGCTGCAGGCTCTCTTTTTATTTATCATGGACCGCACAAAGCAGTCTTGGTAAATTATCCAAAACGAATTGAAATTGAAGAAATACTTTTGAAAGGGAAATAAAGTGCCTGCTTATCAAATTTGCAATCGATGCGTGATGGATACGAGTGATCCTAAGATCACTTTTAATGCAGAAGGTGTGTGTAATCACTGTCATGCCTATGATTGGACTCGTGCGAGCTGGCCGCTTGATCAATATCTTAAAGAAAATAAACTTACTAATGTCTTTGAAGAAATTAAAAAGAAACAAAAAAATAAAAAATACGATTGCATCATTGGGCTTTCTGGCGGCGTTGATAGCTCATATATCGCACTTCTTGCAAAAGAACATGGGCTTCGCCCTCTTTGTATCCACTTAGATAATGGCTGGAACTCCGAACTTGCAACTCACAATATTCACAGCATTGTTGAAAAACTTGGTTTTGATCTCTTCACTCACGTCATTGACTGGGAAGAGTTTCGTGAATTGCAAAGATCTTTTTTCAAGGCAGGGGTTATTGACATTGAACTTCTTACAGATCATGCCATTTTTGGGGTCATCATTGAGCTTGCACAAAAATATGGCATTAAGTACATCTTGAGTGGTGCCAATATAGCTACTGAATCTATCATGCCCAAAGCCTGGGTTCACAGAAAACAAGACTTGGTAAACATCAGAGATATCTTTTCTAAATTTGGCCAAGGAAAACTAAAAACATTTCCTCAAGTGAGTACATTGAAACATGTCTTCTTAATGTATGGTCTAGGATATAAAGTAATTAAACCTTTGAACTACATTAATTTTAATAAAGCTGAAGCCAAAAGAGCATTAATTGAAAAACTTGATTGGCGTGATTATGGTGGAAAACATTACGAATCTGTGTTCACCAAATTTTATCAGGCCCATATTCTTCCAACTAAGTTTCATGTCGATAAAAGAAGGGCCCACTTGTCCTCTCTGATAAATTCTGGACAAATCACTCGTGAGCAGGCCCTAAAAGAATTAGAAAAACCACTTTATGATCCAAAAGAATTAAAAGAAGATATGGAATTTGTTCTAAAAAAATTAAACTTCACCCAAGAAGAATTTAATAAGTACATAAGCACACCACCTGTTTCACATCTTGCTTATAAATCAGATCAAAAAATCTATGATTTTATGAGAACTGCTCAAGACTGGCTCATCCGCATGGGGGCCATTTGAAAAAAATTCTTCTTGTTCTTGGGACTAGACCAGAGGCCATTAAGATGGCCCCTGTTTACAGAGAACTAAAGGAATCTAAATATTTTGAAACAAAAATATTAGTTACGGCCCAGCATCGACAAATGCTTGATCAGGTTCTAGAGCTATTTCAGATCAAGCCAGATTATGATCTTAATTTAATGAAACCAAACCAAGACTTAACAGATATTACTGCTCAAGTCCTTCAAGGTTGTAGGGATATTTTTAAAGCTTATGGACCTGATCTTGTGTGTGTCCACGGAGACACAACAACCTCCATGGCCGCAGCACTGGCAGCTTTTTATCAACGGATCGATGTGGCCCACATTGAAGCAGGTCTTCGGACTTATGATCAGTACTCTCCCTATCCAGAAGAAATCAACCGCCAATTTACTTCACGCATAGCTAAATTTCATTTTGCTCCCACAGAACAATCAAAAGAAAATTTACTATCTGAAAAAATCCCAGAGGATTTAATATGCACTACTGGCAATACAGTGATTGATGCTCTCTTGGATTGTTCAAACTTACTTGAAAGTGGTGTAAAAATTAGCTCTCCGTATCAGATTACAGCAAAAAAATTCATTCTTATTACAGGTCATCGCCGTGAAAACTTTGGAGAAGGTTTTTACAATATTTGCCAGGCCATTAAAGAACTTGCTTTAAAATTTCCTGAGATTGATTTTGTTTATCCTGTACATCTTAACCCCAACGTACGCGGGCCAGTTAATAAGATTTTATCTAACCAAAAAAATATTCATCTCATTGAACCACAGGACTACCTACCCTTTGTTCACTTAATGAAAAAAGCTTATCTTATTTTAACTGATAGCGGAGGAATTCAAGAGGAAGCTCCAAGCTTAGGTAAACCTGTACTGGTCATGAGAAATACGACTGAGCGTCCCGAAGCTCTTAAAGCAGGATTGGTCAAACTCGTAGGTTCATCTCAAGAAGTTATAGTCAAAGAAGTTGAAAAACTTATTATGGACAAAATTGCCTATTCTTCTATGACGAAGGCCCAAAACCCTTATGGAGATGGTAAAGCGTCTCAACGAATTAGAGAGTTCCTAGAGAAAAAACTTTCACAATAGAGGTAACATTTCTTTTTTTATTAATAGATTTATAATATAGAAAATCAATTTTTTACTCAAGGCAGATTATAATGACAAAAAAAGCTTTTATTACAGGTATTACAGGACAAGATGGGGCCTATCTTGCAAAATTATTGCTAGAAAAGGGATACCATGTTTTTGGTGGAGTTCGCAGATCTTCAAGCAATCCATTTGAAAGACTTTCTCGACTAGGAATTAAAGAAGAAATTCAATTTGTTAATTTCGATCTTCTTGAACAGTCTAATATCTCAAAAGTAATTGAAGAAATTAAGCCAGACGAGTTTTATAACTTAGGTGCTCAAAGTTTTGTAGGAGCATCTTTTGAACAACCTATTTATACTAGCTATGCAACTGGTATGTCTGTTGCTTATATTCTTGAGTCACTTAGAAGATACTCTCCCGGAACAAGATATTATCAGGCCTCAACCTCTGAAATGTTTGGAAAAGTAGTTGAGACTCCACAATCAGAAAAAACTCCTTTTTATCCTCGTAGTCCTTATGGTGTGGCCAAACTTTATGCCCACTGGTTAACCATTAATTACCGTGAGTCTTATAATATGTTTAATTGCAGTGGGATTCTTTTTAATCATGAATCTCCACTTCGCGGCGAAGAATTTGTAACGAGAAAAATTACCGTAGGAATTGCGGAGATTAAGCATGGGATACGAAAAAAAATCGAACTAGGAAACCTCTACGCTAAACGCGACTGGGGATTTGCTGGAGATTTTGTTGAAGGTATGTGGAAAATGGTTAATCACTCTGTTCCTGATGATTATGTACTTGCCACAGGTGAAACTCACTCCATTAAAGAATTTGTTGATCTAGCATTTGCTTGTGCAGAAATTCCCCTACGCTGGGAAGGTGAAGGCATCAATGAGAAGGCCTATCACGGAAAAACAGGAGAAGTACTTTTAGAAATTAATCCACAATTTTACCGTCCGGCCGAAGTTGATCTTCTTATTGGAGATCCAACTAAAGCTAAAACAAGACTTAACTGGAATCCTAAAATGGGGTTTCAAGACCTAGTCAAACTCATGACAGAATCTGATTTAGCTTGGATAAAAAAAACCAGAACCTAGACAGTTGCTACTTGCTACAAATGGCCATTAAATCCAAGGTCGAATTAATATCGTCTTTCTCGATATAGTAATCCTTGAGAGAATACTTATCTTTAAAAGATAAATCTTTTTCAAGATTGTGATTGTACTTTCCTCTAAGTGAATTAATAACATTTCTTAGAGGCTTTTTTAAATTCTCAGGAATGTGATCTCTAATTCTAAAAGGATCCCATTTCCCAAGGCCTTTCTTGACCCTATCAATTTCATACTGATGAACTTCACCTACTCCCTTAACTCCTTGAAGTATGAACTGGTCAAAACAGCTCGTCAGAAGCTGCTTGAGTTGAGATGGTGAATATTCTCTGAGATGAAAACGATTGAGAGGCTTCTGTCCATCTTTCAAACGGTAAAGCCTGTTAGGTGTTGTAATGATTAATTTTCCGCCGGGCCTTAAAACCCTTTTGGCCTCTAAAAGAAATTCTTTATCAAAAGGAACATGTTCAATAACTTGAAATGAATAAACCACATCAAAATTGTTATCAGAGAAAGGTAGACGTGATCCATCATAGTTTTGAAAAGTTACATTCGAGAGTTGATACTTTCTATTAGCATAATCTATAGCTTCCTTATCAACTTCTACTGCATCTACTTTTTGAAAAAATCTCGAAGCGTACTCAGTTCCGTAACCAGATCCAAATCCAACTTCTAGAGCTTTACCATCAGTTCGAGAAAATTCTTTTAAGTAATCATAGGCAAATAAGTGCTTCAAAAAGGCAAGATACTCACCTTTGGTATCAATATTTTCTGCAATTAATCTTTCACCATCTCGCTGGGTTATGTCGGACACAAGAAACCTCAATATTTATGAATAGTATCTAGAATTTTTAAAATTTGCTCTTTTCGGGCCTCATAAGGGAATCTTTTAAGATACGATTTTTTTAATGCCTCTGGATCATACCCCTGCTGATTAATTTTCAATACCTCAGCCTTTACCGCTTCTACATTTTTGAATTCTACGATCGAGCCATCTTCTCCCACCACTTCTGGTAGGGAATAAATATTAAAAACGATAGGATAAACTCCAAGTAACGCCCCATCAACCACCGAGGCACCAAACCCTTCATGGTAAGAGAGCTGAAGGTTGAATTTACTTACAGAAATTTCTTCATAAAAATCTTCGGTACTCAAAAAACCACTAAATCTTAAATTTTTTCCACCTAATGATTCAAGCCTTGATTTCGTCATTTCATCGTATCTTCCAATCATTAAAAAATCCCAATCCGGCATGAGCTTTGATAATTGAGCGAAAAAGCGTAGTCCTTTTCTTTCATAAGTCACACTATTAATGGCCCCAATCGAGATCATTTTATTTTTCTTTTTATTAAAAGGAAGAAGAGGTTTTTGAGGATCATTAAATCCAAGAAAAATGAGCTCTGACTTATCTTTAAATTCAGGCATTGGGCCGAGCAAGTCATGCTGATTAGAAACGGAAATACTTAAAATTTTACTGGCCCCATGAAACATGAATTTTCGAAGGAACTTAGAGAAAGGCCCATGTGTGCCCCCACCATATTTAATTTCAGGAACATTGGCGACATCATAACCACCAGCAACAATAACGTAAGGCAAACCGAAAAAATAAGCTGCAAAAGCAATTGGAAAAAAGTTAAGACTTCCAAACCACAAGTAGGCCAATTGGTACTCAGACAAATTAAGCTTAGAGACTCTTTTAAGAGCATCAAAAAATGAAGAAATAAATAATTCCTCCACCTCATACTTGGACTTTAAAATTTCCAAGTCCTGCTTGGTAAAAGTCGTCTTCGTGTTATAGACGAATAGAATTTTTTTCATGCAAGCACCCAATTAAGCTAACACTAAGATCAGCTATTTTTTCGCTATAAGTTATTTTAAGCATTTATGACATAAAGTACCACTTAAAATCCTTTGATCAAGTTAGTTTTTTCTAATCTTGATAAGCTACTTTATTAGACCAGTGCAAAACCATAAATTAAGTGGTATCAGATCCAACATGCATGGCCCACATTTAAATTTTGACCGCTCCTGGCTTAATCGATCTACAGAACGACCATTTCTGATAACTGGCCCCTGTAGTGCTGAATCTGAAAAGCAGGTTCTTCGTGTAGCAGAGGAGCTCCAAGGATTTTGTGATATTTTCCGGGCAGGAATTTGGAAGCCAAGAACTAGGCCAAATGCCTTCGAAGGCATTGGTTATCAAGGACTAAAATGGCTTTCAAAAGTAAAAAAAGAATTCGGTTACAAAGTTGCTACGGAAGTTGCAAATAAGGATCATGTTCAGGCGGCCCTGGAGCATGGAATAGATGTTCTATGGCTAGGTGCTCGCACAACGGTGAATCCATTTTTAGTTCAAGAAATCGCAGATTCGCTCAAAAACTATCCTGAAACCATTGTTTTAGTTAAAAACCCAGTAAGCCCTGATTTAAATCTTTGGGTTGGTGCTATCGAGCGTCTTCAGCTTGCTGGTTTAAAAAAATTAGGTGCCATTCATCGAGGTTTTAAAACCTATGATAAAAGCCGCTTTAGAAATCCACCAACTTGGTCAATTCCCATTGAATTAAAATGTACTTTTACTGACCTACCTATCTTTTGTGATCCAAGCCACATAACAGGAGATAGATCTTTAGTTGAAGAGGTATGCCATCAGGCCCTTCTGCTTCAGATGGATGGTTTAATGATCGAAAGTCATTTTGATCCCGAAAATGCTCTTAGTGATCGTGAACAACAGGTCACACCTAAGCAATTAACTCATACAATTGAAAATTTAAAATTTAGAATACAGCACCCAGTAACTGAAAGTTCACAGTCAAAACTTGAAAACCTAAGGAATCAAATTGATTTACTAGACCAAGAACTTGTTCAATTAGTCGCCAATAGAATGGATCTTGTAAAAGAAATAAAAAAATTAAAAGAAAAAGAAGAATTACCAGTACTTCAACCAGAACGATGGCAAAAAATGATGGTGAATCGAAATGACTGGGGAACAAAATTGGACCTAAGCGAAGAATTCATTCAATCATTCTTTTCTACTATCCACAACGAATCAGTTAAAAAGCAAATTTACTAACAGACACATTCAATTATACTATTTACCCCATGCTTATACAGAACAGAAATTTAACTCTAGCTAAGTCTATTTGGGGATTTTGCCTCGCTTTTGGTATTTTAAGTCGTTTTTGGAATATCACAAATATTGGAATCTCCGGAAGTGATGCTTTTTTTTATTGGCAAACGGCCTATGAGTGGGCCTTCCAAAAAATTCAACTTAATGAGCACTACCGTCCATTTGTATACTCAATTTATGCACTAGCTTTGAAAGTTTTTGGCGCTAATGATTGGCCAATTAAATTGATGAATGTCATTTATGATCTTCTGGCTGGCCTGATGACATATAAGGTTTATGTTACTTATTTCAAAGATAAAATGGGGGCCATCACAGCGTCATCTATCTATCTCATTCTTCCAACTTTTATTATGTGGTCACGGCTTGAGGAAGTTCATACTCCTTCGATCCTATTCATTTTATGTAGCCTTTATTTCTTTCATCCTAGTATCCATCAGAGAAGATGGTACAATTTTTTCTTATCCGGAATGTTTCTTAGTTTTGCCTGGAATACTCACCCAGATCTTGCTGTCCTTGTTCCTGTTTTCCTCTTATTTCTATTTATATTTAATGGAGGAGATTTTTACGATATAGCGACTTTCGGTTTAATTTTTCTACTTGGAGTATTTTCAGTATTTATAGCTTTCAGCTTTATTGTATCCCCTGCTGAGTTGCTAGTTAATATTGTCAGTAACCACTCCGCACAAAAGAATCCTGTTACAGATGCATGGATCATAAAATTCTTCACTGTTTACTATAGATATATTAGTGAAAACTTAAGTCCGCTTATCACTTTAATTTTTACTATTGTATTTATAAGCAGTTTCGTAAAAAAATCTTACAGAAGTATAAACTCATTATTTTTAATTTCACTCGTCTTATTTTATTGTCTAATGTGTTCTCTACTTTTTTCACGAGTATACCTCGCTAGACTGCTCCTGCCTCTCTGTCCAGTTATTCTTATTGTATGTATTAATTTTGCTCTGCAGTTCAAAAAGTTTAAATACTATTTACTACTACTTGTTGGGGTAGCTTCCATTTATCCACATACTAGTACGATTTTCTCCCCATACACCCAAGAGTTTTCTTATTATAAGCAACTAGATGAATTCATAGGCAAAGAAGTTAACAGCGAAAATAAAATTTTAATTGCTCCCTTCATATTTTATCATATTCATTCTCCACTTCATAAAAATATTTATCTTAATGGGAATGGGATTTACATCCCCTTAGATGAGGGAAATAGCTTCAAAGAAATTGTTGAAAAAAACCATGTAACCTATTTTGTATGGGCAAAAAAATTACATGACCATAGAATATTTGGGATTAATATCAAATCTAAATACATAGAAAAAATTAGAAACGTTTATCGCATGGAACCTGGCCAGTACTCCGTAGAAAAAGATCAAGCTTTTTTTAATCAGCAGCTAAGAGAACTTGGCGCAATTCAAATTGCAGATAATCAATTAGGGACTTTTTATAAAATTATAAAAAATTCTAAGGAAGATAAATGACACTAGAAAAATTAAAAGAAGAATTCAAAGAAGCAATTCTCAAGCAATCAGGAAAAGATTTTTACTTTATTTCACCTAAACTAGGTATTGTCTCCCTTAAAGACCAAGACCTAAATAAAGCTTATGCTGATTTTAATGAAAAGCTAGATGTTTATTTGGGCCAGTTTTTAGAGGACGAGACTTATAAAGATTTACCAATAAAGAGAACGAGATTGGAAGAATTTAAAAAATTTCTTATCCAAACTTCATTTTTTACAATAGTCAATTTTTTATCAAGTCTCATCCTCATCGCAATATTTATCATAGCCTTTTTTGCACAGATCAATAAAGTCTCAAATTCATTAAAAAAAGAAATGCAAATAACACTTCCTCGAAAAGAAGACCAAGTTAAAGTTTTTGAAAATAAAATGGAAAATAATAGACCATTTATAAGAAAATTAATGAGCATTCTTGTTGAAGAATACAAAAATGCCCAAACCGCAGAGAAGAAGTAATTATCTAGAGTACAGATTCAGATAGGTCCCTTCAACCAGAAGGGGCCAATTAGCTAACTTAGTTGTAGATAAAACATAATTGGCATTTTCTTCATCATAGGCCAGAGTCTTATCATAGAAATAAAATCCCAAAATATAAGGCCTTCCAGGCAAAATATCCCTAAATCCATTTACTGAATAAATTCTTGCTTCCCCACCACGATCGGCCAAAACCTGACGGATTTTATGGAAATCATCTGCTATCGAATTTATTTCAGCTAATCTCGCTTTATTTTCTCCAGTTGCTCTAAAAAGAGATAAAACCATCAGAGCAGAGGCAAAAAGAAATCCAATTTTTGCTTTTTCAATTCTATGAAACAGTAAAATATAGAAACTCAAAGAAACTCCCCAATAATACATGGCCGTATAATCATGAAAAGCTGCTAGACGTTTCATTGGAAATAACCAAAAAAAACCAGTACAAAATAGAAACGAAAGAAAATACAAGGCACTTTTCTCAGGGAAAAGTTCTTTTTTACGGTAAAGCCAAATCAATAGAATGAATAATAATGTTACATAATAAACAGCGTATTTTTTGCCAATAAAATGCGGAGTTAATTGTAATATCAATCTTTTAAATTGACCGGTTGTGAAAGGAACCCAATCTACACTTTCTTCAACAGCTCCTTCAAATTTATCAATCCCGAGTCTCGATCGTGCACTTTGGACGATACTGACATCTTTGTAAGATACATTTCTAATTTCTGCCTCAACTGAAATATTATAAAATAGCATAGAGGTACATAATATTGTCCCCGGTAATAATGTTATTAGTGAAAGCCTAATGACCTCTTTAACCTGTCCTCTATTTTTAATTAATTTAAAAATAAAATATAACGCTAATACAAATAAATTGGCGTACCCCCTACCAAGTAGAGGAGCTACAATAGACCAAAAAATCAAAAGACGTTTTTTTCTATTAACTTCAAAACTAAGAATAGAATCAACTAGTGCAACCATTCCAAATATTGCAGGTTGATCAAAATGAATCATGCTCTTATAATTTAAAAAGTAAAAACTCGAAAAAGACAAAAAAATTACAGACCATCGTTTGAATACATCCTTAAAAAAATAACCTGTTATTCGAAATGCATAAATGATCATTCCTAAGAAAAGTAAGTTCATTAATACCTTAGAAAAATAAAACCAGTACCTCAAATCACTCTCGAACGGAGAAAGTACTAACTTTACAAAAGCAGAAAAAAATACAGGATATCGATCAAAGTAGTAATATCCAAGAAGCCCATCCTTCGAAATTGTCCTTAATGTATAGCCTACAAAATGATTCTTTAGACTTGCTTTAATCATCTGTGCAGAGGTGTGGGATGGAACCCATCCAAGATGACCACTTAAATCAAAACCAAATTGCCTTGGTTCAAGCCCGAATAGAATTAAAGCAAATAAAAAAATCACAATGACATTAAAATACTTCATTCTATTTAACATAGAGATTCAACCTCTGCCCTTCAAACAATGGTTTTAAGTTTTGCTTAGCTCTCGATAAAATAAACTCCCCTGAACTTGGATTGTCCGAGAGTGCATAATCGAAAAGATAAAACCCAAGGATATATGGTCTACCAGGAAGAATTTCTCGATGTCCTTCAAGAATATATATTGTTTTACCTTTATTTTCTTGGAGAGAAAGAAGTTTACGAATTTCAAAGAACTCATCACCAATCAAATTTATCTCTGGTAATCGTTTTCTTATCTCAACATTAATGCTTAAGATTGAAACAAGCATAATAAAAGATGCAACTGCAAATAACCTTAATCGATTTTTAAATAATTCTGATATTAAAAGATAAAATGAAAGAAAAAATCCCCAATAGTATAAAGTAGTATAGTCGTGAAAAGCCGCCAACCTTTTCATTGGTAAAACCCAAATAAAGCCACTGAGAGTTAAAAATAAATATTTAAATCTCAAATCTTCTGGAATAAAAATTCTTTTCTTTCGATAAAAATAAATTAAAACCAAAGTGAGTAGGATTCCATAACCAAGACCCAACTTACCTAAGAAGTGAGGCGCAAGACCATTCATAATTCTATTAAATTGATGAAGTAAAAAGTTTGGCCAGCGGACACTTTTTTCTCTAACTTCATCTAACTTCTCTAATCCCAAGCGTGACAAAGCACTTTTAACGATGCTTACTTCTGTCACACTAATGCTTCTTATCTTCGCTTCAGTAAAAATATTATAACTCAAAAAGCTGGAACAAATAATTACAGCAGGAATCAGAGTTATAAAAGCGACCTTGGTCAATTGCTTTAAGGGAACTTTCTTAAAAAACTTAATAATAAAATAAAGGCTTAATACAAATAAATTCGCATAACCTCGTCCCAAGAGAGGAGCGAAAATGGACCAAAAAATGAAGCGTCTTTTCCTTCCAGTTTCCTCAAAATGAAAAATTGATTCAACCATGGCCACCATACCAAGTATCGCAGGCTGATCAAAATGAAGCATCGACTTGTATCGCAAAAAATAATAGCCACTAAATGTTAAAAGGATAACAGACCCTCGTTTTAAAGCATCTTTGGTAAAATATCCTGTCACCTTGTAGGCACCAAAGACGGTCGCCAAAAAGATCAAATCCATATATATCTTTGAGAAATAAACCCATAGCCTTAGATCATTCTCAAATGGGGATAAGCAAAACCTAGTCAAGGCAGAAAAAAGAAGTGGATATCTATCAAAGTAATAGAGAAGTCTGGTATCACCATTAAACAATTCTAAAGTATAACCAACAAAATAATTTTCAGGCCTGGCCTTAATAATTTGGGCCGCAACATGTGAAGGAACCCATCCTAAATGCCCTTTAAGATCAAACCCAAACTGCCAAGGTTCTAAAAAAAGTACTAATAAACTAAGAAAAGAAAACATAAAAAGAGTCATCTTCTTTTCATTTTGATAAAAAGAAACTAACGTATTTCTCAAAACAATCTCCTCAATAGAGTTTTCGCTATGTCTATGAAATTAAGTATCATTCTGCCAATTTATAATGAGCAAGATAATATCCCACAACTTATTCAAGAAATCGAAGAGACAATTCTTCCTTTAAAGATTGAATTTGAAATCCTAGCTATCAACGATTGCAGTAAAGATCGAAGCCTAGAAATTCTTGAAAAACTCGCTCAAACTCGTTCTTATTTAAAAGTTATTTCATTCTTCACTAACAGTGGGCAAACAGCTGCCTTTGACGCAGGATTTAAGAACGCTCAAGGGCAAATTGTTGTTACGATGGACTCAGATCTTCAAAATGACCCACGCGATATCCCAAAAATGATGAAATTAATCGATGAAGGCCATGACTATGTGACAGGCTGGAGAGAAAAAAGACAGGACGGACTTTTTCTTAGAAAAATTCCTTCACTCATTGCCAATTTCATCATTCGAAAAGTTACCAAAACAAAATTAAAAGACTTGGGCTGCTCCCTTAAAGTTTACAGAAAGAGTGTCGTAGACCAGCTTCATCTTTATGGCGAAATGCATCGTTTTATTGGGGTACTCATTGAGTCTATGGGAGTTCGAGTAGCTCAAGTTCCAGTAAATCATCGTCCTAGGATGGCCGGGGTTTCAAAATACGGCATCAACAGAACATTTAAGGTCATTTTAGATCTTCTTACCGTTTGGTTTATGAAAGGGTTCAGATCGAAACCTGTTTATGTATTTGGCGGTACTGGATTATTTTGTTTTTTCCTGAGCTTTTTAACTCTCGCCATGACTGTTTATCAAAAATTTGGCTTTGAAACAAAAATTCACCGTAATCCACTCTTTATTATTAGCATGGTGCTTCTCCTCGTGGGTGTGCAAATGTTGGCCATTGGATTACTCGCTGATATGCTGATGAGAACCTATTTTGAGTCGCAGAATATTCGCCCATACGTGATCGCCAAGAGAGTCAATTTCTCATGAATGACCTGATTAGTTTTATAATCAGTAAGCTTTCAAATCCTTGGGTCATAATAGGCTTTCTAGGCCAGATTCTTTTCTTTGGCCGTTTCGTCGTCCAATGGATTGCGTCTGAAAAACAGAAAAAAAGCGTCATCCCAGAAGCATTTTGGTACTTTTCTCTAGGGGGAGGAATCCTTCTTCTCATTTATGCCATCAGCATCAAAGATCTTGTTTTTTCTCTCGGAAGCTGCCTAAACCTCATTATTTATGCCAGAAACATCATCCTAATAAAAAAGCATGATGCAATCTCTAAATCTTTACATAAAAATAACTAAAAATCTAATTTCCTGAATTGCAAGCTATCAAAGAATTTTGCATAATTAGTTATCAAACACTGGGAATACTCTGTGTACAATCACAAAAAGACGTTGTTTTCCACTCTTCAGGGCCTCGGTAACTCCATTATTCAATGGCCAATCATTGAAGCGCTTTCTCACAGAACTGATTTAACAGTGGCCGTAATGAAAAATGGAAGTTCTAAGTTTTACAAAGAACTCGGTTATAAAGTGGTAGAAATATCCAACAGAAAAGATATTGTCTTTAAACTTGGTTTGAAAAAATATGATCTTTTCCTAACTCCTTGTCCTTCATGGAAAAGAGAATGCCTAGCTTCATTAGTCACACTCTCAAACAAAAAAACTCTTAATATTCATTCAGATAAAAGATATTCAATCCTGCTACCTTCGCAAAATATCAACGTTTCAGATCCCTTTACTCACGATATAGAAAATACTACTGAATCATTAAAGCAATACGATCTCACACTTGAGGACATTAGCGTTGCAAAGGAAGCAATTAAAAAAAAGTATTTAGATCCTGCACTTCAGAATGAAAAATACGTCATTTTTCATCCTACTGCTTCATCTGAGTATAAGTTCTACTCAAAAGAGTTCTGGATCGATCTTGCTTCTAAGTTCTCTCAATTAGGTTATGGGGTTTACATTGTCAGTGGGCCAGTAAAAAAAGAACAAGATTTTTGCTTACAAATTTTAGAAAAGATCCCTACTGCTACTTATTTGAAAAACGCTGAATTCTCCAAACTTTGCCGGCTTATAAGAAATGCAAATTATTTTATTGGCCTTGATTCTTCAATCATGCACTTGGCGGCAACTTTGGATTGCCAGTTAGTTGCTCTTTGGTCTTTTGCTAATTTTAGAAGAATTTACCCCTATGGTATGAATGCAAAAATTTATTTGCCAGAAGAAGTTTTAAAAGCAAAAGAATTTAAGTATCCAAAAAAAGAATTAAAAGAGCTCAAAAGGGCCAATGCCCAAGATATTATTCAAATTATTCAAAACGATATGAAGTCCTCACTTCAGTTAGTTTCAAAGCTTGTTGGCCCTATTCATTGCTACAAGTTTTAAGAAGTGAGTGAATTTGCAAATCTTTAAAAGACAGTCTCAAACATTTAAAAATCTGGCCTTTGTACTATCTGGAAGTTTCGGCGCCCAAATTATCAGCTTTCTCTTTTACCCCCTCTTAGTCAGAATTTTTACTCCAGAAGATTTTGGAAACTTTGGAACCTACTCCAGTTTAATCGTCGTATCGGCCATCTTTGCTTCCGGCCAATTGCATTTCGCTTTTATTAAAACCAGAGATGATTTTTCAGAACTTAATTGGCTTTTTAGAAGATATGCCTTGCTTGGAACTTTTATTATTAGTTTGATAATCGCTGTTTCTAATTTTTATTTTAATTTTATTCCCTCTTATTTTTTATATTTTTTTCCAATTGGACTATTAAGCTATATCTATTTTGAATCGCAAAAAATGTACTCGGTCAAAATCGAATCCTTTAAGGTTCTCTCCCATGCAGTCAATGGGAATAGACTAAGCTCAAATATTTTAAAGGTTCTCTTTGGGAAGTTTTTTTCTCATCCTCTTGCCCTGATTTTTTCGGAAATAATAGGAAACTTTTTATCCAGTATTTATTTTAAAAAATATATCTCCATGCCTAGCTCAAAACCAGTTAAGGTTAGGGATATTATTTCTCGTTACCGTCAATTTCCACTTTTTACTACCTTTTCTACTTTTTTTACTCTTGGACTGACGGAGCTCCCGGTTATTGTGCTCGCTACATATTATCCAAAAAATGAAATTGGAGTATATGTGCTCGCCGTAAGACTTATTCTTCAACCTTTAAACATTATTGGGAATTCTATTGGAAGTGTCGTTTCAAAAAGAATCATTAATAATCACTATGGTCAAACTTCTAGCAGAAGAATTCTAACAAAAATTTATGGACTCTATATTGCAATTGGAATTTTATCATTTGCTACTACCTATATAGTTCCAAAAGAATGGTTTCTTTTTTTATTAGGCAAAAATTGGGAAAACTTCAAAGAAGTTTTACTCCCAATCACCCTTCTAATCACTGCCAAAATGAGCTCAGGACTTCACATCTATTTCTACGTTGCCAATGAAGAAATGAAGATTAAATCTATTTTTAAAGGTGCTCAACTCGCAATTACTTTTATTATCATTACGACTTTTTCAAATCTTCCATTGACCGAATTGCTTTGGCTAATGTGCAGTATTGAAGCGGCTCTAGATTTAATTTTTACGATCTATACAGTTTTTTCTTCCGACAAATTTTCGATGACACCCAAAAATAGCCAGGTTGGAAAAAAATAGACCAAAGTAGAACATACTGGAGCTACAATGATAAATAAAACGAGACTCTCTAAAGCTGCTCTCGACTCAAGATTTTTCTTTTGATACAAAATTTTTGCTCGACTAAACATCCAATAGAAAATAACAAGAAAAAGTACTAAACCACCATAGGCCAAGATTTCGGCCCAATAATGATGGGGGGTCGATATGTCCAACATTTTTCCACGATAAGGAACGATAACTCCAGTTAATTGACCTGCTCCTACACCCAAAAAAGGACTTTGCTTCCAAAGCTTTACTGTTTGATAAAACATTTCATCTCTTCTCGTGTGGTAAAATAAACTGATGTCCTCATCATTTAGAATAGCAGAATAAAGTCGGATTTGTTGTTGGGGCAAATTTAAAATGGATTTTAATTCTAAGATATTATCGTGATTAATTAGAGAAATGCTTATAATTGAAAAAAATATCACCCCAATTAAACCGGTTAAAATAATATTTCTTCTGAATTGTGTTTCTTTCAAGATAAAGAATAAACGATATAAAACATAGATGATCAGGGTCGAAAATACCCAACGTGAACTTAATTTCATGCAAAAGAATGAAGTAAGTAGTATTAGCAATATCTCCATCCATCTTTTCTTTAATAATTGGGCGAAGGGAATTGTTAACAACAATACGTAGCAAAAATTATTCGCAGTCCAAAAAAATGAAGCTGCATAAGGCTCAGAAATATCAGAATCTAAAACAGTCTTTCCAAAATAATGAGCGATAGTTGAATATTTCGAAATTGGGTATCTAAAAGAACTAAAGCATTCAATTAGCCCTAAACCTAGAGCAAATATCGTTAAATAAAAAAAATTTTTCCCTAGAACTCTCCTCTCACTATATAACCCAACCGAAATCGTAACAATAAGACCCATCAAGGCCATCGCTGAATAATTGATCGCATTTTTAACATTTAGTGCCCATAGAGAACTGCATACCAAATAACAAAACCAAAATACTAAAGGCCAAAATCTTTGAGAATAATTTCTTAAATTTTTAATAAAATCCGGAAGAAGAAACACGGGACTGAACAATAAAAAAAAGTGTACCGAATATAATTTGGAATAGCTCACAGCTACGCCGAGATAAGATGTGATAATAAGTCCAAGAATCCAGTTTTTTTTAAATCGATCCATGCCATCATTCCAGCAAATATAGTAAAAATTGTCATTAATTCTCTCTTAAAACAAATACTTTTGTAGTAATCTTAAAGTATGTCTATCATGAATAAAACTATCGCAGTGATCATCCCTACATTTAAGGTAAAAAAGCATATCTTAAAAGTTATTGGCCAAATTCCTGCCTACGTAGATCATATCTTGGTAGTTGATGACTGCTGTCCTGAATATTCTGGCGAATATGTCCTCTCTCATTGTAAAGATCCTAGAGTTCAAGTTTTAAAAAATGATATTAACTTAGGTGTCGGTGGAGCCGTTTGCCATGGTTATAAAAAATCGTTAGAAATGAAAATTGATATCATGGTAAAGGTAGATGGTGATGATCAAATGGATCCTAATTTGATTGAATCATTAATCCAGCCACTTCTGCATGAAGAAGCTGATTATGTTAAAGGCAGCCGCTTTCATAAGCCATCAAGCTTGGCACAAATGCCAACTGTTCGTTTAATTGGTAATACAGGGCTTTCCTTTATTAATAAAATTGTAACTGGTTACTGGGATATTATGGATCCCACCAATGGCTTTACCGCGATTTCTTATGAAGCACTTGCTGAAATACCTTTAGAAAAAATTAGTCCTCGCTATTTTTTTGAAGGGGATATGCTCTTCCGATTGAGTCTGGCGAAGGCCAGAGTTTTGGATTTCCCAATGGAAGCAAAGTACGCAGATGAAGTTTCAAATTTAAGAATCAGTCGAGTACTTGTAGGTTTTCCTCCTCGATATATAAAACGATTTTTGAAACGTATTTTTTATCAATACTTTCTACGTGACTTTAATTTCGGCTCCCTTTCCTTAATTTGTGGAGCGCCACTTTTTTTTAGTGGTATCTTATTTGGAGTCATTAAATACTATGAATATGCGATACTTAGAAATCAACCGGCCCCTACAGGAATGGTAGTGATTCCTTCACTACTCATTACCCTAGGGACTCAGTTTTTAATTTCATTTTTTCAATTTGATATCAATTCGAATCCACAAGAGTCAATTACGTCCAAGAAATTGCGCTTTCAGATAAGACGCTAACTATCTCTTAGTGCATTCAAAAATAGTTAAGAAGCTTAGACCCGGTAAATTAAAAATTGAATTATAGATTCTATGACCTATGACTGAACTTGATGGACTAAAATGAGTCCATAAGCATAAAAAAGGACAAGTTAAAAACAAGGCCCTAACTCCATTAATATCAAAGTCAAAACTCTGGATAAGCTTTTTAAACTCACCATAAGGACGATCTCCAGGATGTCGATCAATGGTTGCTGTTCGAAGCAATTTGCCTAAAAACAAGAAAGTTATTCTTGAGGCAAGATGAGCAAGATTTGGAAGAGAGCATATAAACTTTCCGCCAGGTTTTAAAAGTCGATTAATTTCAGCAACGGCCTTAGGTTGATCTTCTGGATTCAAGTGCTCAATAACATCTAAGCAAAGAATGACATCAAAGCTTTGGTCCGCATAGGGAGCAGCAAGAATGCTTCCTTTTTTTACTAAATCAGACTCATAGTTAAAATCTAAACCCTGAATATCGAAACCTTTGGCCTTAAGTTCCTTTACAAAAACCCCTTCACCACAGCCCATATCTAGAATTTTTTTTCCACGGAATTTTTCCATCAAATTAAAGATATATTTTTTCTTCTCTAAATAGACTGGGAGGTACTTCCAATTCGGATCAAGCTCCTCATGATAAGTTCCTTTCTCAGCATAATCGCCAGTCATGATTTTTTTTGCTTCCATTATAGGTCCTTGAAAAATTATTTTGAAATTCTATTAAAAATATTTAAGAAAGAGAAATAGATTTATAACTTTCTAAGGGATAAAGTATTGCATGACAAATTTTGATAAAACTTATTGGGATAAAAACTATTCTGATCCAATGAGCATGGATGGGATTGGAAATGCCAGAGAGCATGCCAAGTACCTCGAAAGCTTTTTAAAAATTGAGCACGTCCAAATCACTACAATTATTGATCTAGGCTTCGGTTATGGTCATCTTTTTCGTGAAATGCTCAGAACTTTTAAACCTTACCGCGCAGTAGGCATAGAGCCCTCAGAGTATATTTTTAGAAAAGCTAAAATAGATAAACTTCGTCCAGTCGATAGCACTGATCTTAAACTTTACCAAGAAGATCTTATTACATGGTGTCGTACTGATCGAAAAAAGGCCAATAACTTTGACCTCGGCATCTGCACCTCTGTCTTTCAATACCTCTCTGATAAGGATCTTAAAGAGATTATCCCTATTCTCGCCAAAAGAATTAAGTATCTCTATCTGACGGTTCCAACCGACATCGAACTTCAAAGACAAATTAGTGAACTTGAATTTAAGGATGAATACGCCATCCATCGCTCTCGAGAAAAATATCAAAAACTTCTAAGACCACACTTCACTTTTGTTTCTAGTCGAGTACTCGAAAGCAAAAAGTTTTTTAATGAAGAGACTACGGCATTCACTGATCTGCTGTATCGCTATTAATTTTCAAAATTGAACTAAATCATTGAAATCGTAAGATCATACTGTCCTCAAATGATAGCGTTCTGCTACGTTCTAGGAATATTGAGAAAACATATCATTTATGATAGGATCTTTATGTACCGCTTTTATACGACTAATGAATTTGATATTTGGCTTAGTCAGCAAACAGTAAAACTTCGAGGGCAAATACAGTCAAGACTTGAAAGAATTTTACACTATGATCATTTTGGAGATTCAAAAATCTTGGATCACAATCTAAGTGAACTTCGGTGGAAAAATGGTACAAGGATCTATTTTGCCATTACAAAAAATGAGAATAACGAAATAATTATTCTACTACTTGGTGGGAATAAGAATTCTCAAAAAAAAGATATAAACAGAGCAAAAAATCTTATGCAGGAATTAGTATATGAAAAAATTTAATATAAAAAACATGAAGCCAATTAAAATTAAAGATATGAGCAAGCTTATTAAACTAGATCCAAAAGATTTCTTCAGAAATCAGGACCTTGTGGCCAAGGCCCTCACAGAAGCATTAATTGATGGCGATAAAGATGCCTTTAAAGAAATCATTAGTGGCTACTTAAGTACTATTAATAAAGATGAGCTCGCAAGAATTTCAAAACTTCCAATTGCAACGATTAGAAGAGTTGCGGCCGGCAGTAATTATAACATTGATACTTTATTAAAGATTACGGCCGCAATTAAGAAAGCAGCTTAAACTTTTTAAGCGCATTCTCAAGTGCCAAATCCTGATCTTCTGTTTGATATTTGAGAGCAGTGGCCTTATTGAGTTGACCAATTTTTTTGCAAAGCTCTGGAGAACTTAAAAGCTTTCTCAATCTCAAAACCAGCTCTTCTTTTTTCACCTCAGGCATAATCATTTCGCGGGATTCATTTTCAAGTATCTCCCCAGCACCCACAGTACTGGTGGTAATCACGGGCTGGCCACATATCATGGCATCGAGAACTGTTCGCCCATACTCTTCGATGAAAGCAGGAAGAACAAAGACATCGACTAGATAAAAATATCTCTTCACATCAATGACTTGAGGAGCAAAAGTCACACGATCTTTAAAAGGAGATTTGGCCACTTGATCATAAAAAACTTGATCAATTTTTCCACCACCAATAAAAAGTTTCGCCTTAGGAAATTCAGCAGCGATCTCATTAAAGGCATCAATCAATAATCCTAAGTTTCTCTTTTTAAAATTACCAGAAGTAATCAAACTCACAACAAATTCATCATCTTTAAAGCCAAATTCAGCACGCATTTCTTTTTTAAAAGCTTCCGGATTTGGTACAAAAAACTTTTGAACATTTATTTCTGGGTAAATTGTCATGACATTAGAAGGATCGAGGTTAAATCGCTTCACAAGATCATTTTTCATTAAATCAGAATTGGTAATGAATAACTTGAAACTTCCCTTTTCAAAAATTTCTGAATGGATTTTTCCCACTTCATGATCAGCAGGTAAGGGCCTCTTCTCAATTAATTCATGAGCAAGATGAACACAATTATGGATATAAAGAACATCTTGATTCAAAATATCGCCATGTCCGACAACTAAATCTGGTTTATTCTTTTTAATCCAGAGATTGACTTGAAACTGATAAAATTTTCTTCGGAAGAATCCAGAAATAGGCCAACGAAAAGATTTAATAGGGATTCCACCGCATTTCTCCACCATCTCGCGATTAACTGTTTCAGACATCGTATAAACTGTGTGGCCCTTTTTATGATAGAAGGCCACTTGATGAAGAACGGTTTGAGGAGCACCTGAAGCGGTGTCTCTTAAGTCTTTACGGCATATTAAAATTTTCATTTCTTCACTCTATTCTATTTATCTCAAGCTGTCTTCTTGACAATTTGCAACAAAAAGTCGATTGTGCCGCCCATGACATTTAATGAATTGAAACTCCTCCCATCCATTCTCACTAATTTAAGTGAGGCAGGATATGAAATACCAACCCCAATCCAGGCCCAGGCCATCCCTAGCTTACTAGAAGGTCACGATCTTCTTGGTATCGCTCAAACGGGAACTGGGAAAACAGCGGCCTTTACACTACCACTTCTTCAAAAGTTATCGGGCAGGGATTTTAGTCTGACTCCTTGTGAGCCACGATCACTTATACTTGCTCCTACACGCGAGCTTGCTTCTCAAATAAAAGAGAGCCTTGATAAGTATGGTAAAAATTTAAAATTAAAAAATGCCGTCATCTTCGGTGGGGTTGGACAATCTGCCCAAGTCAATGCTCTTAGAAACGGTTTAGATGTACTCGTGGCCACACCTGGACGACTTCTTGATTTAATGAATCAAGGTCACGTGAAATTTAATAAAGTCGAAGTCTTTATTCTCGATGAAGCTGATCGCATGTTAGACATGGGGTTTATTAACGACATCAGAAAAATTATTGCAAAACTTCCGGAGAAAAAACAAACTCTCCTGTTTTCAGCAACGATGCCTGGAGAAATCGCTGGACTTGCACATAAACTTCTAAAAAATCCGAAAAAAGTAGAAGTCACTCCCCCTTCAACCACTGTTGAAAGAATTGAGCAGAAAATTATCATGTGTAAAAAAGCAGATAAGTACCAACTTTTAAGAAAACTGCTTACAGAAGAATCGACAGAGTTAACTCTCGTATTTACCAGAACCAAGCATGGGGCCAATAAAATTGTTGATTACTTAAATCACTATAAAATTAGCAGTGCTGCGATCCATGGTAATAAATCCCAATCAGCGAGAGAACAGGCACTTAACAATTTCAAGCAAGGGAAAATAAAAGTTCTGATTGCAACTGATATTGCGGCCAGAGGAATTGACGTTCAAGGTGTCTCACACGTTATTAACTATGATTTGCCAGTTGAAGCTGAAAGCTATGTTCATCGAATTGGCAGAACCGCTCGAGCCGGTAAAGATGGTCAGGCCATTTCTTTTTGTGATGAAACTGAATACGATGCTCTTAAAAGAATTGAAAAAACAATTGGATTAAAACTTCCTTCAGAAAAATTTATTGGTATACCTGAGGCTTCAGTTAAATCGACAAGGCCTTCCAAGCCTTTTAGAGATCCTAGAAGAAAACCTAAACCAAACTCTCAAGATAAAAAAGAAAACAAGAACCCATCAAAAGTTGGATTTAAATTCAGGAATAGAAAATGAAAGACTACTCAGACTTATCAGAACTCACAGATAAAAAACTTAGAACACTTCGTAATAACCTCAATAACCGTCTTGAAGCCTTTAAAACTGGCAGTGTAAAAAATCTTCCTCCAAGTCACATGCTTCATGGTCTTGAAGAAGGCGACTGCAAGAGCTTATTACAAAGAGTTCATACAGAAATGAAAGATCGGGCCAAGGGATAATTGACTAAATCCATTAGTCATTTTAAGCGATTTCCATTATTGGTTTTTCATTATTTGCGTTACAATGATGAGCATGATGAATTTAAGATCAACACTAAAGCTTGCTCATAACCTTCTTGATCAAAACAAAATCCCTCACGCTTTAATCGGTGGCCTGGCAATGGCATGTTATGGATCGACCAGAGCAACAGTTGATCTCGATCTTTTAGTTCAAGAACAACATAAAGATCTTTTAAAAAAAGTTTTCTTAGAGAATGGATTCGCACTGGTAAATGAGACAATAGAAGTATTGCAGTTTTCAGGGGTTGGCTATGTTGATATCCTGCTAGCAAGAAGACCAATCTCCGAGAAAATCCTAAAAGAATCTAATCCAAACGGTCCAGAAGGGATTCACTTTGTAAAAACGGAAGATCTAATTGGACTAAAAATTCAGGCATACATTAATGATCCTTCTAGAGAGCTTCAAGATAAAGCAGATATTCAATTTTTAATTGAGAATGTTGAGCAACTAGATTGGAAACGAATAAAAAGTTATGCCGATTTATTTAACCAATGGGAGGTAATCAATGACATCAAAAGTAAAATTAAGTCTTGATGACTATTTCAATTTTCTTGAGGAGTATTTTGAAATTTTCAAAATTTCAAATATCAAGAGAAAAAAAATAATTGGGAATAATTTTAAAATCTAAATTATATAATCTTATCCCCTCGTTAAATCCTCATAATAATCTAATTTAAATGTTTGATGAGTTGAGAAAATCCTCTGCCATTTTTTAGAAATTCGCGCCTTCTCATAACTTGGCCAGAATTCTTGATTACTCCCTCGCCAACCAATCAGACCCCAGGCGAGTCCTGCAATTTTGTTATCTAGCTTTTCACTTATACAAAATTGTTCATCATCCATAACTCCTCCCCAAAGACTCAAGTCTTCTACCTTAAATGTAGCGAGAGTGATTTCAAATTGATCTAAGGAATCGAACATATCTGCAAGAATATGAGCTGGAGAAAAATCAGCATCGGGTAACAATAAAAGATTTTTCTTTTGCCAAAAAGGGGATGAGATTTGCACAGTTTCTACCCATTCGGTAGTTGGTTTAACTAATAAATGTGGAATCTCCCTCTCCATTAACCAATCATTTAAAACAGTTTTGTCAAAGCGAGAAATGATAAGTGCAGTTGCCTCTGCTTCTTTGATTCGAAGGAGCGCCTTCTCTAAAAAATTCATTGGATAATTTGGATGAGGCATGAGTTCTTTCGCCGGTGGTGATCCCACTCTCGTGCCAAGTCCCGCTGCTGGAACAATGACTAAGCGTTCACTAAGCTTGCTTAAAAACTCCGTTCGTACTATCTTGCCATCATGAGTTTTGGAATTGCTGTTTTGTCCTATAATCATCCGAATATTACCATTGAATGCCTAAATTCAGTTCTTAAAATTGTTCCACCCGAACTGATAACACTCATTCATAACGGCAGTCTACCTCAGCATCAAGAGAAAGTTCAAACAGAGTTTCCACAAATCACCCATGCTATCATGCCAGAGAACAAGGGTTATACTGGTGGATGCAATTTTGCCCTACGTACCTTATTAAAAAAATTTGAATGGTGTTATTTCCTAACTAATGATGTCACTCTCGTTAATCTAGGCGAGCTTCCCAAAAATCCTGGATTTTTCGCCCCAAGAATTTGGAGAAGAAAAGTTGGAGTCATGGATTCACTCGGTGGAGGCTTCATCCCCGCCGAACAAAAACTTTATCACCTCAAGGAAGAAGGCGAGATTCATTCTCTTCCAGAGGGCACTTTAAGCTATATTCCAGGAACAGCTTTTCTTATTCATAGAGATGTCTTTTTTAAAACGGGCGATTTTGATGAGTCCCTTCATACCTATTGGGAAGATGTGGATTTTTCTCAAAGAGTGAAGTTAGCAGGATTTAAATTAGATGCTATCGTAAATTTTGAACTTATCCACAAAGTGGGAAAGACCTGTCATAAAGATTCATTCTATACAAACCATCTATTTCATCGAAATAAAGAAATCATTTCTTCGAAATATGCCAGGCCATCAGCCGATTAATCCCCTCTTCAAAGCTGACTTTTGGCTCCCAATTAAGTAGTCGTTTTGCTTTAGAAATATCGGCCCAAGTTATTTCCATATCCGCCTTGATGGAATCACCTGTTTTTATTTTGGCCTTTTTACCAGATGCCTTCTCCATCAAAGAAATCATGTCATGAAGAGAATATGGATTATTTCCTCCACCTAAATTGATAATTTCATAACCAAGATTTTTGGCAGCAAGAATAGTTCCTTCGGCGATATCTTCAACATAAGTAAAATCCCGAGATTGATTACCAGTTCCAAAAAGAGGAAGCTCTTCTCCCTTAAGTAATTTATCTGCAAAAATATAAGGAGACATATCTGGTCGTCCTGCAGGGCCATAAACTGTAAAATATCGAACAATCGAGACATCAATCTGATAAAGATAGTGATAAGTATAGGCCATGACTTCGGCGGCTTTTTTGGAGGCAGCGTAAGGCGAAATTGGAGTGTTAACTGCCAAATCTTCTTTAAATGGGAGTGGCTGACCAGCATAGAGCGAAGAAGTTGAGGCCAAAACTAATTTCGGCACCTTAAATTCCTTCATGCATTCCAGAATGTTTAAAGTTCCCATCGCATTGGTGGTCATGTAGATATCAGGATTTTCCATTGAATATCTAACACCGGCCCTAGCTGCTAAATTAAAAATCACATCAATTTGGTTGGTTTTAAAAATCTCTTTTAAGGCAGCCTTATCTTCAATATCAACTTGAATGAATTTAAATTTAGAATTTTCTAGAGCTTTGAGTCTGTATTGTTTTAAAGAAACATCGTAATAATCATTGAGATTATCAATCCCGATGACTTCAATTCCCTTCGCTAAGAGCTTGCGGACAGTCTCCGCTCCAATAAATCCTGCTGCACCTGTCAATAGAACTTTCTTCATGGGAAAGATCATAGCAAGAGCTGGCTAAATATGCCATGATGAAACATGTTTAAAAAGCTAATTCCTCACCTTCTTCTCGCCTTAGTTGTCTTTATTCTGACAATTGGCCAACAATACCTCTTTTTTGGTTTTAAAAATTATCCTATCTATTGGTATCCATTCTCTAAGCTTTTGATTGTTTTTTTATTTTTCTTTGCGGCAACTTTTATACAAAATTCAAAATCCCGCTTTTTCTTTTTAGGGTTTGTCATTTTCCTGAACATGGGACAAATGATGCACATGTCTTATTTTGGAACCCAAATTTTACCTGCAGAATATTATTTGCTATTTACTCAGATGGGAGAAATTCAAGGAACACTTAAAGAAGAACTTCACCATATTTTGATTCCCATTTTATTTACCATTATCCCAGTTCTAGCTCTCTACTTTGCTCATTTAAAAATTAAACTCCACTATCAATTTAAATTTTTAACTGCCCTCTTCATTCTTTATCTGATTTATAATCCTGCTCGGACCTACGTCACTGGGAATACATGGGGAAGACAGCCTTCAACTCGAGAATTATCTGGGATGAATGCTTATCTTACACTTTCATATTTTTTAGGAAAAATTCTGCCTTTAAAAATTTCTAAAGTGGGGGCCCAAACAAGCATTAATTCATCACTCAAGTTAAAAATTGAAAAAGCATTTGCCTCCAAATGGGACAAGATCATTCTGATTGCGGGAGAAAGTTTAACACCACATCATATGCAACTTTTTGGTTATCCAAAAGAAACCACTCCCTATTTAAATTCGATGCAAGGGAACCGCTTCTTTTATACTCAAGGACTCTCCAGTGGTGTCTCAACCGATATCAGCCTATCATTCTTTTTTAATTTAACTTTTGGTTCATCAGGGGCCATGAAAGCAAGTAAAGGTGAACACTGCCTCTTTAAGCTCGCTAAAAATCAAAACTTTGGAACTCATTTTTTATCAGTTCAATCAGAAGAGCAACTTCGGTACATCACTCCTTATCTTTGCTCTTCTTTCTTAGATGAATATCAAAGTTTAGAACAGATTGATCCTTCTAATAAAGATCCTAATGCCGCTGAAGATAAAAAATTATTCCCTCGACTTGAGAATTTATTAAAAATATCTGGCCCACAATTTATTGTTCTCAATCAAAGAGGCTCCCATGCCCCCTGGAATCTTCGCTATAGCGCCGAGGCCAATAAATTTAAAGGCGAAGATTATCCCGATAAGCGAATTGCCGATTATGATAATTCTGTTTTTCAATTTGATTTGTTCTGGAAAGATCTCGATCAAATTCTAAAACAAAGCAAAGAAAAAATTCTCGTTATTTATTTCTCCGATCATGGAGAAGCTCTAGGAGAAGAGGGCCGCTGGGGGCATGGTGGATTATACAACCATGCTTTTGAAATTCCTGTGATCATTACTGCCTACAATCAAGATTTACCAAAGGAAACTTTTTCTCTTCCAAATCATCTGACTCACTATAACCTTGGACTATATCTCATTGAGGCCATGGGAATGATCTCCAATCAAAGCTCTAGTCAGCGCGTAAATGATTTTGTTATTTTTGGTAATGATATTGATGGGCTTGCAGGCCAGGCCATTATTAATTGGCAGGCCAGCGGTGGCTACGATTTTAAAATCTCAATTTGAGTGACATGAAAGCCATCACTATCTTTGAAAAACTGAATATTATAACCTGCAAGTGATACCCCATAATGGTCATGAGAGAGTTTTTGATGAGCAGGCCTTGGATCTAATCCAATCACTTTTTCAATTAATACTCGATCCACCTCGCTGACATCGTGAGGACAGTCCCAAAAAACTTTTTCAAAGATTGGGCCTTCATTAAATAAGTGAGTTTCTGCACCTTGAACAGAATCGACATAAGGTAAATAAGGTTTAATATCGTAGATCGGTGTTCCACTCACAAGATCCACTCCAAGCACCCAAAGAATTACTTCGTTTTCAGTTATCTCAACTCGCTCAAATTTAACTACTGACAATCCAAGACGGTTAGGTCGATGGGGAGAACGTGTAGCAAATACTCCTAATTTCATTTTATTTTCGAATCGAGGAGGTCTCACCAAAGCTTTCACATTCTCTTCTTCAATTTGATGAAAACCGAATATTAACCAAAGATGAGAAAAATTCTCTAATCCTCTAAAGGCTTCAGTGTAGAAATCATTTTTGGGAAAAACTAACTTTCCCCAGGCCTCTTCAATTAGTAATGATTGCCTTGGTGCGCCAAATTTTTCTATGAATGGGGTCAGTATTTTGCAGAGTGCTTTCATCGCCAACTATTGATTACTAGGAAATGTATGATTTTTTAAGAAGAATATAACGGCCGTTCAATTGATTTTTTTTATAAACATAATTCCACCTAAATTTAGATAATTTTACGTAGTGCCAAAAAGCACCTTCGACACGTGACCAAATTTGTGGTTTTATCACCATGAGCCGTCACACCTACCCATGGAGGGTTGAAGTGATAGTAAAATTATCAAGGATGATTATTTTTATGACGAGTTTATCACTATCTGCTGCTATTGATTGGAACAATTTCAATTCAAGTTTACTTATTGAAGTCACAAGACCAAGTGGAGTTTTTACCTGCTCAGGTGTCGCCATAAACCAGCAAACAGTGGCCACTGCAGCTCACTGCCTTGAAGGTGAAATCCTCAACATCCGAATTTTTAATCAAATGAGCTACAACCCTAAAGCGGCATACTGGCAGGTTGAAAAATTTGAGCTGCATCCGGACTACAATTCAAAAAAGTCCAATTTTAAAAATGACATCGCCAAAATCAAATTAAAAAGCCCTCTTCCTCCTTCCACTAAATTTTATCCCATTGCCAAAAAACTCGATTCAGAAAATGGAAATATTTTTCGTCTCGGCTTTGGAGCAAGAACAAATAAGAATATAAGAACATTAGTCACTCCGCTTTTTAAAAGTCTTTGTCCTGTGACAAATATTCTCGAATTACATGACATGTACTCATATTCAGGTGATTCAGGTGGCCCAGTTTTTGTGCAGAACAAAGGTCAAGTCTATCTTTTGGCCATTCATTCCACTTTATCATACGGGCCAGAAGGCAAATACTCCTTTAACCCACTGCTCACCAATCATAAATCGTGGATGGAAAACTAACATCGAGAGTCTTGGATTTCTCTATCGAGTTTACCACAATCACGAAAGTGAAATGGTTATATCTCTTAGTGGTGATATCGATGACTTCAATAGCAAGTTTTTCATCTGAAAAAGATTGGGAAAATTTTAATTCAAGTCTTCTAATTGAAGTTACCAGACCAAATGCGGTCTATACTTGCACAGGAGTGGCGATCTCAAATTCCGTTATTCTTACAGCGGCCCATTGCCTTGATGGTGAAATTAAAAGAGTAAAGATTTTTACCAGCGATTCTTATGACCCTAAATTAACTTACCTAGAAATAAATAGTTTTAAGCTTCATCCCAAGTACAATCCCAGTAAATCAAAAAGCCACGCCGACATTGCAAAAATTATGATGAAAGAAAAACTTCCTTCAACAATTAAAATTCATCCCATCTATAAAGGATCAAATCCTCGTGGAAATTTATATCGCTTTGGTTTTGGTGGCAGAGATAAAAAAAATATTCGAACCGTCATCACTCCCCAACTAAGAAAAATGAATTTGGATGAACAAATTGTAGAACTAGACGATACCTTTTCAAAATCAGGTGACTCTGGTGGCCCTATCTTTTTACAAAATGGAATCACGACCGAAATTCTTGCCATCCACTCAACCTACTCTCATGGGCCGAGAGGAAAATTTACTTTAAATCCTCTGCTTGCCCCTTACATCCCATGGATTTTTGATAATTAAAAGCGTATGCTATGGCATGGATAAAATTATTTGTTTAGGAAAAAATTATTTAGATCATGCTATTGAAATGAAAGAAAAAGCACCAGAAAAGCCAGTGCTTTTTTTAAAACCTCAAAGCTCATTTATCGAAATTAAAGAAAATGCTCGTATTCAACTTCCTTGGCATCGAGGAGAAATCCATCACGAATGCGAAATTGTTTTTAAACTTTATAAAAAAAATATTATTGGTCTAGGTTTAGGATTGGATTTAACTCTCAGAGATGTTCAAAAAAAACTTAAAGAGCAAGGTCATCCTTGGGAAATTTCTAAAGTCTTTAAAAACTCCGCTATTGTAACTCCTATTAAAGGAGTTAAAGATTTTTCTGACTGGCAAAATACTCCCTTTACTTTGAAAGTGAACGGCGAAATTAAACAAGAAAGTAAACTGAGTGATGCCATCTTAAAAGCAGATGAAATCATCCACCATGTCGATCAATTTTTTCCTATTTGTGATGGTGATCTTATTTTTACTGGAACCCCTAAAGGTGTTGGCCCTCTTAAACCAAATGATCTTATTGAGCTGAGTTTTGGGCCAATTCAAAATAGATTTACGGTAGTAGAATGAATAACAGACACCTATCCCACGATATTCTAAATATTCTAGAGCGCTTGAGAATAATGCATGATCTTATTAAAGATAAAAACTATTCTGTGATTTCAGAAGAAGAGATGAGACAAGATCTTGATGACTCTTTAAAAAAACTTAAAGAAGACTTTGAAAAACTATTTCAGTAAATATCGATTAAATCATCAGGAACAGAAAATTTAAAAATTGGCGTATCAATTTTAAATTTTTCGCCATTCTCTCTAATCATGTTAAAGTGTCCCCACATCTCTCCCGTTAGAGTTGGTAATGGACAAAAACTTGAATATTCGAATGACTGGCCAGGCTTAAATGTCGGAGTAGCTCCAATAACTCCAGGACCTTCAACGAATTTCATCTCACCCTTGGCATCTTTGATATTCCACTTGCGAGAAACCAATTGAGCAGTGCTGGTTCCTAAATTAGTAATATTAATTGTGTAGCCAAATAAGTATTGATACTGCAGTGGATTTGATTGATTAAAATCAAAATCGGTTTTCACTTCAATTTTAAAATTATTATTGATTGCAATATATGGATAGGTCATTGCAAAAATCTAGCACAAGCTAAGCATCCTTAGCAGCAATAAAATCTAGGGACACTGAGTTTATGCACCACCGCTGTCCAGTGGGAAGGGGGCCATCTTTAAAAACATGCCCAAGATGAGAGTGACAATGTGAGCAACGAACCTCAACTCTGTGCATGTTATAAGAATGATCATCCACGAGCTCAACATTATTAGAATCAATAACATCATAAAAGCTTGGCCAACCTGTACCTGAATCAAACTTTGTAGAAGAGCTAAATAATTTCTGACCACAGGCCACGCAAACATAAATCCCTTTTTCTTTGTGTTTATAGTACTTTCCAGAAAAAGGACTCTCAGTCCCTCCAAGACGACAGACACTATATTGATCAGGACTTAATTTATTTTTCCACTCATCCATAGGAATTATTATACTCTCCTCTCCCCAGTTTGTGAGCTTTCTTTTACTATAGCGAAATGAATCCCATTTATGTTTATTCCCTCGCGATAGCTGCGAATTTGTTTTTTTCTACTTCAAGCATGGTTTTTTCTATCTATGCTCGAAGGTTTTCTTCAATGTGGATTAATCAGGTTAAAGTTTCAGTTGCCTTTATTGCTTTCATAATCGCTATGTTTTTTAGTAACCAACTTATCCCAGTGCCTTTAACAACTATGGCACTTCTTTTCTTAAGCGGCTTAGGTGGTCTTTGTATTGGGGATATTTTTTTGTTTCGGGCCTACACCACTCTTGGGGCCGGACGCTCTTTAGTTCTTTTTAGTTTTCAGCCTCTGATGCTAGGAATTTACGGCCATTTTTTTCTTTCACAAAATTTTAGTCTGAATCAAACTCTCGCTGTGATCTGCATGGTGATTTGTATTTTTATTTTCATGCTCGAGAGAAATAAGCAAACAGGATCATGGGATTTTAAAAGTTTTGTTTGGGCCTTTCTTGGAATTTCGCTAGATGCGATTGGAGTCATGTTAACTCGCTCGGCCTATGAAATAACTCCGGGACTTGAAACTTTTCAAGTTAACGTCATTCGCTGCCTAGGTGCTCTTGTTGGATTTCTCCTGATTAGTCCAAAAAGTTACATCTCAGTCACTAAGGATATTTTAGGGTTAACTAAAAGAGATCAACTCATTGTGATTGGTTCGGCCATCTCTGGTTGTTTTTTATCACTGACTTTGTATCTTGCCGCTCTAAAGTATGCTCACGTTGGTACATTAACCGCCATTTCTATTACCGGCCCAATTTGGGTCTCACTTTTAGAGTGCTTTTATTATAAAAAGTGGCCGAACTTCTTTCTTATCTCGGCCTTTGCCTTTTTTTTAACGGGGTTTTATTTAATGATTGTGGCCTAGTTTAGGGTCTCCCTAAACAGAATTTAACTAATTAAAATTACAAGCTTTTGATTGACTTTACCTAAATAAATTATACACTAGTCAAAAATTAACTTCAACTAAGGAACAATATATCGTGAGTATTCATGAGCTGCTAAAGAATCGCATTCTGATTTTAGACGGTGCCATGGGCACGATGATTCAAAAATATAAACTCCAAGAAAACGATTACCGGGGCGAGAGATTTAAAGATTGGAAATCTTCACTTAAAGGTAATAACGATCTTCTAGTTCTTACTAAACCAGAAGTGATTGAAGAAATTCATAATAAATATCTTGAGAGTGGTGCAGACATTATTGAGACCAATACATTTTCAGGGACAAGAATTTCTATGTCGGATTACCACATGGAAGATCTCGTTCCAGAACTCAATTTAGTTGCGGCCAAGATCGCTAAGAAATGTGCTGAAGAATTTACTAAGAAAAATCCAAATAAACCGCGCTTTGTTGCTGGCTCCATTGGCCCAACAACTAAGACAGCTTCTCTTTCTCCTGATGTGAACAATCCAGGATTTCGAGCTGTGGATTTTGATGAACTCGTTTCTAATTACTATGAGCAAGTGAAGTACTTAGTAGAAGGTGGCGTTGATATTCTTTTAGTGGAAACAGTTTTTGATACGCTTAACTGTAAGGCAGCTCTTTTTGCCATTGCTGACTTTTTTGAAAAAGAAAAGAAAACCCCTCTTCCTGTTATGGTTTCAGGAACTATTACTGATGCTTCGGGAAGAACACTCTCTGGGCAAACCATTGAAGCTTTTTTGTATTCTGTTTCTCACTACCCTCTCCTTTCGATTGGTATTAACTGCGCTCTTGGTGCAGAACTTATGCGTCCTTACATCGAGATTCTTGCTAAGGAATCTCCATTTCATATTTCAGTCTATCCAAATGCCGGTCTTCCCAATGAATTTGGCCAATATGATGAAACCCCTGCACATATGGCCAGCACTCTGAAGGAATGGTTTAACAATAAATGGGTCAATATTATTGGTGGCTGTTGTGGAACAACCAATGAACACATCGGCGCGATTGCTAAAGTTGCCCAAGATTTCACTCCTCGTGAACTTCCAAAACTTGAGCACATTCCAAAATGGTCTGGTCTTGAACCTCTTAAAATTTTCCCTGGCTCAAACTTTATAAACATTGGTGAAAGAACCAATCTCACTGGCTCTATTGCTTTTAGAAAACTCATCGTAGAAAAAAATTATGAAGAGGCCCTTCGTGTGGCCCGTGAGCAAGTGGAAAATGGAGCTCAAATCATCGACATCAATATGGATGAAGCGATGATTAACTCAGAAGAAGCGATGGTCACTTTTTTAAATCTTGTTGCCTCTGAGCCAGATATTTCTAAAGTTCCTTTGATGATTGATTCTTCCAAATGGTCTGTGATTGAAGCAGGACTTAAGCGCATTCAAGGGAAAGCGATTGTTAACTCCCTCTCACTTAAAGAAGGCGAAGAAAAATTTATCGAGCATGCTCATCTGGTGAAAAAATATGGTGCCGCTGCTGTCATCATGGCCTTTGATGAAAAAGGTCAGGCCGATACTTATCAAAGACGTATCGAGATTTGTTCTCGAGCTTATAAGATTCTGACTGAGAAAGTTAAATTTGCGCCAGAAGATATCATCTTTGATCCAAATATCTTAACCATTGCAACTGGAATGGAAGAGCATAATAATTATGCGATCGATTTCATCCAGACTGTAAAATGGATAAAAGAAAATCTTCCTTACGCTAAAGTTAGCGGGGGAATCTCTAATCTTTCATTCTCATTCCGTGGAAATAATATCGTACGAGAGGCCATGCACTCAGCTTTTCTTTATCATGCCATTAAAGCTGGACTGGATATGGGAATTGTGAACGCAGGAGCACTTCCAGTTTATTCTGATATCCCAAAAGAGTTACTCGAGCATGTTGAGGACGTCATTTTTAATCGTCGCCCGGATGCCACTGAAAGAATGATTGAATTTGCTGGCAAAGTGAAAAATCAAGGCAAGGCCGAGAAAAAAGACGATGAATGGCGCTCACTTCCTGTTGAAAAGCGCCTCGAATACGCTCTGATCAAAGGTATTGTTGATCACATTGAGGCTGACACAGAAGAAGTTCGTAAAAAAGTAACAAGACCTCTAGAAGTTATCGAAGGCCCACTTATGGCGGGTATGAATGTTGTGGGTGATCTTTTTGGTGAAGGAAAAATGTTTCTTCCTCAAGTGGTGAAATCAGCACGTGTGATGAAAAAAGCCGTCGCTTATCTTCAGCCCTATATTGAAGCTGAAAAAGCTGGAAAAGCATTAAGCCATGCCGGAAAAATTTTAATGGCAACAGTTAAAGGTGATGTTCATGATATTGGGAAAAATATTGTTGGCGTAGTTCTTGGCTGTAATAACTATGAAGTGATTGATTTAGGCGTGATGGTTCCCTGTGAAAAAATTCTCGAAGAGGCCAAGAAACACAATGTGGATGTGATTGGACTTTCGGGTTTGATTACTCCATCTCTAGATGAAATGGTTCATGTGGCCAAAGAAATGGAAAGAACTGGATTTAAAGTTCCTCTGATGATTGGTGGGGCCACCACTTCTCGCGTACACACGGCCGTAAAAATTGATCCGCACTACCATGGAACAATTATTCACGTCGCAGATGCATCGAGAGCTGTACCTGTAGTGGAAAAACTTCTCAACCCTAATAGTAAAACGAAGGCCCACCAGGACCAAAAAGCAGAATACGATAAAATGAGAGTCGCCCATGCGGCCTCTCAAAGAGAAGAAAAATATCTCAGCTTAGATGAGGCCCGCAAAAATAAAGTCAAAATTGACTGGAATCAAACTGAAATCCGAAAACCAATAAAACTTGGTTTAACTGTGATTGAGGACTATTCCCTTGCTGAGCTGGTCCCCTATATCGACTGGACTCCATTTTTTATGACCTGGAGACTTCGTGGGGCCTATCCTAAAATTTTTGATGATAAGGAAGTTGGAGTTGAGGCCAAGAAACTTTTCAACGATGCTCAGGCTCTTTTAAAAGATATTCTTAAAAATAAATCTCTCAAGGCCCGTGCTGTCTTTGGATTATTTCCTGCTAATTCAATTGGTGATGATATTGAAATTTATTCGGTTGAAGATAAAGTTCATGAGTGGACTTGTGATAAGCACGGTAAGCACTCTAAAACTCTTCAAGTGGGAAATGCCAATAAAGTCAGTGAAGTTCTGCACATGCTTCGCTCTCAAAGACAGATGGAAGAAGTCTCATCTCCTAACCCATGTCTTGCTGACTTTGTTGCTCCAAAAGAAACTGGCAAGGTTGATTATGTTGGAGCATTCTGTGTGACAACTGGAATAGGACTAGATGAGCTTTGTAAAAAGTTTGAAAAAGACCATGATGACTATAATAACATCATGGTGAAAGCTCTGGCCGATAGATTGGCAGAAGCTTTGGCAGAACGTCTTCATGAGCGAGTTCGCAAAGAGTACTGGGGTTATGTTCCAACAGAAACTCTGACTCAGGAAGATCTCGTTCGAGAAAAATATCAAGGTATTCGACCTGCACCAGGCTATGCGGCTTGCCCTGATCACCTTGAAAAGAAAACGTTATTCAAAATGCTCGATGTTCAAAAAAATATCGGCGTGAGTTTAACTCACTCAATGGCCATGGTCCCACCTTCAAGTGTAAGTGGTTGGTACTTTGCTCATCCTGAATCACGCTACTTTAATGTTGGTAAAATTGGACAAGACCAATTAGAAGATTACGCAAAAAGAAAAGATATATCGATCACTGAAATGGAAAAATGGCTCTCGGCCAATATGATGTAAAGGAAATTATGGCAAAGGTAGTTGATCACATTAAAAACGCCAAGGGCACGCTTTTCTCTCTAGAAATTTTGCCTCCAAGCACTGGTGAAAGTATTCAAAAACTTTTTAATAACATTGCTCCACTCATGGAGTTTAAGCCTAAGTTTATTGACGTAACTTATCATCGAGAAGAATTTGTATTTAAAAGAATGCCTAATGGTCTTCTTGAAAAAAAATCTATCCGTAAACGCCCAGGAACAGTTTCAATTTGTGCTGCTCTTATGCATAAGTTCGATGTTGATACTGTCCCTCACATTATTTGTGGAGGATTCACTAAGGAAGAAACAGAGTACGCTTTGATTGATCTTCATTTCTTAGGTATTGATAATGTGCTTGCTCTTCGAGGCGATAGCATCAAGGGACAAACTTCATTTGAGCCAACTCAAGGTGGACACAGTTTTGCAGACGAACTTGTAAGTCAAATTGCCTCAATGAATAAAGGTGTCTACTTAGATGATGAACTTCAAAATCCAACACCAACAAAATTTTGTATTGGAGTTGCTGGCTATCCAGAAAAACATTTTGAAGCTCCAAACTTAAAGACAGATATGAAGTATCTCAAACAAAAAATTGAAAATGGTGCAGATTATATCGTGACTCAAATGTTTTTTGATAATTCAAAATATTTTGAGTTCGTTGAAAAATGTCGAGCTGAAGGGATTAATGTCCCAATCATTCCAGGACTAAAACCTATTACAACGAAGACCCAAATCACCAACCTTCCTCGTCACTTTCATATCGATATGCCTGAAGCTCTCATTGATGCCATTGAGAAATGTCGAACTGATGAAGAGGTAAAGAATGTTGGAATTGAGTGGGCGATTCATCAGTCACAAGAATTGATAAAACATAAGGCCCCTTGCTTACACTTCTACTCCATGGGTAAATCGACTGCGATTCAACAGATCATTTCTAAAGTCTTTTAATTCCAGAACTTTGCCTCTTTTTGAGGCAAGGTTTTTTCAATCAAGGCCTCACCTCTTGCCCTATAATTTTTACACATTTTTCCTCTGTGATTCACCTTGTCTATGTTTTGAATCACTTTGATTCAAAAGCTATTGAGGCAAATTTGATTCTGATCTATTGTCCACCCATGGAAACAACAAACTACCAACAATATTTAACTCATGAATTTGCGCGAAGACTGGAGAGAAATCCACGTTACTCGCTAAGAGCCTTTGCGAAAGCAATCGGAATGGATATCGCTGCTCTTTCTCAAATTTTAAATGGGAAGCGTCTCCTTTCACTTAAGAAAGCAGAACATATTTTAAAGGTCCTTGAGCTCAATATCGAAGAGAGAGAAATGTTTCTCACATCACTTGCTCAGGATCATCAACTTAAGAAAAAGAAAATCGACTCAAAAGTTTTAAGAATTCTTGGCACAGTTAAATCTCAGCAAAAAGTGAAAAACCTTGCCACTGAACAATTTGCGATGATCTCTGAATGGTATCATGCTGCAATTTTGGAATTAACTTTTGTTTCACATTTTGAAAGTGATCCCACCTGGATAGCAAAAAAATTGAACATCACTAAAATGGAAGCCACTCTTGCCATCAAAAGATTACTTGAACTTGAATTATTAGAAATTAAAGATGGAAGACTTCTAAAAACATCACAACGATTAATAACCGTTGATCGTCATATGACTAGTGCTGCTCTCAAAAAAAGGCAGAAGCAAGTCATTGAAAAATCACTTTTCTCTTTAGAGAACGATCCAATCGAAAAAAGAAATCACTCGGCCATGACGATGGCGATTGATCCTGCTCTGATCCCTGAAGCTAAAAAACGTATCGATACTTTTCTTAATGAAATGGCGCAATTTTTAGAAACAGGAAATCAACAAATAGTTTACGAAATGACTTTTAACTTATTTCCACTACAAAGGGAGAATTAACATGAAAAAGAAACTTAGCAAAATTGCATTGGGGATGATTTTATTCAATATATCACATGCAGCGCTAGCAGAAAGCACTGGAACACATGGAGGCGATATTATTGTTACTCCAACAGATGCAAGACTCAGAGATTTAGTAGATACACAAAACTGCAACTGGAGATCAGGAACAAGTATCCTGAATTCTGAAACTGAACTTGTTTCAATCCTAAACCAGTTACAAAAAGAAAACCCATTTTTAGGCACTAGAATCAAAAGTGAGATTAAAAAAATCAAATGGTGTTTTACTGGAACTTTGAAAAGAATTAATACTAATGATAGTGAAAGTGAAGCAATCACATATGATGTTGAGGATATTTCAAAAAATAAGGTTCAGGTTGGAATTCGTCTCCAATACAATGTTTTTGTTAATGAAGAAGCTTTAAAACAAACATCTGATCGTGCTTATTTTTATATTCACGAAGCTATGCACGGCTTTATCTCTGACGATGCCATTGCTCGAAATCAAAAAGTTCGAAGTATGGTAAAAGCAATTCAAGAATTATACCTAGGAAATATTCAAACTAGAGATTTGGATATGGCCATCAAAGGAAATGAAGTATGGTCTGCTTTATCTACTGGCCCTGTTCAGCAAATCCTTCGGGCGGTCTACGACACATCAATGCCGATACAAGATCGAATTGAGATTGCACGCTCTTTCCCATCTCAAAAAGCTTTAAACTCAAAGGAACTATTCAAAAAAGAAGTTAATCATGTGAAGGAATATCTAAGAGAAAAGGAGTTTGAATATTTATTTGAGCTGACTGGATTTGCGAAATTTATTCTTCTCAAAGACATGTCATCTGATCCAGGCCTTTCATATTTTCACGTTAATGTGGGAACAGAGTATGGAAATTGCTTGGCTTCACAAAAATATTCTGGGTTAATGAGTGTGATCGCTGGGATCCCTAGATCAAAATATATCCTTACGGATTTATCAGGAAAAATAGTCGCAAGCACTAGTATGACAGATTCAAGAGAAGGCCGACCTTATCTTTTTAACTATGGAATGAAGGCCATTTCTAATGAACCTCTTATTGCAACTATCATGTACTCTTCAACTTGTGATATTGAAAAAAATTACTAAGGAAAAAATTATGAAAAAAATATTTATTCTCTCATTTATTTCTCTTTCGTGTATGGCACAGGCCAAGGAAATCTTTAAATGTAGCGCTCAATGTATCGGTGTGAACCTGGAACAAACCACGGTACATCAAGTTGGGAATATGAATGGATCAAGTTACTCTAGTAAAACAGATGCACTTAAAGACTTACAAAAGCGTTGTGAAAAAAATTTAGAAAGAATGGATGTGACACCGGCCCTCGTAAGAACAATCGAATATTCACAAAAGGACACAAGTCTTCGTTTAGAATATGCTGATTTGAGTTCCTGTCAGAATCTAAAGGAAGCAGATATTCCAGAATACGATGGCGATTTACCGGTTCAAGGCTAATTTTACTTTCGAGGACATTGCTGACAATCAGAATCTTTTTTGGTTGTCAGCTCTCTTAACTCTTCCACTTTTTGATAGAAAAAATTTTTAACTTTTTGTCCCTGATCATTATCAAGTAACCAAGCAAGTTTCGACACACCTGGTAGATTGTGAATGAGGTAGTCTACCACTTCTGGCCCACTTAAAATGGTCCGATCTTTTGTAATCAGATGAACTTTTTCTAAGCAAAGCTCCCGGGAAAGTTCTGGAAATTCCAAGTAAATTTGTTCATCTCGCGCTGAAACAAAATTTAAATTCCTATCCAAGTGCTCAAGACCTTGCTTGAAACGCAAACAGAGAGGGCACTCAGAGTCATACAAAATTACTGGCAAATGGTATTTCATCTCTTTTTATTATATTATAAGTAAAATTTTTTTCCAAAGGTCTATCATATGAATCGTCGAGAATTTCTTCAATTCCTAGGTGTTTCAGGGGCTGCAATCACTCTCCCTAATCAAGTACTATCGGCCAGTAAAAAGCTGACTACTCCACAATGGCAAAGCCTGCCTGTAAGTTTGGAAGATAAACTCACCACCATTTCTGGAATTGATTATAAAATTCTCATTAAATGGGGAGATGCCATAAATCCAAATGATAAATTTGGCTTTAACAATGACTATCTTGCCTTTCATGCATTAAATAAAAATCATGGCATTCTTTGGGCCAATCACGAATACGTCAATCCCGTTTTCATCAATGGAAAAGAAAGAACAAAGCAAAATGTTGATCTTGAGATGAAAGAAGTCGGTGGAAGCTTAATAGAAATTGAGAAAAAAAATAATCAGTGGCAATTAGTTAAAAATTCCAAATTTAATCGTCGATTAGATGCCAATACTCCGATTCCATTTGCTGGAGGAGTTGAGGTGGAAGGCAGCAAGATCGCCCTAGGAACACTGGCCGGATGTGCTGGCGGGAAAACACCTTGGGGCACAGTACTTTCCTGTGAAGAAAATTACGATATGTTCTGGGGTGATCGTGATCGTAAAAAACAAGAAACAACAAAGGCCTGGATGGAATGGACAAAGATTTATCAACGTCCACCAGAACATTATGGCTGGGTGGTTGAAATTAATCCCACTACCGGTGAGGCCAAAAAGCATACATCCCTAGGACGTTGTGCCCATGAATGCGCCACCATTACAAAAGCGAAGAACGGCAAAATTATCGCCTATACTGGTGATGATTGCCCAAATCAGCATCTCTATAAGCTCATTTCTGATTCTGATAAATCCATTGAAAAAGGTAAGCTCTATGTAGCAAGCCTCGAGAAAAAAGAATGGATTTCTCTTCAAATAGATGAACAAGAAATTCTAAAAAAGAACTTCAAAAATCAACTTGAGGTACTCACTCACTTAAGAGAGGCGGCCAAATTAGTTGGTGCAACTCCTCTAGATAGACCAGAAGATATTGAAATTGATCCTTTGACTGGGAACATTTTTATTGCCCTAACTAATAATAAAACTAAAAATAATTATGTTGGATCAATCTTAAAAATTATTGAGAGCGGAAACGACCATGGTTCCCTGAAGTTTGAGCACGAAAATTTTCTCACAGGTGGAAAGAATCAAGGCTTTGCTTGTCCTGATAACATGGCGTTTGATCCAAAAGGAAATCTTTGGTTCACAACTGATATGCATGGAAGCGAAATCAACAAAGGTGAGTATCAAGGGTTAGGTAATAATGCTCTTTATGTCTTCATCCGCGACGGTAAACACAAAGGTGAGGTTATTAGAGTTGCTATTGCACCGGTAGAAGCTGAATTTACAGGACCTTGCTTTTCTCCTGACTACAAAACGCTTTTCCTTTCTGTTCAACATCCAGGCGAGATGAGTGAGTCGAAAGATAAACTGACGAGTAAATGGCCTGATGGTGATATACCTCGTCCTGCAGTTGTCACCCTTCAAGGGCCTTTTTTAGACCAAATTATTCAAGGAAAACTATGAAACAAGAATCAATTAAAAGCAAAATAGACGTTTTCGTTTGCAATCACAAACGCGACAGTGACGAAGACTGTTTCGGTAAAGGTGCAAAAGAATTAACTGATAATTTAAAAAAATGGGCAAAAGAAAATCATAAAGGTGAAATAAAAATTTTTAGATCAGGATGCTTAGGTAAATGCTCAGAAGGCATTGCCATCGCATGCTTTCCGGAGAAAAAATTTTTCCTCGAAGTTAACACGAACAATGAAGAAGATATAAAAAAAGCAATCTCCAGGTAGTTGATTATTAATATCAAATTTTAATATCTCTTACTTCAACACTTCAATTATTCACTTTAATAACAAGCACTGCATGATTAAAATATATTATTCCTAGCCTGAGGAAAGAACGCAATCTAGACAATAGTTTGCGACCAATTTTATTAACGAGCGATCTATCTATGGCCATTAAATCTCATCGAGTAAAAAATCTTAAGCCCTTTAGAAAGCTCTCATATGGTTGTTGGGAAAATGCGACGGAAGCTTCTATATACGGAACAGAAGAATATAGTTGCTTGGAAGTTCAAAATTTCCTAGATAGGTATAATAAATTTCACAATACAAAATTAACAACAACTCACTTAATCATCAAGCTAGTTGCCCAAGTCATTCAAAAGCATCCTTCATTAAACAGATACTTTAGATTATTCTCAATTTATCAGAGAGAGAAGGTCAGTTGCATGGTTTTAGTTAATCTTCCTGATAAATCTATTGATGATTATGATTTAGATTTTGTAAGAATTGAGGATGTAAACTCCTTAAGCCTTGAGAATATTAGAATTCATCTCGCAAACGAGACGAACAACCGAAGATCTTATCAAGGAAACGAATTTTGGTTTGTTCGATTTTTCTCCACACTCATTCCCTTAATATTAATAAAGCCTCTTTTCAAGCTATACTCTTTTCTAAACTATGGCCTTAATCTCAATCTAAAATTCTTAGGGCTTCCCAATGATATCGCAGGATCATTTATTCTCTCAAATCTCGCTCAATTTCATATACTAGAAGGCAGAGTGCCCCTAATAGAAAACTCAAGATGTCCTATCATTATCACGATGGGAGAAATTCGAAACGGCCCTACAGTTATAAATAATCAATTAGTCATCGCCCCCTTAATTAAAATCACTGTAACCCTTGATCATCGATTAATAGATGCATCACAGGGAGCTTTAATTTTTAAGTGCTTAAAGAAAATGTTCGATGCCCCGAACTCGGTCTTTACAGAAGGTTCAGTTGAGAATAGTTGAATTACAGTATTTTCTCCATTTTTTACTTTGTCTTTCTCCATGGATTATAATCCAAATTGATTCTATTTCATATAGCTCTTGGGCGTGGAGTTTACCAAAATGGTTATTTCTTTTTGGTATTTTTACCGATAACTTGCTTCCAACTATTCACCAATTCAAGAACTATTTTTCTATAGACTCAGATTATATTCCTCATTCGTCTATTTTGATCTTGCCACTTTTCTCTTTGATCTTTTCATATATTGCAATTTTTATTCATATCTATATTAAAACAAGTATCGATACTGAATTAATAGGATACTCTTTTACAATGGGGATGATTTCGGCGATTGCTACCTCCTACGCTCATGAGATGCTTCACAAGAAGTCAATCTTATGTAAAATTTCAAGTTATCTGATCTTCTTGCTTAATTTCAATGTAGATTTTTTTGTTAATCATCTAAGTGTTCACCATGGGGAATTGCAAGTAAATTCTAAGTATTTCGTTGCTAGAAAGAATACTTCCTTGTGGTCATATATATATCAAAATTTTATTTTCAAAGTCCGTCTTCTTTTCCATCAAAAGAAATTTTTTTCAACTTACAAGCTTTCGGCACTATTATTTCTAATCTTATCTTTTATCATTTATCACTATCTTGAAACTTCCGGTCTTGTCTTCTTGATCATGCAGTCAATTATTGCACATTTTTTCATTGAAACAGTTCAATATATTCAACACTATGGAAGTGAATTAAATAAAGATAGGATGTGTGTCTGGAATTCTAAAACGACACTAGATTATTTTGTACTATTTAACGTTGGGGACCACTATAGTCATCATCTAAATCACGATTGCAAAGTAAATTATAAAATACAAAAACTTGAACTTCCACATGGTTATCCTCTAATGATTCTTATCTCCTTTTTTCCTAAAGTTTGGTTCAGGGCCATTAATCCTATTTTAGAATCATTAGAACAAAACAGCGAGACTAAGTAAAAAACCATGTTTAGTAAACCTATGCTAGACGTCTATTAAGCAAAGTTTTAATTATGTATTACTTAAATTGTTCGCACCGAACTGAGGACAATTTAAACTAATTTTTTACGAATAGTAGTGTAGTTTATTTTACGCGCAGTAGTTAAACTTCTTTAATTTCTCAAAGTTACCTAAAACAAACTTGGCAAGAATTTTTCATAGCAAATTTCCATGCAAGTTTCAGATGATCAATTAGAATTGATCCCCACTTTTTGTCCTAATTTTCAATGCAAGTTTCATTTTGGAACTGAATCCAAGTTTTATGTAAAAAATGGTTGCACTAAAACCCATAAACCTCCTTTCAAGAAT